>CACZHT010000087.1 GCA_902781045.1 uncultured Bacteroidales bacterium | reverse complement strand
TTGTCGCCACTCTTAAGGTACTGGGACGCGACGACATCGGCATCGTCTCATCTATCACGTCACTAATCAACAAGACAGACAACTGCATGCTCCGAAGCATCTCCGTCCAAGCCGAGGGCGGACTGTTCGAAGGCTTGCTCAGCGTCAACATCAGCGACATCGGCCTGCTCGATGACCTCATCAAGAAGATACAAGGCGTCAAGGGTGTCAAGCAAGTCGACCGCATCTGATACCCACACGATGACCGCGTGCTGCCCAAAAACCACTACAGGTCTTGCACCACTCGTGCAAAATCACTACCTTTGCACCCGTCATGCACACCATTTCAATTGACAAAGCCACCATCAACGAGATGCCACGGGTCACCTTTCCCGGTCGCATCCACGTGATTAGCGCCATATCGCAAGTCAAGAGCGCCGTCAACGCCCTGCGCACGCATCCCATCGCCGGGTTCGACACCGAGACTCGACCCAGTTTTCATCGCGGCGAGCGGCACAGCATCGCACTGCTGCAACTATCCACCCACACCGACGCCTTCCTCTTCCGCCTCAACAAGACCGGCATACCCGCACCACTCAAACAATACCTCCAGGACAAAACCATCATCAAGGTAGGCCTATCCACCACCGACGATTTCCACCAGATTGCCCGCCTCGACAGCACCATACAGCCCCGCGGATTCATCGAACTGCAGCAGATGGTCAAGCAATACCAAGTCTCTGACATGAGCCTGCAGAAGATCTACGCCATACTCTTCGGACAAAAAATCAGCAAATCCCAGCAACTCACCAATTGGGAAGCGCCCCAACTCACCGAAGCGCAACAGTCCTATGCTGCCATCGACGCCTGGGCATGCCTTCGCATCTACGATCGCCTAAACCAACTCTTGGCACAAAAATTGTAGTATCTTTGCACGCCGTTTACACGGATACATACTATTGGGGCTGACTGGCTTTGACAGCGTGTAGAGGTGGTAAGCAAGCATGCAGAGCGATAATGGCTAGGCTCTTAAATCTCAGTCATTGACAATTTTAAATGGCGAAAACAACTACGCTCTCGCTGCCTAACCGAAGAACAGTAAGTTCGGCTTTATCATTGCCCAAGGGGCAGTGACGAGACATCACCCAACTGCCCTCGCGCCGAGGCGGGTTGACACGGTGGTGCTAGCAATATCGGCGATAGGACAAGGCAAGCCTCGGGCCAAGTCTGAAATTTAGAGGATAAGCCGCCAGTTGGTTGTTCTGGACCTGCTGTCGGTCGAAAATCAAGCCAGGACTAAGCATGTAGAAAACTTATTAGTTCCACGTTTGGACGAGGGTTCAAACCCCTCCAGCTCCACAAAACACGAGTAACTATCTGATATACAGATACTTACTCGTCTGTTTTTATTGGAGCAGATAGCTCCAATAGATTTATTTTCAAGTTATTGGTTTTCAGTGATTTATGTATTTCTATCGCCGCTTTATTCCCCCGTTTATTGTCTTAAGAGTCCAATACGAATGACTAGACCCTCATACTAAGACAAAGAGGACGCGGCTATCACAACCGCGCCCCCTAACAGCAGGTAATATTGAGAAGCTATTCTACCAAGTCATCACTATTGAACTTTTTTAGGCAATGATTTCACGCCCTTGAGATCGGCGGCGGTGGCTTCGACAATGCTGATTGCATAGCCACCTCCTGGCACGGCTGTGAGGTTCACAACGCTCTTAGAGGTTACTATGCCCTTGCGGATGACATAAGCCTGCGAGTTGGTCTTATAGTCAGCATCCATCGCGTCAGCATAGACCGTAGCAATGTACTTTTTGCCTGGCTCCAGGAAGTTGAATTTGAGATTAGATGTGTGAGGGTGTTCTCCAGTCACACATCCCACGAACCAGTTTCCACTACCTTTTTGCTTGCGGGCGGCTGTGATATACTCCATCGGTTCGGCTTCAAGATAGAGCGACTCATCCCAATCACAGGGCACATCCTTGATGAACTGGAAGGCATCCATGAAACGCTCGTAGTTCTCGGGGAAGTCTGCTGCCATCTGCAACGGACTGTACAGGGTCACATAGAGTGCCAACTGGCCAC
>CACZHT010000086.1 GCA_902781045.1 uncultured Bacteroidales bacterium | reverse complement strand
ATACGAGGCTGCGATGCGCTACAATAAAAAGCACGCTAATTTCAGTGATGAAATCAAGGCAAACAATAGAGAACTTTCGCAAGTTCTGCCAGTGGTACAAGGCAAAATAATGAATACGACAAAAGCTGATGGCGGTAATGTTAACCCTCTTTTTGATGCGGATGATAATGCTCATAGCATGAATTGTGCGGCATGCGTTCCAACATACATATTAAGGAGAAGAGGTTTTGATGTTAATGCTGGCGAATGGGTTGAAGGTAAGGGTAAAGTGTATAGCCTTTATTTGGATAGTTGTCAAATATGGAAGAGGACTGATGGAACAACAATAAATTGGCAAGACAGCGAAGTTATTCATTATAAAGAGTGGGTAAAAGGTCGAACATGGAATCAATCGTGGTCTTTAAAATCTTTTATTGAGACCACAGCCGATGAGCCAGGAATTTATATGGTTAGATTAGGTTGGAATAATGGTGGAGGGCATTTGACAGTTGTAGAATTGACAAAAGAGAAAAACCTGATTTACTATGACCCACAATCCGGAAAGAAAAATTGGCTTACCCTTTGGGAGGGTCAAGCCAATCCTGCAGGATGTTGGATACTGAGGGTTGATGATAAACTTATAGACCCTAGTTTTTCTGAATGCTTCGTAAAAGCGAAATAATCTTAATAAATTCATCAAAAGATGTTTTATGAAATTCGCCGTTATGGTAAGAGACTAAAAATGGTAACCCATACCCACCAGCAGGATTGTTCTTCATTTGTGGTAAGAAATATTTTATTCCATCACAATCGCCTATATACGAAATCTCATCAGCAATGACTCCCAGATATTCTTTTGCAAGTTTGGTTAATTCTTCTTTATCCATAAGCAATCACTTTAAGCAGGTTAAGAATCTTGAAGAGCACCACCTCGATGCCGATGAGCACGATGATGATGCAGAGGATGTCGAAATACAGCCAAGCAAATCGTTTGTCGTGCTTGTCCATCACTTCTTACTCTTTGGGTGCATGAGCAGATGGCTCACGAGGACGGTGCAGAACTTGTTGCGATAGAGATTGCTCCCAGCTCGGAGCTGGGTGCAGAGATTGGTGTATACGACCCCGATGCGCTCCTTGAGGATATGGTCGTAGATGGCGACCAGTGAGCCAAAGTAATCTGAAAAACCAGAGCTACTGGGTGGATGCCAAGTGTTGGACATCGGCCAAGTCCATGCCCAGGCTGTCGGCAATTTCTGTCGGCGACTTGCCCAGGTTCAGCAGCATCCTGATGGTGGCTCTCAGCTGGGCGTTCTTCTCGTCTAGTTGGGCGTTCTTCTCGTCGAGCTGCTCCTTTTGCTCATTGAGTTGGGCGTTCTTCTCGTCTAGTTGCTCCTTTTGCTCATTGAGTTGGGCGTTCTTCTCGTCTAGTTGCTCCTTTTGCTCATTGAGCTGGGCGTTCTTCTCGTCGAGCACTGCGTTTGTGTCATTGAGTTGGGTGACTGCCACTTCGAGCTCATGCCGGGCCTTCATGAGTTCGGACTCGCGTTTCTCGACCAGCGACAAAATCTCGTCCTCGATGTTCATCTCGCGGCGTACCTTGACATCGGCGGCAGCCATGCTCAGACGGCGCAGGATGTGATTCATCTCCTCATCGCCCTTGTAGGCACCCTCGTCGATGCTGAGCGTGTGCGCGTCGGTGGCATCGCGGTTTGACTGGTCGAAGATGCTCAGAACCTTGTCCAGACGGTTGTTGGTCTGGCCGCGAAGTAATGGAATCTGAACTATGATGCTGTCGTGGTTCAGACTGTCAACAAACGGGTCGGGAAGACCCTCGGTAACAAGCCGGCCGTCGTAGTCATACGAATGGTGGTTGACATAGAGCACCGGCTCCTTGATGTGACCCACGCGGTGACCGAGCAGGTAAACCGCCACCATGGGCATGGCGTAGCCCTGCTCGTTGACGTTGCTCTTGCTGGAGTACTGAACGCCCAGGTACTGGCGAAAGCGAAGCGTCTCAGTCTCGAGCCAGGTCTTCTGCACCTCTATCAAGATCAGGCTCTCATGCCCGTCTGGGTCGCGGACGGTGGCGGCAAAGTCGATGCGGAACACCGACAGCGAGTCGCGACCGGTGTTGCTGTACTCGTGAGGGCGAAGCTGGACATCGACAACATCCCGCTTGAGCAAGGCCGACAGGATGGTGCGGGCCACGCGCGTGTCCTCCATCAGGAACTTGAACACGATGTCATATATCGGGTTGGCTACAGTCATGATTGTTTCTGTTATACTGATTTGAGTGCAAATTTACATCATTTCCCCCGAACAGCCAAATTTTTAAGACATTTTTCTCAGGCACTTATCTGCCCTGTGCGATTCGGTGCTTGCCGAGGCGGCGCGCGATGGCCGCTACTATCGCACCAACACCGAGGCACGGGACGCGTTCATCGCCCGCAAGGCTGGCGGCAACGGAGACCAACATCGCCTACCGCACCGCCGACCATGAGCGGTGGCAGCAGCTGGACTTCATCGTGGGCATAGAGGTGCATCTATCAAACAACCACACCTGCCTCGGCAAGGATGGCAAGCCGCATCCGTTCTACGACATCTGCGATGAGCTGAAAGGCAAGTACCCCAAGGACTTCAAGTTCACG
>CACZHT010000085.1 GCA_902781045.1 uncultured Bacteroidales bacterium | reverse complement strand
GCCCATCACCGCGTGCCACAGCTGGCGCGTGACCTCGGTGGTCGAGATGAAGTAGCTGTCCAGTGTCACCTGGTGCTTGGGCGAGGGCACACTGTCATACAAGCCCATTTCCAAATCATCTTGAGGGATCTCTGCTCCCATCTCAAAAGTGCCACCCTGCACCATTGCCAGACCGAACATGACACCATTGACATCAATTGAGGCGTCGCCCAGCAGATTATTGATGATGCCGTTGACATCGGCGATGTCAACCACTCCGTCACCGTTGACATCACCGGGCAGATGCTCATTCTCGTTGACCGTCTCGTAATGCGTGAATTTTCGCCATCCTTTGGCCGCGCGGTAGTCGGCTTTGGCCGACTTGAAGACCGTCAACGTACATTTGCTCATGTCGATGCCGCTGAATGTACCGGGATAGACGACAGCGAACTGGCCTTCATAGCCCTCCTCATCCTCGTGCGCCGAGGGGGGAGCCATCGCCAGACTGGTGATCTGCCGAAGCCCGGTGCAGTCCTGGAACACCCCATAGCCCAGTTGCTGCATCGCCGCCGGCAGCTGGATGTCGGCCAAGCTCGAACAGCCGTCGAAGGCATAGTTGCCAATGCGCTGCAGCGTCAGCGGAAGGCCAACTGTTGTCAGGCTCGAACAGCCGCTGAACATGCCTTCTCCCAAGCCGGTGATGCCCGCCGGGAGGACACATTGCTTGAGGCTGCGGCAACCGTAGAAAAGCCAATAACCAAGCTGGACTGCCGAACGGGGCATAGTGACGTGCTCCAGACTGATGCAATCATAGAAAACGCTGGAGCTAATAATCTGAATCGAGGGAGGCAAGCTGGCATCTTTGAGCTGCGAGCAACCGGAGAACGCCTCAGAGCCGATTGTGGTGACCGTCGGTGGCACAGTTATCGACGCAAGACTGCTGCAGTCCTTGAACATCTTCTCGGGCAGTGTCACCAATCCCTGGGGCAGACGGACGGAAGACAAACTTGTGCAACGGGCGAAAACACCCTGCTCAAGCTCTGCTCCATCTGGGATGTCCACTGTGGTCAGACTGCTGCAATCGGCAAAGGCAGAGGCACCCACACGCGCAATCGAGCCGGGCAACTCGACACCGCTCAACCAGGTACAGCCCATGAAACAACAGCCTGCGATGGCAGTCGTGCCATCTGTGATGGTGACGCTCGCCCCTTGCGGCAGCTCGCCCTTGAAATGATAGGCGCACCGCCCGATGTAAACCAGACCGTCAGGCTGCTTGTCGTACCATAAGGTACCCTGAAAAGCGTTTGCCCCGATGTCTATGTCCCTGTCAGGAAAACTTATCTCTTCCAGACTGCTGCAGCCAGAGAATGCTTTGCTCTTAATGACCGCGATGGATGCCGGCAATGCGACAGAAGTCAGGCCGGTGCAACCCGAGAACGCTTCATAGCCGATTTCGGTCACCGATTCAGGCAATGCCATGTCACGGAGGCCGGTGCAGCCGCTAAAGGTTTCGCCCTGGATGACCGCGATGGATGCCGGCCATGCGAAAGAAGTCAGGCCGGTACAGTCAGCAAAGGCGCGTTGACCGATGCTTTTCAGTGATTCGGGCAGCTCAATATGCTCCAGACTGATGCAAGACCTGAAGATATCGGCCTCTAGGACATCCAGCGAGTCGGGCAGGGTGACAGAATGCAAGTTCTTGCAACCCTCAAAAGCGGAATAACCAATTGACGTAACTGAATTGGGTATTGTCACCGATGTCAGACCGCTACAACCACAAAAGGCGTTACTGCCAATTGAAAGAACTGATTCGGGGATGGTCACACTGACTATTTGTCTTTCGTAACTAAAAGCACTTGATTCGATTGCGGTGACAGTGTAACTCTCCTGGTCGTGGACAACAGTTTCAGGAATAACCACATCACCCGATAGGTTGTAATTGTCTCGACTCACCTTGACGGTATTCGGCCCGGTTGTCTCATAAAACAACCCTTCATACTCGAACACAGTGCCTGCCGACATAGAGCCAGGTGTCATCGCCCAGCACAGGAGCAGCAGGCAAAAGGCCATCAGTCGCGGCAACCCCACCACGGCATTGATGCCATCATTGAATATACTTCTTTTCATTGTTCTTTGATTTTTTAGCGTTAATAATTACGCTTGCGGCCCACGCAGCGACGGGGCGGAAAAATTTTGATAGTGCAAAGGTAGTATGCCAGTGCGAATTGTGCAAATTTTTGAGCGTAACACTTTTTCGAAGCAACATACTGAACAGTAGCTAGTTGTCGGCGAAACAGGCCGAAACACGGCTGCGAGAGGAGCCATTTTTTTCAAGATTCCCCCTCCAGGCGGAGGGCCGCAGATGGAGGGGGAAACTTCGGCTGTCATCACTGGCCGGGGTCGGTGTCGTGACCCGGGTTGCCGGTGGGCACGTCATAGTCGGCGTGACCCAGCATGATGTTGATCACCGCGTTGACATCGGCGATGTCCACCCTGCCGTCGCCCGTCACGTCACATGCCCGGTTGTAAAGCTCGGGCGTGTAGTCCATGGCCAGGCGGATGCCGATGGGCTGGTCGAAGCTGCCGTAGACAGTCTTTGTCGGCTCGACGGCCGCACGGTTGTACACACTGCAGTGCGTCTCGGAGTGGTCGTTGTAGCACGAGCCGCCACGAATGACGCGCCGGGTGCCTGTCTCCGGACCCATGGGGTTGACCTGCGGCTCGTCGATGTAGTCGGCAAACCAGTCCCAGCACCACTCCCACACGTTGCCGCTCATGTCGTAGATGCCCAGCTCGTTGGGCTGCAGACTGCCCACGGGACGAGGCTTCTTGCTCTCTTCCGGCCCCCAGGGGTCGTAGCTGCACCATCCCACCTCAGTGGGGTCGTTGCTGCCGCTGTACAAGTAGCCCTGCGACTTGTTGCCGCCACGGGCGGCAAACTCCCACTCGGCCTCGGTGGGCAGACGGAACTGAAGCCCGGTGAGCTGGTTGAGACGCTCAATGAAAGTTTGCGCCGCATTCCAGTTGATGTCGTAGATGGGCCGATTCATCATGTCATATTCCGGCTCGGTGCCGCCCATCACCGCGTGCCACAGCTGGCGCGTGACCTCGGTGGTCGAGATGAAGTAGCTGTCCAGTGTCACCTGGTGCTTGGGCGAGGGCACACTGTCA
>CACZHT010000084.1 GCA_902781045.1 uncultured Bacteroidales bacterium | reverse complement strand
GGTCGAGTCTCAGGACCAAGCTGCGTGCATCTTCGATGCACTTGCATGGTCTTTCGAACAAAATCGGGTCTCCGACCCGCTCTGCATCTTCGATGCACAAGGGGTTAAGAGGAGATTCTTCTGAATCGCTGAATAGATACCGTCTAACGTCTAAAGACTAAAGACGTTGGACGTTAGACTTTAGACTTTAGACATTAGACTGAGGGGTAACTGTCTCACACAGAGGAGACAGAGTGTACGGCGGAGCAATGCCACCAACGACTAAAAACGATTGCACCGCCACGACCGAAGTCTAACGTCTGAAGTCTAAAAGTCTAATTGTTTGTTGCCAATTCAAGAAAAAATAACTATCTTTGTAGCCTGGAAAACTAATCGCAGCCTCGCAGCACATCATTCCGGCGAGTTCGACCCCATGTTCCGACACATGTGTGGCCAGTGAGCAAGACAGTGAGCAAGAGGCTTAAAGAACTGTAATCCATTATGTCAGAGATTGAGATGAAGCACATCCATTGTTATTGTCTGGCAGCAGTAGTCGCACTGTTGCTCATGGGGTGCAAGCACGACGAGCCAGCCAGCCCCTACAAGCCACTGGACCAGCGCCGGGTGCTGGTGCTCAGCACCAGTGGCGAGATTTATGACCATAGTGGCAAAAAAATCAAACAATTGCCCAACTGCACCTTCGCTGCCGAGATTATCGCCGACGGCGATGACTATTTTGTGTCGGGCGTGGAATCCAGAGGCCGTGTGGGATACTGGAAAAACGGCAAGTGGAACACGCTGCACGTCGACTTTATCGAAGATGTGGACCACTGGACTTATGGCATAGGCAAGTGGGACTACTACATCTTTCTGCTCGACATCCCCAATGTGCTGAAGAACAGCGGCATTTTCCCGCTCGAGAACTGTCACGACTTTATCCCTGCTACTCATGCCCTGCGCGTGAGCGAGGGGAAATGCTATGTGATTGGCAGTGGCTTTGACGAGAACGACGAAAAGGCGCACTACAAACCGGTGCTGTACACTAACTACAAGAAGGAGTTTCTGCCCATGCCCGATGGCGTAGTCTCGGGCGAGTGCCGCGCCATCTATGCCTACGACCGCGACCACACCATTCTGGGCGGCGTCATCGGCCGCCAGCCCGCCGTGTGGATTGACAAGCAATACCAGATCTACGAGACCAGCACCCACCAGTACTTGGATGGCTACACCCCCCTGGGAAGCATTGAGGCCGTCACCCGCAATGCCGACCACATCTATGCGGCCGGCTGGGAACTGACCGAGAGCGGCGACAACTGTGCCACAGTGTGGATTGACGGCTCACGTGTCCATTACCTTTCGCCCGAAGCCGACGGGACCAGTTCGCGTGCAGTCGATATCTACGCTTACGACAACGACATCTACCTGCTCACTTGTGAGTATAACAAAGTGATAGACAAAGACATCTTCTACTTGTGGCTCAACGGCAACATCATCATGTCATACTATGACATCCAGGCCATCGGCTTCACAGTCCTCTAACCACAAAAAATCGACGACATGAGACGATTATTCTTGATATTGATGCTCATCGCCAGTGTGCCGGTGCTGGCGTGGGGGCAGACGACAGAGCAGCCCGGCACCACCGTTCAGCAAGGCTCGGCGCAGCCCGACAGCGTGCAGCGCCCAAACAAGCTGCAGCGGCTGAAGCAGGACATCACCCAGCGCATCCAGGACAAGCTCAACGAGCCCTACGACACCACGCGCAACAGCGGCTACTGGTGGCGCTCGATGAAGCACGGCAAGGTCGACTTCAACGACTCGACCATGGGCTATCCCAAGTTTGTGAAATTCTGCTACAAAGCCTACAAATGGGGCGACAAGGCATTCAACAGCTACGACACTTCATACGTCGTGTCGACGGGCAAGAACTGGAAGCTACAACTCAAGAACCAGAACTGGATGGATGACTTCATGTGCGTCATTGGCGATGAGCGCGCCCGGTTTACGAGCGGCGCGTCGAGCAACATAGGGGTGTTCCTGTCGTTCATGGCCGTGTCGGTGGGCTACTCGCTGGATATTGACCGCATCTTCGGTGGCAAGCGCACCAGCGAGATGGCCGAGTTCTCGTTCACCTGCGCCCGCTTCGCCGCCGAGGCCTATATAGCCACCAACACCGGCCGGATGAGCACCCGCCTGAAGACGGGCGGCGGCAACTGGCAACGCCACGAGAAGCTGCGTGCGTTGCGGCGCAAGTCGATGGGCGGCAGCGCGACCTACTTTTTCAACAATCGCAAGTATGCCCGTGCCGCGGCCTACTGCTTCTCGAAGTATCAACGCCGCAGTGCCGGCTCGGCCCTGGCGGGATTCTCGATTATCAACTATGACTTCAAGCCCGACAAAGAGCAGCTCACGCCCGAGCAGGCCTATGACTTTGAGCAGGTCGGAATGGGCCATATTCGCTACACCGACTACTGCCTCAAGGGCGGCTATGCCTACAACTGGGTGATGAACAGCAAGTTTCTGTTCAACATCACAGCCACTGCCGGAGCCGGAGTGAAGCACATCCACAGCACCGAGACGATGGCTTCGGGCAATAATGGCGCACTGATTGCCGGCGGCAGCTTTGCGCTCACCTACAACCACAAGCGCTTCTTCGCCAGCCTGAACAGCAATGCCAACACCAGCCTGTACATCACCGGCGATTTCCACTTCAGCTACACCATCGCCAACATCACTACCGTGCTGGGCATCAGGTTCTGAAATCGGTCTACTTTAGGAGTTCGGGATGCGCTGAGATGAAAACAAACATTGCCACCGAGAAATACAGAAAAAATGCAATGAGGCCGAAGGGGATGAGCGCCACGATCATCCTCCACACGGTGCCCACATAGCTGTAGCCCGACAGTTGCTTGATGGGGATGATGGCCAGCAACGCCGCCACCATGTCAAAGCGTGCCTCGGCCTTGAAGCTGAAGCAAAAAAACGACGGGATGATGGTGCAGATGAGAACCATATTGACGATATAAACCATCGCCACAAAGCACTCCGAGAAGCGCAGGTCGGGAATGGCGGGACAGTGTCGGAACAAGAGGTAGAACGGCCCTGAGAAGAGCAGCAGGGCGATGAGCACAGCCAGTTGGTTGTTCTCTCCGGCCTTGTTCTCGATGTCATATATCGTTTTGCTGGCAATCACGCTGGCCTCCTTTCCGGTGACTGTGAGCGAGTTGTCGGTCTGAGCGCTGGCTTGCCTCTTTTCGGAGGATTCCTTTTCTTGCTGCATATACAGCTCAAAGCGGTTGATGCCCTTGATGTTCATGCCAGTATCCACCAGCAGTCCCAGGGCGCAGATGAGAAAGAGCATCTTGAACGGCGGAAAGTAGGCCATCTGCATGCCACGCAGATAGTCGCCAATCATGTAGCCCGGCCGCAGAAAAAAGTCACGAATGGTGCGGAACATGCCCCTGTTGCCCAGACCCCAGACATCAATGAACAGCAGAAAGGCGTTCTTGAACGAGTAACGCCCAATCATTGAGGACTGTCCGCACCGGGGGCAGTAGTTGCCCACATAACGCTTGTTGCAGGTGGGGCAGACGTGCTCTTCGGGCGACATCGGCTTGACATGATGAGGTTCCTTCTGCCACTCGCGGAATCGCTTGTATCGCTTTCCAGGAGTCTTCCTCAACTCGCGGAGTCGCTTGAACCGCTTATTCTTATCTTTTATCAACATGAAAATTAGGATCAGTTAGAGGTCGTCTGCAGCTGACTGGAGTCCGAAATCTGCATTACGAAATTGCAAAAGTAGTGAAATTTTTCTTATCACCGCCCAATCTCTGCGAGAAAAACAAGCTGTTGTGGAAAATTTCATGACTCCCCTACCCCCCAACCTCGAGAGGCGGAACCGAAGCGGCACAATCATGGGGTTAAGTCACTTAACCGATTCAGAAAATGTCCTTTTACACCCCTGTGCATCGAAGATGCAGAGCGGGTCGGAGACCCGATTTTGTTCGAAAGACCATGCAAGTGCATCGAAG
>CACZHT010000083.1 GCA_902781045.1 uncultured Bacteroidales bacterium | reverse complement strand
CTTCATCGATTTGAGGATCATCCTCTGATTTACGGTTATGTGTCAGGATTGGGGTATGGCCACCTTGATTTGGCGGATACATTTCTTTCTTTGTTCGGTAGCAATCCAGAATTTGTTAAGATACATCGAGCAATGTTGGCTATTGGTGATTATACACAGAATGATTCCAATCGTTACTATATGGGAAACCATAATAGAGCAACTTGGTCACAACTATTGCATAAAAGCCGTAATCGCAGTAACTTCGAAGAAAATACGATGTCTGTTCTTCGCTGCCTTCTTCAACGAGTTAAGGATGGAGAGACCTTGGATGCAATTATTAACAAATACATTTCTGAAAGAGAAGAAGCGCATGAACTCGATTGGCGTTATTACTTTGTAAAATATCCTGATATGTTGCGTGGTGCAGACGGTGAACTGACATGGGATGAGTCTAATGACTACATCTGCACTACACTTAATAAGCATCAATTCAACGGACAGCATTGGAATCCTTTCTTGAATGTAATATACCAGATTTTGTCTGACAAGTTGTTGGATAAAGATGGCAAAAAAATTATCGGGTTAGGAAACTATGGGGAAAATTTGAACATTCTAAAACCTATTTCTTCTTTAGCTGCAACAGGTACGGGCTTCATTTATTATTTTCAAGACACTAACGAACCCTGGGATGTAATGCAAGAAGATTCTATTGACAAAGAAGACAGAATAGCTTTTGCTATTGAGAAAGTAACGAAATTAGTTAAAGAGAATATGAAAACATAATCATGAGATTTTCTTGTCCTTCGGCTATTTTCGGCAATTTTCGGTTATCTCGGGGACAGATGGGGGACAAAATGGGTGATAATCTGCAAATATCGAAGTTAAAAGTCAAAAATCTGCAAAAATGGGCGCAATTCCTAATGCTTGAAATTAAGCGATTTACGATCCACATTTGCAGATAATATGCTTTTCTTTGCAAAAAATCACTTTCCCACGCAAAATCTACTTGCCCACGCAGAAGTGGGCGAAGATTTGGCCCAGCACCTCGTCGGTGGTGATCTGGCCGGTGATGGTGCCCAGATGGTGGAGGCATTCGCGGATGTCCTGGCTGACGAGGTCGCCGGGCAGGCCGTCGCGCAAGCCGTCAAGGGTGCGGCGGATGGCCTCGCCGGCGCGGGTCAGGGCCTGGTAGTGCCGGGCATTGGTGATGATGACGGTGTCGTCGTCGACTTGGGGTAGGGCGGCCTCGACAATGACTTGCTGGAGCCGCTGCACGTCGGCCTCGGTGTGGGCACTGATGGCGACAATATGCGCGTCGTCGGGCATGAGTTGGGGCAGGGCGGCGACAATGGGCCGCACGTCGGCCAGGTCGGTCTTGTTGACCACGGCGATGAGGTGTTTGTCATGGCAGTGTGGGATGATCTGCTGGCCGAAGGCCTGTACCTGGTCAAGCGCAGTCGTGCCGTCGATGACCCACAGCACCAGTCTGGCGGCGTCGAGCTTGCTGAACGACCGCTCGATGCCCATCGCCTCAATGACATCGTCGCTGTGGCGGATGCCTGCGGTGTCGATGAGTCGGAACAGTGTGCCGCCCATGGTGATGGTGTCCTCGATGACATCGCGTGTGGTGCCATGGATGTCGCTCACCAGGGCACGGTCGTCGTGCAGCAGGGCGTTGAGCAGGGTCGACTTGCCTGCGTTGGTCTGCCCCACGATGGCCACGGGCACGCCGCCCTTGATGGCGTTGCCGGCATCGAACGAGTGGGCCAGGCGGCTGATTTTCTGCTCAATCTCGCTGGCCAGCGCCGTCACCTGGCTGCGGTCGGCAAACTCCACATCCTCCTCGCTGAAGTCCAGCTCCAGCTCCATCAGTGCCACGAAGTGCAACAGACGCTCGCGCAGCGCAGCCAGCTCGCTGCTCAGCCCGCCGCGCATCTGGTTCAGTGCCAGCCTGGCCGAGGCCTGCGACTGTGCAGCGATGACATCGGCCACCGCCTCGGCCTGCGACAAGTCCATCTGCCCCGACATCACTGCCCTGCGTGTGAACTCGCCGCCAGTGGCCAGCCGGCATCCGGCATCGATGAGCGTTGCCAGCAGTTGCTGCTGAATCCATGTCGACCCATGGCAGGCAATCTCGATGACATCCTCGCCTGTGAACGAGTGCGGCCCGCGGTAGAGCGTGAGCACCACCTGGTCGAGCAGGTGTCCCTGGCTGTCGGTGATGCGCCCCAGGTGGGCGGTGTGGCTCGGCATGGTGTCCAGGGGCTTGCCCTGCCAGCGGCGTGCCACGATGTCGACGGTGTGAGGCCCGCTCACGCGTGCCACGGCGATGCCTCCCATGCCCGCCGGTGTGGCGATGGCACAGATGGTGTCTTCATAATTCATAATTTATAATTTATAATTCATAATTCGCTGCTGGCTATTCGCTGCTGTCTGTCCGCTGTCTGCTGTCTGTCATCGGCGGGGGGTGTATCGTGGCCAGTCGCGGATGTTCTGGTGGCTCTCGACCACGGTCTCGCTGTCGTCGGGCAGCGAGGCCAGGAAGTTGATGCCCGTCAGCCGCTCGATCTCGTCGATGGTCACGGCATGGTTGGTCCACGAGGTCTGGGCTTTCTCGTTCTTGAAGAGGAAGGCGATGGCGCGATCCTGCTCGGGGGCATAGACAACCTTGTAGTACTGGTTGGGCACGGCGATGTTTCCCTTCTTGCCCATCCGCTTCATGTTGCCCTCCAGCACTGGGCCGGTGAAGATGACCAGCCGTCGTGCGGTGCGTGCCCAGGTGTGGATGGCCTCCTCCATGTGCCGCCACTCGCCGTCGTTCAGTTCGTGGTCCTGGGGGCAGATGTTGGTCATGAGGAAGCACTGCTCCATGGCTGTCTTGTCCCATCGCATGTCCATGGCCGGTGCCATGTGTCCGCGGTCGTAGCCGGTCTGCTTATATTCCCACCAGTCGGGGCAGCCGCTCACTTTATCATCGCGGTTGAACTGGTAGTTGTCGCGTTTCTGCGCATCGGGTGCGTCGGCCATGTTGACCTGTGTGTTGGTCAGCTCGTAGGCGACGCAGTTGGGCACACGATAGTGCTTGTTGTAGTAGACAGTGATGGCCTTATACTTCACCGTGTGATTGTCGAGCTTCGCCGGCAACTTGACGTCCAGCAGCGATGGGTCGCCGGTCGAGCGATACTCTCCCGTGTTGTTCGGTCGGTCGGCCGTGCGTTGGTTGTGTTCACGATTGTTGCCGCCCTGCTGCGACGAGTAGAACGTGTCGGCGGCCGGCTTCTGCTGTTCCTGGCTGGGATTGCCCGTGCAGCCGGCCAGCAGTGCCAGTGCGCACAGGTAGTATAGCCATCTTTTGGTCATTTTCTTTGGTGTCTTAAATTAATCAGTCTGCAAAGGTAATACTTTTATTTGAGAATCAAAAATTGGGAATTGAAGACTGTGAATTGATAAATTTCACAGAGCTTGAGGTCAAATGAGATTCACAACTTTCAATTTTTTTTTCGTAACTTTGCGGTCGCAAACCATAACAACCACGGCGATGAACATCAGCAAAGCATTTGAGACGGCCTTCAATCGCATGGCCGAGAAGGGGTGGGACAAAATCTATGTGATAGTCGACATCCACGACACCATTCTGCGAGCCTGCTATGAGCAGGAAGAGACCTACGACTATCTGCCGCAGGCCCGGGAGGCGCTGCAGCTGCTCACGCAGCGGCAGGACATCTGCTTGATTTTGTGGAGCGCGTGCGACCTCGACAAGCTGGCGCGCTATCTTGACCGATTTGAGCACGACGGCATTCACTTCGAGTATGCCAACCACAACCCCGAGGTTGGCAACACAGCCCTGTCGTGCTTCGACGACAAGCTCTACTTCAACGTGGGCATCGACGACAAGTTTGGCTTCGATGGCGCGACCGACTGGGCCGAGGTCATCCGTGTGGTCAACACTCACCCTCAACACGACGCATGATGGCCATCAATATCGGTGTTGTTTGCTCTGTTTCATGTTAAACTTTGGTTAAATCTGCTGCTGATGCTTTTGTTAGCATATTGTTTTGCCTAACTTTGTTGCAATTCTTTATTGTTAACCAAAATAAAAATTACAATGATGAGAAAAATTTACACGTTATTCACTCTGGTTTCCCTCAGTCTGACAGCAACTGCTGGCGTGCAGCATGCTGTGCCAGCCAATCAAGTGGGCAAGGTGAACCGTCTGGAACAGATGACCAGTGCCAGTCGCATGCGTGCCGACATGCTGGCTTCACAGCATGGTTTGACCGTCAAGCGACAGGCTCCGGCGCATGCCGCCGAAGTTATCGATGAGCGCCCTGAGGGCGAGGTGAAGTACTATCGCCGTACGGGTAATTCGCTGTACGTCGGCAACAGAACATTGTTTGAGGGCCAACAAGAGGGGCTCATTGAGGTGGTCTATGGCCAGAATGGCGAGGTCTACCTCAAAAATGTGGTCTGCTTCATGGGTCTAGACACCTATGTCAAAGGCACGATCAGCGGCAATACCATCACCGTGCCCATGGGTCAAAAAGTCTACTACTGGGAGCGTTTTGAGTATGGCGCAGAACTGAGTTTCGTCAATGTTGAGCGCAATGACGACGGTATCGTCGAATCGACCTA
>CACZHT010000082.1 GCA_902781045.1 uncultured Bacteroidales bacterium | reverse complement strand
CTTGCGTCCCTGTGGTGGCTAATGACAGGTCAGCGGATTTATGCTACCTTCTGGCCTATTAAAAAGAAAACACCCAATCTTACATTTTTGGGTGTAAAAATGGGTGTAAATCTCGTAAATCACTGATAATCAAGTGATATTGCGGAGAGAGAGGGATTCGAACCCCCGGTGCCTCTCAGCACGCCGGTTTTCAAGACCGGTGTAATCGACCACTCTACCATCTCTCCAGAGCCGATTTTTCGGCTTTGCGGCTGCAAAGGTAGCAAATTATTGACAATTATCTTGTAGCCAATGGCATTTTTAACATTTATTCAAGTTCAACGACCGTGATGCCGGCACCTCCCAGGCGAACGTCCTCGTCGTGGGCTGTGCGCACGCCTGACAACGACAACAGGTACTGGCGCAACAGTTGTCGCAGGGCGCCTGTGCCCGTGCCGTGCAGGATGCGCACGCGCTTGGCCTCAAACTGGATGGCGTCGTCCATAAAGTAGGTGATGGCTTGCAGCGCCTCGTCGCCGCGCATGCCACGCACGTCAATCTCGGGCTTGAAGTGCAGCTGGCGCTCGCGGATGTCATTGGTCGTCTGGCGGCTCATCGACGAGGCTTGGGCGCGTTCCATCTTGCGGTTGCTCCGCTGCAAGCGGCTGGTCTCGACACGCGTCTTCAGCGCTCCGAAGGCCACAACGGCATATTTCTCGTCAACCGACAGAATGGTGCCAATGCTGGTCTGTCCCTTCAGCACCACGTTGTCACCAGCCTGCAACGGGCGGTTGGGGTCGGTCTTCTCGGCCTTGGTGGGCGTCGTCGACTTGCGGCGCATCTGATGCTTGGGCTTGAGCTGCTCCACCTGCCGGCTCTCCTCGCCGTCGCTGCCCTCAAGCCGCTGCTTAAACTCGTCCAGCTGCCGGCGCACCTCCTTGGTCTTCTCCTTCTCGGCCTGCATCTCACGTATCTCGCGGATAGTACGCTCGACCTGGGCGTTGCTCTGCTGCACGATTTCGCGCGCCTCGGCCTTGGCGTCCTTGATGATCTGGCGGTGCTCGTCGCCGATGCGCTTCAGCCGCTCGTTATACTGCTCGAGCAGCGAGTCGAGTTTCTTCTCCTTCTGGCGCACCTCATGGCGCTTGCTCTCCCAATACTTGCGGTCGCGCACCAGGTCTAGCAGATACTTGTCCATGTTGATGTAGTCGCTGCCCACTATCGCGCTGGCATCGTCGATGACCTGGGGGTCAAGACCGATTTTGCGGGCTATCTCGATGGCAAACGAGCTGCCGGGATAACCGATTGAAAGCTGGAACAGGGGCTGCATGCGACCGCGGTCATAGAGCATCGCACCGTTGACAATGCCCTCGGTGTCCTCGGCAAAGTGCTTCAGGTTTTGATAGTGCGTCGTCACCACGCCGAACATCCGTTTCTGGTTCAGTTGCGCCAAGATGGCTTGTGCGATAGCACCGCCTATCTGGGGCTCGGTGCCGCTGCCCATCTCGTCAATGAGCACCAGGGTCTGCTTGTCACCGCGGTTCAGAAAGGTCTTCATGTTCTGCAGGTGCGAGCTGTAGGTGCTCAGGTCGTCCTCCAGCGATTGCTGGTCGCCGATGTCGATAAAGATGCTGCTGAACAGGCCCATGTGCGAGTTGTTGTACAACGGCGGAAGCATGCCGCATTGCAGCATATATTGCACCACGCCCACCGTCTTGAGGCACACGCTCTTGCCGCCGGCGTTTGGGCCAGAGATGAGCAGGATGCGTTGTTGGCTGTTTAGCTCGATGTTCAGCGGCACCACTTCCTTGCCCTGCTCGCGCAGCGACAGCCATAGCGCCGGGTGGATGGCATGGTACCACTCAAGGTGCGGCTGTTTCTCGATATGCGGCATCTGCGCGTCAAGCTCACTGGCCAACAGTGCCTTGGCGCGGATGAAGTCTATCTGGCCCAGTACATCATAGGTGGTGTGGAGTTCCTCGGCATGCGGGCGGATGGTGTCGGTCACCTCGGTCAGGATGCGAATAATCTCGCGAGCTATCTCGGCCTCGGTCTCGCGGATGCGGTTGTTGGCCTCGACAATCTCCTCTGGCTCAATGAACACGGTTTTGCCGCTGGCACTCTCGTCATGGACGATGCCATGCACCTTGCGCTTGTGCATTGGTGATACAGGTATCACCAGGCGGCCATCGCGCATGCTGGGCTGAACGTCGCTGTCCAGCACGCCATCTTGTTTGCCCTGGGCGATGACGCGTCGCAGGATGCCGTTGATGCTTGAGGTCACGCGCTGCATAATGCTGCGCAGCTCGGCTAACGCGGGCGACGCGTTGTCCTTGACGTTGCCATTCTTGTCAAGCACTCGGCCTATCTCGATCACCAGCTCGGGGAATGGCTCCATGTCGGCGGTCAGCTCCATCAGCCGTGGGTAGGGCAACGTTTCGCCGTCGCGGCTGGCAAAGAAGCGACGTATCTCGCCGATGGTGGTCAGGGATCGCTGCAGCTTGAACAGGTTCTCGGCGCTGATGTAGCTGCCGGGAGTGGCGATGGCTTTGAGTGTGCTGCGCAGGTCGAAGAAGTAGTTTAGAGGAAACTCGCGCTTTGACTGCAAGATAGCCAGGAACTCGTTGGTCTGCTCCAGCCAGCGGACAACCTCGTCGCGGTCCGACGAAAAGTGCATCTCGGTGCACCATGCCGTGCCCAGGGGGCTGATGCAGCGGCGTTCCACCTCGTGCCGCACGGTGTCAAAACCTATCTTAGCCTCAAAATTCTTGGGATATATCATCTCATTCTGTGACAGTCTTGTCAACTACAAGCTTTTGACTTCTAGCTATGAACTATGAACTTTTAACTTTTAACTATAAACTATAAACTATAAACCATCTCGTATCGCTTGCTGGATGCGTTCCAGAGCCGGCTCATGCTTGGCCACTTGCTTCCAGTGGCCCCCGGCGCGACCTCGATTCAGGTTGTGAGTCAGGTCATTCAGCTTGACGTGCATTGCGGTCACGTTGCCGCTGGTGGCGATGCGCTCCACATAGTCGGTGTAGCTCATCTGCTGCTTGTCGTGCGTCAGCAGGCGCAGCGCGTCCACAATCTCACTGACCACGCCGCGTTCCAGCAGGTCATCAAAGGTCATGTCGGTGTCCTCGACCACATCGTGCAGAAAGCCGGCAATCATCTCCTGACGGTTGCGGCCGGCCAGACCCACGGTCAGCGGGTGCAGAATCACGGGCAGGCCGTCCAGGTCGGTGTCGCCCTCATGGGCGTCGATGGCGATGCGCAGAGCATCCTCGATGCTGATGTGCTGTTCGTCAGGCTTACGGGCAGGGTAGGGGAGTGAAGGGTCAGTCGACACTGTGCCCAGCTGTTCGAAAATGTCGTCAAATGGCTTGCCGTCGTTGTACAGGTCATCCATCGCACGGTTCCGCACAATCACATCTTGTGTGAACAGGCGGTCGTCCAGCACGATGACCGTGCGGCCATGATGTGTGCCGTAACGCCAGCTGTAGCCGAACGCCTCATAGCTCTGTTGGTCAATCTCGGTCAACGGGAATTGTTGCCCCACGCCCGCTGGACCCATAGCGCGAGGATCATTGTCGGTGACCTCGGTCTCGGCAGTTACTTGCTGGGTCGTGGGGTCGAATGTCCGGACATATCGTTGGCCGTCGTCATCAATGCGCACAATGCATTGCTCGGTGTTGTTTCGGTAATATTTCATGTACTATTATCTGGGTGGTCATTTAATCTTGTCCAGCGACTCACGGGTCAGTGTCGGCAACAAACGCTGCTTGACCAGGCGCGAGGCCAGGTCGCCACGGTTGATGCGTTCTACGGTGATGCGCTGCAGCGAGTCTTGCAGCAGACTGTCGGTGCGCAGTGCCGCACGTTCTTTGTCCCACGTCAGGGTCGAGTCGCTGCCCATGGACACATACTTGTGCCACAACGAGTCGCGGCTGGCCAGTAGACGAGCGTGTCGGTTCAGGAATGCTTGGTAACTCTGGTTGTGCTTGCCTCCTTTAATGAGCCATCGACCCGGCTCAAGAGTGATGGTGATGTGTGTCGGCTCAAGCACAAAATAGAACTGTAGTGGCAACGAGTCGGTCGCAAAGTCGATGTAGGCTAGGCGAGGCTCTGGTGTGTGCCCAACAAATGTGAATACTGAGTCCTCAACATGCGCTCCGCCCAGCAACCGCAGTCTGCCGTAGTCCTCGTCAACAACAACGAGTGTCGCGCTGTCGCAGTGCAACCTGCCATGCCGCAACTCCACAGTAACACGATAGGAGCCGTCATTCCCGGCATGGCTGTCACATCCTGCCAGTGACAAAGCCGCCAAGCAAAGCAATAATATATATAATAATGAAAGTCGCATATAAGAAAAATCGTGCAAAGTTAATGTTTTTTTCTCAATCCATCATCATCCAGCCCATCCCTCTTCATTTTCACCCCGTCTGCCAGGTGTCTCCACCTCCCCTCAACCTCCTCTGCCGCGCCCCTGCCGGTGCACCCCTGCCGCTGTGCCCCCGCCCCGGTGGCCCACCGCTGCCCGCTCCGCCAGGCCGTTCGCCATGCCCCGGCTGTGCCGTGGCCTTTATAATAAGGTGTGCTGCCCTTCAGTGATTTTTTTTGAAAAAAAGTCGCTGAAAAATTTGGCCGGTTCGGAAAAGTGGTTGTACCTTTGCACCGCTTTTCGCCCGAGGGGCGATGAGCGGGAGAGATCCTTGACATGATTCGCAACCGATTTAGGTAAAGACG
>CACZHT010000081.1:841-6449 GCA_902781045.1 uncultured Bacteroidales bacterium | reverse complement strand
GTTTGCCTTGATTTCATCACTGAAATTAGCGTGCTTTTTATTGTAGCGCATCGCAGCCTCGTATTCAGCGAATGTTGCATAGGGCATCCTTGCTCCATAAGATTCAACAAATTCTTAAGGAATATATTGTAAATTATCACGCAAGAAATAGGGCACAGAATAGCGAGTTTTTGCCCTTTCTTCATTGTCGGCAAGCCATTGAGTGAAGTTGTCGGGCAGCTCGGTGACTGCGTTCTCGCTGGTGTCGGGGTCGGCTGGCTCATCGCCTCGCAAGATGGCCTCATCGTCCGCGTCCATCTCGGCGTGAACTTGAAGTCCTTGGGGTACTTGCCTTTCAGCTCATCGCAGATGTCGTAGAACGGATGCGGCTTGCCATCCTTGCCGAGGCAGGTGTGGTTGTTGGACAGATGCACCTCGATGCCCACGATGAAGTCCAGCTGCTGCCACCGCTCATGGTCGGCGGTGCGGTAGGCAATGTTGGTCTCGGTGGCGGCGAGGCGGCGGGCGTTCTTGTAGGATGAGCGATACACGCCCTGCCCTGGGTGGAACGCTGCCGCCCGCTGGCTCAACTGCAGGTTGCCATGCTCGTCACGCACACGGCGGTACTGCATGTCGGGGTGCTGCAAGTACCGCTGCAGCTGCCGCGCCATGGCGAAAATGGCTTACACTTCCCTAACCCTGTGCACACCCTCCAGCCGCTCCTAACTTAGGAGTGGAGCTGATTACCAGCTCTGACACTCAACCCCTCCCCTCACCCCTCCCCTGCCAGGGGAAGGGGGAAAAAGAGGAATCGCTGAACAGATTCTAATGGTCTTAAACTGGTTAAAAAATCCTAATTGATAGTGCTGTTGATTAGTTTTTTGCGTCTTTGAGGTGTAATCATTGTGTATGACAAAGCACGAATTGGAAATATTGTTCAAGGCACACTATTGCCAGATGCTGAGGTTTGCGGTCAGTATCGTGCATGACGAGGATGATGCCAAAGATGCTGTGAGCAATGTGTTTGCGCATTTGCTAGATGTCAAACAGTCGACACTGACATCCGACAATGCCGCACGCTATCTGCTGGTAAGTGTGCGCCACCAGTGTTACAACTTGCTGCGGCAGCGCAGCGTCCGCGAACGTTTTGCCCAGCAAATGAGCCTTGCCCCAGAACCCATGAGCGACCCGGTTGAAGACTTGCTTGAGCTTGACCGGCTGTGGCTATATGTTGACTCAGAGTTGCCGCCACTCACGCGACAAGTGTTCGCCTTGCGTTATCGTGATGACCAAACTTATCAGGAAATCTCCGACAAGATGGGCTTGAGCAAGGTGACTGTCTATCAACACCTGAGCCGTGCGCTGAAGAAGATTAATGATTACTTTAAAAACCAATGACGATGAAACACAATGACAAGATTCAACAGCTGCTAGACCTGCTGGACCATCAGCACGAGATGACTGACGAGCAGTTGAATGAGGCCTTACAAGACGAGGAACTCATCAAACTGTCAGGGCACTTGGCCAAGGCCAAAGGGGCATTACTTGCTCATGACCACAGCGACAACGACGTGACGGCCGATGCGGCATGGGCTGAGTTTGAGCAGCAACACCGTGTGTCGCAAGAGCAGCATCGCAGATGGTGGCAAAAGGTCGCTATATTTGCAGGCGTTCTGCTCTTGTCGAGCATTGCATTTGCCGCCATTTTCTACGGCCACATCGGCAAGCCATCAGCAACAATTGCCAAAGAAAAGGCCCAATCTGTCGAAAGCACTATGATTGCCGACGATGAACTGGCCAACGAGACCGTCAGTGCTGATGCCGACACGCTGTCGTTGGCACCTGTAGTCTTTGACAACGAGCCACTTGACCAGATAGTTGAGCAGATGGCGTCATACTATCAAGTCGAGGTTGTCATTGAGAATGATGAAGCCCACAACCTGCGGTTCTACTATGTGTGGCATCCTGGCGATAACCTAGCGCAGGCCATTGAGAAGCTGAACACCTTTGAGCACGTCGACATCGTGCTTGACAATCAAAAACTCATCGTCAAATGAAGTCGGTCGTCTGTTTTACCTTACTTTTATCTATGGTGCTGGAGCTCAATGCACAGCGTATTACACGGAATTATGTCAATGTGTCGATGTCACAAGCCTTGCGCGAGCTCAACGGGCTGAATACTGGATATACCATCAATTTTTTGTTCAACGAACTGGAAGATTTCAGCGTAACCACCCATGTCAAGGGCAAGACCGTGCCCGAGGCAGTGCAGCAACTCATCGGGTTCTACCCCATCAAGATGACGGTCACTGACCGGAACGAAATCTATGTCGAGTGCATCCAAAAGACCGAGCACCATCTCAAGGGCCGAATCGTTGACGAACATGGGCAACCACTCGCATACGCCAATGTGACCGTACTCAACCCCATTGATTCGACCTATATCACCGGCGGTGTGAGCAACGAGAGTGGTATCTTTGTAATCCCTGTAAACCAGTCCAAGGTGCTGGCTCGCATCAGTTATGTGGGCTATATAACCATCTACCGCCAGTGCCGCGTGCATGACCTGGGCACCATTGCCATGCAGCCCGACGCTTATCAGTTGAATGGCGTGACCGTAAAGGGCGAACGCATACTGGTCAAAGCAGAGAATGGCCAACTGGTCTATGACATGGCCCAATTGATTGAGATTCTACCTGCCGATGATGCCTACGAAGCACTAACCCGCATCCCCGGGGTCAACGATACGGGCAACGAACTCGCATTCAACGGTCGTTCCGTGACGCTCATCATCAACGGCAAAGTCACAACACTGGATGCCAGTCAGGTGAAAGAACGTCTCAAAGCCATGCCGGCCAAGATGCTCGCCCGGGCCGAGGTCATGACTGCCGCACCCGCCAAATATCATGTGCGCGGCATGGCCATCAATGTTGTGACCAAAGACTATGTCGGGTCGCATCAAGTGGCCGGTCAACTGCAAGGCACCTGGTATCAGAGCCACTATGCCAAGGGGCAAGGAAAAGGCTCGTTGCTCATGCAACAAGGTAAAGTGGGACTGGATGCCACCTACTCGGTAATCGGCGGCAAAGCATACGGCAAGGCAGAGCATAAAGCTAACCATCCGCTGGGCGACACACGCATCCCCTACAACGATGTGACCCGCCAGACCAATCGCACTCTGAGCCACGACTATCATCTGGGAATGGATTACACCATGGCAGAGAATCACCGATTGAGCGTAGAGTATACTGGCGAATGGTTCTCATCCGATGCCCACAACATCACCTCAGGCACCGCCAACTCAACTCAGCAGTTCAAAGACAACACCTATCTGCACAATGTCGATGTCAACTATCAGGCACCATTCGGGCTACAACTCGGTGCATGCTATACCAATTATCAGAACCCCCTTACGCAGCAATTGGATGGCATGATGCATGAGACCCGTCGTGACCTGACCGTAGACAGCCGCCAACGCATCAGCAAATGGATGATCACTGCCGACCAAGAGCATGAACTGAACAATGGCTGGGGACTGAACTATGGACTCAAGCTGCAACTGACCAACAACAACAGTTTCCAGACCACCCTTGACCCAAACGGACAAGTAATTGACGATGCCACCAGCCGCGTCAACTATAACGAGCGCATTATCAACGGCTACATCGGGGCCAGCAAGCAGGTTGGGCAAAATCTCAGCCTCGATGCGTCGCTCTCAGCCGAACAGTATCATGCCACACTGTGGAACGAGTGGCGCATCTACCCCACCCTGAATGCTATGTGGAACATCAATCCTGACAACATGCTCAACCTGTCGTTCACTTCCGATGCCATTTATCCTAGTTACTGGAGTACCATGAGTAGCATCCACTACACCTCGCCTTACACCGAGATATGGGGCAACCCGTCGCTGAAACCTATGTCGAAGTACGACTTGAACTTGATGTGGCAGTTCAAGCGTAAGTACATGTTCACCGCCTTTGCTACTTTTGAACCTAACTACTTTGTGCAGCTGCCCTATCAGCCCAGCGACCGTATGGCTGTGGTAATGATTGAGACCAACATGAACTACTCCAACTACTATGGCCTGCAGTCATCGGTACAGTTCAGTGCCGGTGATTGGCTGAATGGCAACGTGAGGTTGACAGGATTGTATCGACACGACAAGAGCCAGCATTTCTTTGACTTGCCGTTTGACCGCCGGCATT
This sequence comes from uncultured Bacteroidales bacterium, assembly GCA_902781045.1. Lineage (GTDB taxonomy): Bacteria > Bacteroidota > Bacteroidia > Bacteroidales > Muribaculaceae > Sodaliphilus. The sequence continues at coordinate 2,262 of CACZHT010000081.1, read as the reverse complement.
TCACGGTCATCTTGGGCGGAAACGTGTCGGCACGATTGCTCAGGCGGCACAATCTGACGCTGATGCTCAACCCATTCTTCCAGACTAGTGCCATTCAGGGCGTGTATGACATCCGGCCCATGTTCATGCTCAACGGATCGTTGCGATGGACATCGGCCGACGACAAATGGAGTGTTGTTGCCAACGCTACCAACATCTTCAATACGCATGCCAGCACGCAATCCAGGCAGGGCAACCAAGACTACACCATGAATGTGTGGATGAGGTATGCCGAGTTGTCGCTGAGCGTTATCTACCGCATCGGCAGCTTCAAGGAGAAAAAGAACAGGCCTGTCGACACATCGCGCATGGGGCATTGAAGATTGTTATATCTGTTCATCGATTGATTCCAGCGAGCCTCCCCGCCCCTTTCTCAAAGGGGAGGGGCTGGGGGTGGGGTTTGCAACGAGCTAGTTTTGATACTTTTTATAATTATTGCTGTATCGAAACCCCACCCCTGACCCCTCCCCTTTGGGAACAGGCCGCTGAAAAAATAATAAACCGCGAATTACGCGAATAAAACGCGAATATTTCTTGAATACAATTTGAAATATCACGAAATCTGCAGATAATTTATGCAAATCTAGGTTTGAATATAACCATCGTGGAGCAAATCAATTATTTGCCTGTACTTTTTCAGCGGCCTGTTGGGAAAGGGGAGGGGAAACGCGGAATCGCTGAATAGATTCTGTGTAATCTATGTTTCAAGATAATACATGCTGTCTGCCCTTGAGTCCAAGTTCAGTTCACCCTTTTGTTATGTTTTTTGCTTATCCCTTTGTCATTCCGTATTTTTTTTGTACATTTGCAGTCGATTAGGGAAGTCGCTGGTGTCTTTCACCAGTTCTGCACTATCTCGTGTGGCTGCGTTTTATGGCGCAGCCATTATTGTCGGGAAAACGGTTCTCCGTCTTGATTGACTGCATTCCAGTCAGGTTCCTGCGTCATCTGCTGGCTGTATTCGCCACTCTCAGCTTCCGATGTGGTGTCCGTCTGTCCTTTTGCGGGGTCATATTGCTCGCCATTATTCCATAGCGTGTATATCAGCAGGAGTAATTTGCGCATGACTGCGACGAGTCCAATCATTTTCTCTTTGGGATGCTTCAGGCATATTCTATTGTATGTGTCCTTCATCTGCCTGTTGCAACGTGTCGCGCTCAACGCGGGCATATACAGTGCGGCACGAATGTTGGCATTCCCTTTCTTGGAGATGCCATGTTTCGGGTCCTCTTTTCCTGACTGTCTGGCGATGACATCCAGGCCGGCGAAGCTGGCGAGCTGTTTGCGGTTTTTGATCAGATGGAACCCTTCCGTCTCGGCCACTATGGAGACGACAGTTGTCCATCCGACCCCCTTGATAGTGGCCACACGATTGACCTTGG
>CACZHT010000081.1:0-820 GCA_902781045.1 uncultured Bacteroidales bacterium | reverse complement strand
CGCATCCTCCCAGCACATCCGAGCAGACGCCGACCATGTGCTGCAACGCCTCTTTACGGTTCTCCATCGAGGTCCGTACCTTGCACAAATCAGCGCGAAAGCGCGTCAGCTGGCGCAGCTCGCGGTAGATGGGCTCCGGTGGCGACCATGGGCACAGCTTCCTGCTGACGCAGCCCATCAGGGCCAAGCAGCGTGCGTCCATGGCATCGGTCTTGGTCTTGATGCCCTCTGCCTCGCAGAACTTGCGGGCCTTGTTGGGCAGCACGACATAGACTGTCTGTCCAATCTTGTGCAGGTGATGAGCCAGGCTCTCGTAGTACACGCCCGTTGGCTCCATCAAGTAGGTGAGGGGATAGCCTCTTTGAGCCTCTTTGCGGCTCCATCTGACCAGTTGGTTGAAACCCTGTCTAGTGTTGGCAAAGTCCACGCTGGCCGTGTGGCAGCCGACATCGGCCGCACGGTCAAACATGTAAAGACATGCCGTGAATTTGTCCTTTGAGATGTCCACACCGACGCATTGACGGAAGAACACCCCTAATTCCATCTGTGAATTCAGCTTCATCCTGACTCTTGTTTAATGGGGTTATACATTAGTTACAATCGGATTATAGCCAAAATCTCCATCGACTTCACTCTTGATCAACACAGCATCGCGCTTTGGCGTGCTAAGATTCCTTGTCCAGACTCTAAAGATTTAAAAGGGAGCGGATGCGATTCTATTCAACGATATGGCATGCGCCTACCTAGTTACGTCTCGTCTCACCCCCAGCGGCCACAATCTCTAGCAAAGCTACAAAATTTTGGCCGCTTGTTCCAAAAG
>CACZHT010000080.1 GCA_902781045.1 uncultured Bacteroidales bacterium | reverse complement strand
GTTCGAATCGGCCGAAGCCTTCATGAAGGCTTTGGATGAATATATTGACTATTACAACAATAAAAGAATTAAATCCAGGTTAAAAGGAAAGAGCCCGGTACAATACCGAACTCTTTCCATTGAACGTTAATGTTTAACCCGTCCAACTTTTTGGGGTCACTTCACCCAAAGGGGAGGGGTCAGGGGTGGGGTTTGGAGGCAATGCATAATGCACAAAGACTGCCTGGCAGCCTCCCCTTTGGGTGACAGGCCGCAGAAAAAGTACAGGCAAATAATTGATTTGCTTCACGATGGTTATATTCAAATCTAAATTTAAATAAATTATCTGCAAATCTTGTGATAGTTCAAATTACATCCAAGAAAAATTGCGCCCATTCGGTTGCGAGCTAAAGGTTCGCGTTTGATTCGCGTAATTCGCGGTTTATTACTTTTTTAGCGGCCTTGGGTGAAGAGGAGCAATCAGCAAATCGCTGAATAGACAATCACTGTAGGCAATTTCGTGTAATTCGTGTAATTACGCGTCTGTGCTCATGATAAAATGGTGTGGGAATGAAAAAAAACACTGCCAAAATGTCACCCATGTCAAAATAAAGTTGTAACTTTGCGCCCTCGCAAACGATAATGACGATGGCAGACGAACCAATCAAACGAACCGTACTCGACTACGATGACCTGCGCAAGATGGTGCCCTGGTTTGATGGCAAGCCGCGGCTGGTGGCGTTCCTCTCGCGCCTGCTGGCCCTTGACAAGGTCAACCAGATTCACGACCACAACTGCGACACACCGGGCGTGCCCTTTGTCCAGGGGCTGCTGCGCGACCTCGACATCACCATGCAGGTGCGGGGCCAGGAAGTGCTCGACAATCTGCCGCAGGGAGGCTTCATCACCGTGAGCAACCACCCCTTCGGGGCACTGGACGGCATCATGCTCATCAAGCTCATCGGCGAGCGACGCGACGACTTCAAGGTGATGGTCAACATGATCTTGAACTACATCGGGGCCATGCGGCCCAACTTCATCGCCGTCGATGCCCTGCAGAGCGACGACCCCGCCAAGCGGGCGGTGTCGATGCGCGGCATAGCCCAGGCGTTGACCCATGTCAAGCAGGGGCATCCGTTGGGGTTCTTCCCTGCCGGGGCAGTGAGTAAGTTCACCCGCGACCTGCACATCGAGGACCGCGAGTGGCAGCCCAGCGTCATCCGCCTCATCCAGAAGCTCAAGGTGCCGGTCATTCCCATCTACTTCCATGGCCACAACAGCCTGACGTTCACCATTCTGGGTATGATTGACTGGCGGTTGCGCACGCTCAAGCTGCCCAGCGAGGTGTTCCGCCGCAAGGGCGACACGTTCCGCATCTCGGTGGGGCAGCCCATACTGCCCGAGGTCATCGCCCAGCACACCGTCCCCGAGGAGTTGGGCACCTACCTCAAGCGGCAGACCTACGCCATGAGGCAGTGGAAGAAATAGTCTTTAGGCGTTGGACTTTAGTCGTTAGGCAAATAGCCACCTTAGTAAGTTAACTTTTTGAGAAAAGATATGGCACGAAACAATGACATAAGCAAACAGGTGCTGCAGGTGCAGCAACGGTTCTCCATCATCGGGCAGGCTCCGGCCTTGCGCGCCGCCATCGAGCGCGCGCTGCGTGTGGCGCAGGTCGACCTCTCGGTGCTGGTCATCGGCGAGAGTGGCTCGGGCAAGGAGCACTTCCCGAAAATCATCTATGAGAACAGCCCCCGCAAGCACAAGAAATATATTGCCGTCAACTGTGGGGCCATCCCCGAGGGGACCATCGACAGTGAGCTCTTCGGCCACGTCAAGGGCTCGTTCACCGGGGCCGACCGCGACCACAAGGGGTACTTTGAGGAGGCCAACGGCGGGGTCATCTTCCTCGACGAGGTGGCCGAGATGCCCCTCAGCACCCAGGCGCGCCTGCTGCGTGTGCTAGAGAGCGGCGAGTTCATCAAAGTCGGGTCGAGCATGGTGCAGAAGACCGACATCCGTGTCGTGGCCGCCACCAACAAGGACCTGCCCCAGGCCATCAAGGAGGGCAAGTTTCGTGAGGACCTCTACTACCGCCTGTCGACGGTGCAAATCGATGTGCCGCCGTTGCGCGAGCGCGGCGACGACATCCTGCTGCTCACGCGCAAGTTCCTGCACGACTTTGTCGACAACAACCACGTTGAGGAGGTCGACCTCGACGAGAGCGCACGCCGCCGGCTGCTGGGCTATCACTGGCCGGGCAATGTGCGCCAACTCAAGAACATCATCGAGCAGGTGGCGCTGTTCGAGGCCGGGAGCACCGTCACGGCCGACACCTTGAGTGCCTATCTGCCCAAGGCCGAGCTGGCCACCGTGGGCGCACCGGCACAGGTCGACTACTCGCGCGACCGTGAGATGATGTTCGCCATCATCTCGCAGCTGCAGAAGGAGCTCAACGACATCAAGGACCAGCTGGCGGGCACGACACAGGTGCAGCACATGCCGCACTACTCGACCAGCATGGCCGAGCTGCGCCGCGAGTCCAAGCAACTGGGCTATGGTGGCTCGCACGAGTCGCTCATCCAGTCGCACGACATGGCCGCGCGCGAGACACGCGCCATCGACCAGGACTACAGCCCGGTGGTCGAGTTGGGGGGCGGCGGCCAGGTGGTCGATGTCGAGGCAACACATGTCAAGACGCTCGAGGAGACCGAGCGCGACACCATCATCGAGTCGCTCAACCGCAACGGCGGACGCCGCAAGGCCACAGCACAGGAGCTGCAAATCAGCGAGCGCACGCTCTATCGCAAAATCAAGCTCTACAACCTGGACAGATGACTCGCGTCGGCAAGATACTGGTTCTGCTGGCTGTGTCGGTGCTGGTGACACTGGCTCAGGGATGCCTGCCGCGCTACACGCTCAATGGGGCTTCGATCGACTATGCGGTCTATCGCACCATCTCGTTCGGCGAGTTCCCCATCCGTGCCGCGCTGGTCTATCCGCCCCTGCAGCAGCTGTTTGAGAATCGCATGGTCGACATGATTGAGCAGCAGACGCGTCTGCGCGTAATCGACAATGTGAACAGCGACCTGCGCATGGAGGGCGAGATCACCGGCTACAGCTTGTCGCCCCAGGCAGTGGGCGAGGATGCCTACGCCAGCCAGACGCGGCTCACCATCACCGTGCGCGTCAGGTATGTCAACAACCGCAAGCCCGAGCTGTCCAGCGACCAGACCTTCTCGGCCTACCGCGACTTCTCGAGCAGCGAGATGCTCACCGACGTGCAGGACGAGTTGTGCAACCAGATCACCAAGGACCTGTCCGACCTCATCTTCAACGCCACCCTGGGCAACTGGTGAGATGGTGACTGTTAAAGGTTGTGGCAGTGACTCGACTGCTCGATGACTCAAAACTCGAAACTCAAAACAATGAATGATTGACCAACTGAGACATATATTGACCGACGAGACGGCACCCGTCTCGCGCGAGTGGCTCGACCAGGCCATGGCCCAGGCACCCTACTGCACGCTGCCGATGCTCGTCTACCTCAAGCGCAACGGCACCGCCGGCAACGAGGACCTGCTGGCACGGCTGGCCATCGCCACTGCCGACCGCCGCGCTCTGGCTCTGCAACTGGGCGAGGACGCGGCATCGCTGGCGCAGTTCTATCCCCCCGCGCCCGCGCCCGAGACACCCGACACCGATGCCACCATCGACCGCTTTCTCGACACGTTCGGCCACACGAGCGACAAGGAGATTGCCGCCATCAGCCAGGCCATCTTCAATCCCACGCCCGACTATGCCGACGTGCTGGCCGCACAGGAGCCGGGCCCGAAGCCTTCGGCAACCGACCAAGACCAGCTCATCGACCGATTTATCGCCCAGAGCCAGGAGCGCGAGCGACAGGTCTCGCAGGCCCCCTCGCAGCCCCATGCCGAGGCTCAAGACGTGGCGCAAATCGCTCATGACCAGGTGGATGAACCTATACAGGCCGATGACACCATGTTCAGCATGAGTCTGGCCATGAGCTATGTCGCCGGCAGGAAATTTGACAAGGCACTCGAAATTATTGAGCACATTAGTGCCGATAATCCAGAAAAAAGTATTTACTTTGCAGACCAAATTCGCTTCTTGCGGAAATTGGTGTTAAATGAGAAACTTTTAAACCAAAACTAACGATATGACACTCTATGTAATTTTTGCAGTCTTGATTCTGATTGCATCAGTCCTCTTGGTTGGCGTTGTCCTCATCCAGAAGTCCAAGGGTGGCGGTCTGGCAGCCAACGTGAGCGGTTACAACCAGTTTGCCGGTGTCAAGCGCACCACCGAGTTTGTCGAGAAGGCTACTTGGGGGCTTGCCATCTTCATCTGCGTGCTGAGCATCGCCTCGGCATTTGTCCAGGCTCCGAGCATCGTGCAAGGCGCACCGCAAATCAAGAAGTTGCCCACCACCGAGACTCAGGCTCCGACCTTTGGCACTCAGACCGAGGGCACCGAGCAGGCCGCACCGGCCCAGCAGGGCGAGAAGGCAGCCGCTCCCGCAGCTCAGGCTCCCGCAGCTCAGGCTCCCGCCAAGGACGCTCAGCCGGCTCCTGCCGCTCCCGCCAAGTAATATCACTTACTGGCAACATTGTCCCCCACAGGGGCGACAACACAAGATAGCACGCACCCACTGTCACAGTAGTGCGTGCATTTGGTGTATATTTTGTGGTTTGACAAAAAAATACTACCTTTGCACTTGTGAGTTTTCAGTTCTCGGTTTTCTGCCGCTAATGACAACCGATAACTGGTGGTCGATAATTTTTTGATAGTATGGCTGAGATCAGGCGTTATCCTGCCGGTGTGCAGGACTTTGAGAAGATAAGGAAAGAAGGTTTTGTCTATGTCGACAAAACCCAGTACATCTATGACTTGGCTCATA
>CACZHT010000079.1 GCA_902781045.1 uncultured Bacteroidales bacterium | reverse complement strand
TGTGTGGACCAAGCGGCGAGGACCTCCGGCCCTCTTGCATGGTCTTTCGAACAAATAGCTTCTTCGAAGCATTTTTGCGTCTCCGACGCAATCGCTGAAAGACGAGAGAGACACCAATTCGTTAGCTATTGTCGTGGCAACAACTAAAAAATAGAGTTAATTCTGACATCAGACGACGGGCTGTGGCCTGGGTGGCAGCAGTCGTCTCGATGTCGGTCGAGTCGAAGCGCAGCTGTGACTGGGCATAGTAGGGCGATCGGCGCCCCAGAGCCTCGATGACATGGGGCAATATCTCGTCATCGGCCAGCTGCGCGATGGTTGGCCGTTTCAGTTTGTGTTCTGGCTGAGTCAGGCGTGAGGCGATGACCTCGGCGCTGGTGGTGAGCCAGACGGTCAGGCCCAGGCGGTTCATCAGTGCCATGTTGTCGCCATAGCACGGTGTGCCGCCGCCGCAGGCCACCACGGCAGGCTCGCCGGCCACCAGGTGCAATGCCTCGCGCTCCAGCTCCCGGAAGCGTGGCTCGCCCAAACGGGCAAATATTTCGGTAGCCCGCATCTCGGCCCGCTCTTCAATCATTTCGTCCAGGTCATAGAATGCCGTTCCCAGCTGAATGGCCAGCTCACGTCCCAGCGTGGTCTTGCCACTGCACATATATCCCACCAGAAAAATTGTCTTCATCATCGGTTTTTTGCTCATGAGTTGCAAAGTTACGATTTTTTTGCGTAACTTTGCCGTTTTAAGAGAAAATTCATGTCGAGCAACCGAGGAAAATGGTATGTTGTGTGGCGAGGTACCGAGCCGGGCGTGTGCGACTCGTGGACCGAGTGCGAGGCACGGGTCAAGGGGTATCCCGGAGCACGATACAAGTCGTACAAGACCCAGGAGGAGGCCGTGCGAGCTTTCCGTGCAGGCGATGACCCGGGCGAGGTGTTGCGCGCCATCGCTCGCGGTCCGGCAATGCACATCAACTATGAGGCATTCCCCGAGATCGTGCAGGACAGCATCGCCGTCGACGGGGCATGCAGCGGCAATCCCGGCACGATGGAATATCGTGGAGTGGACGTGATGACAGGGGCCGAGCTGTTCCACCAGGGACCCTTCGCCGACGCGACCAACAACGTGGGCGAATTTCTGGCACTGGTGCATGCGCTAGCTTTCTTCCACAACACGGGCAACACACACACTGCCATCTACAGCGACAGCCGCACGGCCATGGCGTGGGTGCGCGACCGCAAGTGCAAGACCAAGCTCACACGCACCACGCGCAACGAGCAGCTGTTTGCCATTATTGCCCGTGCCGAGGTTTGGCTGGCCAGCCACAATCCGCCCAACCGCATCATCAAGTGGCAGACCGACCAGTGGGGTGAAATCCCGGCCGACTTTGGTCGCAAGTGACAGCGAACAGTTCACAATGCAGCCACCTCGTTGCTGCCTGGGCTAATCACGCGGCACGCCGCGTCCCTACCGCTATCATGTAACAACCCAACTACATTACTACTAAAAAATGAAATATCGCAACGAACAAGACAAATGCTATGGTGTGGCCGGCATGGCCATCGGGCTCAGCGTGTTTGATGCCGACAATCTGATGACCGAGGTCACCATCGATGCCGATGGGGTGGACTGTGTGCGCTTTGTGCCCGACTTCTATTTCACCGGCAGTCCGCGAGTGCCGGCCAGCAAGTCGTGGCACCACATCTATGCTCACTATCAGGTGTCGATGGGGCTGGCTATTGCCAATGCCATGTGCCGCAGGATGGTGCAGGATCATGGAGTGCTCGACCGCAAGCGGCGCGAAGAGCTGCTGGATGCAGCCGTGGCCGACGGACACAGCTTGTGCCAGCTCGACCGAGACGAGGTTGAGCCGCTGTTCGACAAGTCCTACAGCTACTTGATGCGCGTGTTCGGCAACCGTGACATCCAGCAGGCCATCAATGCCTTTGTTGAGCAGCTGCGGCAACGGCGCTCGCTCACACGAGGTGAGGTGGCCGAACTGTTGCAGGAACTCAATCTCTAGTTTAATTCATAATTACCTAACCCCTGACCTCAAGATGAGAGTGGTCTTGATCAATCGCAGCGACCAGTTGGGTGGGGCGGCCATCGCCACCCTGCGACTGATGCACGGCCTGCAACAGCTGGGCGTGCATGCCCGCATGCTTGTGGTCGACCGGCATGGCAACGACCCCAACGTGGCTGTGGCAGGCAACGCACTGAGTCGCCGATGGGCGTTTCTGGCCGAGCGGCTGGGCATCTATGTGCGTAACGGACTTCGCCGCGACACGTTGTTCAAGATTGACACCGCCACTCACGGTGTGGATGTGAGCCGGCACCCCTGGGTGCGCGAGGCCGATGCACTGCTGCTGGGCTGGACCAACCAGGGCATGCTCTCGCTGCACGACATCGAGCGACTGACACAGCTGGGCAAGCCCATCGTCTGGACTATGCACGACATGTGGCCCTGCACTGGGGTGTGCCACCATGCCTACGAGTGCAAGGGGTATCAGGAACAGTGTGCCGACTGCCCATTGTTGCCCAGCGGCAGCACGCTGGCTACCAATACCCTGCGGCGCAAGGTCAGCTTGTATGGCCGTTGCGGCATCCACTTCGTGGCCGTGAGCAACTGGTTGGCCGACTGTTGCCGCCAGAGCACCCTGTTGTGCGGACGTGAGGTGACGGTCATCGGCAACCCATTCCCCACAAGTGACTACAGCTGCGACTACAACCCGCGTCCAGAGCTGCCTGCCGATGCTCTGGTCATCGCCATGGGAGCCGCCCGCCTCGATGACCCGGTCAAGGGTTTCGACCTGCTCATCGACTCGATGCGGCACCTTGCTGGGCATAACCCCGATTTGGCCAAGCGGGTGCATCTGCTGCTCTATGGCGAGTTGCGCGACATGTCACTGCTCGACCAACTGCCTGTCGCTCACACCCATCTGGGCTATATCACCGACATCAACGCCGTGTTCCGCCAGGCACACATCGTGCTGAGCACGTCGCGATACGAGTCGTTCGGCTACACCTTGCTCGAGGGCATGGCCAGCGGCTGCATCCCGGTCACCACAGGTGCCGGAGGACAGGTCGACATCGTCAGCCATCTGCACAATGGCTATGTCACCGGCAGTAACGATCCGGCCGACGTGGCGCGTGGCATCGAGTGGGCGGCAGTTGCACACATCGACCGCACCACCCAGCACCGATGGGTCGCCGACCGCTTCGATGCTCCCATCATCGCCCAACGCTATTTAAACATCATTAACGGATAACAATAAACTCTTAACTCTAAACTACTGAGATGCAAACCGTCTTATTTCACAGCACCATTTTTGGCCCCATTCACAGCCGCCGTCTCGGCATCTCGCTGGGGGTAAATCTCATGCCCAATGATGGCAAGATTTGTTCATTCGATTGCCTCTACTGCGAGGCCGGATTCAATGCCCAGGGACCGGGCACGACAGGCATCCCCACACGCGAGGCCGTCAAGCGCCAACTCAAGGCCAAACTCGAGCAGTTGAAAGCCGAAGGCTCGGGCCTGGACGTGATCACCTTCTCGGGCAACGGCGAGCCCACGCTGCATCCCCACTTCAAAGAGGTGGTACACGACGTGATGCTGTTGCGCGACCGCTACTATCCCGAAGCCCGGGTGAGCGTGCTCAGCAACTCGACCATGGCAGGTCGTCCAGCTGTGGCCGAAGCCTTGAAAAAGGTGGACAACAACATCCTCAAACTCGACTCGGCCATCGCCGCCACCCTGCGTGTCATCAATCGCCCACAGTCGCCCAACCTCATCCCCGAGGGAGTGATCGAGGACCTCAAGCAGTTCGCTGGCCAGTGCATCGTGCAGACCATGATGTTGCGGGGTGAGTGGGAGGGCAAACCCTTTGACAACACCACCGACCAGGAGGTCAACGCCCTCATCGAGGCCTACCGCCAAATCCAGCCTCGCGAAGTGATGCTCTACTCGCTCGACCGCAAGACACCGGCCGACCATCTGGTCAAGATCGAGCACGACGAGCTGCAGGCCATCGGCGACCGCATCGCCCAGGCCACAGGCATCCCCGTCCAGGTCAATTGACCAGTCACGAGCAACAAATTCTCGTTCGCTGTTCTCAATTCTCAATTAAAAAACGTATCTTTGTAGGCTAATTTAAACAAGCAGGCCAATGGAACGCTATTTCAACACAGCAGGACCTAATGTCCCCAGCATGCAATATACGCTCGATCCGCTGAGCCGATTTGACCTTGATGAGATACTGACGCTCATCAGGCAAACCAAATACTTTGTGCTTCATGCCCCGCGCCAGACGGGCAAGACATCTTGCCTGCTGGCCTTGCGCGACTACCTCAACGAGAAGGGCGAGTATATTGCAGTCTATGCCAACATTGAGGGAGGGCAGGCTATGCGCAACGACATCGGCGAAGTGGTGATGGCCACTTGCGACACGCTGGCCGAGGAAATGCGCCTAATTGTTGGCAATGACAGCCCCTACCAGATGCGCGATGAGGTTCGCAATGTTGCTCCGGCATCGATGTTGACATCCTTTCTGCGCCTTGCGGCCGAACGGTTGTCCAAGCCACTGGTGCTGTTCATCGACGAGATTGACGCGCTGGTGGGCGACTCGCTGGTGAGCGTGCTGCGACAGATACGTGCCGGTTATGCTAACCGCCCTGCACGCTTCCCGCAGAGCATCGTGCTGTGCGGAGTGCGCGATGTGCGCGACTACCGCATCGTGCTGTCCAATCAGGACATCATCACTGGCGGGTCGGCGTTCAACATCAAGGCCAAGTCGCTCAGGCTGGGCAACTTCACCCTCGACGAGATTCGCGCCCTCTACGGCCAGCACACGGCCGAGACGGGGCAGGTGTTTGAGGAGGAATGCTTTCCGCTGGTGTGGCAGGCCACAGAGGGCCA
>CACZHT010000078.1 GCA_902781045.1 uncultured Bacteroidales bacterium | reverse complement strand
TGGCCCTCTGTGGCCTGCCACACCAGCGGAAAGCATTCCTCCTCAAACACCTGCCCCGTCTCGGCCGTGTGCTGGCCGTAGAGGGCGCGAATCTCGTCGGGGGTGAAGTTGCCCAGCCTGAGCGACTTGGCCTTGATGTTGAACGCCGACCCACCAGTGATGATGTCCTGGTTGGACAGGACGATGCGGTAGTCGCGCACATCGCGCACTCCGCACAGCACGATGCTCTGCGGGAAGCGGGAAGGGCGCTCGTCATAACCGGCACGTATCTGTCGCAGCACGCTCACCAGCGAGTCTCCCACCAGCGCGTCAATCTCGTCGATGAACAGCACCAGCGGCTTGGGCAGGGCAGCCGCCAGCCTCTGCAAATAGGTTGTCAACATCGAACTGCTGCTCATCCCTCTCACGGTCTTGAGCGTGTCGAATGGTGTGGAATCGTTTGTGACACCTGCAACTCTCTCAGCTATAGTCTCGCTGATGCCAGTAATAACCGTCTCCACATCGTTTCGTGCGGCCTGTCCTCCCTCGACGTTGGCATAGACGGCGATGTAATCGCCCTGCTCATTGAGGTAGTTGCGCAGGGCCAACAGGCACGATGTTTTGCCCGTCTGGCGCGGTGCGTGCAGCACAAAGTATTTCTTCATCTTGATGAGGTCAAGAATGTCATCAAGGTCAAACCGGCTCAATGGATCCACCGTGTAGCTGTCTGCTGAGTCATTGGGTCCGGCGGTGTTGAAGAAGCGTTCCATGAGAAATCTTGTTTTTTTTCGACTACAAAGGTAGTAAAAGTTTATCATTTACACAAACGGTCGGTTGATCAGGATAGGGATGGTGCGGTACCGCCGCCGATGACACATAGCCACGCCATCGCCCAGCATTGTACAAGTAGTTAAGAAGTTAAAAAGTTTTTGGCAGTAAGGCAGTAGAGCCGTTACCATCGCCAGGCAAAAGCTCCCCTCCTCATCTTAAAGGCTGCTGAAAAAGTAATAAACCGCGAATTACGCGAATAAAACACGAACCTTTAGCTCGCAACCGAACGGGCGCAATTTTTCTTGAATATAATTCGAACTATCACGAAATTTGCAGATAATTTATTCAAATTTAGGTTTGAACCTATTCTATTCAGCGATTCAGAAGAATCTCCTCTTACCCCCCTGTGCATCGAAGATGCAGAGCGGGTCGAAGACCCGATTTTGTTCGAAAGGCCATGCAAGTGCATCGAAGATGCACGCAGCTTGGTCCTGAGACTCGACCTGCCAAGTGCCTCGCAGAGGAACTTTTGTTCTGCTCCTGTGTGGACCAAGCGGCGAGGACCTCCGGCCCTCTTGCATGGTCTTTCGAACAAATAGCTTCTTCGAAGCATTTTAGCGTCTCCGACGTAATCGCTGAACAGATACACATAACCATCGTGAAGCAAATCAATTATTTGCCTGTACTTTTTTAGCGGCCTTTCTTAGGAGGAGTTGGGGTGGTAAGACAATCCTCAAAAAGTTATAACTCGCATGCATTGTGCATTGTGCATTGAGTGAGCATGATTGATGCGATGTCGGGGTTTACGGTCATCGGTGTGAGCAGGGCTGAGTGTGCGGCACGCTGAGCCCATACAGTGCAATCAGGCCAGCGGACACCTTGCATGAGCGCATGAGCCAGTCCGGCAACAAAAGCGTCACCTGCACCGGTAGTGTTGACCACTTGAGTGGGAATGGCGGCGAAACGCTCATGGCGTGAGCCGTTGCTGCAATAGACCCCTTCGCTGTCGAGGGTGATGTAGACATGCTGCACACCCAGCTGGGCAAGCAGCAATGCGACGGCCTCAATCGTGCGACAGTTGGTCACAGCCAGAGCCTCCCAGCGGTTGAGTTTGAGTGTGTGCAAGCGGTGCGTCTCGCTCTGTTGCAGGGCTTGGACAATGCGTGATGCTTTGGCCGTGCTGACTGTGTCGACCATCAGTGGCACTGTGCAGTGATCCAGCAGATAGCTCAGTGACGGTGCGGCAAGGTTGGTGTCGGCAATGACCAGTGCCGACTGGTTGATGGTGCCAATGCGCAATGACAGGAATTCTGGGGTGATGCGGGCCATGATGTCCATGTCGGCCACGGCCGTCACCATGTTTCCCTCGCAGTCATTGACACACAAGTACAGGCCATTGCGCATGTCGCTCGCGCGTTCGGTCAGCGACAGGTCCAACCCTAGGTCGTTGCACTGCTCATGGCAGATGCGCCCGAAGATGTCGCCGCCCAGCACACTCACCAGGCGCACGTCATGCCCCAGCAGCCGCAAGTTGTGGGCGATGTTGCGTGCCACCCCACCGCTGCTCATCGACACCTGCCCCGGGATGGAGTCGCGCTCGACCAGCGTAGCCGTCATGGTCGCCGAAATGTCCATGTTGATACCGCCAATGACTGTAATCTTGTTGCTCATAATCGATGTCCTTATCTTCTTGTCGCAAAGGTAGTGAAAAACGAGCGAAATGCAAAAAGAAAACGGTTTTTTCTTTTTGCATTCCCGAGATGCCGCCTACCTTGGCCGAAAGCAAACTGCAGAAACAAGCGTATGCCGATTTGCATGTTTCTTGCTTGACGCGGCAAGTTTTACGTCACGAAAGTGCCATTTATGGCATTTTTTTGTCGCAAAACCATTGTTTTAACGGTTGCTTAGAGAAGAAAAACTGCAACGATCTATGCAAATTTGCAATCCGATTGCAAATTTGTATAGATTTCTTGCTGCAGTTTCAGATAATTGCCGTAACTTTGTGGCCTCACATTCATTTTATCTCTAGTATGGAATACATTTCGCGAGACATTGAGAATATCATCATCGAAATGGCACGCTACTTCCAGGTTGTCGTGGTTACAGGCCCTCGCCAGTCGGGCAAGACAACCTTGATTCAACATTTGTTCGCACATTATGCCTGTTTTTCGCTCGAGGATCTGAATGTCAGAGAGTTGGCATCCAGCGACCCAGTTGCGTTTCTGCGTCAGAACGAGCAGGGCATGATTATTGACGAGGTGCAACGTGTGCCCGAGCTGATGTCTTACATCCAGGGGATTGTCGATCGTGAGCCTGACAAGCGGTTCGTGCTCTCGGGCAGCTCAAATTTTGCCATGCTGCGGTCTGTGTCGCAGTCATTGGCCGGACGAGCTGCCGTGCTCGAACTGCTCCCGTTGTCGATGAACGAGGTGAGCAGTCAGCTGCAGAGCAAGTCCCTGGATCAGCTCATGTTTGATGGGCTTTATCCGGCAGTGTGTGCAGGCAAGAACCTGGCTCAATATGTCTATCCCGCTTACGCCAAGACATATCTCGAACGTGATGTTCGTGATTTGCTGCATGTTACCGACATGATGGCTTTTGAGCGTTTTTTGCGGCTTTGTGCCGCACGCATCGGTTCGCTGTTTGTTGCCAGTCAGCTCGCCAATGAGGTTGGTGTGGCAGTCAACACAGTCAAGTCGTGGTTGAGCGTACTCCAGGCCTCTTATGTTATCACCATGTTGCCGCCTTATTATGAGAACACCACCAAGAGGCTCATTAAAACACCAAAACTATACTTTTGCGATACAGGGCTGGCTTGTTATCTGCTCGATATCGAGTCTCCCCAGCAATTAGCACGAGACAAGATGCGCGGTGCATTGTTCGAAAACCTGATAGTAATGGAAGCTATCAAGTCGCGTCTCAATGTCGGAAAACAGCCGAATGCCTACTTCTACCGTGATTCAAACCAGAATGAGATTGACCTGATTTTGAAGCGTGGCGAGGCTTTGACGGGCATAGAGATTAAGTCATCGATGACCTATCACAAGGACTTTGAGCGTACGGTCAGGTGTATGGACAATTATGTCAAGTCTGCAATTGCCGAACGCGCAGTTGTTTATGCCGGCGAATTAGAGAACACCGTAGGCAAGGTCAAGTTGCTCAACTACTCGCATCTGCAAACAATACTATAAGACATCCGAGTCTATGCAAATTTGCAATCCGATTGCAAATTTACATGGATTGTGACGCAAGAGGTATGTCACCTCACAAAACATAGGGCGCGGCCAGCAGATGTGGTCGCGCCCTGTGTTTACTTTGGCGAAACTGAGGGGTTACTCCTCGGTGAACTCGTAGACAAACTCGGCGGTGTCATCCTTAAAGACATTGCTGGGAGGATTATTCAAGTCAAAGTCACTCCAGACCTTGATTTGACGCAGATTTTCGTTGTAGTAGAGATAGATGCCTTTGGCATTATGGTTAACATTGCTGATGTCGATGCGTGTCAGACCTGTCACGTAAACGCTGAACCATTCAACCGCAGTCATGTTGCCGACATTGAGTTCGGTCACATTGGGGATTGAGAATGCATTGAGCAGGGTCATGTGGCTCTGATCGTCAGGCAGAATGAGCGAGGTGAGTGCCTCGTTGCTGTAGCAGTTGAGTGTCTGCAGTTGGTTGCAGTTCTTCAGGTTGACCGATGGCACCTGGTTGCTCTCGATGCGCAGGTCGGTCAACTTGGTGTTGTTGCTGAAGTCCATGGCTTGTGTCAGATTGTTGCTCTGGCACTCAAGGTAGGTCAGTTCGGTACACTGGCTCACATCGAGGCTGGTCAAGCCGTTGCTTGACACATTCAGTTCCTGCAGCGTGGCTGCAATGGGACTAAGGTCTATATCAGTCAGTTTGGTGTTTTGAACATAAAGGCGCTCAATGCTATTGCAGCCTGTGATGTCGAGCGAAGCCAGATTTGTGTTATAACTCAGAATCAGGCCCTTCAGGTTTTCACAGCCACTCAGATTGACCGTAGTCAGTTGGTTGCCGCTGAGCGACACTTCTTTGAGCGTGGTATAGCCATGCAGGTCTAGGGTGCTCAAATTGTTCATATCTGCCATCAGTGTTTCCAACTGTGTAAACTTGCTAAGGGGCAAGTCTTCATATTTCAACGAAATAACTTTGAGCGACTTCAGTGATGAGGGGAGTTGATTCAAGTCATATCCAGTCAACTTGCTGCAGCGCGAAATGTTGAAATCTTCCATCTTCTCCATTTCACCCGTTGTGAGTGAGGTGAGGAATTGGCAACTCGAGGCATCAAAGACTCGCAGGTTCTTCAGTGCGCTGATGTCGATGGTTTGGATGTTGATTCCCGAGCAGTAGAGTTCCTGCAGGTTGGTGAAGAACTCTAGGCCCTTGAAGTCAAACACCCGCAGTTGATTGATATTAATAGCACCGTTATAGGCAGCAGCCTGGATGTTGGTGTAGGTGTCCTCGCCACCGGCGATGTTGGTCTTGATGTAGTCACGCAAGACCGCATCGGGGATAAATTCCTCGGTGAGGATGTTGTAGGGTTGCTCGGCTTCGTCGAATGTGACTTCGGCTACATCATCGGCGGCATAGGTTACTACGGTGCCGTCGTTGAGGCGGACGTTCATGTTATAGGTGGTCTGTGCTTGGGCACAGGTGGCGAGGCCAGCGACGGCCATCAGCGCAAGAAATATCTTTTTCATTGTTGTTTTAGTTTAGGTGGTGATTAACGATTGTAGATTTTGTAACTAGCACTGGGTGTGGTCAGGATAAAGACTCCGTCGCCCAGTCCACTGAGGTCGATGTCAACTGTTCCTGTAGCAGTGGCGGTTGCCGATCCTGCACGGCGGCCGTCAACTGTGAAGATGTTGACCACGGTTCCTGGCTTGAGATTCTCAAAGTGAGCATTACCAGCCTCAATCACAGGCTTGGTTGCATCGGTCTTCACTTGGTCAATGTCGGTGTAGGGTGCCTGATCGCTGAATGTGTAGTTGAGCACATCGGCGATGGCGACTTCAATGACCTGGCTGGGAGTCTCGGCCTTGAATATGCCATCAGTCATTGTGACTACAGGTTTCTCGGCCAGCGCAAAGACGGTCTTTGCCTCGTCTTGCAGCGTCACAATCAGGTACTGTGCGGTCTGTGCCTTGGCGGCCAGCCCCATCAGCATGACGCACACTAGCGCGACGAGTCGGTTTAGTACTGTTTTAGTCATAATTGTTAGTTTTAGGATATTAAACATTGGTTTTATTTGTTTCAATCTCAAATTTTTCAAGGGCTTGTTGTAGTGCAGCGCGGGCGATGGGCTTGAGCAGGAAGTCGACCATGCGGTAACTGGCGGCACGCTCGCGATATTGGGCATAGGCTGTGGTGAAGATGATGGGGACATGGGTGAGGTGCAATTGGTCTAAGACCTCGAAACTATAGCCGTCGCTCAGGCGGATGTCTGCTATGATCAGATCAACATGGTGGCCTGACAAGAAGTCGATGCTTCCTTCCACGTCCTCGGCCTGACCCACAATCACATAGTCGGGTCGCAATTGGCTCAGATTGTGTTTGAGTTCGACTGCGGCGTAGTACTCGTCCTCAATGATGAAAACTTGCGTCTTCGGTTGTGGGTTGATATGGTTGCTATCTTTCATGCCTATCTTTGAATTTCGACCGCTAAATTACGGCCATACGCACAGGCATGCAAGTTACCATCCCGCCAATTGTGGAATAAGCGGAACGAATTGTGTTATTTTGGGAATGAATTTTATGAGGCTGTGGGGCTCATGACCGCGAAAAACCGCGAAATTATTTTGGGAACTATATACTTGTTGTCCCCTCGCATAAATCTTTACAAGATTTAACTTCCATTAAGACTTAAAAGATGTGTTTGGCATGGTAATTGCTTGATAATCAGTGCAATACTAATGTCAAACACATCTTTTGCCATGATAGATTTCACACAATTCGACTCTCTCGTCACAGTAGCCGACTACTTTGTTGACGAAAAGACCTGCAAACAAGCACTCACTGAAGCACGTTGGGGCTACGATATTGTCTGCCCAAACTGCGGCAAGCACCATTGCGCCCGTCGCTCGGATGGTCGCTTCC
This sequence comes from uncultured Bacteroidales bacterium, assembly GCA_902781045.1. Taxonomy (GTDB): domain Bacteria; phylum Bacteroidota; class Bacteroidia; order Bacteroidales; family Muribaculaceae; genus Sodaliphilus. The sequence goes on along the minus strand of CACZHT010000078.1, from coordinate 725 downwards.
GCTGCCAAGCCTGTGACCATAACTTCTCCTGCACCACTGGAACCATCTTCGAGAACACCAAGTTGCCGCTGCGCAAGTGGTTCTTGGCGATGTATCTCATCAGCAGCCACAAGAAGGGCATATCTTCCCTTCAGTTGTCCCGTGACATCGAGGTGACTCAGAAGACCGCATGGCACATGCTGCACAAAATCCGCTCGCTCTATGCGCAGGACGGTGAGAGCCAGTTCGACGGAACGGTGGAGTGCGATGAGGTGTACATCGGTGGCAAGGAGAAGTGGAAGCACAAATCCATGCGTACACCGCACACCCAGGGTCGCTCGACAAAGACAAAGACTCCAGTGTTCGGCATGATGGAGCGCACCGCCATTGAGAACGAGGACGGAGAGATTGAGCCGATGTCGTATGTCCGTGCCTTGGTCGTGGAAAAGTGCGACAAGTCCACCTTGCAGTCCATCATCCAGCGGTTCGTTAAGAAAGGCTCATTTGTGATGACTGACGAACTCTCAGCATACAATGGTTTGGGCGGCCTTGGCTACTATCACGGTATCGTTCGCCACAGCGAGGAGGAATATGCCAATGACAACATCTTCACCAACTCAATCGAGGGTTTCTGGAGCCACTTCCGAAGGATGATAACTGGCTGTTACCACAACGTGAGCGACGGGCATCTGCAAGCCTACATCGACGAGGCCGTGTTCCGTTGGAACACAAGAAAAATGAGCGAA
>CACZHT010000077.1 GCA_902781045.1 uncultured Bacteroidales bacterium | reverse complement strand
CCTCCACAAGAACTGCATCATCACGATGAACAGGCATATGAGGAAAGTCATCATGAACTGCGGCAAGAAGGTCTTCAGCATGAATATGTACAGCTTCTTGATGCGGAACATGCTTTTGCTCAATTTTTGCGACTGCAAAATTAAGCAATTCTTGCGAACTACGGCCCAGACGGCCGAAAAATTCTCAGTTCTGGGTCAATAATTGTCAACTGACCCCCAGTGTGCGTTTCAGGTTGTCGACCTGCTGGTCCCAGAGGTCGGTGAGCTCGTCCTGATCGTCCTGGTCGTCGGCGTAGTCGGTGACACTGAGCGTGGTCTCGTCGGTGAGTTCGCTCTTGCTGATGCGCATCTCAAAGAACGTGCGCTCCTGGTCATCGTTCCAGCGATAGCGCACATAGACGTCGCGCCGCATCGACACAAGCGACGCTTGCTGCGAGCTGTTGCCCCAGTGAAAAGTGAACAGCTTGCCGTCCTGGTCGACCTGGTCGGCAAACCAGCCTTCAAGTCCGGAGGCTGAATTGAGGTGTCCCCATACTCTGCTGGGTGCGGTGCGCCCCAGCGCATACTCGAGGTTGAATTTTGTCTTTGCCATCGGATGTGTTCTGAATTTTGCCGCTAAATAACTACATTTTTCTCACACAGCCAAACAAATGATAAAAAACACCCATTTTCGGCCTAGATCTATCGTTCGATGAACGCTCGCATAGCCTCGTTGCGCCCAGCATTGATGAGATGAGGCCAGTGGGCGTCGCTGTTGAACACCACCTGTGCATGGGCGGCACGCAGCATGCCGAAGTATCGCTCGGCGGGGAAAAAACGGCCATGCTCGGCCCAAGCCTTGGTGTTGACCTCGATGACGAGATGGTGGTCCAGCACGGCCTCGATGAGGTCACGCACCAGTGCGTCATACCATGGCTCACGGTCGATGCCGTGACGATACTGACTGGCGTTGTGCCCAATCTTGTCGAGGTGTCCCACAATGTCAAATCCGCCCTGCTCGACCATGCGTGTCATCTGACGGAAGAAGGTGCGCACCACCCACTCGATGTCGCCATCGAAGTGCTGACGCATCTTCTCGCTGAAACGCTCGTAACGCCCATCAATGTCGACAAAACAGCCCGGGTCAGCCAGCGACGGGATGAAATGCACCGAACCGATGCGGTAGTCGAGTGGCAACGACTGGAAGTAGGGGTCGCTAGGCCCGAAGCCGTCAATGTAGTCAATCTCCATGCCGGCCAGGAGGGTGATGCGGGTGCCATAGACCCGCCGCAGACGGTCGACCTCGGACAGAAATTGCGGCACGGCCTCACGTGTCATGTTGCATGTCGACGGCACCGACGTGGGGCCGTGAGGCGTGAAGCCATAGTGTGTGAATCGCGCGTCAACGGCATGGACGACAAACTGCTCCATGTCGGCATGCCCGTCGCAGAATTGAGTGTGTCCATGCAGATTATATCGGTCAGAGGTCTGGACAATCGATGGAATGTCTATCATGTGATGTGGTCAGAATAATCGAGAGATACGTTCGGTGGGGATGACACTGATGATGGTGTTGCCGTCAGGGGTGTAGTTGGGATTGGCGGCACGCAGCAGGTCGGACACGAGCTTGTTCATCTCGTCCTGCGTCAGGCGGTGCCCATAGGCAATGGCAGCCGACTCGGCCACGCGCAATGCGATGTGCTCCATGATGCGACTGCGCACCGAGGCTCCACCCTGTTCGACCGACTCGAGCACCTGCGCCACCACATCGGCAGCACTGGCCCCCTCAATGCCCGACGGCACGCTTGTCACAGCCCAGTCGTCGTTGCCTTGCCGTGTCAACCCGAAGCCGATGCGCTCCAGTTCGGGCAACAAGCCGGTGAGCATGGCGCTCTGCCCGGGCGACAGGTGCAGCACCTCGGGGAACAGCACAGTCTGCGAGGCGATGCTCTGCTGCGACAGTTGGCGGATATAGCGGTCGAAGAGCAGACGCAAGTGCGCCCTGTGCTGGTCCACCACCATCAGGCCCGACTGCATGGGCGCGATGATATAGCGACCCTTGAACTGCAAGAATGTGGCTTGCATGTCTGCGTCGGGCAGCAAGCTCTGCTGGGCGGGCTGGGCTTCGGTGGTGGCAGGTGCGCTGGCTTGCAGCAGCTGCAAGTCGTCGTCGGTCACTGCCTGGGCGGCCTCGCGCTTGCGGTTCTCGAAGTTTCGGTACAGCTCCTCCCAGTTGCTCACGGCCTGCTGGCGGTAGCTCGACGGCTGCTGCCCCTGCCTGAAGGGGTTGTAGTGCGGGTCAACGTCAATCTCGGGCTTCTTGACCTGCGCATGCCGGTCGTAGGCCGGGATGTCGGGGGCTCCTTCGGCGTCAAACTCTATGCTGGGCACGTCGCCATAGCGGCCCACTGCCTCCTTGACCCCTGCTGCCAATATCTGCCAGATGGGTTGTTCGTTCTCAAATTTGATCTCGGTCTTGGTGGGGTGTATGTTGACATCGATGGTCTCGGGGTCGACGGTGAACCGCAAGAAATAGTTGGGTTGTTCGTCTTGTGGGATGAGCTGGTCGTAGCACGACAGAATGGCCTTGTGGAAGTAAGGGTGCTTCATGTAGCGCTCGTTGACAAAGAGGAACTGCTTGTAGTTGCGCTTGCGGGCAAACGAGGGCTTGGACACATAGCCGCTGATGCGCACCAACGTGGTGTCGACATTGACGGGGATGAGCTGGTCGTCAAACACCTTGCCCATCAGTGCAGTGACTCGTTGCAGAAACGACCCTGGCAACAGCTTGTACATCAGGTGTCCATTGTTCATCAGCGTAAATTCGACATTGTGGTTGACCATGGCCAGCTTCTCAAACTCACGCACGATGTTGTTCAGCTCCACCTCGTTGCTCTTGAGAAACTTGCGCCGTGCCGGCACATTGTAGAAGATGTTCTTGATCATGAAGTTGCTGCCCGCAGGGCACATGTCAGGCTCCTGGCTCTCGCACACCGAGCCATTGATGATGAGGCGTGTACCAAGCTGCGAGTCGCGTGTGCGTGTGCGCAACTCGACCTGCGAGATAGCACAGATTGATGCCAATGCCTCACCGCGAAACCCCATGGTGGTGAGGGCAAACAGGTCGTCGGCCGATCGAATCTTGGACGTGCTGTGGCGCTCGAAGGCCAGCCGGGCGTCGGTGTCGCTCATCCCCACCCCATTGTCGATAATCTGGATGAGTGTGCGTCCGGCATCTTTGAGGATAATCTGTATGTTATCGGCCCGGGCGTCAATGGCGTTCTCGACCAGCTCCTTGATAACCGAGGCCGGCCGCTGAATCACCTCGCCGGCGGCTATCTGGTTGGCCACCGAGTCGGGCAGTAATTTAATAACGTCGCTCACGAAAATATATATAGTTTATAGTTGATAGGTGATAATTTATAGTTGATAGTTTGGGGATAGCCGGGCATGCGACCATTCGTGTTTTCGAGTTTTCGACCATTCGAGTTAACCAACAGCAAAAACTAAAAACTAAAAACTAGTTCCGATGGCGCGAGCTGGTCTGGTCGGGCGAGGCCATGAGCTGTCGCATCTCGTCGTTGACCTCCATGACATCGGCCGGAGTCTTGGGACGCAAGCTGTCGTGCCACTTGAACTGCGGCAGGTAGAGGTCGCTCTTGCGCATCAGGTAGAGCGGCGTCACCTTGCCCGACACCTCGGGCCACATGGCCACACGCTCCACCTCCTGTTTGGCCTTGAGGTTGAGCTTGAGGTAGCTCGACTCGGCATAGACCTGCTTGTTGTAGGTCGAGTCTTCCTCCTGCGGATACAGGATGACCATGACATTGCCGTCCACGTCGAGCTGCCGAATCTCCTTGTTCTCGAACGTGGCCCTCATCTTCTTGCCGCTGAGCTGGTCGTAGTAGTCCTCGCCCACATGCTCGACCATCAGTCCCATGTTGGGTAGCGTGGCCCAGTCGACCGTGCTGTCGTTGAGGTGCACGTTGATCTCGGCCCCGGCAATCTGCCGATTGCCGTTCCACACCACGGCATGGCGATAGAGGTTGAGAATCGAGTCGGCCTCGCTCAGCTGCAACGAGTCGCAGATGCCCTGCAGGTCGCTACGATAGAACTTGACACTGCGAAATGCCTTGAGCACCCGCACCGAGTCATCGTTGATGATGGTGCACAGGGTGTCGGCGTGCAGATAGATGGTGTCGCCCTGCGAGAACTCGCGTGCCCGCGCGTTGCGGGTGACATAGCTGTAGTGCGATGCCTCGTCGTGGTAGCCATAGTCGCCATCGAGGATAACCTTGTTGACATCGTCGGTGACGATGACATTGCCGCGCGCCTCGCCGTAGTTGCGTGACCGGTCGTAGTAGACCGTGTCGCCCACCAGTGTCTTGCCGTCGCGGGCATTGATCTGGGCGCGGTCATAGAGCGTGGCATCGTCGCGGCTGGTGTTGTACCACCCGTTGCTCGTATAGATGGTGCTGCTGTCGCTCACGATGACCGTCTCGTCGACGATGGTGGCGATGTGCGTCTGCGTGTTGTAGCGCAGCAGCTGCGTGTTCATCTCATACTGGTCGTTGATCAGGTGGACGTTGGTCGAGAACTCGGCCTGCTTGGTGTCCATCTCATAGCGCCCATACTCGCTTGTCAACTCGGTGTTGTTCTTGTTGTCGACAATGGTGCCGTGGTCGAAGTAGTAGCCCACATTGCTGGTGATCTCGTAGTCCAGGCTGTCGGTGAGCAGTGTGGTCGAGCGGTTCTCGAGCCGCACGTTGTGCCGCAGCTGAGCCACCTGCTCGTCGCCATAGTAGTGAAGCACGTCGGCATAGACCTGCAGCGTGTCGGCCTGGGTCATGTGCACATGGCCGAAGGCATCGAGCGAACTGGTCTTGTCGTAGAAGTAGGCACTATCGCAAAACATGTACATGTCGCCACGGCGAAAGCGCACATTGCCACGCAGCACCTGATAGTCGGTGCTGCGGTTCTCGTCGGCCACCAGCTCGTCGGCGTTCTCCAGAAACACCTTGCCCGGCTGGTTGCGGTTGGCCTTGGGAATCTGTGGCGTGATGCGGCTCACATGCTTGGGCTTGGCGCCCGCGGCGGCACGAGCCGTCTGCGGGTTGCGTGGCCCGGCAGCCCACAACGCCGACACCGCCAGCACAAGGCAGGCGGCCAACGGCATTATGCGAGACACATGATAAGACACCTTGAGGAGTTTTTAGTTGTTAGTTAGTTGTTAGACGTTAGTTGGGGCGATTGCTCGAATGGTCAGAAAAAGCCCAGCAACTTTTAACTATTAACTAACTATTAACTTTAAATTATTTCTTGATCCATGGGTAGCGGAACTCGCAGTCGCGCCAGTTGTCCTCGATGTAGACGTAGGTCGACTTCTGCTTCTCCTTGACCCAGTTGTCGATAATCTCGGCCTTCTTGTGGTTCTCATACATGGACTTCAACGTCTGGTAGTCCTCGGCCAGGTCGGCCTTGTGCCCCTCGATGCGCTTCTGCAGACGCACGATGCACACCTGGTCGCGCTGGGTCTGCGCGTTCTTCATCACAAACGGCTGGCTCATCTCGCCCTCCTGCATGGTGTTGACCAGCTTGCCCACCTCGCTGGGCAGGTCGGCCATCTCGAAGCGGTTGCTGTGGGTCTTCTCGTTGAGCATGATGCCGTTGTTGTTGCGCGAGTCCTTGTCCTGCGAGATATAGAGGGCGGCCTGCTCAAAGGTGAACTTGCCGTTCTGAATCTCGGTGCGCACCGAGTCGAGGCGGGTGATGGCATCGGTCAGGTCCTTGTCGCTCACCTTGGGGCGCAGCAGGATGTGGCGCGTGTTGATGCGGTCGCCGCGCTTCTCGATGAGCTGGATGATGTGGAAGCCGTCATCGGTCTCGACTATGTTCGACACCTTCTTCGTGTCGTTGAGGTTAAACGCCGCAGTGGCATATTCCGGCAGCAGCACCGACCGGCTCTGGAAGCCCGTCTCACCGCCATAGACCGCCGTGGCCGGGTCTTCGCTGTAGAGGATGGCCATCGTCGAGAACTCGCTCTCGCCGCTGGTGATGCGCTGGGCATAGTCGCGCAGACGCGACTTCACCTCGTCAATCTCCTGCTGCGGGATGACGGGGTTGATGGTGATGATCTGCACCTCCACCTGGCGAGGGATGTAGGGCAGCGAGTCGGCAGGCACCGTACTGAAGTACTTGCGCACCTCGGCCGGTGTGGCCTTTACCTTCTTGGTCAGGTTGCTCTGCACCTGCTGGATGCTGTACTGGTCGCGTATCATGTCGGCCAGCTTCTCGCGCAGCTGCGGCATCGGTTTGTGGAAGTACTCCTCGACCTTCTCCTTGCTGCCCAGGTTGGCGATGAAGTAGTTGATGCGGCTGTCCACCTCGTGCATCACCTGCGAGTTCTGTATCTCCACAGTGTCGATGCGGGCCTGGTGCAAGAACAGCTTGTCGATGGCCATCTGCTCGGGGATCACGCAATAGGGGTTGCCGTCCAGGTGATGGCGCTCATACTGCAGCTGCAGGTACTGCTCCTCGATGTCGCTCTTGAAGATGGGCTCGTCGCCCACCACCCAGGCCACCTCTTCGGCCACATTGTTCTGTGCCACAGCGGTCAACGCACACGACACGAGCATACACATTAAGGTCAAAAAATGAAATTTCTTCATATCGTCAGTTTGTAATTTTCAACAAAAATTCATTTCAACCTGCAAAGATAATGCAACCCCAGCGTAATACAAAATGAGAGCTCAAGTTTTACGTTTTTTTAGTTCTGTTCCCCCTCACTGAATCTGTTCAGCGATTGGTTCCAGCCAGTCTCCCCCGCAACCGAACGGGCGCAATATTTCTTGAATATAGTTTGAAATATCACAAAATTTGCAGTTAATTTATTCAAATCTAGGTTTGAATATATCCATCGTTAGGCAAATCAATTATTTGCCTGTGCTTTTTCAGCGGCCTCCCTAAGATAGGAGGGGTTGGGGGTGTTATGACACACGCCCTCTGCTTTTTCCGCTCAACAATTCATGCAATTTGGTGCAATTTTGTGACAAAAATTATCGTGCCTACTAGTAACTGTAGCTAGTCATGGACGAAGAAGACATAAAGATGTAAAGTTGTCATAAGTTACAGCCACTGTGAGAATTTGAAATAGAGTTACATGATTGCGTCGATGTCGTGAGCTTCGGGGCGAGCCCTATGGGGCTTTTCGCCCCCGAAGGCTCACGCCCTCAGGCGAACGTTTTCTTTTTTCTTTTCTCGTTAATCTTTAACTCGTTACTCTCTCTTTTTTGAAGGGTGGAAACTAGAGGGCAAGGCGGAGCCCAAGGTCGAAGTAGGTGGCCGACGGCGTGCTGCCGCCGCGGTTGGACACGCGGCAGCTCCCGGCATCGTAGTCCCAGCTGCCACCACGGGCCACGCGAAAGGAGCCCGAAGCAGGGCCGGTGGGATTGGTCTGAGCGTCGCTGCTGTAGCTGCCATACCAGTCCTGGCACCACTCCCACACGTTGCCGCTCAGGTCGTACAGACCCAGCTCGTTTGGGGCCTTGGTGGCGACGGAATGGGTGCCATAGTCTGGATTGCTGCTGCCCAATGCGTAGGAGTTGTCCCAGTACCACGCCACATCGCCGACGGTGTTGCTGCCGGCATATTTGTAGCCCTCGCTGCGGTTGCCGCCGCGGGCGGCGTACTCCCACTCGGCCTCGGTGGGCAGGCGGAAGTTCTTCCCTGTCATCTGATTCAGCTTGGTGATAAACGTCTGGCAGTCATCCCAGCTCACCTGCTCCAACGGGCGCTGCAGGTCGCCGGTGAAGCTGCTGGGGTTGCTGCCCATCACCGCCAGCCACAGCTCCTGCGTGACCTCGGTCTGCCCGATGTGGTAGTCGCTGAGCGTCACTTGATGGGTGGGATACTCGTTATCAAAGGCATCGCTGCCTTGCTCGGGGGTCGCCCCCATAGTGAAGGTGCCACCCTGCACGGCCACCATCGTGAACGACACGCTGTTGACGGTATAAGTGGTGGTCTGGAAATCGTCGCCGGACACCTTGCCCAGCATCACGTTGATAACTTCATTGACATCGGCGATGTCGACCGAGCCATCGCCGTTCACATCGGCATAAACGCTCTGCGCCGATGCGCCCCACCCCACCAGCAAGCACGCCAGCAGGGCCATTGTCCTAATTGTTTTATTCTTATTCATTGCTTTTAAGTTGCCGTACTGAAGTCCCCGAAGTTGGCGGTTAATAACAACAAAAACAAAGTGGCGTGGGACTTGTCCAGTTTATTCATTCGAGGCTCGGCAAAGCCCGTATCGTAATAAACAGTACCCCCACACCATGCCCATATCCTGTTCGACCCGCATACTGGGGTACGAGAATAGGCACGAGTGGGCGTAAATCACTGTTTTCTCCAACGATACTTGAAATTTTGCCGATTTCGAATGAGGATAAAACGGAAACGCTACTTTATGTAATTTATTCAGCGACAAGCAGCTTGCTTATTGCTGAAAGGGCGACATCCTCTCCGGGATGGGCCTGGCTAGGATGGTGGTGGAGCGAGTCCACACCAGTCCGCTGCAAATTTAGTGAAAAGTTTTGGGATTACTGCAATCGGTGGGCGGATTTTTTCAAGAATTTGAAGAAATTTTTGCAATTTCTTGTCTAGGGTCTTATTCCATTGCATTGAATTGCATAGATTGTTGAGAGGCAAAGACAAGCAGGGCTGATATTGCATTGAATTGCACAGATTGTTGAGAGGATTGCCCCTGCCACCTTGAGCCGCTCAACAATTGGTGCAATTTAGTGCAATTACTGCTTCGCTAGTTTTAAGCCGCTCAACAATTTTTGCAATTTAGTGCAATTTTTTCTGGTGCATCATACCACCCCCAACCCCTCCTATCTTAGGAGGGGAGCTAATACACCTTTTGAGCAACAGGGGGTCAGACCCTCTGTTGCCAGTTCTGGCACAGAAGGGTCAGACCCCTTGTCCCACCGTTCATCTGAACGGACACCGGGTGGCGACGACGGCGAAATGGAGTACATCCACACGCAGAAAGACGCAAAACAGCACGCTGGCGCGTGGAAATCTTACAAAATCTGAAACAAAATCGCACACTGGCTGAAACAAATAACAAGCAGAATATCATGTTACTGCCACTG
>CACZHT010000076.1 GCA_902781045.1 uncultured Bacteroidales bacterium | reverse complement strand
AAACAAAATCGCACAGTTGCTACTTAATTTATTTTTCTGCCTATGTGAGATTTTGAGACAGATTTTGTAAGATTTCCGCACGCGATAGCGTGCGCCAATATAGCCGCCTGGGGAGCTCTGTCTGGCTGCATAACCCCCTCCCCTTTGGGAAAGGGGAGGGGAGGCTGCCAGGCAGTCATCGTGCTTTGCGCTTTGCCTCCAAACCCCACCCCTGACCCCTCCCCTTTGGGAAAGGGGAGGGGAGGCTGCAAGGCAGGCATCGTGCTTTGCGCTTTGCGCTTTGCCTCCAAACCCCACCCCTAACCCCTCCCCTTTGGGAAAGGGGAGGGGAAGCTGCCAGGCATTGTGCTTTGCGCTTTGCCTCCAAACCCCACCCCTGACCCCTCCCCTTTGGGAAAGGGGAGGGGAAACGCGGAATCGCTGAATAGCCACGGTGGCAAAGATACTGATTAATTTTTTAATTGCCAACTATTTTGCCAAAAAAGTTTAGTTGCCGAGCAACTGTCGGGCCAGAGCGAGCCACTCGGGGTCGATGCCCAGGCTCTGGGCGATGTTCAGGGCCTCGTGCGGCACCTCGCCATGCTGCACCTCGACCAGGCTATAGTCCATCTGTCCGTCCTCAAAGCCCTTGACGCGCAGGCATCGGGCATCGCCAGGCTCGATGTCGTAGTGTGTGGTCATCACCAGGCTCACCGGGCGGTCCTGCATCAGCCGCAACAGTGCGGTGACCAGGGCAGCCCCCTCGGTGGGGTTGGTGGTGCGTGCCGGCTCGTCGATGAGCGCGAGTATGCGCTGGTGGGTGCGCGAGGCCTGGATGACCTGGTCGATGTTCTTCATCTCGGCGGCAAACGACGACAGGCCGCGCTCGACCGACTGCTCGTCGCCGATGCAGAAGTACACCTCGTCCTTGACGGCAATCTGCGCTTCACCGGCGGGGATGCCCATGCCGAACTGGAACAGCAACTGGCACAGCGTCAGCGTCTTGAGTACAACGGTCTTGCCACCCATGTTGGCACCGGTGATGAGTGTGGGCTGCTGCCCGTAGGCGATGTCGACGGGCTGGAACGTGCGTCCGCGGCTGGCCAGGGCATCCTTGACCTGCGGGTGGAACATGGCGCGGTAGTGGCTGGCCGCGTCGGCCGACACCGTGGGGAAGCACAGCCCCAACTGCCGCATCTGCTCGGCTTGAGCCAGGCACACGTCGATTTGTGCCAATGCCACCTGGGCCTGCCCGATGGCCGTGGCCCACGGATGCAGCTGGCGGCTGAGGTCGGCGCGCACGCCCTCCTCCAGCTCGCTGGCCTGCAGCAGCAGGTCGTCCTGCCGGTCGGGGTGCTGGCGCATCTGCGAGCGCAACTCGCGCAGCTCGGCACAATAGGAGTCGTAGACATAGAAGGTGGCAATCTTCATGCCGTCGGGATCGAGGATGGTGATGACCGGCGACAGGTCGGGGATGGGCACGACATCGGCCATGCCCTGCTCGCTCATGAGCCGCGCCACATCGGTCGACAGGATGGCCAGATGCTTGACCTCGAACAGCTCGATGTCGTCGAGCGTGGCGCGCCGGTCCAGATTGGCGATGGTGGTGCGTATGTCCTTCAGTGCCTGGAGCTTGAAGCGCAGTGTGCCCAGCTTGACCGCGTCGATGCCGTCCAGCAGACTGGCAAAGCGCCTCAAGCGACCGTATGCAGCCTCGATGTCGTTGGCCCGGGTCATCATCGGCCTGTCGAGCAGCCACCGCCGGGCATATCCCGACTGCAGCTCCAGCTGGTCAATCACAAACCGCAGCCCGCAAGGCGAGTCTATCACATTTTTCAATAACATTTTTCAATCAATTTGTCGCTGCAAATTTAGTCAATAATGACGAATGCTGCAAAAAATGTGCTAAAATGCTTGCTGCATAGTCAAATTGTGCCTATCTTTGTGCCTCAAGACAAGCAAAACAGTGACGACAATGAAACAACTCAAGACCCTCGCCCGGCTCACCCTGGCCGTGGCTGCCGTGGCACTGACGGCATGTGCGTGCAACGCGCACAACACTGGCAGTGCGTCTCGCAACGAATCGCCCACCCCTGCCCCATCGGTCACAACCGACCGGGCCGAAGCCACTGTGGTGGTGGGTGCCGCACGCACCGACCGCTATGTGCCCCTGCTGCGCGGTAAGCGCATCGCCCTGCTGAGCAACCAGACGGGCACGGTCGGCGACCGGCATGTGCTGGACATCATGCTAGCCAATGGGCTGAACGTGACCACCATCTTCTCGCCCGAGCATGGTTTCCGCGGCACAGCCGATGCCGGGGAGCATGTCTCAAGCACTGTCGACGAGAAGACCGGCATACCCATCGCCTCGCTCTATGACGGCAAGAGCCCCATGCCCAGTGCCGAGACCATGGCCGGCTTTGATGTCATTGTCACCGACATCCAGGACGTGGGACTGCGATTCTACACCTACTATGTCACCATGGTCAATCTGATGGATGCGGCGGCGGCCTACGGCAAGGAGTTCGTCGTGTTCGACCGCCCCAACCCCAACATCATGACCGTCGACGGCCCCATCCTGGACATGACACTCAAGAGTGGCGTGGGCCGCCTGCCCATACCCACGGTCTACGGCATGACCATGGGCGAGCTGGCGCAGATGGTCAATGGCGAGGGGTGGCTCAAGCAGGGCAAGCAAGTGCCGCTCACGGTCATCCCCTGCGCGGGCTACACGCGGCACACGCGCTATGTGTTGCCCATCGCTCCGTCGCCCAATCTGCCCAACATGCTCTCCATCTACCTCTATCCGTCCACTTGCTACTTTGAGGGCACGACCGTCAGCCTGGGTCGCGGCACCGACTGGCCCTTCCAGGTCTACGGCCACCCCGACATGACGGGGCGCACGTTTGAGTTCACCCCACGCAGCCGTGCCGGGGCCAAGAACCCGCCGCAACTCGACCAACTGTGCCACGGCGTGGACCTGCACACGATGGATCCTGAGGCAGCCATCGCCCAGGGCATCAACCTGGAGTATGTCATCGACGCATACCGCGACCTCACGGCGCAGGGCAAGCAGTTCTATCTCAAGAGCAACTTCTTCGACAAGCTGATGGGCAGCAGCGACATCCGCGACATGATTGCACAGGGCATGACAGCCGCCCAGATCAAGGCTACCTGGGCCGACGATGTGGCACGGTTCCGCCAGCAACGCGCACCCTATCTCATCTACCCGGAGTAATCAGTAGTGGAGTAGTGGAGCCGATGCATGGTTGTGGCAGGAACGCGTACTGCCACAATAATGCATCGGCCCCACTACTCCACTACTACTACCCTACTACCCCACTACTTCTCCACTACCCCACTGCAACATAGAGCAAGCCCCATCAGGGTGCGCATCGTTGCCTAATGGATGCGTCCTTGATGGGGCTTGCTGTGTGTTGCAGTGGGTCGCGCGTCAGATGTTGACGCCCGCGATAAGTGCGTCGTCCACCAGATTGGGCATGGTCACTTGCAGGCCCGGCGTGCGCTGCATCTCGCGGCGGATGGCGTCCATCGAGCCACTGTTGCGTGCCCACGAGCGGCGTGCGATGCCGTTGTTCACATCCCAGAGCAGCATCTCGCGGATGCGGCGGTCGGCCTCCTCGCTGCCGTCGATGACCATGCCGAAGCCACCGTTGATGACTTCGCCCCATCCCACGCCGCCGCCGTTGTGGATGCTCACCCATGTGGCACCACGGAAGGCGTCGCCGATGACGTTCTGCACGGCCATGTCGGCGCAGAACTGGCTGCCGTCATAGATGTTGCTGGTCTCGCGGAAGGGCGAGTCGGTGCCGCTGACGTCGTGGTGGTCACGGCCCAGGACGATGGGACGCGAAATCTCGCCACGGCGGATGGCGTCGTTAAAGGCCAGCGCGATGCGCGTGCGGCCCTCGCTGTCGGCATAGAGGATGCGCGCCTGCGAGCCCACCACCAGGTGGTTCTTGCCGGCCTCGCGAATCCAGTGCAGGTTGTCGGCCAGCTGGCCCTTGATGTCGTCGGTGGCATGCTGCAGCATGTCGTCGAGCACCTCGGCGGCCAGACGGTCGCTGGTCTCCAGGTCCTTGGGGTCGCACGAGGTGCACACCCAGCGGAAGGGGCCGAACCCATAGTCAAAGAACATCGGGCCCATGATGTCCTGCACATAGCTCGGATAGCGGAAGTGGGTCTCGTCGCGCATGATGTCGGCACCGGCGCGGCTGGACATGAGCATGAACGCGTTGCCGTAGTCAAAGAAGTACATGCCCTGAGCGGTGAGACGGTTGATGGCGGCCACTTGGCGGCGCAGCGAGGCGAACACTGCCTCCTTGAACTCATCGGGACGCTCGGCCATCATCACCTTCGACTCCTCCAGGCTGTAGCCCACGGGATAGTAGCCACCGGCATAGGGGTTGTGCAGCGAGGTCTGGTCGCTGCCCAGGTCCACATGGATGTTCTCGTCGGCCAGACGCTCCCACAGGTCGACGACGTTGCCCACGTATGCCATCGACACCACGCGGCGCTCGTCCACGGCCTTGCGGATGGCGGGGATGAGCTCGTCCAGGTTGTCGTGCAGCTCGTCGACCCAGCCCTGGTCATAACGCTTGCGGGCGGCCAGCGGGTTGATCTCGGCAGTGACACTCACCACCCCGGCGATGTTGCCGGCCTTGGGCTGTGCGCCGCTCATGCCACCCAGTCCGGCGGTGACAAACAGCGGGATGCGCTTCTCGGGATTGTCGCCCATGACCTTGCGGGCGGCGTTGAGCACGGTGATGGTGGTGCCGTGCACGATGCCCTGCGGGCCGATGTACATGTAGCTGCCGGCGGTCATCTGGCCATACTGGCTCACGCCCAGCGCGTTCATGCGCTCCCAGTCGTCGGGCTTGCTATAGTTGGGGATGACCATGCCGTTGGTCACCACCACGCGGGGGGCCTCCTTGTGCGAGGGGAACAGTCCCAGCGGGTGACCGCTGTACATGACCAGTGTCTGCTCGTCGGTCATCTCGCTCAAGTATTTCATCACCAGGCGATACTGTGCCCAGTTCTGGAACACGGCACCGTTGCCGCCGTAGGTGATGAGCTCGTGGGGATGCTGGGCCACGGCCTTGTCCAGGTTGTTCTGAATCATCATCATGATGGCCGCGGCCTGACGGCTGCGGTGGGGATAGTCGTCGATGGGACGCGCCTTCATCTCGTAGCGCGGACGCAGGCGATACATGTAGATGCGGCCATAGCGGCGCAACTCGTCGGCAAACTCGGGCAGCAACGTGGCGTGATGCTTGGCGGGGAAGTAGCGCAGTGCGTTGCGCAGTGCCAGCCGCTTCTCGTCGTCGGTGAGGATGTCCTTGCGCTTGGGCGCATGGTTGATTTCGGTGTCGTATGGCATGGGCTCGGGCAGCACATCAGGTATGCCGGCCCGGATGTCGGCCATAAATTCTTCTTTGGTCATCATTGTTTTTAAGTAGTTAAGGAGTTTAATGGAGTCAAGGAGTTAAGACGTTACTTGCTGGGCTGTAGCGACTAAACAATCACAAACCATAAACCATAACTCATGAATTATGAATTATGAATTATAAATTATGAATTAGTCGATGATATCAAAGCCCGTGTAGGGTTGCAGCGCCTTGGGGATGCGGATGCCGTCGGGTGTCTGGTGGTTCTCGAGCAGTGCGGCCACGATGCGCGGCAGGGCCAGGGCCGAGCCGTTGAGCGTGTGGCACAGGTGAGTCTTCTTGTCGTCGCCACGATAGCGGCACTTCAGGCGGTTGGCCTGATAGGTCTCGAAGTTGCTCACCGAGCTGACCTCGAGCCAGCGCTCTTGAGCGGCGCTCCACACCTCGAAGTCGAACGTGATGGCGCTGGTGAAGCTCATGTCGCCACCACACAGGCGCAAGATGTGCCACGGCAGCTCGAGCTTCTCGAGCAGCCCCTGCACGTGGTCCTTCATCTGCTCCAGGGCAGCGTAGGAGTCCTCGGGACGCTCGATGCGCACAATCTCGACCTTGTCAAACTGATGCAGGCGGTTCAGCCCGCGCACGTCCTTGCCATAGCTGCCGGCCTCGCGGCGGAAGCATGCCGAGTAGGCACAGTTCATCTTGGGCAGCTGGTCCTGCGGAATGATGACATCGCGATACATGTTGGTCACGGGCACCTCGGCGGTGGGGATGAGATAGAAGTTGTCGACCTGGCAGTGATACATCTGGCCCTCCTTGTCGGGCAGCTGGCCAGTGCCGTAGCCCGAGTCCTCGTTGACCACGTAGGGCGGCTGAATCTCGGTGTAGCCGGCCTTGCCCGCCTCGTCGAGGAAGAACTGGATGAGTGCGCGCTGCAACCGCGCCCCCTTGCCGATGTAGACCGGGAAGCCGGCACCGGTGATCTTCACGCCCAGGTCGAAGTCAATGAGGTTATATTTCTTGGCCAGCTCCCAGTGGGGCAACGCGCCCTCGGGCAGCTGAGGCATCGGGCCGCCGGTGCGCTCCACCACGTTGTCCTCGGCGGTACGGCCCTCGGGCACGCCCTCATAGGGCACATTGGGCACCGAGAGCAGGATATCGGTGATCTCGTTCTGTGCGGCCGTCATGCGGTCGTCAATCTCCTTGTTGGCGGCCTTGAGCGCGGCCACCTCGGCCTTGACCTTCTCGGCCTCGTCGCGCTGGCCCTGCTTCATCAGGGCACCGATTTGGGCGGCCATCTTGTTGAGCACGGCGGCATTGTCGTCGCGCTGCTTCTGGGCGGCACGGCGCTGCTTGTCGAGCTCCACCACGCGCATGATGGGTTCACGAGCATCAAAGTGCTTGACGGCAAGCCGCTCAATCACATGTTCGGGGTTCTCGTTGATAAATTGTAGTGTAAGCATCTCTGTATGATGATTTTATGTTTATTTTCACCTTTAGGTTCTGACAAAACCAACTGCAAAGATACAATTTTTTGACCGACAATCGACAATTTGTCTCCGTTTTTTTCAGCCAGTCACAACGCTTAATTCCCACGATGCGACCCAGAGACAGAAAATTTCTAATTTTTAATTCATAATTCATAATTTAAAATTCATAATGCTGGCAGCCTCCCCTCCCCTTTCTCAAAGGGGAGGGGTCAGGGGTGGGGTTTGGTCGCACCTCCGCTAGCGCCATTCGCGGTGGTCAAGACATAAGAACATAAGGACATAAGGACAAAAAAATTCGCGTTTCTTCGCGGTTTTAAAAAAGACATAAGGACATAAGGACAAAAATATTCGCGTAATTCGCGGTTAAAAAAGACACAAGGACAAAAGAACATAAAAAATTCGCGCCATTCGCGGTGGTCACGATTGTTGTCACGAATTTTCGAATTATCGAATATCTGCCCCATTCGCGTAATTCGCGGTTTTAAAAAAAATATCGCGTTGCTTCGCGGTCAAATAGCCATTTTGCGGCATTCGCTGAGGTTGAATCCGTTCGCTTTGACGGTGCGACTGGTGGCGGAGCGGGGCGACACAAGGGGGCAGACAGGAGGCGGGAAAGGGGCGGCAAGGGGGGCGGCAAGGGGGGCAGAAGGGGTCAGACCCGATGTGCCACCGAGCGAAGCTCGGCTGGCAACATCGGGTCTGACCCCCTGAAGCGACGGAAAGGAGGCACCACTGCGACGGAAAGGAAGAGGCACTGCCACGGAAAGGGGGACGCGCAGCGACGGAAAGGAGGCTTCGAGTCGCTGCTGTGCGGGGCAGGTGTTTCGTGCAGCGGAGCGCGACATTGGGTCAGACCCT
>CACZHT010000075.1 GCA_902781045.1 uncultured Bacteroidales bacterium | reverse complement strand
CGAGACCAGTGTCAAGAACTACTGGGACTACTACAGCACGCTCGACACCGCCCTGGCCAAAGGACGAGCCGAGGGGCTGGAAGAAGGCATGGCCAAGGGATTGGAGCAAGGCATGGCCAAGGGGCTGGAGCAAGGACAGCGAATCAAGTCGCTGGACACTGCACGCAAGATGAAGTCAGACGGCATGGCAATAGACCTGATTGCCAAATATACCGGGCTGACTGCCGACGAGATTGAACTGTTGTAACAACGCATAGTTTAACCAATTGAACTGAAATGAACTACATCAAATTATCATGGCTAGTGGCCGGGTTGTGCCTGGCAATGGCCGCCGCGGCATGCAATAATGCCCCGACCACATCGCCATCAGCTGTGCCCGTGGCGGCACCCCAGACTGTCGAGCAGATGGAGGAGCAACCGCAGGCCCAGGTGGTGGCCATCAAGAGCGCCAAGATGGGGCGCGACATCAACGCCACGATTGTCGTGCCCGAGCAGTACTTTGACCCCGACCTGCAGGAGGAGCAGTTCCCCGTGGTCTATCTGCTGCATGGTGCCGACGGCAGTTACCGCGACTGGCCCTCCAAGGCCGACCTCGACGACCTGGCCAGCGAGTATGGCGTGATCATCGCCTGCCCCGACGGGCAGGACAGCTGGTACTTCGACTCGCCCATCGACCCGAAGATGCAGTTCGAGACTTTCGTCACCCAGGAGCTGGTCGCCTATGTCGACGGCCACTACCGCACGCTGCCCGAGCGCCGCTACCGGGCCATCACGGGCCTGAGCATGGGTGGCCATGGCGCACTGTGGTGCGCATGGCGGCATCCCGACGTGTTCGGTGCCTGCGGCTCGATGAGCGGCGGTGTGGACATCAGCCAGTTTCCCGACCGCTGGAACATCCACAAGCGTCTGGGTGCCTACGCCGACAACAAGCAGCGGTGGCAGGACCACTCGGTCGTCTCGCTGGTGCCCAAGCTCAAGGATGGTCAGCAGGCCATCATCATCGATGACGGCTCTGAGGACTTCTTCTACAAGGTCAACTGCGAGTTGCACGATGCACTGCTGAAGGCCAAGATTGGCCACGACTTCACCATCCGCCCCGGCAACCACTCGTGGACCTACTGGGTCAATTCGCTGGACTACCACATGCTCTTCTTTGCCAAATACTTTGCCACTGAATGAGTAGTGGAGTAGTGAGGTAGTGGAGCCGTTACCTTTGGTTGCCGATCACGCGGCACGCCGCGTCCCTACGTTGTGATTACTCACAACTCACCCCACCCATCAACTATTAACTTTAAACTATTAACTATAAACTATCACAGCTGTGCCACACATACTCATTATCTACACCGGCGGAACCATCGGCATGATTGAGAATCCTGTCACTCACGCCCTGCAACCGTTCGACTTCTCTCATCTGATTGACAATGTGCCCAAGATCAAGAAGCTGGACTATGAGATTGACAACATCCAGTTTGACCCGCCCATCGACAGTAGCAACATGAACACCGGCCACTGGCGCGACATCGCCGTGGCCATCGAGCAGAACTATGACCAGTATGACGGCTTTGTGGTGCTGCATGGCACCGACACGATGGCCTACACCGCGTCGGCGCTGAGCTTCATGCTCGAGAACCTGACCAAGCCCGTGATTATCACCGGCTCGCAGCTGCCCATCGGCGAGGTGCGCACCGACGGCGAGGAGAACCTGATCACCGCTCTGCAGGTGGCCGCCGCCCTGGACAAGGACGGCTCGCCCATGGTGCAGGAGGTGGCCATCCTGTTCGACAACTCGCTGTGGCGCGGCAACCGCGCCACCAAGATGAGCGCCGACAACTTCAACGCCTTCCGCAGCTACAACTACCCTCCGCTGGCTCGGGTGGGGCTGGGCATCGACTTCCACCGCGACGCATTGTTCCGCTCGCCGTCGCACCGTCCGCTCAAGGTGCGTCACAACATGGATCCGGGGGTAATGTTCCTGGAGCTGAACCCGGGCATGACCCAGCAGACACTGCGACACCTGCTGGCCACACCGGGCATCAAGGGCATCGTGCTCAAGACCTATGGTGCAGGCAACAGCCCCAGCGAGCCGTGGTTCATCAACGAGATTCGCCAGGCTTGCGAGCGCGGCATCGTCATCCTCAACGTCACACAGTGTGTCAACGGCGGTGTGCGCGGCACGCTCTATGAGACGGGCAACAGCCTCACTGCCGCCGGTGCCGTCAGTGGCCACGACATCACTAGCGAGGCGGCCATCACCAAGCTGATGTACCTCTTCGGTCTCGACCTTGCGCCCGAGACCGTCAAGCAGTATCTGGGCTGCGCCCTATGCGGCGAGATGACCGTCTGAGGCAGTTATTCATTTGTTCCTCTCCTCTGCAGAAAGAGGCTGCTGAAAAAGTAGAAATATCACGAAATTTGCAGATAATTTATTCAAATTTAGTTTTGAATATAACCATCGTGAAGCAAATCAATTATTTGCCTGTACTTTTTCAGCGGCCTGGCAGAGGAGAGGAACTGTCAGTGTGGTGTAGCGAGGTCTTGCATTCTAGCAGTGAGTGCATTATAAAATGAATTTTTGTTGAAAAACAGCGCAAAAACTTGTGTAAGTGAAACCTTTCGTATACCTCATCTTTGACAGCATATACCGTATATAGCTAGCATACACATAGTTACATCATATTTGATGTAGCTATATTTTTGTTGGTTGAAGATTTAACATTAGTCGATAGTTGACAGTCGATAGTTAACAGTTGACCGCCTGGCTGTTTTTCAGCCAGGCGGTCTCTTGTCAGTTTGCCACTGATGAGTAACCGATGGTCAGGGACGGTAGTTGATGAGATAGACGTGGCCTGTGGCGCGTGTCAGGGCGGTGTAGAACCAGCGGTAGAAGTCGAGGGTGGACAGTGCCTCGCGTGGGATGCCGCCCATGTCGACGAACACGTTGCGCCACTGGCCACCCTGAGCCTTGTGGCAGGTGACGGCATAGGCATTCTTGACTTGCAGGGCATTGAAATAGGGATGACGCTTGAGCTCGCGGTAGCGGGTGCGCTGGTCGCCGGGCAGCTCGGCCATCACCTCGCCGAACAGGCGCTCCTGCTGCTGTCGGGTGAGGGCGGGTGTGTCGCTGCGCAGACAGTCGAGCACCACCTTGGCCTCCAGCTCAGTGCCGTCGTGGTCGGGCAACTCGAGCACCACGGTGGCAAAGCGCAAGCCGTAGCGCCGCTCAACGTCGCCACGCACGCGGCGCACAATGCCCACATCACCGTTGGCGATAAAGTCAACCTTGTCGTAGTCTTCACTCCAGTAGTAGTTGTTCTTGGCCACCAGCAGCAGGTCGCCACTGGCCAGCTCGTCCTCGCGATAGAGAATCTGGTTGCGCACACCGGCGTTGAACTGTGTGGCTCGCCAGTTGCTGCGGGTGATGATGATGGTCTGGTCGATGCCGTCGCGGTCATAGCAGTCGCTGACGGTCTCGAGCAGCATGTCGCCCGTCACGGCCTCGATGTCATCGTAGCCCTCAAGCTGCAACTGCGGCTCGGGCAGGGTGTCTTGCTCCATGGCCTGGCGCAACAGGGTGGCATTGCGCAAGATGCCGCTCTCACGGGCCTGGCGTGCCGTCTGCCTCAGGGTCATGCCCACCATGTCCAGGCCATAGCCGCGCAACACCTCGGGGTCGAGCGCCGCGCTCTGTGTGGTGCCCACCGGCGGCAGCTGAGCCGTGTCGCCCACCAGCAGTAGGCGGCAGCCCTGCCCACTGTAGACGTAGGTGATGAGATCGTCGAGCAGCCGTCCGGTGCCGAAGACTGCCCCCTCGCCCACCCCATTGGCAATCATTGACGCCTCGTCGACGATGAAGAGAGTGTCGGTGTGGCGGTTGTCGGCCAGGCCGAAGGTGTCGCTGCCATAGCTCTGCTGGCGGTAAATCTTGCGGTGGATGGTCCAGGCCGGATGGCCCGAGTACTCGCTCATGATGTGGGCCGCGCGGCCTGTGGGAGCCATGAGCACACACTTGCGCAGACTGGCGCGCAGGGCCTTGACCAGAGCACCGACGATGCTGGTCTTGCCCGTGCCGGCATAACCCGACAGGAGAAACACCATGCGGTCGCCCCCGTGCTGCACAAATCGGTCAAGCAGCGCAATGAGCTGCATCTGCTCGTCGGTGGGGTCAAATGGCAACTCGGCGAGCATCTGAATAGCAAATTGTGAATCGTGCATTGTGCATTGTGCATTGGCCTGGAGCCAACGATAGGGCTTGATGAAGAAGTCGCGGTCGTGCAGATGGGGGTGCGGCACCTGCAGCGTGGGCAGGTCGATGGTGAGCGAGTGTCCGTCGTTGTCGTCGATGGCCATGATGTCGATGTCGACCAGGCGGTCGACATATCCGCCCTGCGCGTCGCGGTGGCTGGCACTGCCCATCTGCCGCTCGATGTCGTGGATGCGGTCGAGCATGGCCAGTGGCTCGAGGTCGCTGGCCATGGCGATGCCCACGTTGAGAAAGCGGTTGTTGCTGTCGAACCCCCACGGCTCGCTCTCGACCACGGGCGACACCGTGCATTGGCCGGTGCCGCCCGTCAGGAGCTGGATGGCGCGACGCAAATTGTCGTGCCGGTCGCCCAGATTGGTGCCGATGTTCAGGTAATAGCGCATCAGAAGACCAGGCTCACGCCGCCCATGATGTTGAGGCCCTGCACTCCCATGCCCGGCAGATAGTCGTGCTTGCGAGCCAACAGGTTGTTGCCCTTGACCCAGAGGGTGAGCACCTTGTCAAAGCGGTAGCTGGCTCCGGCATGGAGGTTGATCAGGTCGTCCATGTCGCTGTAGCTAAACTCGTCGCAGACCCAGTAGTCATCGTTGCCCATCTGGATATATGTGGCCGAGGTTGGGGTCAGGTAAGAGCGTCCGCCGCGATATTGCAGACCCAGGTCGATGGCCAGCTTGCGGATGGGAGTGACGCGCAGGTCAAAGGTCACATTGGTGTTGGCACCGTCCAGCCCCTCCAGGGGATAACCCTTGTACCAATGGCCCTGATGGAAGTCATCGTCGACCGGCGCATGCTGGAATGCCGCCTTGGCCTCAATGAGCGAGCGATACTTATAGGTCAGCTCGGCGCCGAAGTAGGCCCCGCGCGACTTGTAGTTGAGATATTGCGACACGGCAAAGACGTTGCCGGCGGTGTAGAGGTCGGTGCGCGTCGGCCCGGGCTTGCCGATGATGGGCACGACGGTGCTGTAGTCGCTCTTGAACACACCATAGCCGCCATAAAGCAGCGCGCTGAAGCCGGCGAAAGGACCAATCTTGAAACCGGCACGACCGTCCACGGGGCTGTAGGTGTTAAAATATCCGCCCGTGGGGTCGCTGTAGCGATTGAGGGACGCCATCGAGTTGAGGGTGTTGAGCGTCTTGCCGCCTGCCACGTCGACAAAGATGGCGGCACCGTCCACGATGTCGATGTCGAGCTGCACGCGGGGCGAGATGTGGAACTTGGCGTTCGAGTCATAGAGGCGCATGTCGCCCAGCACGATGTCGGCCCCGACCAGGGCGCGGAACATGCTGTTCTGCCACTGGTAGTAGGGCGAGATGGTGAACATGAAGTTGTTGTGCTTGTTCGAGAAGTTGTAGCCGGCATTGTCATCGTAGACGTAGGGTCGGTCGCTCTCGCACTTGAAGTTGACATAGTCGCCCGTGAGGTCCAGCCCCAGAGTGCCACGGCCCAGCTGATAGGTGGCACCGAGGTTGAAGTTGAGCACATTTTCCTTGGCTCCTTTGAAACTCTCAAACAGCGACTTGTCATAACCTGCGTGGTTCAGCGCGACACTGGCATGATAGCCCAATGGGCGATCGCCCAGGGTGACGGGATTGCCCTCCCAGCCCACACTGATGCCAAACTCGGTGAACGTCTGCTTGTTCTGGTTGTCCCAGGCCTCGTCGCGTCCGCCGTAGTAGTTGAAACTGTCGAAGTGGCCTCGCAGGTTCAGGTCGAGCGAGCCGGCGCGGTTGTTGTTCTCAAAGTCCAGCCCGATGACATTGTCATTGAACTTCTGCTTGAGCCTCTGGGCCTCGTCCGGGATGAGCTTCGAGCGGTTCTTGCCGGCCCAGGTGCTGTTGTGCTGCACCCACACGCCCAGCGTGTTCTGCTCGGTGTCGATGATGCGGTAGCCGGCACTGCCGGTGAAGTTGACGGCCATGCCGCCCCCCACCTGCAAGTAGCCCCGCTTGTCGCTGAAGTTGTGCGCCGTGCGGTAGCCGTAGGGCAGCATCGTGGGGATGCTCGAGGGCACCGTGGTGGGCTCGGCCCAGTCGCTGTAGCCGAGCGTTGTCCGGGCCGGTGGGGTCACTTTCTTGACCGCGGGCAGGACATTCTTTTTGGTGGCCTTCTTCTCGACGGGTACAAAGTCCTTCTCCAGGGTGATTTCCTTGTTCAGGTCCTTCTTGTCGTTGTTGTCTTGCGCGGTTGCTCCTGCCACGGTCAGCACCGCCGCCATCAGGCCGATATACAGTCTCTTTTTCATTGTTTTGTTCAGTGATCGGGTAGTCAAGTGATTGAGCTTTGGGTGTTATTTCTTTTTCTTGAGGTTGGCCAGGCGCTGGTCGACGGCCTCGAGGATGTCGCGCTCCTTGCCGGGATAGTTGTTCTTGAGGCTCTGCAGATACTCACGCGCCTCGCTGGTCTTGCCCTGCTTGACATAGATGTCGCTCAGCAGGATGAAGGTGCGTGCCAGCCAGTAGTGGTGGGGCGTTCCGGCATCGACCAGACTGTTGGCGGTGCGCTCGGCCTGCTTGATGTTGCCGGCATCAAACTGCAGCTGCGCCAGCTCGTAGGCGGCCTGTGCGCCCTCTTCGCTCTTGGTGTCGCGGGCCAGCGTCTTGAGGTCGGTCTCGGCGCTCTTGCTGTCGCCCAGGTGCGAGGCGGCGATGGCGCGGTTCATGGTCACCTCCTTCTCCTCGCCGGCACTGAGTCCGCCACGCTGCAGCAGGCTGGCGCAGACGTTCTTCAGTTCGCTCCAGTTGCTCAGCTGCTTGGCGGCACGCATCATGCCCAGCTCGGCAGTGGTGCGGTTGTCTTCGCTCGACGAGAGGTTGGCCAGCTCCTTGTAGCTCTGCAGCGCGTCGGCGGCCTTGCCCAGGCGCATCAGCGCGTCGCTGCGCATGGCCATGGCGTCCTCGGCCCACGATGCCTGCTTGCCCGCGCGCAGGGCCTCGTCCAGGCCGGTGAGTGCTTCGTTGTACTTCCCGTTATTATAGTTGTGGCGGGCGATGTAGTAGCGTGCCTTGGCGGCGTATGCCCCGTTGGGGTTCTGCTGCAAGTACTGCTGCATCTTGGTGATGCTGGGCTTGGTGGCGATGGCGGCCTTCTCGGCGGCCTCAAAGGTGAGGCGGTCCACCTCGCTCACATCCACGCGCGGTCCGCCCGGGATGCCGCCCAGGAAACGCTGGAATTCGGCCAGCTGGCCACGGTCGGCATAGATGAGTTTGAGGTCCTCGGCGGCGGCCAGCGCCTCCTCGCTGCTGGGATAGGTCTTGATGACCTTCTTGTAAGCCTCGATGGCTGCGTCCTCGTTGTTCATGTTCTTGTCGATGACTGCCATCTGCAACAAGCCACGACGAGCCTCGACGCTATTGGGATAGGCCTTGAGCAGTGCGTTGTAGGCAGCAACCGCCTCACCAGCCTTGCCGTCGCTGGCCAGTGCGCCGGCCCGCTCGAGCATGGCTTGCGGGATGAGGTCGCTCTTGGGATAAGCCTTGATGAGGGCATCGAGGGCGGCCACTTGCTGGCCATACTGCTTGGTCATGCCCAGCATCATGGCTTTCTGGTACATCGAGTAGTCCTTGGCACCCCCCTTGGCGTCGGCCAGCGCACGATCATAGCTTGCCTGTGCCGCGGCATACTCCTGGGTGTAGTATTGTGTGTCGCCCAGGCGGTTGTAGGCATCGGCCTTGAGCTCGTCGGCCAGCTTGCCGCCGGCCAGCGCGTTCTGGAATGCCTTCTTGGCCTCGGCATAACGCCGTTGCTGGTAGAGCGAGTAGCCCAGGTTGTACTGTGCCAGGCTGTAGTTGTCGTCGCCCTTGCCCGTAGCGTTGACATAGGTCATCTGGTTGCCGGTGGCTCCCTTGTAGTCGCCGGTGCGGTATTGCGCCTCGGCCAGCCACAGGCGGCTCTCGTTGAGCACGGTCTTGTCCTGGTTGCCCAGATCAACGGCCTGCTTGAGATAGTTCACCGCCTGCTGGTCTTGCCCGTTGGACAGTGCCTGCACGCCCAGGTTATAGAGCACATATTGCTTGGCTCGCTTGACCTTGGCGCTGGGGTTCTTGATGTGGTTGATGCTCTGCAGGGCGCGGTCATAGTCGGTACTGGTGAGATAGGCGTCGACCAGATAGCCCTCGACTTGGTCTTTGTATCGGCTCTTGGGATAGTCGTTAAGAAACTGCTCGAACATGTCGATGGACTTGTCGAACGGTGTGCGTGCCCCCTGATTCTGGCTGATGGCATAGTTGTAGAACGCCGTCTCGCGCACCGAGCGGTCGTGGTTCATCTGTGCCGACTGCTCAAAGGCTCGAGCCGCACCGTTCAGGTCGCCCAGCTTGCGCTTGGCCTGTCCCAGATAGAGCCATGCGCTCTGCGCCAGGGCATCGTCCTGGTCGGTGGCCAGCGGCATGAGCTGTGCCGTGCTCGTGTAGTTGCCGTCCTTGAAGTCGAGCACACCCATGGTGTAGGCTGCAGTGCGATAGATGTCGCCCTCGGGCTCGGCCAGGTAGCGCTGCAGGTAGGTGCGCGCCTCGCGCTCGTTGCCCTGGTGGTAATAGCTCTCGCCCACCATGCGGTTGAGCTCAGCATCGAAGTAGTTGTTCTGCTGCTCTGACAGCAACTGTCGACCTGTGGCGATGACATCGGCATACTGCGCGCGGTTATACTTGATCTGAGTGATGTAGTACTGCGCCTGGTAGCCCAGCTCGGTCGTGGGGTCGATGTGCTGGAAGCGGTCGAGCGCATCGTCCAGGTTGCCGTTGGCATATTCGACGTATGCCTTGTAGAACACCGACGCCTGCCCATAGCGCTTGGTCGCGGCCAGACGATGATATTGTTGCTCGGCCACATCATAGTTGCCCTGACGCAGGTTGCAATAGGCCTTGCGGTAGAGCAGATCCTCGTTGGCATCGAGGTCCTGTGCCGTGGGGCGCACGAGCGAGTAGCTGAGCATGGCATTGTCCCAGTCGCCGCGATAGAAGTAGTAGTCGCCAATCTTCATCTGCGCCGTGGTGGCCAGCGGACTTGTTGGATGCTCGTCGATGAATGCGATGAGCGCATCCAGACTCTTGCCCTCGCCACGCTCAAACAGGGCGAGTGCCATCAGCAGTTCGGCCTGCTCGACCTGTTCGCTGGTGGCAGGCAGTTGCTGCATGTGAGTGAGCTGGTCGATGACACCCACATAGTTGTGGCTCTCGTACATGAGCCGTGCCCGGTCGAGACATCCCTCGGCACCGGCCTCCATCATGACAGGCTGGGCACCCGCCAGCAGCGGCAGCCCCATACCGATGGTCAGTAGCAGATTCTTCAGTTTCATATTCTTCGAGTTACGAGTAAACAAGTAAATGTGCACAGTGCGTTGCGCATTGTTTAAAACGTACAAAGTTAGTGAATATTCGTCACAAACTCACCAACTTGTTAATAAATTCGTCCAATTTTGTTAAAATTAAGATTTTTTTAGGCGGTAAGAAACCTGTTCAGCGACTCCGCATTTCCCCTCCCCTCTGGGAAGGCCGCTGAAAAAAGTAATAAACCGCGAATTACGCGAATGTCCTTTCAAACCGCGAATACCACGAATTTTATGTTCTTATGTCCTTATGTCTTTTAAAACCGCGAATCAACGCGAAGCTGGGGGGATTCTTGACCGCGAAGAAACGCGAAATTTTTTGTTCTTTTGTCCTTATACCCGTTGGCGGAATTAAGCGAGCGCACTAGTGTCCACGAAAAATCATTAACAATCGCCTAGAGTCCCCATCAATACTAAGTTTATCGACCATTTTGCTACTCGGAGGTTTTGAAATGAGTAC
>CACZHT010000074.1 GCA_902781045.1 uncultured Bacteroidales bacterium | reverse complement strand
GTTGAAAGCATAATCATTGATGATTTTCACGCCCGCACCCAAGTTCAGGGTGGTCATGGCCGAGTCGCTAGCGAAGGCCTCAGCACCGATGGCGGTCACACGGTCGGGAATGGTGATGGCAAGCAGACTGGTGTTGTTGTAGAACGCTCTTTGGCCAATGCTGGCAATGTTGCTGCCAAGCTGCACCTGCTCCAATCGTTGGCATCCATTGAACTCGTCGGTGCCTAATGTGGTCACGTGATTACCAACAGTGAGGTGCTTCATGGCGGCATTGTAGAAGGGGGTCGAAAAACGGGTATCGTTGGGTGTGGGCAAAGGCGATGGTGAGCGTCTGCACGCCCGCCATGCCCACAAAGGCGCGCACATGCACGCTGTCGAGGCTCGCCGGCAGGGTGAGCGACGACACCCGCTTGCAGCTGTTGAAGGCGTAATCGCCGATATACCGCACTCCCTCGCCCAGACTCAGCAACGTAATCAAGCTATCGCTGGCGAAGGCGTAGTCGCCGATGCGGGCCACGGCCGACATTGTCACGCTCTCCAGCTTGGGACATTTTTCGAACGCATTGGCACCAATCGATGCCACTCCGGCATTAAACGTGACGTTGGTGAGGTTAGGGAACTCCTTGAACGTGCCGGGGCTCACCTCGGTGCCCTCGCCGCCCACGGTTAGGTTGACAAGGGTCTGCTGCAACGTGCTGCCACTGGTCGTGCCGTAGGAGTTTCCGGCGAAGGTTCGGCCCAGATGCAGGGTGTGCAGCGGCAGATTGGCGATTATCATGCGGCCATTGGAGTAGGCACCCTCGATGGCAAGCGGCTCGTTGCCATCGGCAAAGGTGAGTGTGCGGATGGCCGACGTGGTGCCCAGGTCGTTGAAGACATCGTAGGCAATCGACCTGACCGAGGCAGGGATAGTGATGCTCGAAACGGCGGTGGCGTTATACAACGCCCTGGAGCCTAGAAACTCCAGCTCATTGTGGAGATAGATGTTCTTGATGGTGTTCGCGTCATCGCCAAGCAGTTGTCCGGAGACGCCCACCACATGATAGGCCACGCCGTCAACAATGATATATGTCGGCACAAGCACGAAGTCGCGCTCGCCCGACGCATTCGACGGGTAGATGTGGCGCAGCGCGGCGATGTGCAGCGCCGGGCAATACTGGTAGTCGTAATAGCAGTCGCCGATGTTATTGACAATGGTGGAGTTGTCGTCGGCCAGGGCGATGTCCTCGACAAACACCTCGCCATACAGGGGCCAGGTGGTCACGTAGGCTCTTGCTGCCACTGCAAGCAGCAGGCAGATGGCTGTGAGTAAGTACTTTTGTCTCATAATCTTGGACTTTAGACGTTGGACTTTGGACGTTAGCTCGACTGTTCGATTGTTCGATTGCTCGAAACTAACAACTAAAAACTAAAAAACCTGTCCGCAAATTTACGAAAAATCAGCAAGATAGCGCATGGGCATCGTGGGCGTTTTGACGAACCGGGGGCTGTGAGTGACGAAGTGGGCGCATGGCGTGACGAAAGCAAAAAAATGAGCGTCAAGATGCAGAAAGTGATGGCGGATTGGAGGATAATGTGTAAATTTGCAGCCGATGACCCACAAGATATTTTTCCTCCTGGCACTGCTCGGTGCTGCATGGCTGTGTTGTCGTGCCGACAGCCAGTTGCTGACGCACAACCTGAGCTATCGCCGCTTTACTACGCTCGACGGCCTGCCGCAGATGCAGACCGAGACGGTGTGGCAGGACTCGCGTGGATATATCTACGTGGGTACGCTGTCAGGCTTTGTGCGCTACGACGGCCTGTCGCTGACCCCTTTTCTGCGTGGACGGCGCGAGAACATCGTCGGATTCCAGGAGGTTGGCGGACAGGTGCGGGCCATGGGCTTTGTGCGCCAGTGGAGCATCAGCGGCGATGAGGTGACCAAAGTGCCGATTGACCCCGTGGGCAATTGGCTGCTGAACAATTTCAACTCCACCGACCTGCCCGCGGGCTATGTGCTGCTCGAGGACAAACAGGAGCAGAACCGCCGGCTGTGCCGACTGACGGCAGCGGGGATGCGGCGCGTGCTGGCCTCGCCGATACTGGACGAGATGACACCCGACCGCAAGATGTTTCTTGACTCGGTGCAGATTTTTGTACCCACGCCGCAAGGGGTCTACCGCTTGCAGGAGGGGCAAGTGGCGGTGAAAATAGCCGAAAAGACCGACGTGTTCGCGTTTGTCCGCACCGCCGACGGCCTCTTTGCCCTTGCCGCCGACGGCCTCTATCGCGTGGGCGGCAGCGGCTTGTCGCTGGCCAGTGCGCATCGCTTTGACGCCCCCGACTATGGCCTGTTTGTGCGCCAGAACCGACAGGGACAGCTCGTCGTTGCCGACAGCCACACCATCTGGCTCTACGATGCTGGCCAGTGGCGGCAACTGGCCACGGGCTTCAACATGATCAAGGGACTCTTTGTCGACCGGTGGAACCGGCTGTGGGCAGCCACCTACCAGGGGCTTTACTGCTTCTTTCACTGCAACTTTGTCAACCACCGGCTGACTGACGACAACGACATCGTCAGAGCCATGGCCTTCGACGGCCGGCAGATGGTGGTGGGTACGCTCAACGGCAAGGTGCTGGCCGGCCAGCGGCTGCTGACCCAGGATGCCGACAACTTCTTTGCCCCCGGTGCCACTGTCATTGGCGGCAAGGTCTATATGGCGGGCAATGGCGACGTGGCCGCTGTGGCGGGCGATGCCGTGCAGTGGCTGGGACTGCCATACGACAAGTATCAGTTTGTGAGCCGCTACCGCGACCGCCTCATCATCGGCACGCGCGGCAGTGTGCTGGCCTACCATCCCGGCACCGGGCATCTGGACACACTGACCACCCGGACCATTCGCCCCTGGTGTGCTGCCGACGATGGCCAGGGAAGGCTGTGGGTGAGCTGCAACCAGGGGCTGTTCAGGCTGACGGGGGTCACTGAGGGCCGGGTGAGCATCGAACAGATCAAGAGCACCCCCACCTCGCTGGTCATCACGGCGATGGCCACCGACGGGCGGGGACGCGTCTGCTTCGCACTGGGCGACTCGCTGTTTGCCCTGCACAACGGTCAGCTGCGGGTGATGACCGAGGTCCTGTCCTCGCTCAGGGGGCATGAGATACGGTCGGTCTACGTGTCGGCGCGTGGCTTTCTGGTCGTGGCGGCCATCGACCGCCTGCTGGTCGCGCGACTCGATGACGGTTGCCGGGCGACGGACATGCACTGGTTTGATGCGCGCAGTGGCTTCACCCTGATTGAACCGCTGATGGCTCCGATGGTTGAGGATGCCGACGGCACGGTGTGGCTGGCCGGACTGGAGGAGATGACCTCGTTCAACCCCGGCCAACTGCTGAGTGACAACCGGGAGTCGACCGTCGTGGAGGCATCGCGGCCATGGTGGCAGCGGTGGTGGGTGTGGCTTGTGGCCATGCTGCTGCTGGCGCCCTCGGTGTGGTGGCTGGCCAGGTGGGTCGAGAAGCGGCGCACACGCAAGCGCATGGCGCGGCTCGAGGATGAGAAGGCCAAGAAAGAGCTGCAGCTGAGCACGGTGCGCCTCAAGGCCATACCCCACTTTCATGCCAATGTGCTGGCCGCCATCGAGTATTTTGTGTCGAGCCACTCGACCGACGAGGCCGCGCACTACCTGAAGCTCTACTCCGACTTCACCCGCCAGACGCTGTCGGACATCGACCGCCCGTCGCGCACGGTGGCCGATGAGGTGGACTATGTGCGCACCTATCTCGAGTTGGAGCAGTTGCGCTACGGCGAGCGGCTGCAGTACACCATCACCGTTGACCCCGATGTCGACCAGAAGGCGATGCTGCCCACAATGCTGCTGCACACCTACTGCCAGAACGCCGTGAAGCATGGCATAGCCAACAAGTCGGGTGTGGGCCATGTGACGGTGACCATCAGCCACCGGCAGCGCGACAGTGTCGATGGCGTGCTGGTCGGCGTGAGTGACGATGGTGTGGGACGCGCCGAGGCGGCACAGGCCGGCGGCCCATCGACCAAGCAAGGGCTGAAGATCCTGGGCCAGCAGCTGGATCTGTACAACCGCGCCAACCGGCATCACATTCAGCAGCATGTGACCGACCTCACCGACAACCAGGGGCACCCGGCCGGCACATGCTTCGAGACATGGGTGCCCATTGACTTTAAATACTAGGATGAGCAATGAAAATGTTGAGGACGATTGTTGTCGAGGACGAGCGGCTGCCGCGGCTGTCGCTGCTGGCCAAGCTTGATGAATTGAGCCACACTGTGGAGGTGGTGGACTCCTGTGCTGACTATGACAGTGCGCGCATGAGCATATTGCGCCACCGCCCCGACCTGCTCCTGCTCGACATACAGCTGCAGGGGAGAGACTCCATGCAGCTGCTCGATGAACTCAAGCAGACAATCACGCTGCCCTACGTCATCTTCACCACGGCCTACAGCGACCAGAAATATCTGATGAATGCCATCAAGCTGTCGGCTGTCGACTATCTGCTCAAGCCCATCGACAAGGGCGAGCTGGCACACGCCATTGTCAAGGCCGCCGACCGGGCCAGGGTCGAGGACACGGCCCCGACAGCCCTGACCGAGAAATTGAGCTTCAGGTCGGCCGATGGCAAAATATTCATTAAGGACGACGACATCGCATATATCAAGGCCGACGGAAACTATGCCCGCATCACCACCTTCCATGGGCAGAGCCTGATTCTGGAGAACCTGCTCAAGCTGGAGCAGAGGCTGCCCGGCGAGGTCTTCGTCAGGGTGGACCGCAGCACCATTGTCAACCGCACAAAAGTTTATCGCCTCAACCACCAGCAGCGCATCTGCATCCTGCTCTCGGACGATGGACGCGAGCTGCGGTTGGAGCTGAGCAGGAGCGGCATGGACAAACTCTACAGTCTATAGTTTGCAGTTCTAGGGGTAGAAATGGATAAATTGCAGGTGTATTATAGTATTGGTTGAAAAGATGATGGGAATTTGTGGACTCCTTCCATTGAGGGCTTAAATCACGTTATTCGGTCGAAAAGTGTGATATGATTACACATTATTCGGTCGAAAAACGTGAGAACTCTTGTGTATTAGCAATTTAATGCTTACCTTTGCCAATAACTGAAATTTGGTGAAGATGATGACCGTTGAGCAACTCACAATTACTGGCGAGGGGGCGAGGATAAGAGTGGTGCAGACGCTGCGAGGCGTTGTGGACCACCGCAATGCCTACTCGCAGTGGAATCTGTGCGACTACACCGGCGACGACGCGTTGCGGGTGCTGGACGCACGGCTGGTGTTCTGCCAGCAGATGGGCATCGACCTGGATCAACTGGTGATGCCGCGACAGACCCACACCACCCATGTGGCAGTGATTGACCAGGCCTATCCCGATGCCGACATTGACCAACAGGAACGTCTGCTCAATGAGGTGGACGCGCTGGTGACAGCACTGCCCGACATCTGCATCGGGGTCAACACCGCCGACTGCGTGCCCATCGCTCTGGCCGACCCCGCGGCGGGTGTCATCGGCATCGCTCATGCGGGCTGGCGCGGCACGGTGGGGCGCATCGCCGAGCGCACAGTCGAGGCCATGTGCCGCCTGGGAGCCAAGCCCGAGCAGATTCATGCCACCATGGGTGCGAGCATCTGCGCCGACTGCTTCGAGGTGGGCGACGAGGTTCCCGAGGCCTTCGCGCAGGCAGGATTTGACATGGCCGACATCATGCACCGCAATGCCGACACGGGCAAGGCCCACATCGACCTGGGCCGCGCCAACCGCCAAGTGCTCATGGCTACCGGCATTCCTGCCACCCACATCACCCAGCCCGCAGCCTGCAGCCGATGCCAGAGCGACCGCTACTTCTCGGCACGCCGCCTGGGCATCAACAGCGGCCGCACCTTCACCGCCATCATCTTGCAAGCGAATCGCTATATGCACTCTGGTGCCTTTTGCAATTGATTCTTCAGTGGTTGAAGTGCTGATCAAGTCAAGTTTCTGAACTTACCGGGGCAGGAGTGTCTATAATTTGAAAAAGGACTCAACAAGCACTTTGAGTTGCTCGCCTGTGAGATGGGCAATACCAGTCTTTTCTATCAATGCATACTCTTCCTTGTTTTTGCCAATGACAAATTTGCGCTCTTTGCCGTCGATGGTTGCAATGAGGTGGAAGTTACCCTTGTATGCTTGCTCAATACAGATGTTGGAAACGGTATGCCCATTGATGGTTAGTTGGGATGTAAAAGATTCTTCATGCCATTCTCCCCATGCCTTCAAATGATTGATGATGGTACTCTCCACCCTGCCCTTCCATTCTTCTGAAACACCATATTTAGTGGCAATGATACGGAACTGCTTCAAGGATGCCACCACATCGCGGATGATGGCATCAGGTCTGCGGATGCCGTTGTCACGAGCAAACTGGATAGCATCATCACGAGTGATGTCCTGCAATTTTCCGCCAATCATCAAACAATGTTCCCTATTGGGCAGATAGCCGCCTGTGTCAAAGATATAAGTCATATCGTAGGCAGGTGAGAGTCGCCATGTACCTTGACGATTCATAACAAAGGTGAAGTTCTTGTGGTGGTCGTCGGTATTGTTGGCAAGAATATTGAATACCATGCGTCGATAAAGTTCATGACAATCCACTTCTGGAAGATGCAGCTTGCGGCATACAGCAAAGAGTTTTTCGTAGGTGTCAGCCTCTGGATCCATCGCTGCCAATGTCTGAGTATGCAACTTTCCCGTTTGGTTACGATCAAAACGCTTAGTGAGGAAATGGTTCACCCCATCCACTTCAAGCAGGCGAGACTCCATCATATTGATACCAGCAGCCAATGCCATTTCATAATAGGTCTGCTCCAATTCGGCTGACGAACGAGTTTTATCACCAAACTTCAATATGTAATAGTCGAAGTTTGGCTCCACGTCAATCTGGCCACTACGGATTTCACCAGTCTCTCTATCGATGGCAATAATTCCTTTGGGTTGACGACCACCGGCGGAGGTGCCAACGGCAATCAGCGACTGTAATGTCAACGACTCATCGGGCAGAATCCTAACATTCTCTCGTTCTATGACAATTTTCTCTGCCAAATCGGCCAGTGCCTTGATGTCTATCTTTCCAGCAATAGTACCTCGTTCAATCTCAGGAACAAACTCCAAGGCACCCATGCCACGTTTGCCGATAAATGCAAGCTTTTCAAGTGAAGTCACGCTTCTTTCCGTGAGTTTGTTGTCTTTCCGCCACTGCTCGAAGAGTTGATTTCCCCATGCATCGGGCAAGGAGTCAGCTATGAACGACGGCAGTTTCTGATATATTCGTTCTGCCTCGCCAAAGATGGCACGAGTGCTGAGCGGATTGTGGATGGATGCAGCCAACGGTGCTATATCCAAAGTCCCTTTCAAGAACTCTGGATTATAGACAAAGAATGTAGTCTTTTTGGCGTCATGCCAAGCCAAGCGGCCTATCTCCTGTCCCCATAAGAAAACCTTTATAACTTCTCTCATGCCTTTTTATGTCTTACACGTTGAATCTTCTTGCTCTCTTTATATAAATAAGGTGACTCCGGCTGTTCCGGCATCAGGTCGTTCAAGTCGTTGATGCATCCCACAGCTTTCATCAGCAACAGAAACGTACTGAGTGATATGTTAGTCACCGTACCATTTTCAAATCGATAGACACTCAACACAGACAGGCCAGCCATCTCTGCCACTTCCTTCTGAGTCATGTTGGCTCTCAGCCGATAGTCCTTAAAACGACTGCCAAGCATCCTCACCAGTTCTGGTGTCGAATAATCAGAATAGTCTTCCATACAGCAACCTTACATTTTTGATATGTTAAATGTCTATTTTAATTATAAACTATCAATATTGTATATTTACGGATGCAAAAGTAGGAAATATCAGGCAATTTTCCAAACTTATTCCTAAAAAAATGCCAATTCAATGATTCTTAGGCAAGAAAATGAGCTCCATTTGTGGATTTTTACCTGCCACTGTATGATAGTAATATGTTGGGCTATAATTCATGTTTTTAGACTTATCGCTCAGATCTGTTAACCGGTTCAGAAAAATCTCCTCTTAACCCCCTGTGCATCGAAGATGCACGCAGCGGCCCGGTTACTACTTTGATAAATCCATTCTGTCTGGCATTAACCAGTTGATTCAAATAGATGTCTCTTTTTATCTCCATTGTACAACGAATTTGTGGCACACGTGCCAATTTTTCAGCCTAAAGACGTTTGTTTCACAATTCGCTAAATTGGAAGTTAGTCGCTATAATTATGGTCAACTATTATATCCAGATGTACTCCAGGCACTAAAGGCTGAATGTCACTGATGAGCTGGCTGACTAAGGCCTTCTCATCGTGG
>CACZHT010000073.1 GCA_902781045.1 uncultured Bacteroidales bacterium | reverse complement strand
TTTTCGATTAAGCGAGTGCAATGCAAGCTTGCTTGGACATTGCCGAGCGTGAGAAAAATATCCAACGGGCAGTTCAATCTCCAGCGAGTAGTCGTCCGCGTCAGTAAAGATACGGTTCTCTGAAACGTATTCGATTGACGAGCCTTTCTTCAGCGCGACCTGCGCTCCGTCTATTGTCAGTGATATAGCCATAAGTTAAGCGGTTGAGATACGCAAAGGTAACCCAACCGCGCATGCTGTGAAAAGACGAAAATGTTTTACTTTCATATATGGTTAGTTTCATAGTCAGATTCCTCAACACCTAACAGATCTCTTATTTCGTTTATTAAGTCATCAAAAAGTTTCACACGATTTTTAACACCAATTCTGCCTACAAATCTCAACATTTGGTAGTTATATGCCTCAATACCGCAGAAACAAAAGGACATAAACCCTCGAGGGTCTATGTCCCAACTTATCATTGCGCTCGGTTGGAGCGATAGATTAGATTACTTTACTTCAGCACCTTCTTGCCGTTGTGGATATAGATGCCGGCAGGCAGATTAGCGCCATCATACTTGCGACCCATGAGGTCGTAGTAGATATTATTATCCTGAACGCCATCTTTGACATCATTGATGGCCGACGAGCCGATGGGCAGCACAATCACGCCCATGTCAACATCATCCTCGCCCACGGTCAAGTCGTCGGTACGCAATGTTTCCCAATTGACCATATAATCAACCTTATAGTCCAGATTGGCATTAATCTCGGTTGCAAACTCACCATTCTCGTTGGTGGTCAGGTAGATGGGCATGACAGTGGCCTCGCGCTGTCCTGCAGGATTCTGCGAAGGCTTAGAGGCGATGCAGACAGTCACATCAGGAAGAGGCTTGCCAGACATATCAACCACGACACCATTCACTGCAAGCACCGACACATAGACGATTTCCGACTTATTGCTCACGCCATCAACGGTATAGATGGTCTGCACACCAATGCGACGGTTAAACAGACGGTCGTCGCCCAAGTTTCCCTTGGCAAAGTACACACGCGTGCCATCCCAACTGATGAAGTGGATATAGTCGCTATAATCTAACGGAATCTCGGTCAGGTCGCCATCGGCAAAGATGTCTTCAGTGCCATACTCAGCAGTAGTGAATGTGAACAACTGGTCGTCGTCCAAGTAGATGCTGTAACTGAAATTCTCCTCGTAGAGACGGTTGCCATTGACATCATAGGGATTGACATGGAAGTGGAAACTTGCATTCTCCCACTCACTGCCGTTCTCCCATGTCAACTCGTAGGGAGCAGCAGGAACTGCAGGAACTGCCTCGGTCATCGGGGTGAGCGTGGTGCCCCAACTCATGAATCCAGCCCACTCTCCGTCAGTGAAGATGCATGCCAGACCAGTTGCCACCCAGCCCTCGTAGCCAGTGCCCTGATACATGTCGCCCTGAGTGCCATCAATGGTAATGACACCTGTAGCGGGATTGACTGTGAAAGTGGCCTGAGTCACCGTTGCATCGCTGGTGAACCTGACTTGCTGGTTTTCATCGAGGCTAGTCGAAGCAAAAGTCAGTACAACGTTCTGCTCGCTGAAGTCATCATAGCCCACAGACTGATTTAGATCGACAGTAATCTTGGTACCATCGGCACTCAACTTGCCCACAGCCCACGACTCCTCAAAGTACTGATCTATACGATAGAGGATGTTCTGGAAGTAGACAGTCTCGCCATCGGCATCATAGACAATCTTGACCAAGTCGTTCTGTTCGCCAATGTAAGTTTCTGACAGGCTGAACAAAGCCTGGCCCGTACGAGAGTATAGCACAGCCTCGCCCTCGGGCTGCTCAGTGATGACACGGCTGGGAGCAGCAGTCATCGATGTTGCTGCTGTGGCAATGATAGCCACGAAAAGTAGTAGATGTTTTAACATAATTAAATTTTTAAAAAGGTGAATAAAAACTAGAACCCTGCAAAAGTAATATATTTTTCGCTACTTTCGTTTATTTTTTGGAGATTTGTTATTCATCAGCCTTTGGTAATCATCTTGGGCTTGCTTGATGCCCATGTCACCAGTGACCGTGTTGATGGTGACAAATGGCTCATTCAATCTCTGATTGAGTTGAGCAATCGTCTCACGCAGGTCATTATTCTCCTGAACAATGACCATTGGGGCTTGTGACTGCGCCAGCACTGCGGGAGCAGTGATCGTGCGGCTCACATCGGTTTGCCGTAGGCTGCCGATAGTGTTTGTCCGCTGCGCATAGTCCAGTGCCTCAATCAACGGGCGAGCCACCGGCGATGCGAGCAGTTTCTGCGAAGCCACCCATTCCCCTGCGTGAACCACACCTGCGACTTCATCGACACGCCCTGGACGGGTGAAGCCACCCTCGGCGTAGCCCTGTGCCTGTGATGCCTGTTGCTGCTTCTTGATAGCGGCCACCTGCATCATTCCTGCGGCCACGGCCATAGCCGCCGCAATCGGGGCGATGATGTAGCCCACCACCGGGATAGCCGCAGCCGACGAATAGGCATTCAGTGCCGCCGTTGCCGTCTGTGCCACAGCTTGAATAACCTGCATGGCGAACAGCTTGCGGTTCGCCTCATCTTTGACCTTTGCGACCTCTTTCTGCTTCTGCTTTTCCAGCTGCTTCGTCTTGTACTTGTTGCCCTCGGCCATAGAGACCTCACGCTCGTACCGCTTCTCAATGGCGGCAGTCTCAATCTCCATCTCAGCCTGAACGAGTGAGGAAAGCTGCGAGAAGATTGAGGACATTCCGCTGGTCAGAGCCTCAACCGACTTGGTGAGTGCCTGGCCCCCGTCGCCATTGAGCCAGTCGAGCAGGTCTTGGTTCCACTTCTCCAGCGCGTTTTTGTCCTCTTGACTGCCGATTTGGTTGTACTTCTTCTTCAAGGCGAGTTTCGCCTTTTCGTAAGCCTCATCGATGCGCAGTTTCTCTGCGGCATTGTCGCCGGCAGCCTTGACTTCGGCTTGGTACACCTCATCGAGATTGGCCATAGCCGCATTGTACTGCTCCAGATTCTCCGCGGCGTTGTTGCCGAAATACTCCTCTTTCAGTTTCTTCAGCTCGTCTTGGTGCTTCTTCTCGGCATCCTCGGTCTCCTTGCGCCGCCGCTCCATGTCCTGCATGAGCCGTTGGCGGTAGTTCGCCTCGGCTTGCAGCCGTTCATCTGAGCCTTCCTCCTGAATTTCCACAAGAGCCCTCAGATGGGCGAACTCGATGTTCTCCATCTGCATGTCGTAGGCTTGCTTGGAGAGTTTGCCGTCGAGGTAGTCCTGCTGCGTTTCCGCTTTCAGTTCCTCGTAGCCCTGCTTTTCCTCGGCGATGCGCCGTTTCAGGTCCAGCTCGTCGCGCTTCTTCATTTCCTCGGCATATTGCGCCGATATGGTCAGCCGCTCATTCTCCGACAGGTCGGTGTGAGCCAGCTGCTTTTGATAGAACTCCGCCGTAATCTCATTCATGCGCTCGGTGTACTTCTGGTAATCAATGACCCCGGTCGCGTATGCGATGCGGTTCAAGGCTTCCTGCCTCTCTCGCCACTCCTTTTCCGCCTTGAACTTGTCAACCGTGGCGGTTGACCCGCCACGTCCGCCACCATGTCCGCTGCCGCTGCCCGTAGCACCGCCGGTCGGTGTGTAGGGCGTGAAGTCCACCGTCTGGTTTTCGAGGTCTTTGGCGGAAATCTCGTATTTCTCTGCAAGCGTCTGGTTGGCCTTGTTCAAGGCTGCAATTTTGCTCTCCGTCTGCTTGCGTGCCGCGGTGGCGGCATTCGCCGCTGCCCTTGCCTGGTCCACCTTTTCGTTTTCTCTATTATAGACCTGCTCACGCTCACGCTGCGCCGTGTTCGACTCCCTGATGTCGCCCAGAGCGTAGCCCTGCGCCTTGTCCCTGGCTTGCTGCTTCTTCTTGTCGGCTTGCCGCTGCACCCGGTCAGCGTGAGCCGTCTTCTTCTGCTCATCCTCACGCTGCGTTTCCAGCGTGCCCTCCAGTGCCAGCAGTTCTTTCTCGTTCTCCTCAATCTTGGCGGCAGCCGCCCTCGCCCTTGCCGAAGCGATGATGGCCGAGGTGAGGTCGCGGTACTGCTTCGCCGCCTGCCCGGTGAGTATGGCCTCGGTGGTGAGGTTTCCGAACACCGACGGGTAGAGCTGCTGCAGCCGTTTCGCCGCCTCGATGCGCTTCTCCTTTGAGAGTGCCTCGTTGGTGGCTTCCTTGTAGAGCGCTTTCAGCCGTGTAATCTCATTGGCCGAGAACTGCGCCGAAGCCTCGTCGATGTTCGTCAGCGACTGCTTCCATTTCGCCATCTCCTCGCGCTGCTCACGGAGCCTCTGGTTCGCCTCTCGCGTCTTGTTGACGAAGTGCACAATACCGGCCACTACAGCAGTCACAGCGGAAAGAATCAATCCCCATGGCGAAGATTTGGTGAGCAGGTGGAAAGCGGTGTAGGCAGCTTTGGCCTTGCCAATCTGCCCTGTCAGCCCGAAGAAGGCCACTTTCAAGGCCAGCGTTGCCGTGGAAAGTGCCTTCATCGTTCCCTGCGAGATCACGAGCCATGCGTAGTGCGCACGCAGGGCGATGGTGCTGGCGTTCACCGCCACCTTGTAAACCGTCCAAGAGATGGCAAACGTGATGATGGCCGCCTTGTATTTGATGATGAAATCGACAAATACCGACATCACGCGCATGAGCGCCGAAGTGCCGCTGATAGCGTAGCGCATCACCGGCATGAGTTTCTGCCCGAGAGCGGCAGCCATCTCGGTGAAGCCCTTGCGAGCCTTGTCGAGTTGGGCCTGAACCGTGTTGTTCTGCACGTTGTATTCTTTCGTGACCGATGTTGCCTGGTCAAAAGCCCTTGAAGCCTCCTGCTGCTGTTTCTTCACCATGTCGATATTGCCGGCAAGTGCGGAGATCACCTGCGCCGCACGTGCTCCGTTCTCGCCCATGTCCTTGAAAACAGGGGCGAGCACGTCGATGTTGCCGAGTTCGTGCAGCCGTTCGAGCAACATCAGCAATCCCTCGTTGGTGTCGCGCGTCAGTGCCTCCTTGAACTTGGCTGCATTGATGCCGGTCGCCTTGATGACCTTGTCCTGCTGCTTGAACATATCCATGACCAACTTACTGACGGCGGTCGCCGACATTTCCACCGCCTGGCCCTGCGAGTCAAGCACAGCCGCGAAGCCCATGATTTGCGGAATGGTCATCTTGGCTTGCGCTCCCACGCCCGCCATTCGCTGTGCGAAGTTGGCGAGGTATGGAGCCGATGCGGTGCAGTTCTGCGAAAGCTCATTGATGACCGAGCCCACGGCAAGCAACGACTGCTCCACGCCGAGGCGCTGCTTGTCGCCGAAGATGTCGGTCAGTTTGGAGAGGGTAAGCGTCGCTCCCTCGCCCAGGTCGTCAAGAGCCACATTGATTTGGTTCGCTGCCTTGACGAAGCCCAGCACGTCCTGCTCCGACTGCAAGCCGAGCCGTCCAGCCTCCTGCGCGAGCTTGTTCAAGTCCTCTCGGCTGGTTCGTGTGTCAATCTTCTTGAACTCCTCATTCAGATTCTCAACTTGCTCGGAAGTCATGCCTGTGAACTTGCGCACATTTGCCATTTCCTGATCCATCTCGGCATAGGCCTTAACCGCTTCGCGGGCAGCGAATGTTACGCCGGTGAATCCGGCCATCACAGTCTGCAGTGCGGTCCCCCATGCAAACATTTTGTCGGCGAAGCGGGTCTAGAGGGACTGGTGTCCCTTCATTTCATTATCCAACTTGTTAATTTCTGTTTGAACGGAGCGGATCTTCTTCATATGCTCGTTCCATGCCTTGGAGCCACGCTCGATGTTGGCGAGTTCCTGCTTAAGTTGGCGCAATGCCATTCTCAGCTCTTTCGGTGTGGCCTTGTCGAGTCTGCCAAGAGCCTGGGTGACATTGGCCACATTCGACCGCACGTTACCAAGTTCTTTCTCTGTGGCTTTGATTTTAGCCAGTGTGTTGCTCCATTCCTTTGACCCAAGCCCCTTGCTGGGGTCGGCGGCGATGTCGAGCAACTGTTTCTTGTATTGATCGAGTTCGCCGCGCAAGCGACGAATTTCGTCCTCGGCTGGCTTACCGTTGACATATAGTGTGGTTGTTGCGCTACTACTTGTTGTGCTCATATAACTTTGTCATTTTTCTGTGACAAAGTTAGCATCCGGTCTTGAGACTCTAAAAGACAAACAAAGCGACCCATGTCTGAGTCGCTTTAGCTGTGATTATTTGAACTTGCTGTAGTCTTCGTACCATTCCAATTTTTTCTTCCGCTTTCGCCTAATGTCCTTTTTCCAGTCGATGTAGTCAAAATATATTTCTCGGCATGGTTCTTTGACAATCATCCAAACAAGCTTGCCTATCACCATCACGACGATGAGGCCCAGATAGGCAATCAAGCCAAGCACTACCACGATTACAATCATGGTGACAAGCCAACTGAATATTTCAAACAATTCAATCATCGTCGTTGTCTCTTTACATTTTAGTGTGCAAAAACTGTGCCAGTGAGGGGCAGGCGGTACAATCATTGTCTCAGTGTGAACATCTTATGAACTGCCTCCATTGGTATAAGTGGAAGAATGCAGCCTTCCAAAGGTGTTTGTTTAAAGTTCTTAGCCAACATGCCGCGCAATGCGCCAATAGAGATGTTGATAAATGTATCTATCAAACGAGGCTCACTGACCTTGATGCCATTCTCGTTTGCCTCCAATACCACGACTTCAAATGGATCAATTCCAAAAACAGCCATAATGCCATTTTCTGCCAAAACATTTTCGCTAGTTTTGTCTGTGACGGTCACTACAATCTCGATGATGATTGACGAAGACTCTTTATCGGCGCCGATTCGATGACGGAAACCAAACATTATATCCTTCTTCTCGGGGACTCCAGCGCCAAAAGGTAATTCAAAAGAATACCTAGTTTCATTCAACTGTCGTATGTTATAATTAATGTCCATCATTCAACTTGCATATAGCTTGAAAATATTGTTATTCGTGGCCGTCAAGGCACCACTATCCCAGGCAACAGAGCACGG
Source organism: uncultured Bacteroidales bacterium (assembly GCA_902781045.1). GTDB lineage: Bacteria > Bacteroidota > Bacteroidia > Bacteroidales > Muribaculaceae > Sodaliphilus. The sequence continues at coordinate 2,376 of CACZHT010000073.1, read as the reverse complement.
CACCACCACGCACACGTTTTCTGGCTTTTTCTTAAGGGGAGCCGAACTGACATTGAAAAAGTTGATAGGTCTCGTGTATAGCAATTGAATGCCGAGAAACTCTTCGATGTCAGTCAGCGTGTCAATTGTCAAATTTCGGTTGCCCGAAAGCCATTCCGAAATTTCAGATTCGGTTTTACCCATTAGTGTGGCCATTTGCTTTTGCGTTATGCCTTTCACTTTTAGCGCATCGGCTATGCGCGCGGCAACCATCATTTTGTTTCGGGTGCGGGCTAGGCTTTTCTCGTCCATCTTTGCAAGCATCTCGCCCAAAACACCTGTTGCTTTTCTTTTAATCATAGTCCCAATTATTAATTGTTAAGCTACCGTCTTCATTTATCACAATGTCTTTTTCGATGATTGCCCTATTTATTCTTGCTGCAATCTCTATCATTTCTTCAGCTCTCTCACTCAAGATAGGTACTTCCTGGTAAGCATGAGCCTCTGGTGGTTTGTATCCTCCTGACCCAAAGAATACGGCTGTTGAATCAAAGTAAAGGCAATACAGCCTCAATTGCCCAGCCTTCAGTGCCGCTACCCCATCTCCTGGGCGCCCTTCCTCATGCGTGAAAAAATTCCGACGACATCCTGTGTCATGACCCATAGTATGCAATTTTTCTATGATTTCTTTCAGTTCCGCGCCATATTGCTGATTGTCGCTGAAGAAGTGCTCAAGCAACGTTGACTCATCGTCCGTCAACTGGACGGAGTAGATGTGAGCCATATCGCCCGTAAATTCTTCTAGTTCAACGATTTCAAATTGCATACGATAAAATTTCTTTATTTTCAGTGTGCAAAGTTGGGCAAAAATTCGGATATATCCAAATATTTTGCAGTAAATTTAATATGGATGTTTTATATTTAACATTTGGGTGGCTAAAAAAATGGGGCGGCGACCCGTCACGGGCAGCCGCCATGCAAGTGTCAAAAAAATGTGTGGGTTTGCACTACACGGAAGGCGCATGGCCCAGCCGTGTCGGCCGTTGGGCTGCCAGACGATGGTGTAGCCATGGTCGAGCATGGCCTGGTCGATGATTTTGATGATTTCAGTCTTCTCCATAATCGAGAATTTGTTTGAGTTCTTCTTCGTAGATAATGCGGATGTTGTACCCTTCTGCTCTGAGGGCCTCAATCTTCTTCACTTTTGCAGGACCTGCACCTTGCCCAATGACGACGACATTTGTTTTCTTTGAGATCGACGTGTTGATGTCTGCACCTAGCGACTGCAGTATTCTACCAAGTTCATTGCGGTCAGGATAGGCAGCGAATGTACCGGTGATGACCACCTTGGCGTGGAAGAACGGTGTGTCCTGGTTCTGCACCTGGTCATCGGCAATCGGTATCAGTGTGGCATGCTCGAACTTTTTTGTTCTTGATGCCGCAATTGGCACATGCGTCTGCGTCATCGAGTGCATCGTGATGGGCACCCATGCTGATGCCGAACTGGGCACAACAGGCAGTGAGTGACTGGCCGGTCATCTCGAATGTGCAGTAGTTGTTGGCCGTGTCAATTCCGGTGAGGCCATAGTAGTCCATGCAGCGTTGCATGATGTTGATGTCGGCTCCCCGGTTGTGGCACACGATGGGCAGCCCACCAATGAACTGCGCCAACTGCGGGAACAGCTGGGCGAATGTTGGTGCCGATGCGACCATCTCGGGCGTGATGCCATGGATGTGGGTGTTGTTCTGGTCGCGGTTGTCCGGAATGGGATTGATCAGCGAGTAGAACTTCTGCTGAATGTTACCGTCTGTCACTCTTACCAGGCCGATGGCGCAGGCACTGGTCAGTTCTGGAGTCATCGTCTCGAAGTCGATGGCCACGAAATTCAATGTTTCCATCATCAATAAAAACGGTCCACACCTCGGGAGGGCATTCCCTCGGTGCGAACCTTAAAAACAGCTGTTATCAATATCTATAGATGTGGCCACCGCATGCCCTCACTGGCCGTCATCAGATTTTCTGACTGCAAAGATACAACAATCCGCAAAATTTTGCGGATTGTTGGGGGGAGCATAAAAAGCGCCCTGTGGCGGTGTGGTCACGGGGCGCAGGGAATGGAGTTCTTTTAAATTCTATCTGCGGCCGCTCGGATGCGGTCAGAGAGGTCATAGAGTGCCGCCTGCAGCTGGCGGGCTTCTTCGGGGCTGAACTCGCCCTTGCCGCCGTTGCCGTCGATGCCGTCCATCTTGTGGTATAGCCAGCTGCTCGACTTGCCGAAGTATCGGCGGGCGATGTCACGCCACGTGATCGAGAGCAGGATGTCGTTGAGTTTTGATTTCATCGTTTCCATATATCTTGTCATTTAAGAATTTCCGAAAGAAGTTCTTTTAAAGAAC
>CACZHT010000072.1 GCA_902781045.1 uncultured Bacteroidales bacterium | reverse complement strand
GGACGGTCAGGATTTAAAAAGTTACGCAATGAAATTAGAATTAGCAAGACAAAACGACTTCGACGCCATCATCGCTTTCTATGATGACGTGACGGAGCGCACGCCAGAGATGACCACATACGCCCGATGGAGCAAAGGCAAGCATCCGACGGAAGAAAGCATCCAGACTTATATTGAGGAGGGGAGCATGTATCTGTACCGTGAGGATGGTGGCATCGTCGGGACGATGGCAGTCACGATGTATCAGGGTGAGGACTATCACGCGATAGAATGGGCGCGGCAGGTGGGTGACGATGAGGTCGCCGTCATCCATATCCTTGCCGTCAGTCCTGACAGGCAGGGCGAAGGCATCGGCTCTGAGATGATTCGCGAGGCTATTCATCTTGCTCAGGCAAATGGCATGAACGCCATCCGTCTCGATGCGCTCGCCTCGAATACACCTGCGCACAGGATCTATGAGCGCCTCGGCTTCGAGCAGCGTGGACAACAACATCTCTATGCGGAGAATACCGGCTGGACGGACTTTTATTTCTTTGAACTCTACATACCAGACTGCTGATATGCAGAGTGGCAATAATTATAAAAAGGATACAATTATTAAAAAAATAAGGATATGAGATTTTGTCAGAGCTGCGGAATGCCGCTCACCAAGGAACTGCTCGGCACCAATGCCGACGGCAGTAAGAACGAAGATTATTGCATGTACTGCTACAGGGATGGAAAGTTCTTGCAGGACTGCACGATGGACGAGATGATTGAGCATTGTGCCCAGTTTGTGGATGAGGTGAATAAGGGCCTGCCGCAACCCATCACTCGCGAGGAATACATCGGTCAGATGAAGATGCATTTCCCTCACCTGAAACGCTGGCGCAAGGAGATACCAATCAATGGGGAGACACCCGAGAATCCTGCGCTGGTGGGTGTTAAAGACTTGATTGCCAAGATGGCCGACTCGCTACCCGTCACCTATATCTCATCGGTAGATGAAGAGGGCTTCCCCTGCACCAAGGCCATGCTGTCGCCACGTGTGCGCGAGGGTATCAAGGTGTTCTATTTCACGACCAATACTTTCTCGCTGCGTGTCGCTCATTACCAGGGCAATCCCAAGGCGTCTATTTACTGGTGCGACGAGGCAGGGTTCAAGGGCATGATGCTGCGTGGCATGATGGAGGTGTTGACCGATGCGGCCAGCAAGGAGATGATTTGGCGGGAAGGTGACACCGAATATTATCCCGGCGGCATCACTGACCCCAACTATTGCGTGTTGAAGTTTACGGCTACCGATGGGCGCTTCTACAGCGACTTTTACCCCAGGAGTTTCGTGATTGAGTAGAATTCATCGGTTGAATTTTCTTTCTCTTAATTCACACGCGGGTCTTCAAGGCTGTGGCTGGGGCACTGCCTGGTCGCGCATGTCGGCAGGAAGGTCGCCACGTCAACAACAGTGAGGGCCCCAATCTTAGGGCTGCGCAAGTTGACCACCTGTAATCCGGCTCGCCGCACATTCTCGCTCGACCTCGCCTGGAAGTTTAACACGGCAGCCAGCAAAAACCGTGGTTCAAGTGCTGGCGACAAGCAGAAGGCACGCATGTAACACCTCCCTGAAAGTCCTCGAAACCTTGAGAGCACTTCACTAGAACAGTCGTAGCGTCTTTGCTGAATTTCAGCAAAGACGCTACGACTGTTGTGCGCCTGATAGGACTCGAACCTACACGACCTGAATCACTAGATCCTAAGTCTAGCGCGTCTACCAATTTCGCCACAGGCGCCGAAATGCGGCTGCAAAGATAATACTTTTTAATTGAAAATTGAGAATTGAGAATTGAAATTTTTAAAATTCTGACTCGGAATCTTGTTTTTTGCCTCAGTTTGGCGATTTTTTTGTACCTTTGTCGGTTAATGCCGCATTCTGCTCAACGATGGAGCCGCGGCAGGACTGCTAACTGAACTACAATAAATGATGAAAGACGACAACGACAACCTGGACCAGCTGGACGAGCAGCTGCCCGACGACAACATGGCTGGTGACACCGCTCAAGATGATGACCAGCCGGCCGGGCACTCGTCCTATCAGGTGCCCAAGGACAAGAAGCTGCAGCTGTCGGGCATGTATGAGAACTGGTTTTTGGACTATGCCTCATACGTGATACTGGAGCGTGCCGTGCCGCACATTGAGGACGGATTCAAGCCTGTGCAGCGCCGCATCATGCACGCGATGAAGGAGGCTGATGACGGGCATTTCAACAAGGTGGCCAACCTGGTGGGTCTGACTATGCAATATCATCCGCATGGCGATGCCAGCATCTATTCGGCCCTGGTGCAGCTGGGGCAGAAGGAACTGCTCATCGACACGCAGGGCAACTGGGGCAACATCCTCACTGGCGACGGGGCCGCAGCAGGCCGATATATCGAGGCGCGTTTGAGCGAGTTTGCCCTCGACGTGGTCTATGACGCCAAGGTCACCGACTGGGGGCTGAGCTATGACGGCCGCAAGCGCGAACCGATGACGCTGCCTGCCAAGTTCCCGCTGCTGCTGGTGCAGGGAGCCGAGGGCATCGCCGTGGGCTTGTCGTGCAAGATATTGCCACACAACTTCAACGAGGTGATTGATGCCGCAGTGAGCTATCTGCGCGGCGAGGAGTTTCACCTCTATCCCGACTTCCAGACCGGCGGCTACATCGACGTGAGCCACTACAACGACGGCGAGCGCGGCGGCAGTGTGCGCGTGCGCACCAAGATTGAGAAGCTCGACAACAAGACGCTGGTGGTGCGCGACGTGCCTTACGGCAAGACCACCGGCACGCTCAAGGAGAGCATAGTCAAGGCCAGCGAGAAAGGAAAAATCAAGGTCAAGCGCGTGGACGACATGACCAGCGAGACCGCCGAAATCAACGTCCAGCTGCAGCCCGGCACGTCGAGCGACATCGCTATCGATGCACTGTATGCCTTCACCGACTGCGAGATCAGCATCTCGCCCAACTGCTGCGTCATCAAGGACGAGAAGCCGCAGTTCCTGACGGTGAGCGATGTGTTGCGCTTCAGCGTGGACCGCACCAAGGACATCCTGCGTCGCGAGCTCGAGATCAAGCGCGGCGAGACCATGGAGACCCTGCACAGCGTTTCGCTTGAGAAAATCTTCATCGAGGAGCGCATCTACAAGGATCGCCAGTTTGAGCAGGCACGCGACCAGGAAACCGCCATCGCCCATGTCGACAAGCGGTTGGAGCCGTTCAAGCCACAGTTCTACCGCGAGGTCACCACCGACGACATCCTGCGCCTGCTAGAGATACCGATGAAGCGCATCATCAAGTACAATGCCGAGAAGGCCGACAACTACATCGCCACGCTGCACGACCGCATAGCCGACATCGACGACAAGCTCGCCCATCTGGTCGACTACACCATCGACTGGTATCTGGGGCTGAAGGCCAAGTATGGGCACCGCTATCCGCGGCGCACCATCATCCGCGAGTTTGACAACATTGTGGCCTCGAAGGTGGCCGAAGCCAACGAGAAGCTATACATCAACCGCACCGACGGCTTCATCGGCACAGGGCTGAAGAAGGACGAGTATGTGTGCCCGTGTAGTGACATCGACGACATCATCATCTTCTACAAGGACGGCAAATACAAGGTCATCCGTGTTGCCGACAAGATATATGTGGGCAAGAATGTGCTGTACGTCAACGTGTTCAAGCGCAATGACTCGCGCACCATCTACAATGTGCTGTACCAGGACGGCAAGGGCGGCACCGTCTATATGAAGCGCTTTGCCGTGACGGGCATCATGCGAGACAAGGACTATGACCTGACACAGGGCAAGCCTGGCAGCAAGGTGATGTGGTTCAGTGCCAACCCCAACGGCGAGGCAGAGGTGCTGCGCATCACACTCAAGCCCAAGTTCCGCCTCAAGGTGCTGCAGTTTGACGTGGACCTGGGTGAGTTGGCCATCAAGGGCAAGACCAGCCGGGGCAACATGGTGACCAAGAACGAGGTGCACCGCATCAGCCTTAAGGAGCGCGGTGCCAGCACACTGGGCGACCGCGAGGTGTGGTTCGACCCCGACATCCTGCGCATCAACTATGAGGGCCATGGCCGCTCGCTGGGACTGTTCGGCGGCGACGATCGCATCCTGGTCATCATGCAGAACGGTGAGTTCTACACCACCACCAGCGAAGCCACCAACCACTACGACGAGGGCATCTTGCGCATCGAGAAGTATCAGGAGGGCAAGGTGTGGACCGCCATTGTCGACGATGCCGACCAGGGCTACCTCTACATCAAGCGGTGCACCCTGGAGGACAACAACAAACGGCAGCGCATGATAGGCGACAATCCTGCATCGCGTCTGCTGCACCTCAGCGACGAGCCGTTGCCCCGATTTGAGGTGCGCTTTGGTGGGGCCGATGCCGTGCGCGAGCCGCTCATCATCGATGCCGAGGAGTTTATCGGTGCCAAGAGCTTCAAGGCCAAGGGCAAGCGCATCAGCAACTACACCATCGAGTCGGTCACCGAGATTGAGCCGCGCGAGCTACCACAACCTGAGCAGCCCGCGCCTGCCGAGCCCGACATTGTGGGCGATGCAGACCAAGACGATGCGCCACCATCCGATGGCATCAGCCAGCAGCAGGTGATGGACCGCCTCACTGGCCAACAGCGCCTGTTCGACGACCTATAGTTTCACGCATTTTCGAATGCTCAAATACTTATTGTTAAATTGACAAGAATCTGTATATTCCTCGTCCTGCTCATGACCCAGGCAGTGGCATGGGCCGGCTCGCTAACTGGCGACACGGTGGTCGATGCGCCAAGGCCACCGGCGGTGATGTTCACCGCCGAGGTGGGCTATGGCCGCGTGCTCGACACCTACCTCACGCCCATCACCTATAGTGGCTGGCACACCGCACTGGGCTTTGAGCACACACAGGCCACCGGCTTCAGTCCCGACCGCTGGGTGCGCCAGTTGTCGCTGGGCATGTCGTTCGACCATGTGAAGAATCCTGTGGGCAATCACTCGATGCAGCACCTGCGTGCCGGGGGGCGCTGGGCACTGATGCGCCGTTGGAGCGGGGTGCTCACCCCGGGTCTGTCGCTCATGGCAGGTGGCATGACGTGGCTGCAAGGTGGAGCCATCTACAATAGTGGCAACAGTAACAATGTGGTCAGTGTCAAGGCGCACTGGACACTGGGTCTGCAGGGCATGGCGCAGTACAGCTCCCGGCTGGGCCGGGTGCCGGTGACATTGCGCTATCAGGCAGCGTTGCCGGTGGCGGGCGTGTGGTTCTCGCCCGACTACGACGAGAGCTTCTATGAGATCTATGTAGGAAACCGCAAGCATCTGGTGCAGCCGGGCTGGTGGGGCAACCGTTTCGACCTCGACCACCAGGTCACGGCCGACTTCCGCCTGGGCGGCACCATCTTGCGTGTGGGCTATCATGGCACCATCGAGCGCTCGTGGGCACGCCACCTCAACACTCACATCACCACCCACGGCATTGTCATCGGCTTGGGCGGCGAGTTCCTGTCGCTTCCCAGCCGCTCGTCTCGCGTCATCTCAACCTATTGATTATGAAACGAATCCTATATACACTGGCTCTATTGCTAACGCTAACGCTCACAGCCTGCCACGATCAGCCCCAGTGGCGCGATGACCCCTATGGCAACTTCGATGCCTTGTGGACCATCATGGACGAGCATTATAGCTTTTTCGATTACAAGCAGGTTGACTGGGACGAGGTGCGCACCCGCTATCGTGCCAAGCTCACCCATGACATGACTTCGCAGGAGCTCTTTGAGTTGTGCGGCGACATGCTCAAGGAGTTGCGCGACGGACACACCAACCTCATCGCCTCGCACGATGTGTCGCGCTACTGGATCTGGGAACAGTATCCTGTCAACTACGATGAGCGACTCATCGACGACCACTACCTCAACTTCAATTACAAGCAAGCCTCGGGCATCAAGTATGCCATCTTGCCCAACAACTACGGCTATATGCGTTATGCCAGCTTCAGCAGCAGCATCGGCGACGGCAACCTGGACCTCGTGTTCAGTTATCTATCAACTGCCGATGGGCTCATCATCGATGTGCGCAGCAATGGTGGGGGCTACCTGACCAATGTGGAGACGCTGGTGGGGCGCTTCATCGACCAGCGCACCCACGTTGGGCGCATCCAGCACAAGACCGGCCCGGGGCACAATGACTTCAGCGAGCCATTCGACTACTACTTCGAGCCGACCAAAAACCACATCCACTACCAGCGGCCTGTGGTCATCCTGGCCAATCGCGGCTCGTTCAGTGCGACCAACAATTTTGTGTCAATCATGCGCCATCTGCCACAGGTCACCATTGTGGGCGACACCACTGGTGGCGGCAGTGGATTGCCGTTCACCAGCGAGTTGCCCAACGGCTGGCGCATCCGCTTCTCATCGTGCCCCATCACCGATGTCGATGGCACCGTCACCGAGTTTGGTGTGGCTCCCGACATCCATGTCGACCTGCTTGATGCCGATGCCGCCCAAGGCCGCGACACTATGCTCGAGACCGCCTTCCGTGTGCTGAGCGGACAATCGGCACCATAGCATCGAGTATCACACTAACTTTTCTTGATGTAGAGATACTTGGGATATTGTCCCAGGACAAACAGCGTGACGGGACAGAGCCAGATTTCGTTCATGCGGAAGTCTGGCAAGCGGGTCACGCGATAGTGCGAGCCACCGGTGAGCGAGTGCTTGCCTTGGATCAGGCAGGCGTGGTCGGGCAGGTCGAGCGGCTTGTTGCTGGGCACGACTGTCACGCGTGCCACCTTGCCGTCATCGCTCAGATAGTCGCACAGGTCATCGGCACCGGCCACCATCATCAGGTTGCCGTGGTCAAACGGCCAGCCGGGGAAGTCAACATACCAGCAGCCGTCATCCTCGTGGTTGAACTGGAGGTTGTACTCGTTGCGACGGCCAAACACACTCTGCGACATCACTTGTGCTCCGTGGAGCAGATCATTGAATGAATAAGTCATAATTGAACATTATTAAAGGTTAAACAGTGAATCTTGCATTTCGTCTTTCGACACTGCAAAATTACTGTCGCCTCAGGATAATGTCCGATTTTTGCAACATTGCAAAGTGTAATGCGTTGATTCCTAGAATACTCGAGGCATCGTGACCCTATTGCGTGGCAGCGAGATGCCGTATGCCTGGCCGCGGCGTCCACTGATGTAATATTGGCTGGCCACATTGTCGTCCATGATGACCGTCTTGAAGAATCGCTTGATGCGCGACAGGTTTTGTAGCAGCGTGCCTGTGAGCGGATTGAGCACATTGTCGATAATGGTGTCGCTGGTGGCGATGTCACGTGCCGGCATGACGATGTCATAGATTTGGCGCAGTTCATCGGCATGCTGGTCGATGTCGCGCAGTTCGATGCCTTCAGGATGCTTGAGGAACAAAATGTAGATGGCCTTGCTGAGCGGGTGCAGGCGTATCTCGGCATTGCCGTAGTCGCTGAGCCACATGCGCAAGTCGCTGTCGAAAACCAGCCGACTCAGCTGTCGGGGAGCGAAAACCAGCGGCGACTGGCCCTCGAGCGTGTCACCCAGCAACTCGCGTGGGTCGCTGTGTGTGAGCAGCACATAGTTGGTCACCAGTTGCCCCACAATTTTGAGGTACTGGTCGCGTAGCCGTTCGGCTTCGTTCAGTGCACTGTCTTCCGGCAGGGGAGACACTTCCTGCTGCTGGACAAGTTGGGCTTGCTGCTGGGCTTTTTGTAGCTTGGCGGCAAGGTCGGGATGCTCAAGGTGACGGCGCATTTGCTCGCGCTCGCCCTTGTTCAGAAACTGCTCGATGGCAATGGCCGAGTCGCCTGTGTCCAGCCGACCGAAGTCGAACAACTGCTGCACAAATTCGGTGACCAGCCGTTGGTCAATGCTGATGTCGCCACACACGGGACAGGTGAGCAGTGCCTCCTTGCCGATGTTGCCGGCATTGAAGCGTCGAGCCACCAACGTGGGCGATATGTCGGCGTAGAGCACTTGCAACTCAAAGCGCTGCAATGCGTGCGCTTGCTGGCAGGCATGTTGCATTGCCAGCACATAGTCGTCCAGTAGTTGCTTGGGCGCATACAGATCGGTGAGCACATAGATTGTTCCATATTCGAGCCCATCTGGCAGGTGATTATTGATTATGTGCCGAATCATATTAGGTATACAGGTTTGGGGTGGTCACTCGCATCGCCAGGCGTCGATGGTGCGGGTGTCTGCGCTGATGTTGATGCCCAGCAGGCGGATGCGTCGGCCGTCGCCGCGCCACTTGGCGGCATAGTCCTTGCGGTGCAGCTGCTCCATGGCCGCGTCGACCGTCTTGCCGTATTTCAGCTCAATGACATAGATGTCCTGCGGCAGGTGCAGCACAATGTCTGCGCGTCCGTCGCTGGTGCGGTCCTCGGCCATGACATCGGCACCGAACGAGGCCAGCACGGCATAGAGCACCGACTGGTAGTGTTTCTCGCTGGCCACCGTGGCATCGTAGGGGATGCTGTGCA
>CACZHT010000071.1 GCA_902781045.1 uncultured Bacteroidales bacterium | reverse complement strand
TGATGATTTTGCTTGTCTTGAATTGCAGCACTAAGGTAAGTGAAAAATCTGACATGGCAAAATCCTGAGCAACTTTTTGTTGCTCAGGAACTTAAAAAATGTTTAACTAAAGTGCTGCGGAATTTAGGGTACGGTGATTTTGTCAAACAATTAATCGAATGCAAGATGAGAAATTATTTTATAACTGTATGCATGGTCGTGTTGATGTCGCTGGCGGCAACAGCCGAGGAATTCTACGACTTCAAGGTCGATGGCATTGCCTACAAAATTAATGAGGAAGACGCTGCCACTGTCTCAGTGACCAAAGAACAAGATCCTAATATTCCAGAGACTAATTATACATCCTATGCCAACCTTACGGGCAAGCTCACTTTGCCCGAGCAAGTGACCCATGATGGGGTGACCTATACGGTCACAGCCATCGGGGAGGAGGCTTTTCAGGGTTGCAGTGGCCTCACCGGTGAACTGCTGTTGCCAGGCACAATCAAGCAGATTGACCACTGGGCATTCTATCAATGCTCAGGATTGACAGGACATGTCGTCATCCCAACTGGGGTGACAACCATTGGATATTCTGCATTCGGTGAGTGTGATGGATTGACTGGTTTTACCATTCCGGCAACAGTGAGGTCTATCGATCCCGGGGCGCTGGATGGAGCAGGAGTTCAGATGGTGGTGTCGTTGATTGACAACTTTACGTCTTATGCAGCCTGTCTGAATAATAGGATGTTCCACTATACGGGGGCTGGGGTTGATATGACTACATGTCGCTTGGTCGTGCCCAACACAGCGCTATCGCTCTATCAGAGTTTCATGCCTTGGAATGGCTTTGAGCACATCGATGTCCTGGAAAATGCTGATGGAATGGATGCTGTAGATGTGGCTGATGTCAATCTTGTGATTAATGCGATGTTGGGCAAGGTCAGCGACCCGCAAGTGCTGGCCAATGCCGATGTTAACCGCGATGGTGCGCCCGACGTGGGCGATGTGAACAGCATCATTAACGCCATGCTGGGCAAAGCTTCATCGGTCTATGATGCGAGTGTGACGGTTGATATGGCTGGGACCTATAATACTGATATGGAGGCGTCGACCTACATAGCCAGCACCTACGCCGAACGGGCTGAGCAGTATGGTAAGACTACGCAGTGCACCGGCATCACTTTAGCCAACACTGTGCCTGGCATCTTTTATTGTCGCGACCTGTTTGCTGGATATTTCGACCAAATTAGTGGCTATGGTTTCGTGTATCGGATGGAAGGTTATCTGCGTGTCGACAATGATGGCAATGTCACGCTCTTGTCTAGCTACTGCCAGGGATGGGAGGATGGAATCGACAGCCTGTCAAATGGACATTTCGACTCAGCAACGGGTACGCTGACCTATGACTTGCAATTTAGTGGAGTCTCCTTGCACGTCGTGTTGAGGCGGCAGTAGTGATGCTTAAGATAGGGTATGCGCGGGCATGGAAGTAAATCCATACCCGCGCTTGTTGTCTTCAGTCGGCTCTGGCTGTTGGGTATTGCCGGGAGCACATTATCGAATCAATATCCCGTGTAGTTGCCGGGGGTGATGCGCTTGAGCTCTTGCTTGACCGTGTCGCTCACCGCCAGCGTGTCGATAAATCGGGCGATAGCTTCGGCATCGACAACGGTGTTGGTGCGCGTCAACTCTTTCAGTGTCTCATAGGGCTTGGGATAGCCCTCGCGGCGCAGGATGGTCTGGATGGCCTCAGCCACAACGTTCCACTGCCCATCTAGGTCGGCATGGATGGCCTCCTCGTTGAGGATGAGCTTGTTCAGCCCCTTGAGTGTGCTGGCCAGAGCGATGGCCATGTGCCCCAGCGGTACGCCCACATTGCGCAGCACAGTCGAGTCGGTCAGGTCGCGCTGCAGGCGCGAGATGGGCAGTTTGCGCGACAAGTGCTCGAGCACGGCATTGGCAATGCCCAGGTTGCCCTCGCTGTTCTCAAAGTCGATGGGGTTGACCTTGTGTGGCATGGCACTGCTGCCCACCTCGCCGGCCTTGATCTTCTGCTTGAAGTAGTTCATCGAGATGTACATCCACATGTCGCGGTCCAGGTCGATGAGGATGGTGTTGATGCGCTTGAGCGCGTCGAACAGTGCCGCCAGGTTGTCATAGTTGCTGATTTGTGTGGTCCACTGCTCTCGCTCGATGCCCAGATGGTTCTTCAGGAAGTCGTTGGCAAACGCGCGCCAGTCGCGGTCGGGATAGGCGATGAGGTGGGCGTTGAAGTTGCCCGTTGCGCCACCAAACTTGCCGCTGATGGGCACCGCCTGCAGCTGTCGCAGCTGCTCCTCCAGGCGATAGGCCACCACGCGCAGCTCCTTGCCCAGACGGGTGGGCGATGCGGGCTGTCCGTGGGTCTTGGCCAGCATGGCCACGTTGTGCCAGGCCTGGGCGTGCTCGTTGAGCCAGTCTATCACCTGCTGCAGCTGAGGGATGGTCTGCTCGTGCAGCGCGTCCTGCATGCTCATGGGCACCGACGTGTTGTTGATGTCCTGCGATGTCAGGCCGAAGTGGATGAACTCCTTGTACTGCGCCAAGCCCATCTGGTCGAACTTCTCCTTGAGCAGATATTCCACGGCCTTGACATCGTGGTTGGTGATGCTCTCAATGTCCTTGACACGCTGAGCGTCGTCGAGGGTGAAGTCACGATAGATGTCGCGCAGTCGTTGTGCAGTGTCGGCGGGCACGCCAGCCAGTGCTGGCAGTGGCAGCTCGCACAGGGCGATGAAATACTCTACCTCGACTTTCACGCGATAGCGTATCAGAGCGGCTTCCGAGAAGTATTGTGACAGGTTTTGTGTCTTGCTGTGGTAGCGTCCGTCGATGGGCGACACAGCCGTCAGTGCAGTCAGTTCAGTCATGACAATTTTCGGGGTTTGGTTTTAATTTTGGCACAAAGGTACAAAATTCTCCTCAAACAGCCCTCAATGGCCGGTAAATATCTGAAAAAAGGTGACATGAAACCGAAAAGTGGCCGTTAAATGTTAATCGTTGTGAAAAAAATGGGCAAAGCACTTGCCATGTCGAAAACTTGTTCTACCTTTGCACCGCCTTTCAACAAAAAGGGGTGCTTAGCTCAGCTGGTTTAGAGCGCATCCTTGACAGGGATGAGGTCACCTGTTCGAATCAGGTAGCACCCACGCATAGGATAAGTAGTAATCGTTTCATAATTTTTGTGGGGGGTGATTAGCTCAGTTGGTTCAGAGCATCTGCCTTACAAGCAGAGGGTCGGCGGTTCGAATCCGTCATCACCCACAGTCTCAGCAACCAGCTGGGACTTTTTTTGTATATAGACGTTAGAATCTGTTCAGCGATTGCGTCGGAGACGCTAAAATGCTTCGAAGAAGTTATTTGTTCGAAAGACCATGCAAGAGGGCTGAGAGGAACTTTTACAGCCAAACAGCTATTAGTTAGCTGGTTAAAGTTCCTCTGCGAGGCACTTGGTAGGTCGAGTCTCAGGACCAAGCAGCGTGCATCTACGATGCACTTGCATGGTCTTACGAACAAAATCGGGTCTTCGACCCGCTCTGCATCTTCGATGTACAAATAGAGACAAGCAATCGCTGAGCAGTCACCGGGGCACTATCATTCATGTAATTCGTTCAATTCGTTGTCAAGTGTCTGGCCGGGGGTGGTATGACAACCGCCATGCAGGGGAAAATTTGATTGACATTGAGACACGCCGCGCCTGGGATTCAACCCCACCCCTCACCCCTCCCCTGTCAGGGGAGGGGTAAAGTGACCTCAAGCTGCTCAACTTAGAGGGAAAACTGCCGGCAGCGTAATCGATGAACAGAGTTACGGCATTGCACTAAATTGCAAAAATTGTTGAGCGGACAAAGAGATATAACCTGCCACTTATTCAAGCAGACTCATATAAACTATCTGTCAGGGTTCGCCCAACTTGACCACGATGACACTGTCAATGGCCTGGATGGAGCCACGATAGGGATAGACGGGCATGGCCTTGACGCGAGGGTCATCCTCTAGGCGGAGCTGCTCGGGGTCATCGCGGCGCCATATCGGGATGTTAAATCCCACTTGACGGATGATGTAGTCGCGGCGAGAGTAGGAGTTGATCAGCTTCGAAGCACCGCGTATCTCGTTGAAGCCAAAGCCAGTGTCGGTGTCATAAACCAGCTCATGGGCATGGCCTATCAGTGCCAGCGATGTGCCGGGGCGCAACTCAGGCATTAGCTTGATGTGTGTCGCCAGGCCGGTGTAGAAGGCCAGGTTGTTGACATTCAGCTGATGCACTTGCAGATAGGTGCGGTTGTCATAGTAGATGTTGTTCAGCGCGATGCCGGCCAGGCAGATGGCTATCGTGTCGTAGACCCAGCGGCGACACTGGCGGTCGATGAGCACCACGCCCAGCACATAGAGGGCCGCAAAGGCATAGACAGTGAGCGTGTTCCAGTGCGCCGGAGCCAGCATGAGCCAGAACAGATGGATGGTCACCGGAAATCCCACCAGCAGAATCACTGCCTGGGCAGCCAGACGCCACCGCGAGCCCTGACGGTATTGCCGGTGCAGCACGGTCAAGACCATTGTCACAATCAGCACCAGGTGCAGCACAACCGACAGGGGCGTGTTGATCAGCCCCAGTTTGCCATGGGTGAACAGGGCGACAAAATTGGTGAACACGCCGGTCACATGTTCAGACCAGGGGACATGGTTGCCTGTGCTCACGGCGTAGTCGTAGTGCGAGGCCCCCAGACCGCCCTTCATGGCGATAATTGCCATCGCAACAGCGAAGTAGACAACCAGTGACGAGAGCAGAAACAGCCCAATGCGTGCCGACCAGTGCAGCACGTCGGTTCGCGTGATGGCTCGGGGGCTGAGCAGACGTCGACACAGCGCGACCAGCAGCAATGCGACGGCCAGCGTGATGTAGACCTGATAGATGCTCAACGACAACGTCAGGCACAGCACCCCCAGGACGAACGCCTTGCGGCCGGGACGCAGCACATAGTAGGTCGCCAGGATGGCCAGCAGGATGGCCAGGGCGTAGGGCGTGCTGGTGAACATGAACAGGAAGATGCTCGTGTGCAGGGCACTGGTGATGACCACGGCCGGCAGTAACGCCTGCGCCACTGTGTTGCCGATGCCATAGAGTTTGACCACTGTGACCATGGCCAGCGACATGATTGCCAACGATGCCAAGCCATGCAGCCAGGGCATCGAGAATGGAGGGACCAGAAGCTTGATGATGCCCAGCCCCCAACGACCCGACGAGAAGGTCTGGCCATAGGTGAACAGCGAATCGTCGAACGTCACCAGCTTGTGTGACAAGAAAAACAGGTGAGCCGCCAGCCCGGCAACCAGGGTGGCCAAGATGCACACACGATATTGCCTGAACAACGACATCGCCCTTGCCACCAGTGGCTCGACAATGCCTTGTGGCTGATGCAGAGTGGATGGGAGCATGGTGGTGTCAGTCGGTCATTTCGTCCAGGATGCGCTTGAGTTCCTCGTCGGTTGCCGTCAGGCGCTTCCGGCACAGGTCCAGCAACTCCTTGCTGCGTTTGGTGTATTGGCTCAGGTGGTCGATGCTGCAGTCGGGGGCTTGCATCTTCTTGACCAGCTCTTCGAGTTCATTCACGGCTTGGGTATAGGTGATTTCTTCCATCTTGTGTTGAATTGAGAATTAAGTGTCATGAAACTTGTGCGTCCTTCTGGCCGTCGCGCAGGCACACGGTGATTTTGTCGCCGGCGTTGAGTTGCGCTGCATCGGTGACAGTCGTGTCGCCGCGTCTCACCAGGGCATAGCCACGGCTCAGCGTGTTCTGGGGCGAGAGCAGGGTCACCTTGTCGGTCAGGGCGGACAGGCGCAGCCGCTGGCGCTCCATCTGGTTGGCGACGGCTGTGCCGATGCTCTCGACCTGGTGGGTGAGTCGTGTGCGCTCTTGTGTCAGGCGGTTGCTCACCGCCTGCGGGATGGTGCTGGCCAGGTGGTCGAGCCTGAGGCGGCTGGTGTCGACGATGCGCCGTGCCGACGTGGGGATGAAGCTGCTGTAGTAGGCCAGCTGCTCGCGGGCGCGCGACACCATGTCGCGTGCGGTGCTCACCACGGCACTTTGCAGGTCGGCCAGGCGGGTCAGGGCATCGGTGCCACGGCCAATCAGCCACTCGGCGGCGGCTGTCGGGGTCTTGACGCGCATGGCGGCCACATAGTCCAGCACAGTGATGTCGCGCTCGTGGCCGATGCCCACAATCACCGGTATCTTGAACTCGGCGATGCGCCGGGCCAGCTCATAGTTGTCAAACGAGTTGAGGTCGGTGGTCGAGCCACCGCCACGGATGATGACCACGCAGTCAAACAGGTCGATTACCTCCTCGATGCGCTGCAGGGCGGCCAGCATGCTGGGCACGGTGTTCACACCCTGCATCAGCGCCTGGAACAGGCAGGTGTAGTATTTAAGTCCGTAGGGGTTGATGGCCAGCTGGTTGATGAAGTCGCCATAGCCGGCGGCTCCGGCGGCCGAGATGACGGCGATGCGCTGCGGCACATCGGGCCACGGCAACTGGCGGTTGCGCTCGATGAGCCCCTCACGGGCCAGGCGGTCGATGATCTCGCGGCGCTGCCGCTCCATGTCGCCCAGGGTGAACTCGGGGTTGATGTCGATAATGACCAGCTTCAGCCCATACTGCTCGTGAAAGGTGGCATTGACACGCACCATCACCTTCATTCCGGTACCGAATGCGCTGCCTGTCACCGCCTGGAATCGTGCCGCCAGCTGCGCGAATATGTTGGCCCAGATGACGGCTCCCAGTCGCGCAACCGGAGCACCTGTGTCGGGGTGCTTCTCGACCAGCTCCAGATAGCAATGCCCCCGGCGTACGCTCACGTCGCTGGTCTCGGCCAGCACCCACTGCCCCTGCAGGTCGGGGGCAACGGCGATGGCGTTGCGTATGCGCGAGTTGTATTGGCTCAGCGTGATTGCTTGAATGTCCATGTCTTTATTTGATTTTGCCGCCTTGCACACGGTAGGTCAGCGTGGGGCGGAAGTAGGGCTTGAGCTTGGCCCACTCCTCTTTGCTCAGAAACTCGGCCAGCCCATGCCGGGCAGTCAGTTGTTCGAAGTCCGGTCCTCCGAAGCTCAACTCAATCAGCGAGAACGGCAACTGTTGCAGCAGCTCCTTGCGTTGGCCTTTCTTGACAGTAGGGAGGATAAAGTCGTCCATCGTGGGCATCTTGAAGGGCTTGATTTCCTTCAGTTGATACCAGTGCTTGTTGTAGAAGGTGATGCGGCTGTCCTTGACGGGAGTCTCGACGGTCTCGACCACGGCGATGATGGTGTCGCTCTTCCAGCGCATCAGGCGCATTTCGACGGTGCGGGCCGCGCTGGTGTGGATGCGCAGGAAGTTGTCGGTCACGGTGTCGAGCTGCGATCCGCCCGACATGTTGTTGTTGGCTCGCACGATGGTGCCGTTGGCATAGTAGTCGAGCATGTCGAGCCGGGCTGTGCGCGGCAGTGTGGTGAACACCTCGCCCGGCTCGCTAGCCAGGAAGTCGCGCACCGTGCGGGCCTCGCCCGCCAGCATCGCCACTAGCAGTGTCACCGTCAGTATCAGTCGTTTAGTCATGTCGCAAATCTTTTGAGTGTGCAAAGTTACACATTTTCCCTCGATAATCAGCCATTCGCCCCACCTAATTTAATTGGCAAAACTCCCCGAATCTTGATTTTTTGTGAGATTTGGGGAGCTTTGACACGAATTGCTCAGCTTGCCTTCAGCGCAGGGCGCGCATGGCGTTGAGTGTGGCCAGCACCGTCACGCCAACGTCGGCAAACACCGCCATCCACATTGTGGCTGCGCCCAGGGCGGCCAGCACCAGCACCGCCACCTTGATGCCGATGGCCAGCCACACGTTCTGGCGGGCGATGCCCAGCGTGCGGCGAGCCATGCCGATGGCAGTGGCTATCTTGCCCGGGTGGTCGTCCATGATCACCACATCGGCGGCTTCGATGGCCGCGTCGCTGCCCAGGCCGCCCATGGCGATGCCCACATCGGCACGCGCCAGCACCGGCGCGTCGTTGATGCCGTCGCCCACAAAGGTCAGCGCCCCCTGCCGATTGGTCATCAGCTGCTCGACGTGTCGCACCTTGTCGGCGGGCAGCAAGCCGGCATGATACTCGCTCAGCCCCAGCTGTTGTGCCACCTCGATGGCCACCTCGTCGCGGTCGCCCGTGAGCATGACCGTGCGCCGCACACCCAGTGTGTGCAGTCGGGCGATGGCACTGGCGGCATCGTCCTTGATGCGGTCGTTGATGACGATGTGGCCGGCATACTCGCCATTGATGGCCACATGAATCACGGTGCCGGCACCATGGCATTGATTGCATGCGTGGCACTGGGCACCCACGGCTTGCATCATGCGCTCGTTGCCCACGCACACCGTGTCGCCGCCCACACGGGCACGGATGCCCTGGCCGGCCACCTCCTCGACATCGGACACACGGCAGCCGTCGGTGGCCTCGTCGGGGAATGCGTCACGCAGGGCGGCCCCGATGGGGTGCGTCGAGTAGTGTTCGACATGGGCCGCCAGATGCAGCAGCCGATGCTCGTCGCAGCTGTCGGGATGCACGGCCTCGACGGCAAACTGCCCATGGGTGAGGGTGCCCGTCTTGTCGAACACCACTGTGTCAACCTTGGCGAGGATGTCCATATAGTTGGCACCCTTGACCAGTATGCCCCGACGCGACGCGCCGCCGATGCCGCCAAAGAAGGTCAGCGGCACACTGATGACCAGCGCGCAAGGGCACGACACCACCAGGAACATCAGGGCGCGATAGAGCCAGGTGGGGAACGTGTCCATAAAATGGGGTGCAAACAGTGGCGGAACGATGGCCAACGCGATGGCTGCCAGCACGACAATGGGCGTGTAGATGCGGGCAAAGCGCGTGATGAATGCCTCGCTGCGCGACTTGTGCTCGCCGGCATGCTCCACCAGCTCGATGATTTTTGACACTGTGCTCTGTCCCGCGTCGCAAGTGGTGCGCACACGGATGACACCCGACTGGTTGACGCAGCCCGAAGTGACCTCGTCGCCCACAGCCACATCGCGCGGCATGCTCTCGCCTGTGAGGGCCACGGTGTTGAGCGATGTTGTGCCCTCAAGCACCACGCCATCCAGTGGTATGCGTTCGCCCGGGCGGATGACGATGGTCTCGCCCACCGCCACCTCTGCCGGGTTGACCTCCACTTCCTGCCCATCGCGCACCACGCGGGCCACGTCGGGGCGGATGTCCATCAGGTGTGCGATGCTCTGGCGGCTCTTGCCCTCGGCATAACTCTCGCACAGCTCGCCCACCTGGAAGAATAGCATGACAAACACGGCCTCGGGGAACTGTGTCTCGGCACCTGGCAAGAACCCAATGCCCAGTGCTCCCAGCGTGGCGATGGACATGAGCAGATGTTCGTTGAAGGGGTCGCCCTCCATGATGCCCTCGGCTGCCTCCTTGAGCGTATCGTGCCCGATGAGCAGATAAGGTACCAGATAGATTAGCAACAGTTGCCAGGTGGGCAACTGGCAGTACTTCTCGACCAGAACTGCCCCGATGAGGAGCAGGACGGTGGCGATGATGAGTGTGAGTTGCCGCTTGGTGCCATGCTCGTGGTGATGCTCATGGCAGTGGCATGCGCCAGCGTGGTCATGCTCGCCGCAGCAATCGTGGTGATGGTGATGATGTTCGTGTGACATAGTTCATTTCGTTTTCTGCCCGCAAAGTTAGGGCAAAAAACTTGCAACCCGGTTGCAGAGTGCCCGCCATGGGCCTTTCTGCAACCGGGTTGCAACCAGTGGTGAATAGTAATCATTTCAGCCTAGGGCCAAGGCACTGACGCACGAGGCGATGAGTGTGGCCAGCATAATCAGGGGGGCAATGCAGAGTAGTTTCATAATGTTTTATTTTTTTGGGGAATGCCGCGGCCAAACCGCGGCACACACGATGTTACTTTTCAAGATACGCTTGATAGAGTTTGGCCAGGTCGGCCGGGGTGATGCCCACTGCCTTGAGTTGGCCCAGGAAGTAGTCCATCTCGCCCTGCATCAGCTGCTCGCGCCGCATGCGCACGATTGTGTCGCGGGCGTCGGGCGCGACATAGTAGCCCAGTCCACGCTTGGTGTAGATGATGCCACTCTGCTGCAGGTACTCATAGGTCCGTGCCACGGTGTTGGCGTTGACCTCAATCTGCGCGGCCATCTCCCGCACGCTGGGGATTTTTGCCTCTACAGCCAGCTTGCCGCTGAGCACGTCGTCGCCGATGCGGTCGGCAATCTGCAGATATATCGCTTTGTTATCCTTGAAGTTCATCACGACCACCATTTGAGTGAAATAACATCTTTACGCTTCCACAGCCACCAGGCCAGTGCCCAGCAGAGCACCAGTTGTGCGGCACTCCAGACGGCCAACCACATCATGCCTGTGGTCTGTTCCACTCCCATCAGCCACTTGCCGAAAGTTCCCATGTCGCTGAACAACTTGATGCCAATCATCAACATGATGACCAAGACAGACTGGATGGCAAAGATGGCAGCATAGGTCTTGAGAAATGACAGACGTGGCCACATGATGCTGCCCAGCAAATACAACCCGGGGCCGGCAAGGGCACTGAGCCATAACGCTATTTCGAACCAAGCCTTGGCCGGCTGCGGCCACCAGTCTTGCTGGAAGGCAAACTCATGGGTGGTCGCCAGGAAATTGACGGGCCCCGGCACACCCTGGCCGCCACTCCACGGCCACAGAATGGCAATGCGGGTCAAGTCGGCCAACTGGGCATAGATGGGGAAGACCACAATGAAGCCCAACACATAGACGACGGTGTTGACCAGGAACTTCTCGAAGGTTGACGACGGCGAGGTGAGCAACTCGATGCGTCCGGCCTTGGTCTTCAGGCCACGGAAGGCAATCGAGGCAATGCCGATGCCCCCGAACGAGAACACGACATATACTATAACGTAACGCAGCATCACCTCGGGGCGCGCGGTGCTGTCGCCAATCGTCAGATTGCCAAGAATCATGAGCAGGGCCAGCAGGGCATAGATGCCTATGGCTGAGAACAGCAGTGTGCGCCAGTTCTCGACAACTTCTTTGCGCAAGGCGGCAACGAAGCGATTCCAATCGAATATCTGATTTTTCATCTTCATGCTAATTTAAAAGGTGAATGGAAAAATTGAGGGTTACTGGCCAAACAACTGTTGGATGGCCTGAGGCTGTTGCAGGGTGGCGTTGAAGAGCATCTCCAGGTCGACCTGGGTCTCCTCGCCAGCTAGGGCAGGGGCGACAACGAGGGTACCCATCGCACCTGTGTGAGCCAGCAGCGGCTGGTCGCCCTCACGCATGGGGCGGAAGGCCAGACGGCTCGACACCTCGACCAGGCTGGCATTGAGCAGCACCCAGCTCTGGTCGATAATGGTCACATGGTCGAGCACCTGCTCGATGTCGCGCACCTGGTGGGTTGAGACGAGCATCATCTTGTCGTCGGTCATACCCGAGGCGATGATTTTGCGCCACTGGCTCTTGCTGGGGATGTCCAGTCCGTTGGTCGGCTCGTCCATGATGAGCACGCGTGTGTTGGTGGCCAGGGCAAAGCTCATGAACACCTTCTTTTTCTGTCCCATCGACAGTGACTGCAGCTTGCAATCGTGCTCCATCTCGAAGGTGTCGAGATAGCGGTTCATGTCCTCGGCACTAAAGTTGGGATAGAACGGCGCATTGATCTTGACAAACTGCGAGAGGGTGGTGTGGGGTAGCTCAAACTCCTCGGGCACCAGAAACAAGTCGCTCAACGTCTGGGGCAGACGGCGGCGAACGTCGATGCCGTCAAGCGTCACCTGGCCCGAGGCGGGGGTGAGCAGGCCGGTCATCAGGTAGATGAGCGTCGACTTGCCGGCGCCATTCTTGCCCAGCAGTCCATAGACGTTGCCGGGCTGCAAGTCGAGCGAGAAGTCGTGGAACAACTCTCGCTGCGACTTGCGGTAAGCAAAGGATAGGTTGGTAATCTGTAACATAATCGTTTTTGAAATTAAGAATTTAGGATTTGTCAGTTTTACTAGTGTTTTAGTGTACTACTTTACTAGTACACTGCAAAGGTAATACACTTTCCTCGAAATGGCCAAATTTGTTAACATTATTTAAGAAAAATCTTGTCTTGTGTATCTGTGCAGCGATTCAGAAGAATCTCCTCTTACCCCCCTATGCATCGAAGATGCAGAGCGGGTCGAAGACCCGATTTTGTTCGAAAGACCATGCAAGTGCATCGAAGATGCACGCAGCTTGGTCCTGAGACTCGACCTG
>CACZHT010000070.1 GCA_902781045.1 uncultured Bacteroidales bacterium | reverse complement strand
TTTGCTATTCTCATGATTTTTGCGTTTTTTTATCTGTTCAATTTGATTTCAAATTTTGCTCCTTGTGCAATGCTTGTTGCCATTCTGGTTAATCACAAGTTGGGCCTGTGTTCCCAGCGATGCCACTATGGTCACAATGGCCGCCATGGCGAGTTTTTTAAGACATCTCATAATTAATTATTTAAATGGTTAATAAATAATGCCACCGGACGGCAGAGGCCGCATGAGGTATCGTGAAGCTGACTGGCGGCTCCGCCGCCGGCGGCAGTAACTACTTCAGAAAGCCAAATTATGAATTATAAATTATGAATTATGAATTAAATCATCGTGCCACTGGTGGCCTCGAACGAGCCGTAGAAGATGTCGCCGCTGTCGGTCTCGAGCTGCAGGTCGACCTCGACGATGTAGGTCGGGACATAGACTCGGTACAGCGGAGAGGTCACCGTGTAGTTGAGCGTGACATCGTCCGACGACACCGACAAGGTGTAGGACACAAACCCCGCGGCAGGGAACTCAATGGTGAGCATGCGCGTGTCGCGATTGAACCAGCCTTGGGGCTGCACCTCGGCAAGCCTTGGAGAGGGTTTTCCGCTAAAAATTATGACATCACCATTCTTCTTGCCGTTGACATCATCATTGGCGCTAGATGTGAATGACAGAGCCAGTGCCAGAATGATGGCTGATATTTTGAGAATTTTCTTCATGTTATTCATTTTTTTAGGTTGAACACTTGTTTGGCGCATTGAGTTTGCGAATGCAAAGGTAGAATGAGTTTTTCAGACCATAACGCAAATGACCGGCATTTCTCCAGGCAGTCAATCCGCTGATTATCAGATACGAAATTTGCTCAAGGGGTCATTTTTATGTTAATTTTATAAAACCCTAACATTTTTTAAATCGAAAAAAGGGGTATTTTTGGGGCTGTATGGGGCGTTTTTTTGCGCCTTGAGAGGCAGTTTTGGGTCAATCGTCCAGATGGCTGATGGAGGCATTCTCGCCAATTCCGTGTGGCGGCGGAAAGGAGGCAGCGGGTCGCTGCTGGGCGGGGCAGGTGGAAAGGGGGCGGCGGAGCGCTGCTGGGCGGGGCAGGTGATTCGCGCAGCGGAGCGCGACAGTGGGTCAGACCCGATGTCGCTCCGGCAAACCGAACGGACAACAGGGGGGCAGAAAGGGGTCAGACCCTCTGAAGCGACGGAAAGGAGGCGGTGCAGCGACTGAGCGAAAAAATTAGTTTCAGCCACTGTGCGATTTTGAATTGGATTTTGTAAGATTTGTTGCACTTCGCTTGCCCTACGGGCACCCATTCGGTCGCGAGCACTTCGTGGTTCCGACCGCAGGGTGCTTGTCGTCTGCACGCTGTCGCGTGGAAATCTAACAAAATCTGACACAAAATCTCACAGTGGCAGGGAAAATCTTGTGGCAGAGAATGAGTGGCGGGCACCTTGTCGCACCGGCAAACTAAACGGACATCAGGGGGGCGGAACAGGGCGACACTGGGCCTGACCCCCGGAAGCGACGGAAAGGAGGCGGCGCAGCGACGGAAAGGAGGAGGCACTGCAACGGAAAGGAGGAGGCACTGCAACGGAAAGGGGGGCTTCGTTCGCTGCTGGGCGGGGCAGATGATTCGTGCAGCGGAGCGCGACAGTGGGTCAGACCCTCTGTTGCCAGTTCTGGCACAGCAGGGTCAGACCCCCTGTCGCACCGACAAACCGAACGGACATCAGGGGGGCGGAGCAGGGCGGCACAAGGGGGCACAAAAGAGTCAGCCCCCCCTGTCGCACCGGCAAACCGAAAGGACATCAGGGGGGCGGAACGGGGCGGCAGTGGGGGCTACAGCGGGTCTGAGCCGATGTCGGACTGTCAATCTGGGCGGAGCTCAGTGTGGCGGATGATGCGCCATCCTGTTGCGGCCACCAGCAGGGTCATGAGCGGGCACAGGAGGTTGAAGAAGCAATAAGGCAGGTAGGTGAGTGTGGGCACGCCCAGCACAGTGGCCTGGGTCATGCCGCAGGTGTTCCATGGCACCAGTACCGATGTGACGGTGACCGCGTCCTCGGTGGTGCGGCTCAGCAGCCGCCCCTCGTAGCCCTCCTTGCTGTAGACCTCGCGGAACATATCGGCATTGAGGACGATACTGATATACTGGTCGCCCGTGGTGAGGTTGAGCAACAAGCCTGACACCACCGTCGAGCCCACGAGCGAGAATCGCGACCGGACCCAGCGGATGATGACGAGCGTCAGGCTCTCGATCATGCCGCTGGCCACCATCGCTGCCCCAAAACACATGGCACAGATGATGAGCCAGATGGTGTTGAGCATGCCGGCCATGCCGCCCGTCGCCACGAGGTCGTTGAGTGCGGCAAAGCCCGTGTCGACAGCCGTGGCGCTGCAATAGGTGATGGTCAGACCCTTTGTGAGAGCGGCAGCCGTGCCCAGCGACGGGTCACCGGCTATCTGCGTGAGGATGTGCGGCTGAAGGATGAGCGCGGTGATGCCTGCCAGCAACGACGAGACAAACAGCACGATGAGCGACGGCACCTTGCGCCAGATGAGCACTCCTGTGGCCAGCGGCACGAGCAGCGTCCACAGCGAGATGCGGAATGTGGACGACAAACCGCGGGTATACTGCTCGATGTGCAGGTCGCCCTGAGCACCGAAACACAGTCCGGCGATGGTGTAGACCACCAAGGCTATTGCCAAGGCCGGCACGGTGGTGTGCATCATGTAGCGGATATGGACAAAAATGTCGACTCCTGTGGCCGACGAGGCCAGGATGGTGGTGTCGCTGAGCGGCGACATCTTGTCGCCGAAGTAGGCCCCCGAGACGATAGCTCCTGCTGTCCATGCCGTGTTGATGCCCAGTGCCTGACCGATGGCCAGGAGCGCCACGCCCAGCGTGGCGATGGTAGTCCACGAGCTGCCCGAGAGCAACGACACCAGCGAGCAGATGACACACGCACTGACCAGGAAGAAGCGCGGTGAGAGCATCTGGACGCCATAGTAGATGAGCGTGGGCACGACTCCGCTGATCATCCACGAGCCAGACAGCATGCCCACCGCCAGCAAGATCATCAGGGTGACAAAGATGCCGCTCATCGTCTGGGCCATCTGCTGCTCAAAGGCCTTCCAGGGCACATGGTAGCATGCCATCGAGATGGTGACACACACGGCCATGCCCATGAGCAGTGCCGTCTGGCTGCCTCCGGCCAGCGAGTCGCTGCCAAACAGCGCGATTACCACCACCAGCAGCCCGATGAGCACGACAATGGGGATGGCGGCCACCAGCGGATGGGGGAGTTGTCGAGGTCTATCGCCCATGGTCACGATTATCTATCACGAATTATCGAATTTCTGCAACATTCGCGGTTTTAAAAAAGACATAAGAACATAAGAACATAAAATTCGTGTTCATTCGCGGTGGTCACGATTGTTATCACGAATTTTCGAATTATCGAATTTCTGCAACATTCGTGTAATTCGCGGTTGTCACGATTGTTATCACGAATTATCGAATTTTCGAATTATCGAATTTTCGAATTTCTGCAACATTCGCGTAATTCGCGGTTTTAAAATCCTTCGCGTTGCTTCGTGGTCTTTGTGATAGGCAGTCCCGTTAGCGCAACTGGGCGCCGAGCTGGGTCTCAAGTGCCTTGATGACCTTCTGCATGACGGCATCGATCTGCTTGTCTTGCAGCGTCTTCTGGTCGTCCTGCAGGGTCATGCTGATGGCATAGGACTTCTTGCCGGCAGCCAGCTTGTTGCTCTCGTAGACGTCAAACAGTCCCACCTCGCGCAGCAGCTTGCGGTCACAACCCATGACCACCCGACGGATGTCATCGTAGGTGACCTCGCGGTCGACCAGCAGAGCCAGGTCGCGGCGCACGGGCAGCGTCTTGGGCAGGTCGCGGTACTTGATGTCGCGCTTGGCAGCCATGCGGCAGGCCAGCTTCCAGTCGACCTGGGCATAGAAGACTTCCTGGTCGACATCGGTTGCCTTGCGCACGCCCTCGGTGACCACCCCCAGCGTTGCCAGGACCTTGCCGCCATGGTTGCGATAGGTCAATGCCGGGTCGACGGTGTCGTCGGCAGTCTGCTCGAGCGTCAGGTCGGCCATGTTGATGCCCATGTTGATGAGCACGTTCTCCAGGTCGCTCTTGAGGTCATAGACGGTGACACGGCGTGCCTTGTCGGCCCACGAGTCGCCATGGTTGTTGCCGGTCATCCACAGGGCGAGCATGGTGCTCTCGGTGTAGGGTGCCAGCGCCTTCTCGTCCTGGCTCACCGTGCCGTCGTAGTGATAGACGTTGCCGAACTCATAGAGTCGCAGGTTCTGGTTCTTGTGGTTGATGTTGCGTGCCACGCTCTCCATGCCGCCGAAGAGCAAGGTCTGTCGCATGACGTTGAGGTCGCTGCTCAGCGGGTTCATGATGTGCACGCAGTGTGCCTCGGGATAGGTCTGGCACTCGGCGTAGTAGGCCGAGGGCGTGAGCGAGTTGTTCATCATCTCGTGGTAGCCCAGCGAGGTCAGCTGGTTGCTGATGTGCTCCTGCATGTTGTCGGCAAAGTCGACCTGATCTTGCTGGCTCAGGCTCACACGCATGCTGTGGTCAAACTCGATGTTGTTGTAGCCATAGACGCGCAGGATGTCCTCGACCACGTCGCAGGGGCGCTGCACGTCCACGCGATAGGTGGGCACCTCGAGCTGCAGATGGTCGTCGTCCTCGGCCACAATCTTCATCTCCAGGCTGGTGACAATGCTGCGGATGGTGTCGTGGTCCAGCTCCTTGCCGATGAGTCCGGTCACATAGTCATAGCGCAGATCAACGGGGAAGCCCGGGAAGTCGTGGGCCTTGACATCGACGATGTCGCCGCAGATCTCGCCACCGGCCAGCTGCTTGACCAGCATCGCGGCCAGCTTGAGGTTATAGACCGTCTCGTTGGGGTCGATGCCACGCTCAAAGCGGAACGACGCGTCGGTGTTCAGCCCGAAGCGACGGGCCGTCTTGCGAATCCACGTGGGGTGGAAATAGGCACTCTCGAGGAAGACGTCGGTCGTGTGCTCGGTCACGCCCGAGTCCAGGCCGCCGAACACGCCGCCAATGCACATCTCGTCCTCGGCGTTGCAAATCATCAGGTCGCGGTCGGTGAGCGTTCGCTCCACGCCGTCGAGGGTCACAAACCGGGTGCCGGCGGGTGCCGTTCGCACCACCACGCGGTCGCCCTTGACCTTGGCCAGGTCGAAGCAGTGCATGGGCTGTCCCATGCCCAGCAGCATGTAGTTGGTGATGTCGACGATGACGTTGATGGGACGCTGCCCCACAGCCAGCAGCCAGTCGCGCAGCCACTTGGGGCTCTCGCCCACTTTGACGCCGCGCACAGTGATGCCGCTGTAGCGCGGGCAAGCCTCGGCGTTCAGCACCTCGACGGGTATGCCTCCGTCAGGGCGGTCAATCTTGAAGGCCTCGACGCTGGGGCGCGACAGGACACCCTTGCGGCCATTCTGCTTGCACCATGCCGCCAGGTCGCGGGCCACGCCATAGTGCGACGCGCCGTCGATGCGGTTGGGGGTGAGGTCGACCTCGATGAGCCAGTCGTCCTCGATGCCATAGTATTGAGCGGCAGGCATGCCCACCGGCGTGTCGCCAGGCAGGACGATGATGCCGTCGTGGCTGGTGCCCACGCCAATCTCGTCCTCGGCGCAAATCATGCCCAGCGACTCCTCGCCGCGCATCTTCGAGCGCTTGATGGTGAACTCCTTGTCGCCGTCATAGAGCTTGGTGCCGAGTGTGGCGACAATGACCTTCTGGCCTGCGGCCACGTTGGGCGCACCGCACACAATCTGCACCGGTGCTTGTCCATCACCCAGGTCGACGGTGGTGATGTGCAGGTGGTCGCTGTTGGGATGTTCAACGCATGTGAGCACATGTCCCACGACGAGTCCACGCAGGCCGCCGCGGATGGTCTCGACACGCTCCAGTGCGCCCACTTCCAGTCCCAGACTGGTCAGTGCCACGCTCACCTCGTCGGGTGTGAGGTCGGTGTCGATGTAGTGTTTAAGCCATTTGTACGAAATGTTCATATCTTTGAGTTTTGTGTTTCGTGATTTGTGTTTTGAGTTTCAAACCGCAAAGTTACGACATTTTCGGCGAATAGAGAGAATCACGGATTGAAAAAATCTCAATCCGTGATTCTTTACATCCACATTCGATGTCCAGTGTCAATCGTAGGGAACCAGTGGGGCTATGGCAATGGCTCCGTCATAGAGGCTCTCGGGGCGATAGACGCACTCGGCAAAGCCCGTTGTGGTCCATATCCATGACTCCAATCCCAGCTCCTTGAGCTCGCGCTGGTGGTCTTGAGCCTTAGCCTGAGTGCGGAAGCAACCGGTGCAGATGCGATACTTGACCTCGCCCTCCTTGTCGACAGCCCGATAGACGGGACTGAGCAGGTGGTCGGGCATGCTCTCGGCGGCACGCTTGGCACCATCAAGGTTGCCAAAGCTCTGCACCACCACATAGTGGAGCTTGCCGGCGTAAGGCTTCACGCCGGGTTTGGAGGTGGCTATGGTGGCATAGCGTGCCACGACATAGCCCACCTGTCCGTCGTGCTCGACCTTGTACCAGTTGCCCTGCTTGCCCAGGAATTTGGCTCCCTGGCCGCCGGTGAACAGCACATCGACCACAAACGCGCCGCCAAGTGGTTGCTCGCGCACATTGAGGTAGCCATCGGTAGAGGTTGAGTAGACACGTTGTGTCTGGGCAACCGCTGTGGTGGCGAGCATGCCTGCCACCACCACACATAGTGTGAAGAGAAAACTACGCATAGAATTATAAATTAAGTTATTAACAACCGCAAATGTGGCCCTCGATTTTAACCGCGAAGAACCGCGAAAATTTTTTAACCGCGAAGCAACGCGAAGGATTTTTTTAAACCGCGAATTACGCGAATGTGGCTGATATCGATAATTCGATAATTCGTGATTAAACTCGTGACCACCGCGAAGCAACGCGAAGGATTTTTTTAAACCGCGAATGGCGCGAATGTGGCAGAATAAATTCCATAATTCGAAAATTCGTGATAATAATCGTGACAAACGCGAAGGACGCGAATATTTTTGTTCTTATGTCCTTATGTCTTTTAAAACGCGAAGGACGCGAAGATTTTTTGTCTCTTGACCGCGAAGAAATATTATGAATTATGAATTATAAATTATAAATTATGAATTAGTACTTGACTCCCAGGTTGTAGAGGATGAATGAGTGGATGTCGGTGTACTCGTCGATGACCTTGCTGATGGGCTTGCCTCCACCATGCCCTGCGTTGATGTCGACACGGATGAGCTTGACCGCATCGCCCGTGTTGCTGGCCTGCAGCTGGGCGGCATACTTGAACGAGTGAGCCGGCACCACACGGTCGTCATGGTCGCCGCTGGTGACCAGTATGGGCGGATAGGGGGTGCCGTCGTTGCGGATGGTGTGCAGCGGCGAGTAGCCCTTGAGATACTCAAACATCTCACGCGAGTCATCGCTGCGTCCATAGTCCGGGGCCCAGTTCCAGCCGATGGTGAATCGGTGATAGCGCAGCATGTCCATCACCCCCACCTGCGGCACTGCGGCACCGAAGAGGTCGGGCCGCTGGTTGACCACAGCACCCACGAGCAGTCCACCGTTGCTGGCCCCGTTGCACGCGATTTTCTTGGGTGTGGTGTATCCCTGCTTGACGAGCCACTCGGCGGCAGCGATAAAGTCGTCAAAGACATTCTGCTTGTTGAGCTTGGTTCCAGCCTCATGCCACTGCTCTCCATACTCTCCCCCGCCACGGAGGTTGACAAACGCGCCGATGCCCCCGGCCTCGATCATGCAGAATGGCGTGCGGCTGAAGCTGAACGCTGGATTGAGGCTCACGTTGAAGCCACCATATCCGTAGAGGAACACCGGCCTCTTGCCGTCGCGCTTCATTCCCTTCTTGTAGATCAAGAACATCGGAATCTTGGTGCCGTCCTTGCTGGGATAGAACACCTGCTCGGTGACATAGTTCTCCGGCACCAGTGCGACCTTGGGACGGAAAATGAGCCTTGACTCGCCGGTAGCCATGTCGTAGCTGTAGACACTGGTGGGGAAGGTGTAGCTAGTGAAGCTGTAGAAGACCTCCTGCTGGTCGCGCTTGCTGCTGAAGCCCACCGAACCGAACGTGGGCAGCTCAATCTCGCGCACCTGTCGTCCCTGGGCATCGTAGACGTATGGGTGGCTCGACGCGTCACGATCGTAGGTGAGAATAAACTGATGGTCGGCCATCTGCGCACCGCTCAACACCCACTGCTTCTCGGGGACGAAGTCGGTGAAATTCTGCTCGCCCAAGTGGCTGGCATCATAGGCGCGAATCTTGTAACGCGGCGCGCCGTCGTTGGTATAGACATAGATTTTGCCGTCCTGGATGCCGATGGGGCTGTAGGTGTAGCGCATGTTGCTGGCCAGACGCACATAGTGTGGGTTGCGGTCTTTCAGGTCCTTGACCCACAGTTCGTTGCCATCTCCGTCGCTGACCCATCCGAAGACATACCTCTCATCATCGGTCACGGTCACCTGGTGGAACAGCAGCGGCTCGCGCTGGTTCTGCAGCTCGATGTAGTCCTCGCTCTGCGGTGTGCCCAGTTTGTGGTACTTGACCTTGTGGAACTCGTTCTTGGACGACTTGGCATCCTCGGGTGCGTCATAGCAGCTGTAGAAGAAGCCGTCGCCCAGCCACTGTGTGTCGGTGAACTTTGCCCAGACGATGTGGTCCTCCAGTTGCTTTCCAGTGTTGAGGTCAATGACAAAGATTTCGTTCCAGTCGCTGCCATTTCGGCTGATGACATAGGCCATGTATCGTCCATCGTTTGAGAAGTCTACACTGCCCAGTGCCACCGTTCCGTCGCTGGACAGGGTGTTGGGGTCAAGCACCACGCGCGGCTCGCTGGTGAGGTTGTCACGCACATAGAGCACGCTCTGGTTCTGTAGTCCGTTGTTCTTGAAGAAATAGAATTTGTCCTTGACCTTGAATGGCGTACCGACCTTTTCGAAGTTGGCCAACTCGGTGATGCGTTTCTTAACTTTATTGCGGAAAGGTATTTTCTTCAGATAGTCCTGTGTCAGACGGTTCTCCGCCTTGACCCACTCGGCCGTCTCCTGGCTGTTGTCGTCCTCCAGCCAGCGATAAGGGTCAGGAACTTGCGTGCCAAAGTAGGTGTCGAGCGTGTCGACACGGCGCGCGTCAGGATAGTGGATGGTACGAGCTTGTGTGCCCGCCACTGTTGCGGCAATCAATGCTGCACTCATGATAATTGTCTTCATCGGAAATAAAGGTGTTACTTAATTATTCTAAAGTAGTGGTGTAGTTAAGTAGTGATGTAGTGGTGCCGTTACATGATTATCATTCATCATGTCCTTCACCTGCTTGCGGCATTGAGGCAGACTCGCCATTGTGCATTGAATCAAGGCGGCTAGAGTGACGGATTTTACTACCCTACTGCTCCTCTACCTCACTACTTTAGGAACTAGAGCTATTATCTATTACTCTAAACTATAAACTGTTTACAGCTCTTCGGCCACAGCGAGCTGGATGCCGCGCCACACGAGCACCAAGCGGTGCAGACGCGTGTGGCCCAGCGTGCGCTCGATGACCACCGACCGCTCGTAGCGCAGCAGCTGCTCGCGCGCCGTCGCGTGGGCCTGCTCGACCTCGGCATCGGTGGCGGTGCCCGGGACATACTTCAGCTCCAGCACATAGCTGTGCTCGATGTCGGGATAGATCTCCAGCATGGGCTGC
>CACZHT010000069.1 GCA_902781045.1 uncultured Bacteroidales bacterium | reverse complement strand
TTTGTGTGGACCAAGCGGCGAGGACCTCCGGCCCTCTTGCATGGTCTTTCGAACAAATAGCTTCTTCGAAGCATTTTTGCGTCTCCGACGCAATCGCTGCACTGATACCTTTAGTCGCTATTGCCAGAAGTGGGTGTCGACAGTGGCCTCGACCTGCGCCTCGATGTCATCGGGCAGGTTGCAGAAGAAGTCCAGTCCGGTGCGTCTCTCCAGCTCGTCAATGGTGATGATGCAGCTCTCGAGCGAGGTGCCGGAGCATGCACTGTTGATTTGCTCGGTCCAGTAGGCCATGGCGCGGTACTGTCCGTCCTTGAGGCACAGCACAGCCATGTACCAGTAGCGCGGGATGACCAGCGAGCCGGTGATGTTGACGCCATACTTGCTTTTGACCTCCGAGGCCGGAATGGTGCCGCTGGTGGTTGTGCCATTGAGGTGCACGTCGGTGATGGTCGCCCCCTTGCAGACGTAGATGGTGTCGCGGAAGGTGGTGCTATAGCCCCATGCCTGCACCTTTGCCTCCATGCGTGACCACAGGCCAGCGTTGTGTGCCTGATACTGCGGGTGGCAGTTGCTGGTGATAAAAGTGAAACGGTTCTGCGCCTCGGACGACTGCCGGTCCTCGGATGCGCAGATGTGCCCACGCGAAAAGGTGGTCATATTACTCCCGTCCAAGTTGACACTGTTAGCAGTGTAGTTGCCGGTAGTGTATTCTTTGGTGCTCACACGGTATTGCGATTCCACACAAGGCTCGGTGCCAAACGTGCCCGTTACACGCCCCACATTGTTGTTGGGTGTGCTGTCGTGCATGGCGAAGCAGCTCCAGCGGTTGGCGCGCTGGCTCTTGGCCAGTTCAAGCGAATAAGAGATGCCATAGTCGCTCGAAGCATGGACAATGACCGTGCTGTTGTCATCGGCGGTGATGTGCGGATACTCCAACCGCCAGGCCATGCCATAGGTGGCACTTGAAGTCGTGGCGTTGGTGCCAGAGAGCGGAATGCCGTAGGCGGTCTCCCGCCAGTTGGCGTTGACATTATTGTCGGTGATGGTGAATGTGGCTGTCGCCACATCGCTCGCCACGCCGTCCAGGACAGCGATGGCACGGATGGTGGTTGTCGCCGTGATGGTGATGGCTCCGGTGTAGCGCGGCGACAGACTCGTGGGCATGGTGCCGTCGAGGGTGTAATGGATGGTCGCGCCGCTGGTGGCTGTCGTGATGGCCACTGTCAACTCGCCGGCATAGGTGCCTGCCTCGGGCGAGAACGTGGGAGCCGCGACCGTTGTCGTCGGCGAGCCGCTGTTGTCCTCCACATACAGCTGCACCCGTGTGCCCGACGATTGCGCGTTGAAGTCGTTGTAGCGCGACTGATAGTAGATGGTATTGGTGGTGTTCTTCTTGTTGGTGACCAGGACATTGTTTCCGCTGAATGAGATTGTCCACCGGGCGGAGTTGTCGGTGGCCGCAGTGACACTGTTGAGTTGGATGGAGGTGGTGTTGGCCAGATAGTAGGCCCCGTCATAGAGCGTCCACTCTCCTGCTGCCCCACCCAGTGTGAAGATGCTCACACCGCAGTCGTCATCGAGTGTGGCTACACCGCCGTCCAACGTGACACCGGCAGTGACCAGCGCACGGTAGTTCTCATAATTGGGCATGATGCCGCCCATAGCTCCGTCATAGTCCTCGCACACGATGAGGTACCGCTTGCCAGCCACCAGCTGGTCAATGTCGGTGACGCGCCTGAAGGTTTTTGTGCTGGGATGGATGTCCTTGCCGAGAATGATGTTGATGATGATGTTCACATCGGCGGCATCGACAATGCCATCGCCATTGCAGTCGGCATTGCCCGGACAGTCAGCGGCATTGACCTTACCGAGCAGGATGTTGATGACAGTGTTGACATCAACGGCATTGACCACTGCGTCGCCGGTGACATCGCCCCGCACCTGCGCCATGGCGCACAAGCCGCACAGAGCCATGATTGTCAATGCTAGTTTTCTCATTCGGTTTCTCATTTTTCACTATGGTTTGAAGGCTGTTTGTTCTGTGTTTCGCTAGATTTTGATACAAAACAGAACCGTCCCCGATTGTATCAAAAGTGGAGTTGGAGGGTATGGTCGGGAGTGGAAGACTCCTGCGAGGTGCCCACCTGGTTGATGTCCTCGAGGGCACTGCGCATCATGGGCTGGACGCGAGGCCAGAAGTTCTCGAGGAGGAACGGCCCCATGTATTTAGCCTGGTCGGGCATGACCTCGGCTACCATGCCCAGGATGCCCTGCTTGACGGCCTGGATGATGGCCGGTGCCTGCAGCGGGTCCTCGCCGCCGCGTGTGACGGTGAGCAGACTCTGGGTGAGCGGCTCTTGCATGTGGCGGATCATCAGTGTAGTGGCTTGCCGGGCATTCTGCGGCAGGGCTGTGGTGTCGGCTCCCTGCATGACCAGCATCTGCTTGATTTTCCCCATCTTGCCACTCATGCGTGACCACAGGCGATTGGCAATGACTCCGGCCAGGATGGGCGCCGCATGCTCGACCTGAGCACGTGCCTGCTGCCGAAGCGACTGGGGCAAGCCCTCGAGCCAGCGTGTTTCCACGCTCAGATGCCGGGCCTTGATGTCGACCTGGAGCATGCGCAGGGGCATGGGATACATGCTGGCCGAACCGGTGGCGATGTCGGTCAGGCGACCATCGGTCACAGCGTCGGTGATGTGCAGGTGGCCGGTGAGCACCACATGCACGCCACAGTCGGCCAGTGCCTGAGCCACACGGTCGTGGTCGGCGACGATGTAGTTGGGCAGGAACCTAGCCTCGCCATCGACATGCTCCAGCAGGTGATGGTGCATCAAGGCCATGACACACTTGCCCTGAGCCTGCGCCTGGGCGGCGCGCTCACTGACCCATCGCAGGGTCTCGGGCTTGACCCTGCCGGCATTGTGATAGACATCGGCCGTGTCGCCGCGGCTGCGCAGCCTGTTCTCCTCGTCACGGTTGGTGTCGATGCTCAGCACCACCAGCCCCGGCAGTGGCTCGCAGACATAGCTCAACGAGGCCGGGTCGCGGAGCGACTCGTTGCCATATCCATGGTGGGCATAGAGCTGCGCAAACTCGTCGCGCGTGATGGTCTGGACCTGTGTGGCCTTGCTGCCCACGTAGCGGCGGGCGTTGGGGCAACTGATGTCGTGGTTGCCCGGGATGACGAGTGTCGGCACCCCATTCTGCTGCAGCCGGGCGAGGTGGGCCACCAGCCGCTCGTGGCTAGCGCGCGCGCCGTTCAGCGTCAGGTCGCCGGTGATGAGCAACAGGTCGGGCTTGTCGGCGATAGCTCGGTCGACGATGTGCTGCATGATTGTGTCGCTCTTGAGCGATAGCTTCATGTCGCCGGCGGCCATGCGCTGTGCCGCCGCCCCGTCATCATAGAGTTCGGGAGCCAGCAGATGGATGTCGCTGATGACCATGATGCGATAGTCGTTACGAGACATAGTTTTTTTAGTTTTATTGGGTGCCGCTGTAAGACAAGTGACGAGCATCATGCACCATAAAGTCAAGACAATACGTTTCATTGTCTAAAGTAGTTGCAGTAGTTGCAGTAGTTCAGTAGTTGCAGTAGTTCAGTAGTTGCAGTAGTTCAGTAGTTCAGTAGTTCAGCCAATACACTTTTGTGGCTCGGTTCAGTAGTTCAGCCAATACACTTTTGTGGCTCGGTTCAGTAGTTCAGCCGTTTCCATCGGCGACTGTTGAACAATCAGGTATTGGCTGAACTACACTTTTGTGGCTCGGTTCAGTAGTTCAGCCGTTTCCATCGGCGACTGTTGAACAATCAGGTATTGGCTGAACTACTGCACTACCGTAACTACTGAACTACCTAATGTGCATTGTGCATTGAGAAATCAAAGCCCTGACGGGGCTAGTTGTCCGTCAGGGCTTTGTTGTCATTGCCGGATGATTACTCCTGGGGCATCATCACGACCTCAATCTTGTTGCCGCTGGCCATGATCTTCTTGATGAAGTCGCTGACCTGCTGCGGGGTGACTGCGTTGACTGCCTCGCGATAACCATTGACGATGTCGATGCCACGCATATTGTACATGCGCAGGGCATTGATCCAGAATCCGTTCTCCTTGAGCATCGTGTCATAGTTCTTGAGGTTGGCGGCCTTGATGTCGGCCAGGGTGGCTGCATCGACGCTCTGTGCGGCGGCAGGCACCTCCTGGCGCATGATGTCGAGAGCCTCGGTCGACTTCTCAGGCTTCATGGGCACGC
The DNA here is from genome assembly GCA_902781045.1 of uncultured Bacteroidales bacterium. Classification (GTDB taxonomy): domain Bacteria; phylum Bacteroidota; class Bacteroidia; order Bacteroidales; family Muribaculaceae; genus Sodaliphilus. Next base: position 6,297 of record CACZHT010000069.1, on the reverse strand, counting down.
TGGCCATGACATAGGTGAACACCTTGTCGCCCTCATAGTCCACATCGCCGCTGGCACCTGCCGAGTAGGCTGCGCCGGCATCCTCACGAATCTTCTGCAGATAGACCTTGCTCAGCACCTCACCTGCCATGTCGGCCAGAATCGAGTTCTCGACGCTGAAGGGGATGGCGGTGGTGTGCCAGTACATCTGTGCGTTGGCCTTGGGAGTCTCCATCTTGCGGGTGAAGTGGTTCAGCACAGTTCCGCTGGGGTGCTCATCGACGTTGACCCAGTTCTCCTTCTTGCCCTTGGCAGGCAGCGAAGCGATATACTGGCAGATGTGCTTGCGGATGGTGTCGTTGTCAAACGAACCGACGAAGAAGAATGTGAAGTCGGCTGCGTTGGCGGTGCGCTCCTTGGCGATTTGCATGATGCGGTCGTAGTTCACATCCTTCAGACACTCGGCCTCAAACGGGCGATAGCGCCAGGTGTGGTTGTTGAGGGTGACGTTGACCGAGTCGGCAAATGCGGCCTCGGGCTGCAGACCCTTGTTCTTGAGTGCGGTCTCCAGCAGGTTCATGATGTTGGCATATGCCTTTTCATCCTTGCGGATGTCGGTCATGCGCAGGTAGGCGAGCTGGAACATGGTCTCGAGGTCCTTGATGGTCGACTGACCGCTCAGGCTCTCGGTGTAGGTGCCCAGCGACAGGCTTGCGCTGGCCTGCTTGCCGGCCAGAGCCTTCTCCAGCTCCTGATTGCTGAAGTTGCCCAGACCGCTCTGCATGATGGCCATGTCGAAGAGCTCGGTGTTGGCCCAGTCCTTCTGGCCGTAGAGCGAGCTACCACCCTTCGAGACAGCGTACATGCGAATCTCGTTGTCCTTGAAGTCGGTCTTCTTGAGGATGACCTTAGCACCGTTGCTCAGCTCGAGCTCGTCATAGCCCAGCTTGGTGTTCTTGGTTTCCTTCTTGATCTTACCGGCCTTGGGGAGCTTGGTCATCAGAGGCTCGTTCTTGACATTGTCAACGTATGCCTCGATGTTGCTGTTGCGTGCGGCGGTGATGGCACCGGTCAGTCCCTCGACGGTGGGATAGGTGTTGCCCTCCTTCTCCTGGTTGAAGCACAGCACCACGACGTTCTTGTTGTTCTCCTGCGGGAACATTTCCTTGACACCCTCGTTGATGAGATCAACGGGGAGCATGGGCACGATCTGGTTCATGATGGCATACTCAGTCTCCATGCTGGGGATGGGGTCGCCCTCCAGATAGTTGGCGATGTAGCTGCGGCCATAACGGGCGTTGCTGATCTTCGAGCGGTTGTCATACTGCTTCTGCAGCTGCGACATGTACTCTTCCTTGGCGCGGGCATACTCGGTGGCGGTGAAGCCGTGCTTGGCCACACGCAGGGCCTCGGTCATGATGGCCTGCAGGGCTGCGTCGGTCTGACCCTCCTTGGGCATAGCATAGATGGTGTAGGCCTCCTTGCTGTTGCTCATGATGTAGGCACCATTGCCGCTGCCAGCCTGGATGAACGGGCAGTCGGGCTCCTGAGCCTTCTCGGCCAGGCGCTGGTTGAGCATGCTCGACACCATGTCCATCACATAGTCATTGAGCATATAAGCCATGGTGCCACGCATCTCACGGGGCATGGGGTCGCTCTTGAACATGAGCTGGATGATGCTGTACTGCTGCTCCTTGTCCTTGTCGCTGACGACAATGATCTCGTCGTTGTCGGGCACCGGCTCGGTCACCACCTGTGCGGCATCGGCTGCGGGTGCGGGAATGGGACCAAACATCTCCTTGATTTTGTTCTCCATGTAGTCGACATCGATGTCACCCACCACGACGATGGCCTGGTTGTCGGGACGATACCACTTGTGGTAGTAGTCGCGAATCTCGTTGTACTTGAAGTTGTCGACCACGCTCATCAGACCGATGGGCATGCGCAGACCGTACTTCGAACCCGGATAGAGGGTCTGAAGGTTGCGCTCGAGCATGCGCTGGCTGGCGCTGCTGCGCAGTCGCCACTCCTCGTGGATGACGCCACGCTCCTTGTCGATCTCGTCGCCCTCGAGCAACAGGCCGTTAGACCAGTCCTTGAGGATGAGCAAGCACGAGTCGAGCGCACTCTGGCGTGTGCTGGGCACGTCGTCGATGTTGTAGACCGTCTGGTCGGTGCTGGTGTAGGCATTGAGGTTGCGGCCAAACTCCACACCCAGCGTGCGCGTGTAGTCAATCACGCCATTGCCGGGATAGTTGACCGTGCCGTTAAATGCCATGTGCTCCAGGAAGTGGGCGAGACCACGCTGGCTCTCCTCCTCCTGAATCGAACCCACACGCTGAGCGATGTAGAAGTTCACACGGTGCTCGGGATAGTCGTTGTGACGCACATAGTAAGTGAGTCCGTTGGGCAGCTTGCCCATGCGCACTGCCTCGTCGACGGGGACAGGCGGCATTTCTTGTGCAGTGACACAGGCAGCAGCCAGCATCAACACACCTGCCAAAAGTTGTTTAATTTTCATAGAACAGGTTATTTTGTTTTTAGTAGAATGATATATTCATTTGAAAGTCGGCGCAAAGGTAGTAAATTATTGACAAATAGCAATTGCCAACCGAGAAATATTCTCGTCCGCCTGAAAAATTATCTGCCCTTTAGACGCAACTGAGGGCCAAAAGATACATTAAACAATGTTAATTATGATTTGTAGCCTGTCAGCACACCCTCTCGAGACGTCGCATCATGCCCATCATGATGGCTGCCGAGAGCAGACACAGCATGACAAACACCGCCCACACCTGCCACAGCGGCAGGTCGCCCCACAGGTGTCCACCCACCTGCACCAGGAAGTTGCCCAGCGCCGTGGCTGCAAACCATCCGCCCATCATCAGCCCCTTGAGCTTGGGGGGTGCCACCTTGGTGACAAACGACAGTCCCATGGGCGAGAGCAGCAGTTCGCCGAATGTGAGCACCAGATAGGTGGAGATGAGCCAGTTGGGCGAGGCCAGCGGTCCGGGGGTTCCGGCCTGTACGGCCGCCGCCTGCTCGTTGGGCGTGAGCAGCCCCACCGAGGCCACAGCCATGATGGCATAGGCCACGGCGGCCACCATCATGCCGTAGGCAATCTTGCGTGGCGCGCTGGGTTCCTTGCCGCGCGCGGCCAGCCAGCCGAAGATGGCAATGCTCACCGGTGTCAGAGCCACCACAAAGCAGGGGTTGAACATCTGATAGATGGGTGCGGCCAGCTGAATCTCGCCGGTGGTGAAATAGCGCCACACCAGGAAAGCCACTCCTGCGGCAATCACCCCCCAGGCGATGCCGCGGTTGCGCGCGACCTTGCTCTGAAATGCAGCAAACAGCGCATAGACCATGACCACACACACCACCAGGTTCCACACGTCGAATGCCATGGCCTGGATGCCCGTGGCACTCTTGGCACTGAACTCGTCGGCAAAGAAGGTGAGCGTGAGCCCACTCTGGTTGAACGCCATCCAGAAGAAGATGACCACGGCAAACACCAGCACCAGTGCCACCACACGCCGGCTGGTCTCGCCCGGCGGCAGTTCCTCGACCGGTGCCTGAGCATCTTTCTTCTTGCTCAACGCGCTCTTCTCGGTGTGTCGGAAGGTGCCTCTGAAGGCATAGTAGATGCCCATGGAGAGCACCAGTGACAAGCAGGCCACTCCGAAGGCATAGTGATAACTGTCGTTGACGCTCACGCCATAATGTGCCTGGGCATACTCCATGGCCCACACAGCGGCCGCCGGCGCAAACATCGCACCGATGTTGATGGCCATGTAGAAGATGGAAAATGCCGCATCGCGCTTGTCGGCATAGCGTGCCTCGTCGTAGAGGTTGCCCACCATCACCTGCAGGTTGCCCTTGAACAGGCCAGTTCCCATAGCCACCAGAGCCAGGGCACCAATCATCGCCCAGTAGGCCACATCGCCGCTGCCCAGTGGCACAGCCAGTGCGACATAGCCCAGAAACATCACCACGATGCCCGAGGTGACCATGCGGCCATAGCCCCAGAGGTCGGCGAGCAGACCGCCCAGCACGGGCATGAAGTAGACACACATCAAGAAGATGCTATAAATCATGCCGGCACGGCCGGGCTCCAAGCCGAAGTTGGCCCGCAGATAGAGCGCAAACACGGCCAACATGGTGTAGTAGCCGAAGCGCTCACCAGTGTTGGCCAACGCAAGTGCATACAATCCTTTTGGTTGGTTGTCAAACATAATTAGACGTTAGACTTTTGACATTAGAAGTTATATGTTAACGGGGCAAAATTAGGAAAAAGTTGGCCAAACTCCAATTATTTTGACCGAAAACAGTACATCTGGGTCTAAAATTACGCACAAAGAGGCATTCGACCGGCAGTGCACAGCATGCCTGGCCTTACATGCCATGCCGGCCATCCTCACACATTGCCCGAAACCGACCAGCAAAAAATGACAGTTAAAATGAAATTTTTTGTAGATTTTGCTAGTTTTGTCACAAAAAAAGCGTACTTTTGCCACACAAACGATTCTAAACTTATTAATCACGTTATGGCAACAACTAAAAAGACTAAACCGGAAACTAAAACAGTGAAACGAACTCAAACCGAAAGCAAGCGCCTGATGGGGCTGGAGAACCGCTATGGCGCCCACAACTATCATCCCCTGCCCGTGGTGCTGCACCGCGGCGAGGGCATCTATGTGTGGGATGTCGAGGGCAAGAAGTACTTCGACTTCCTGTCGTCCTACTCGGCCGTCAACCAGGGTCATTGCCACCCACGCATCGTCAAGGCCCTCAAGGACCAGGCCGATGTGCTGTGCCTCACCTCACGCGCGTTCTATAACGACGCCTTCTGCGAGTACGAGAAATTCATCCACCAGTACTTTGGCTACGACAAGGTGTTGCCGATGAACACCGGTGCCGAGGCCGTCGAGACGGCACTGAAGCTGGCTCGCCGCTGGGGCACAGTGAAGAAGGGCATCGAGAACGACAAGGTGAAGATCATCTGCTGCGAGGGCAACTTCCATGGCCGCACCGTCACGGTCATCACCATGAGCAACGACCCCAGCTCGTATGCCGACTATGGCCCCCTCACCCCGGGCTTCATCCGCATCCCCTACAACGACCCCAAGGCACTAGAGGAGGCACTGGACAAATATGGCGACGAGGTGGCCGCCTTTATCGCCGAGCCCATTCAGGGCGAGGCTGGCGTGTTTGTGCCTGATGACGGCTATCTGAAGAAGTGCTACGACCTGTGCCACAAGCACAATGTGCTGTTCATTGCCGACGAGGTGCAGACCGGCATCGCCCGCACAGGCAAGATGCTGTGCAGCGAGCACGACGGCATCCGCCCCGACATCGTCATCCTGGGCAAGGCCCTGGGTGGCGGCGTGCTGCCCGTGTCGGCTTGCCTGGCCGATGATGACATCATGCTCAACATCAAGCCCGGCGAGCACGGCTCGACGTTCGGCGGTTTCCCGCTTGCCGCACGTGTGGCCGTCGAGGCCCTGAAGGTGGTCAAGGACGAGCGCCTGGTGCAGAATGCCGAAAAGATGGGCAAGATTTTCCGCGACGAGATCAAGAAGCTCAACTCGCCGTTCATCGTCGAGGTGCGTGGCCGCGGACTGCTCAACGCCATTGTCACCAAGCCCATCGGCAAGAAGACTGCCTGGGACATCTGCCTGAAGATGATGGAGAACGGCCTGCTGGCCAAGCCCACTCACGATGACATCATCCGCTTCGCACCCCCGTTGTGCATCAAGAAGAAGGAGCTGATGCAAGCCATCGGCATCATCAAACGCTCGTTTGAGCAGATGGCCAAGTAGGGTGAATCACCTAGCAATAAACGAGATGGCGCAACAGTATTGCGCCATCTCGTTTATCGTTCACATACCACAGTATCTCCTCTACCCCTAGTAACCGCGAATTACGCGCGAAGGATTTTTAACCGCGAAGAAACGCGAAGCTGGGGGGCCTCAGGACCGCGAAATAACGCGAAGTTTTTTATGTCCTTATGTCTTTTTTTAAACCGCGAATTACGCGAATGTGCTTTCTAACCGCGAAGAAACGCGAAATTATTTTTTTGTCCTTATGTCCATGTCTTTTAGACACGAAGGCCGCGCAAAAATTATGAATTATAAATTATGAATTATGAATTATGAATTGACAAAGTGTCCTTATGTCTTTTTAAAACCGCGAATTACGCGAATGTGGCAGAATCTCTTCAGCGATTGCGTCGGAGACGCTAAAATGCTTCGAAGAAGCTATTTGTTCGAAAGACCATGCAAGAGGGCCGGAGGTCCTCGCCGCTTGGTCCACACA
>CACZHT010000068.1 GCA_902781045.1 uncultured Bacteroidales bacterium | reverse complement strand
CAAGCAGGTCGAGATCATGCTGGACAACACGGTGGCCTACACCGCCCTGCAGGCCGACATCTATCTGCCCGAGGGGCTGACCATCGAGCAGGAGGACGGTGAGTATCTGTTTGACCTGACCGACCGCAAGGCACGCAACCACACCATCTCGAGCGCCGACCTGGCCAGCGGTGCCGTGCGCATCCTCATCGCCTCGCAGACGCTGAAGGAGATCAGCGGCAACAGTGGCGCATTGGTCACGTTCAACATTATTGCCGATGCGTCGTTCAGCGGCACCAAGGCCATCGAGTTGAAGGGTGTAGTCGCCACCGAGGCCGACCGCACCGAGCATCTGTTGCCCGACACCCAGTGCACCGTCACTGGGCCACAAGGCGGCGAAGAACCACAAGGTGTAGCATTAAGCACCACAATGGCTCGGCTGCAGTTGCAACAGACTTTGCAACTGACCAACGATGCAGGTGCTCAAGTATCTTGGACCTCGAGTGACCCGACAGTTGCCACTGTCGACGAAAATGGAATGGTGACCGCACTCAAAAACGGCATGGTGGCCATCACTGCAACTGATGCGCAGGGCAACTCCGCTTGGTGCGCTATCTGGTGCTACCTGCGTGGTGATGTCAACGAGGACAATACAGTCGATGTGGTCGATGTCAACCAGGTGGTAAATATCATCCTTGGCAAATAGTTTGCTACCACACATATATTTTATTGGCAGCCCCTCAAGATTCTTGAGGGGCTGCCTGCATTTAGCAAGTTTTTGTTCTTTGTCTTTATTGTCTAAAGGCTGTTGAAGACACATCGAGGGGCATCATAGCATGTCATTTTGCATGTTCCAGATTTTTTTCTTACCTTTGCGGCGTACAAACCAAACAATTGATGTATTATGTTGCGAAAACTATTGTTTGCTGTTATGGCTGTGATGGTTATGACAGTGATGGGACAGACTTACACCGTCAGTGCCACTAAGTATCACCCGGGCATGGGTGGGGCAGGATGGTTCACCGCCAGTGGCGATCGTATCGACAATGCCAAGTTGAAACGATATGAGATTCGTTGGGTGGCGCTGTCGCCTGACTTGTTCAACAAAGGATTCCGCATGGGCGACACCATCGAGGTGACGTGTGACCATGTGCCCCGCCTCAACGGCAAGTGGGTGGTCAAGGACCGAATGGGCCGGCGTACACACATGAAGATTGACTTCTTGCTGCCGCGTGGCGACGACCACGGCTTCCACAGCCGCGTCAACGTCACCATACGCAAAGTCAAGTGAACGAATGGCATAATCAAAATAGTGACGTAAGTTGTAACAAACTTACGTCACTTTTTTGACTATCTTATAAGGTATGACCGTCAGACGCGGAAACCGATGATGCGGCGCACCTCGTCGAGCGTGGCGCGGGCACTCTCGCGCGCAATCTCGGCGCCCTCGCGGGCTATCTGGTCGAGCAACTCTGTGTTGGCGCTGTAGTATTCAATCTTCTCGCGGATGGGAGCAACCACGGCACACAGGTCGGCGGCAATCTGCTTCTTCAGGTCGCCATAGCGCAGCGTGCAGTCGTTCCACTTCTCGTCGAAGTACTGATAGGTGTCGGGCGTGCTGACGATGCGCAGGAAGGTGAACAGGTTCTCAATCACCTCGGGCCTCGGGCTGTTGGGCTCTTGCGGGCCGCTGTCGGTCACAGCGCGCATCACCTTCTTGGTGATGGTCTTGTCATCGTCGCGCAGATAGATGCAGTTGCCCTCGCTCTTGCCCATCTTGCCGCTGCCGTCCAGACCGGGAATCTTGATGGCCTGCTCGCTGAAGTAGAAGTTCTGAGGCTCGGGGAAGAACTCCACGCCGTAGATGTTGTTGAAGCGGCGCGCACACTTGCGGGCCATCTCCATGTTCTGCTCCTGGTCTTTGCCCACGGGCACCTTGTTGGCGCGGTGTTGCAAGATGTCGGCAGCCATCAGGGTGGGGTAGGTCAGCAGGCCGGCGTTGACATTGTCGGGCTGCTTGCGGGCCTTCTCCTTGAACGTCGTGACGCGCTCCAGCTCGCCCAGATACATGTTCATGTTCAGATAGAGGTACAGCTCGATGGTCTCGCGCACATCGCTCTGCACGTAGATCGGGGCCTTCTTCGGGTCGATGCCGCAGGCCAGATACTCGGCCAGGATGGTGCGCGCGCTCGAGATGATGTTCTCGGGCTTGGGATGCGTGGTCAGCGAGTGCCAGTCGGCGATGAAGAACATGCATTGATACTGGTCCTGCATGGCCACAAAACTGCGCACTGCGCCGAAGTAGTTCCCCAGGTGCAGGTTGCCTGTGGGACGGATTCCGCTTACAACTTTTTCCATATCTTGTCTTGTTTTTGAGGTGCAAAGGTACAAAATTATTGACAAATGGCAAGTTCTTGGGCCAGATTATCCATTATGAACCGAAAAAAGGATAAATTGGAAATCTTTATGTCAAAAAAAATGACGAACTTTGCGGCCAATAAATGAGGCAGCTAATGCGACATATCGTTAGGGGCTTTCTCGCTAAACGAGTGGGAGAAGGGCTGTGTGTGCCAGTACTGCTGGTGCTGCTGATTCTCGCCATGACTCCACTGGCGGGGCTTGCGCAAGAGGCCGACTCAACTGCGACAACGCTGCACGACACCGTCGCAGTCACACTCGACACCATCGGATGGAAGCAGACCGTCGACGAGCCGCGCACGCTCTATGACTTGCCTTACTCCACCACCCGCCGCATGCACGACTGGCGCCGACTGGCACGCAACACCACCGCATTCACACTGGCTGGAGTGGCCACGCTCTATATCCTCGAGACCCTGCCCGAGGACGCAACCGCTTGGAACAAAAAGGAGCTGCGGCGCATGGGACTATTCGAGCGATGGCGCTATCATGCCGACCGAGGACCCGTCTGGGACAAGGACAATCCCATCTTCAACTATATCCTCCACCCCTACGGCGGAGCGGTCTACTACATGAGCGCGCGTTCGTGCGGATTCAATGCGCTGGGGTCGCTGGCCTACAGCACCATTGTCTCGGCCTTGTTGTGGGAGTATGGCATTGAGTGTTTCAACGAGGTCCCCTCCATCCAGGACCTGGTCATCACCCCGCTGGCTGGAATGGTCATGGGCGAATGCTTTTACCGTGTCAAGCGCATCATCGTCGCCAATGACTATCACCTGTTCGGCTCTTGGTTCCTTGGCCACCTCGTCGCCTGGCTGGTCGACCCCATCAACGAGTTTGTCGGCCTCATCACCGGCAACCCCTGTAAGAACCGCCGTGTCACCATGACCCCCATCACCCAGCCTCGCGGACTAGCCCTCTCCCTCACCTTTTAGAAGTTGATAGTTAATAGTTTAAAGTTAAGAGTTGTTTGTCAATCCGCCAAAGTGAGCGAAGGATTCGCGTGATTGGATAACCACGAAGTGCTCGCGACCGAACGGGAGCCCGTAGGGCAAGCGCAGCGCGTGGCGAATTAGGGACGGTTCTTTTTCGCCAAAAGTTAATTCATTTAACAAATGGCAAAAAAGAACCGTCCCCAATCCACCAAATGGCCTAGAGAGGGGCGAGTGTCGATATTTTTTGCTAATTTTGTGGGTTCAAAACAAATCTCGAGCCAATGAGCGCAGTGCCGAGCTTGCTCAAGCAATGCCGAGTGCAGCCGAGATTATCAAAATTATTGCTATGAAGACAAAGTTTTTGTTGTGCCTTATGCTGGTGGCTATGCTGGTCTCGTGCCGGGGCAATGTGGCTGAGCGTCAAGCGGTAGCCACCGATTCGGTCATCACGCAAGCCCAGCTGTTGAGTCTGGAGCGTCACGAGGGCTACACCTTGGCCACTATCCGCGACCCGTGGAAGCAGGGTGGGGTGCTGCACCGCTATGTGCTGGTGCCGGCCGACAAGCCGCTGCCCTCCGAGATGCCCGAAGGCACACTGGTGCGCACACCGCTGCGCAGTGCGTTGGTCTACAGCAGCGTGCACACCTCGCTGATGCGCGAGTTGGGCATGTTCGGTTCAGTTAAGGGCGTGTGCGATGCCCAGTTCTTCACCGACCCCGAGGTGACCCAGGCCGTCAAGGCGGGCACGATAGCCGACTGCGGCTCGTCGATGGCACCGACCATCGAGCGCGTCATCGCCATGCAGCCCGACGGCATCCTCCTGTCGCCCTACCAGGATGCCACCTACGGCCAAATCACCACGCTCGACATCCCTATCATCGAGTGTGCCGACTACATGGAGACCACCCCATTGGGCAGGGCCGAGTGGGTCAAGTTCTACGGTGAACTGCTCGGTCAGCGCGAGCGGGCCGACAGCCTCTATGCGGCCGTCGAGCAGGCCTACAACACGCTGAAGAGCAATGTCGCTGCCGAGGGCAAGAATCGCAGCCTCAAGGTGCTGACCGAGAACGTGATACAGGGCGTGTGGAATGTGCCGGGCGGCAACAGCTACATGGCACGCATCCTCATCGACGCAGGGTTTAACTATCCCTGGGCCGACAACGCCGGCACCGGCTCGCTCAACCTTGACTTCAACCAAGTGCTGGCCGAGGCGCAGGATGCCGACATTTGGCTCATCAAGTCGTTCAACATCCACACTTACGCCGACCTCAAGGGCACCTACAGTCTCAACGACCAGTTCCGCGCGTTTCAGGAGCGCAAGGTCTATGTGTGTGACACCAACCTGACGCGCTTCTACGAGCGCTTCCCCTTCCACCCCGATGTGTTGCTGCAGGAGTATCACAACCTGTGCACGGGTCGCCTCGACCAGTTGCAGTTCTTCAAACCCCTGGCGCAATGAGGCATCGCTATGGCATTACACTCGTCGTGCTGCTGGCCGCACTCGTGCTGCTGGTGGTGGCGTGCATGCTCTTCGGCTCGGTCGACATCCCCGCGGCGCGGGTGCTGGACATCGTGCTGGGGCGGGGCAGTGACAACCGCGCTTGGGAGATCATCGTGCTCAACTCGCGCCTGCCTATGATTGTCACGGCTGCGCTGGCCGGTGCGGCGCTGGCGGTGTCGGGACTGCTGCTGCAGACCACCTTTAACAACCCCCTGGCTGGGCCGTCCATCCTGGGCGTGTCCACCGGTGCCGGGCTGGGAGTGGCCATCATCATGCTGGCCATGGGAGGCACCATCGGTTCGGTCTTCGGCCAAACGGTGGGCAGCTATGTCGCCACCCTGCTGGGGGCTTTGCTGGGCGCAGGGGCGGTGCTGGCCATCCTCATTGTGTTCTCGTCGATTGTGCGCAGCAGTACGATGTTGCTCATCATCGGTGTACTGGTCAGCTACCTGGCATCGAGCGTCATCTCGCTGCTCAACTCGGTGGCCAGCGAGGAGGGCGTACACAACTATGTGGCATGGGGCTTCGGCAATTTCTCGGGCGTGGGCATCGACCAGCTGCCGGTCTACGTCGTCCTTATCCTGATCTCGCTGGCCGGGGCGTGGCTCATGGTCAAGCCGCTCAACGCCTTGCTTCTGGGCACACGCTATGCCCAGAACCTGGGTGTGAACACCCACCGCGTGCGCTGGCAGCTGCTGCTCATCACCGGCGTGCTCACCGCTGTGGTGACCGCCTTCTGCGGTCCCATCGGCTTCTTGGGTCTGGTGGTGCCGCACATCGCTCGGCTGATGCTGGCCACCAGCAACCACAGCCGCCTCATCCCCGTGACCATCGTCGCCGGGGCCGACGTGGCGTTGCTGTGCACCCTGCTCAGCGTCAATGGCCGCAATGGGGTCATCCCCATCAACGCCATCACTCCCATCATCGGAGTCCCCATCATCCTCTACATCATCCTCAACCGCCGCCGCATCCATTACTTCAACTAATTCATAATTTATAATTGATAATTCATAATTTTGAACGCTTAACCACCCAACTCCCCTCCTCCCAAGAGGCCGCTGAAAAAGTACAGGCAAATAATTGATTTGCTTCACGATGGTTATATTCAAACCTAGATTTGAATAAATTATCTGCAAATTTCGTGATATTTCAAATTATATCCCAGAAAAATTCGCGTTTTATTCGCGTAATTCGCAGTTTATTACTTTTTCAGCAGCCTCCCTCCCAAAGGGGAGGGGCAGGGGTGGGGTTTTGACCAGAGCACATTTTAATAAGAATTAAGTATGATTCTCACCACCCATAACCTCACCGTCGGCTATACGCAAGGCAAGCGTGTCACTCCGCTGCTCAGCGACCTCAACCTCACCATGCATCAGGGCCGACTCATCGCTCTGCTGGGCCAGAACGGCGCCGGCAAGTCCACCTTGCTGCGTGCCCTCACCTGCGCCGCACGCCCCCTGTCGGGGACCATCGAAATCCAGGGCAAGAATATCGATGACATCTCGCAGCGCGAGCGTTCGCGCCTCATCGGCCTCGTCTCCACCGACCGCATCGCTGTGGGCGGACTCACCGTCAGCGAACTCGTCGCCTTGGGCCGCCAGCCCCACACGGGCTTCCTGGGTCGCCTCAGCGCCGAGGATCATGAGATTGTCGACCAGGCCATCGCCGACGTGGGCATCAGTCACAAGGCCGGCAGCTATGTCGCCGACCTGAGCGACGGTGAGCGCCAGAAGGCCATGATTGCCCGCGCCCTGGCGCAGCAGACACCCATCATCATCCTCGATGAGCCCACCGCCTTCCTCGACGTGGCCAGCCGCATCGAGGCCATGCAGCTGCTCCACTCGCTGGCCCACGACCGCGGCAAGGCCGTACTCCTGTCCAGCCACGACGTGTCGCAGTCGCTGCTGCTGGCCGACGACCTGTGGCTCATCACCCGCGACCGCCAGGTCATCCAGGGCACCACCGCCCACATCCTCCAGACCGACGCCATGGACCGCCTCTTCACCACCCCCCGCGTCGCCTTCAATCCCACCATCCTCGACTACCAGTGGCGGCAGGAAAGTTAATAGTTAATAGTTAATAGTTTATAGTTAACTCAAGTTTCGCAAGTTCGGGAATGTGCTTACAGATTGTAATCTCTTTTCCCCTCCCCTGGCAGGGGAGGGGTGAGGGGTGGGGTTGAACGTCACAGTTGGCAATCACGCCCAGGATAGGAGATAGCTGACACACTCCCCCTAACCCCCTCTAACGAGGCCGCTGAAAAAGTACAGACAAATAATTGATTTGCTTCACGATGGTTATATTCAAACCTAGATTTGAATAAATTATCTGCAAATTTCGTGATATTTCAAATTATATTCAAGAAAATTGCGCCCGTTCGGTTGCGAGCTGAAGGTTCGCGGTTTATTCGCGTAATTCGCGGTTTTTTACTTTTTCAGCGGCCTCCTAACTTAGAAGGGGAACTGACATGGAGTCCACTTTAAAAAGTGGCAGTGAAAAGACTATAAAGACATAAAGACAAATGAAGAAGAGTATATTGTACTATCAATCTGTGTGTTGTGAGACTATTGTTCTTATGTTCTTATGTCTTTTTAGTCTTCATTCTGGGACTTTGGACTTTTTAAAGTGAACTCAGCATTTTATCTAACAATCCTTGGCAAATCCAAAAACATTGGATAAATTTGGCTGCGTCTCAGCAAAGACAAAATTTTTTTTGCCTTTGCGTTCAACTTGCGCAAATTTTCACTAAATTTGCAGGTTGATAATTGAAAAGCGGCTGAAACTATGGCACAGAAACTACCCCTGGGAGTACAGACATTCGAAGAGATCATTAGGCACGGCTATGTTTATGTCGACAAGACTACGCTGATTCACCAATTGGCCAACGGCGGTAAATACTTCTTCCTGAGCCGTCCAAGGTGGTTCGGAAAGTCGTTGTTGCTGTCCACTCTGGAGGCGTATTTCACGGGCCGGCGCGACCTGTTCCATGGGCTGGCGATGGAGCAGCTAGAGTCCGAGTGGGAGTCCTATCCCGTGTTGCGACTGGACTTGAACTCGGGCAACTATACTGGCGGTGTCGAGGAGTTGAACGATAGAATCGCCAAGTTTCTTGACACATACGAGCGTGCATACAACCTGCCTCAAGAAGGGATGAGTTTCGGTACCCGTTTTGGCTGTCTGATCCAGAACATCTACGACAAGACCGGCAAGCAGGTGGTGTTTCTGGTCGATGAATACGACAAGCCGCTCATTGCCAATGTTGAGAAAGAGATGGAGGCTCTGCAGGCGCAACAGCGAGAGATACTCAAAGCGTTCTATGGCAATGTCAAGACAATGGACCCCTGCATCCGTTTCGCCATGTTCACCGGTGTGAGCCGATTCTCGCACGTGAGCGTGTTCAGCGACCTGAACAACTTGACTGACATCAGCTTGGATGACCGATTTAGTGCCATCTGTGGCATCACCGAGCAGGAACTGCACCACTATCTGGATGAGGATGTGGCCGAGCTGGCTGCCCGCTGCAAGATAACCAAGGCGGAGGCATACGAGTCGCTCAAACACTACTATGATGGCTTCAGGTTCAGTGATGAGGGGGTGGAGTTGTACAATCCGTGGAGCCTGTTCAAGGCGTTGACTATGCAACGGTTTGGCACCTACTGGTATCAGAGCGGCACACCGTCGTTCTTGATCAAGATGATACGTGACGGGCAGTTGGACCTGACCAAGATGGACGGAAACATCATCACCAACGAGGAGACAATGATGACCTTCGAGAGCGACACTAACGTAGTGGCGCCGCTCTACCAGACCGGTTATCTGACCATCAAGGACTGCATCATTCGTCCACGTCGCTTCCCGGTCTACAAGCTGGGCTTCCCCAACCTGGAGGTGGAGACGGCCTTCAGCAGCCATCTGCTGCCCGTCTACACAAGCATTCGCACTGACCAGGTGTTCCCGCTGGCCAATGCCATCAACGAGGCGGCGCAGGCGGGCGATGTCGACACGCTGCTCACCACCGTCCGGGGCATCCTGGCAGAGGCACCTGTCGAGAGCAACGACGAACGCGTCATCGAGCTGAACTACCGCAACCTCATCGCCATTGCCCTGCGCATGAGCGGCCTGGACTGCCATATCGAGCAAGCGACCTCGGCAGGACGCATCGACCTGGCTCTGGAGGCCGATGACTTTGTCTATGTCATGGAGTTCAAACGCACCAGCCTGGACGACGCCGCGCGGCAGATCGAGACTCGCCGCTATGCCGACCGGTATCTCAACGACCCGCGCACGGTCATCAAAGTGGCCGTCGCCCTCGACGACACCGTGCGCAACATTGCCTCGTGGCAGGTCTTCGCCTGATAATCTCCCCCAGTCCCTCTCCGCGTCCGCCTCTGCCCCTCCCTCGGTCGCCTATGCTGAGCCTCCGGATCGGCCATGCAAGCAACATTTTCCCAAATAATCCTTGGCAGATTGAAAAACATTCACTAACTTTGCCACCGAATCCAGTTAGCCCGCTCGCGGGCTGGGTGGGTTATTTATTATGATGGACGATCGTCGCAAACATATCTTGATGGCTATAGAGAACTTGGCTCAGGCTATAGTTCCGAAGGGGGCTGTTGTCTTATTGTTCGGTTCTCAGGCACGTGGCGATTCGCATGAGGGCTCTGATTGGGACTTGCTGATACTTTTGGACAAAGACCGGGTGGCACTGGACGATTACGATAACCTGGCATATCCGTTTCGTGAGCTAGGGTGGGAATTGGGAGAAATCATCAATCCGATTCTCTATACAGTCGGTGACTGGAAAAAGCAGTCACACACACCGTTTTATAAAAACGTCGAAAATGACGGAATCAGGTTATGGCATTGACAGATGACGAAAGAAATGCTTTAGTAGCCTTTCGGCTGGAGAAAGCGAGAGAAACTATGCTGCAGGTCAGGGGTGTACTGCCACTGAGGTATTGGGAAATTATTGCCAACAGATTGTATTATGCGGCATTCTATGCGGTCTCGGCACTTCTTATTTCAGAAGGCATCGAGACTCGTGGCCACAATGGCGTTATCCAGATGTTCGGATTGCATTTCATCAAACCGGGGAGAGTGTCGCAAGATGATGGCAAGCTCTATAGCAGGCTGTTCTCCTTGCGCCTAAAGGGCGATTACAGTGACAATTATAATCTGGTTGAGGAAGATGTGATTCCGATGGTTGAGCCAACCGACCAGTTAATTCAGCGCATCGCTGTTATGCTCCAATAACTATTGCCTACCAAATAAATATCATTATTCAACTGCCGCATTTTTTCATGCGGCATCTGTTTTTTTCTCCCTCAAATCCTTGGCTAATCCAAAAGCATTCACTAACTTTGCGGAATAAACAGTGCAAATTATGGAATCCAACGAAGATATAAACAAGGTTGCCTCATATTCCAGTGCTGATGGTGTCGAGGTGGGGGCAGATGCCGTGATGGAACCGGTGGCTACTTATGGTGCACCGGGCATCAAGGAATCGATACTCAGCCTCGTTTCCGCCATTGACGATGTGACACTTCTGCAACAAGTGCGAGAATATCTCCAATCGATATTGTCACGTCACTCGGGCGATAGCCTTGCACATGATTTGGATCAATTCTCGGGAGACTGGGGGGGAGATGAACCGGTTGAGGAATATGCCCGTGATCTTCGTTCATCGCTTGCTGAGAATCATCGAAACATCAGTGCATGGTGAGAAAGATTTGCCCCAATAAAGCCATCCATTTGCCAGTCACCCTTAAACCTTGAATCGTTCCATGTTGTTTAAGTTGTTTGAGTTGTTTTCTTTTTTATCCATTTTTTCATCACTTTCCCGCCCAAACTTTTGGCAATTTCAAATAGAATCACTAACTTTGCCACCGAATCCAGTTAGCCCGTGTTCGGGCTGGGTGGGTTAAGACATATAAAGGACGTTACTTGTGACGTTTATCTTCGGTCTTCAAACTTCGCAACTTTGACTACCTCCGAAGGTTACGGCAACGGCAACGTCCATGTCGGGTGTATTATACCCACTGGCTTCATGCCAGTGATAAGTATAGTATGTCACGGCGTGGGCTAACTGCGTTGCTTGCCTTGAGGTAGGGGCAATGCGAAGGCCTGAAGACGAGGTAAGCTG
>CACZHT010000067.1 GCA_902781045.1 uncultured Bacteroidales bacterium | reverse complement strand
GTACTCATTTCAAAACCTCCGAGTAGCAAAATGGTCGATAAACTTAGTATTGATGGGGACTCTAGGCGATTGTTAATGATTTTTCGTGGACACTAGTGCCCTCGCTCAACCACTTGTTCCAGCACAGCACCACCGGTCTGCCCAATGAGTACCGCCAAATCGAGGAGACCATCTCGCCCAACGTGCTGCAAGACATCGCCAACTGGATCAACGAGATCAAGTGACAAATTGGGGATGGTTCTTTTCGCCACTTTTAACAGTGTTTTAACTTTTGGCGAAAAAGAACCGTCCCCAATCCACCACTCTTTCGGCGAAATGTGACATTTTAGCGGCAATCCGGATAATTGCGGGTTGCCTTTTTTGCCGTAATTTTGCAGGTGAAAAACCAACTAACCCTAACAGACTATGATATTTGACCGAAACAACGAGAAACAGGTGGTGGCACTGCTGGGTGCCGGCAGTATGGGCACAGCCATCGTGCGCCGCATCGGCGCGGGCAAGAAGATTCTGCTGGGCGACATCAGCGAGAAGGCGCTGGAGCGCGTGAGCGAGGACTTCGGCCACTGTGGCTATGACGTGGAGACAATGGTGGTGAACGCACTGCACCGCGACAGCGTCGAGGCTTTTGCTCGCCGCGCTGCCGAGCTGGGGCCGGTGATGCACTTTATCGACACGGCCGGTGCCTCGCCCAATCAGGCCAATCCCGAGTACATCGTCGACCTCGACATGGTGGGCACTGGACTAGCCATTGACGCCTTTAGCGAGGTGATGGCCGCTGGCGGATCGGGCCTAATTATCTCGAGCCAGGCGGCCTATATGTACCCCATCCCCAACGACATCGAGCTGCAACTGGTGAATACGCCCACCGAGGGGCTGAAGGACGTGCCGTTTGTCAAGGAAGTCGCCATGCAGAACTCGGGGCTTGCCTACATGATCGCCAAGCGCATCAACCATCTGCAAGCCCAGCGTGCTGCAGCCACCAGTTGGCGCAAGCGCCGCGCCCGCATCAACACCATCTCGCCCGGCGTGATTGTCACACCGCTGGCCTACGACGAGTTCAACGCCAACGGCGAGGGCTATCAGCGCATGATTGACGCCTCGGCCGCCGGGCGCACAGGCACCAGCGACGAGATTGCCGAGGCCGCCGCCTTCTTGCTGGGCGAGCATGCACGTTTCATCACCGGCACCGACCTGCTGATTGATGGCGGTGTGATTGCCGCCATCCGCACCGGCGAGTACAAGCTGGGAGAATAGATTTTTTAGTTTATAGTTAAAAGTTTATAGTTAAAAGTTCGAATGCTCGAATGTTCGAGCCATCGAAAACCATCCCACGAAAGTCACCCTTTAACCAAATCATAAAGCAATGGAAACCATCAAACTAGCTAACGGCGTGGAGATGCCCGTACTGGGCTACGGTGTCTTCATGGTCACTCCGCAGGAGTGCGAACGTTGCGTGAGCGACGCATTGAGCGTGGGCTATCGCTTGATCGACACGGCGCAGGCCTACTACAACGAGGAGGGCGTGGGTGCCGCCATGGCCAAGAGCGGCATCGCGCGCGACGAGATTTTCCTCACCACCAAGGTGTGGATCAGCAACGCCGGCGAGCAGAAGGCGGCACAGTCGATCGACGAGAGCCTGCGCAAGCTGCAGACCGACTATATCGACCTATTGTTGATTCACCAAGCCTACGGCGACGTGTTCGGCACGTGGCGCGCCATGGAACAAGCCTACCGTGCCGGCAAGGTGCGCGCCATCGGCGTGAGCAACTTCCAGAAGGCCCGTTTCTTTGACTTTGCCCACTATGTCGACATCAAGCCGATGGTCAACCAGTTGCAATGCAACGCGCTCATCCAGCAGCGCGGCATCGAGCCACTGTTGCACGACTTCGGCACCCGCATGATGGCCTGGGGTCCACTGGGCGGCCAGGGTGTCGAGGGTGTGGTCAAGAGCGAGCTGCTGGCTGGCATGGGCGAGCATTATGGCAAGAGCGCGGCCCAGGTGGCCTTGCGCTGGCTCACCCAGCGCGGCATCGTCGCCATCCCCAAGAGCACACACCGCGAGCGCATGGAGCAGAACCTGGACATCTTTGACTTTGAGCTAACTGCCGACGAGATGCACCAGATTGAGTCGCTCAACCAGCACGACCAGGGCACCATCAACTTTGCCGACGTGCAGTTTGTCAAGCACCTGATTGAAACCTACGGCTGATTGCCAGGGTGGATTGGGGACGGGGCTTTACCACCACTTTTAACAATTCCTTTAACATTTGGCGAAAAAGAACCGTCCCCAATTCGCCACTTTTTGAAAAAACTCACCGGATAGTTGTCGGGTGAGATTTTTTTTGTACCTTTGTCTTTTTGATAGCAAACCAATAAGACAGGACTATGATTAACGAGAATGTAACCACCCCGGCGGAGTATCTGGATATCTGCCCGATTAGCGACAAGGACTTTCACAACGCAATGTCGATACTGGTCGAGGAGCCTCTGTTCCAGCGCATCGTGGGCATGGCTCTGCCCAACTACAAATACAGCGAGCTCAAGTATGTGTTGCTGAGCTTGAACTCGAAGGACGAGTTTCAAGTGCGTGTGATGCGCCCGTTCCTTGAGGGTCTGATTGCCAAGACGACAACCGGTCTGACCAGCAGCGGCATGGAGGAGAACACTGACCCCGACGTGCCCAACATGTTCATCACCAACCACCGCGACATCATCCTTGACTCGGCACAGCTGGGCTATCTTCTGCTCAAGAGCGGTCGTCCGTCGTGCGAGATAGCCATCGGCAACAACCTGCTCATCTATGACTGGATTAACAAGCTGGCAAGGCTGAACAAGGCGTTCATCGTCAAGCGCAACTTGGGCCGCATCCAGACGTTGCAGGCCGCCATCCAGCTGTCGGGCTACATGCACTTCAGCATCACGCAGAAGCACGAGTCCATCTGGATCTCGCAGCGCGAGGGCCGCTGCAAGGACAGCAACGACCGCACCCAGGAGAGCCTGATCAAGATGCTGAGCTACGGCAACCGCGAGAAGAGCATCGTCGAGAGCCTGAAGGAGCTGAACATCGCACCGGTGGCCATCAGCTATGAGTATGACCCGAACGACTACCTCAAGGCCAAGGAGTTCTTGATGAAGGACAAGAACCCCAACTGGAAGAAGTCGCCCGACGATGACCTGCTGAGCATGCGCACCGGGCTGATGGGCCAGAAAGGCCTGATCCACTACACATTCACCCCCTGCATCAACGATGAGCTTGACAAGATACCCGAAGACCTTGACAAGCTGCTGACGGTGAGCCGCATCTGCCGCATCATCGACCACTCGATACATGTGGGCTACAAGATATTCAAGACCAACTATATCGCGCACGACATCCTGTTTGACAACAAGGACTTTGCCGACAAGTATTCGGCCGAAGAGAAAGAGGCGTTCACGCAATACCTGAGCGACCAGATTGACAAGGTCGACATCAAGCTCAGCGAGTATGACCGCTTCTACATGTTCAACAAGATGTTGCAGATGTACAGCAACCCGCTGACCAACCAGCTGGAAGCACTCAAATAATTCATAATTTTCGGGTTTCGAGCATTCGATTGTTCGAACATTCGAGCATTCGAATACTCGAGCATTCCAGCTAACGTCTAAAGTCTAACGTCAAAAAACTAAAGTCTAAAAACTACTCCGTGCGGATTAATTGGATTGCCCTGACGGTGTTTATCTTCCTGAACCTGCTGGTTGACTGGTTGATAGACCGCAAGCTGCGGCGGGCGAGCAAGGCATTGTCGCTCTTTCACCGCTTGTTGTCGCTTGCGCTTCAGGTGATGCTGGTGGTGGGCATGGCTCAACCCTTCGGCGACTCGGCGGCCAGCGATGGCCAGCTGAATCTGGCGATGTGGCTGTTGTGGACCTACATTGCATGTTATGTGCCCAAGTACCTGTGGCTGCTGGTGGCCTGGCCGTCGTTCATACGCCGGCTGCCACGTGGTGTGAAGCGCTGCTTCGGCACGGCTGGAGCATGCGTGGGCTTGTTGACCTTCGGCACGATGTGGTGGGGCACCCTGGTGACCCCTGGCCGGCTGCAGGTCAACGAGGTGACTGTCAGCAGTCCCCGACTGGGTCAGGCCTTCGACGGCTACCGCCTGGTGCACATCAGCGACCTGCACTTGGGCACCTACGGCACGCGCACGGCCATTGTCGAGCAGCTGGTGGACAGTGTCAACCGCCTGCACCCTGACGTGATCGTGTTCACGGGCGACCTGGTGAGCCGCTGCACGAGCGAGGCACTGCCCTTTGTCGACGCGCTGAGCCGGCTCAAGGCCCGCGATGGGGTGATTGCCATCCTGGGCAACCACGACTATGACGATTACTGCCGCTGGCCCGACTCGCAGGCCAAGGCGTGCGACCACCAGGCACTGTGCGACCTGCAGCGACAGATGGGCTGGCGATTGCTGTGCAACGAGCATCTGATTCTGACCCACGACAGCGACAGTGTGCTGGTCATCGGCGAGGAGAACTATGGCGAGGGGCACTTTGTGAACTACAGCGACCTGGCCGCGGCCTATCCCGACAGCGTGCGCCGGCTGCCCTATAAGATCTTGCTGCAGCACAACCCTGTGCAGTGGCGCGAGCAGATTGTGGGCCAGACCGACATCGACCTGATGTTGGCGGGCCACACGCATGCCATGCAGATGATGGTGACGCTGTTTGGCCAGAAATACTCACCGGCCAGCTGGCGCTACCGCGAGTGGGGCGGGCTGTACAGCCAGGGCAACCAGCACCTGTATGTCAACATCGGCATCGGCATGGTGGGTGTGCCCATGCGCATCGGCGCCACGCCCGAGATCACCGTAATTCAATTGAAAATAAAATAATTGACAATTTCCACGATTGTTCGAGCAAACGAATGCTCGACTACTCGACAAGCAGCCTATCAAATCATGAACGACAAGATTATAGAACTGATCTCGAAGGAGCTCGAGATTGACCTGCACAAGGTGGCCGGCACGGTGAGCCTGCTCGAGGACGGTGCCACCATTCCGTTTATCAGTCGCTACCGCAAGGAGATGACCGGTGGCCTGGACGAGCTGGCCATCCAGTCGATTGAACAGCGGCTCAACTACTATCACGAGCTGGAGAAGCGCCGCGCCACCATCCTCAAGACCATCGAGGCGCAGGACAAACTCACACCCGAGCTGGCCGCCCGCATCCGCGAGTGCTGGGATGCCACCCTGCTCGAGGACTTGTACCTGCCCTACAAGCCCAAGCGCAAGACACGTGCCGAGGCCGCCCGGCAGCGCGGTCTGGAGCCGCTGGCCAAGCTGATCATGGCCCAGCGCGAACAGGACATCGCCCGCCAGGCTGTGCGATTTGTGGGCGACGAGGTGCCCGACGTGGAGGCCGCCATCGCCGGAGCCCAGGACATCATCGCCGAGTGGGTAAGCGAAAACGAGCGTGTGCGCAACCAGGTGCGCAAGTCGTTTCGCTTCGACGCCATCCTGTCGAGCCACTTTGTCAAGGGCAAAGAGATCGAGGGCCGCAACTACGAGAGCTACTATGAGTTCTCGCGCCCGCTGCGGCACATCTCGTCGCACCAGCTGCTGGCCATCCGGCGCGGCGAGAAGGAGGGTTTCCTGCGCGTGACCATCGGCATCGACGACGAGCGGTGCCTGCACAACATCACCCGCACGGTGGTGCGCGGCCAGGGGCTGTGTGCCGACCTGGTGCGCGAGGCCGCCGAGGACAGTTTCAAGCGTCTGGTCAAGCCGCAGATTGAGACAGAGTTTGCCGCCGCCAGCAAGGAGAAAGCCGACGGCGAGGCCATCAACATGTTTGCCCAGAACGTGCGCCAGCTGCTGTTCGCCCCGCCGCTGGGGCGCAAGCGCATCATGGCCGTTGACCCGGGCTTCCGCACGGGCTGCAAGGTAGTGTGCCTGGACGAGCAGGGCAACCTGCTGCACCACGATGTGATCTACCCGGTGGCACCGCACTTTGACATCGAGGGGGCCACCGCCACCGTCGAGCAGCTGGTCAATCGCTACAAGATTGATGCCTTTGCGCTGGGCAATGGCACAGCCAGCCGCGAGACCGAGCGATTCTTGAAGCGCCTGCAGCTGGGCCGCAAAGTCGAGGTGCATGTGGTGAACGAGAGCGGAGCCTCGATCTACTCGGCATCGAAGGTGGCTCGCGACGAGTTCCCTGACGAGGATGTGACCGTGCGCGGCGCAGTGTCGATTGGGCGCCGCCTGCTCGACCCGCTGGCCGAACTGGTCAAGATTGACCCGAAGTCGATCGGCGTGGGCCAGTATCAGCACGATGTGGACCAGACGCGCCTCAAGGAGGCGCTGACATTCACGGTCGAGAGCTGCGTCAACAGTGTGGGCGTCAACATCAACACCGCCAGCAAGGAGCTGCTGACCTATGTGGCCGGCCTTGGCCCCGCCCTGGCTCAGAACATCGTCACCTATCGTGCCGAGAACGGCGACTTCACCAGCCGGCGCGACATCCTGCATGTGCCCAAGATGGGCCAGAAGACCTTCACGCAGGCGGCAGGTTTCCTGCGCATCCCCGAGAGTGCCAACCCGCTAGACAACAGTGCCGTGCATCCCGAGCGCTATGCGCTGGTCGAGCAGATGGCCCACGACTGCGGCTGCACGGTGGCCGACCTGATCAAGGACAAGGCGCAGCGCGACAAAATCGACATCAAGCGATATGTGACCGGCGACGTGGGCGAGCCCACGCTGGTCGACATCATGCACGAGCTGGAGAAGCCCGGACGTGATCCGCGCGAGGGTGCCGAGAATGTGGAGTTTGACGACAATGTGACCAAGATTGAAGACCTGCACGAGGGCATGGTGCTCAACGGCAAGGTGACCAACATCACGCAGTTTGGCGCGTTTGTCGACATCGGTGTGCACAAGGAGGGGTTGGTTCACGTCTCACAGATGGCCGAGCGGCGTGTGAGCGACCCGTCGCGGGTGGTGAAGCTGGGCCAGGTGGTAAGGGTGCGAGTTCTGTCGGTCGATGTCGACCGCCAGCGCATCGCCCTCACTCTGAAAGGGGTAGATTAAGCTTAGCTTGTTGCTTGTATTGTGTGACGGTCATGCCCATGACCTCTGAGAACTTGCGGTAGAAGTAGCTGCGGTCGCCTAAGCCCGACTCCACCGCTATCTCCTGCATCGCCCGGTCGGGATTCTGGTCGATGAGCTGGCAGGCATACTGCAAGCGCAAGCGCATGCGCCACTTGACGAAGTCCTCGCCCACGACCTCACTAAAGTACTCGTTGAGGCGGCGCGGCGAGGTGTCGAGCGCGGCGGCCACGTCCTTGACAGCCACATCGCTCTGGAGATATCTCTGCTCGTCGACCCACTGCCGTAGACGTGCGCTGATGGGCGCGAACTTCATCGGGGTGTCTTCGACCGCCTTGACCATGGTGCGACTCATGCGCTCGGGTGCGACGGCAGTCTTGCCCAGTGCGGGCACCTGCGACTGCTCGTCGGGCTGCACGGCCCGCATCACGGTGGACACATACTGGCCATAGTTGATAAACCGGCTGGTGAGGTAGACGTAGAATGCCGAGTAGATGACGATGAACAGGCAGTCGAGCCACACAATGCCACTGACCGACAGAAACACCAGGCAGCCCACAGCCAGCGACGAATAAAAGGTGTAGGCGATCCACCGCAGCTGGCGGTTCAAGTCCTCCTCTTGATAATAGGCGGTCATGTCGGCGCCAAACTGCCGATAGGCCCTGCGGAACACCAGGGTGTAGTAGACCAGCAACGCGACATAGAGCGCCGAGCATCCGGCCATCACGATGTGATAGACCCCTACAGGCAGCAACGTCTGGCAGGCGACCAGAGCCAGCGACACGACAGCGATGCCCGCCAGCTGCGTGGTCACCCGTCGCCGCGTGACCCACTGCGGCCTGATGAAGAGCAGCAGTGAGGCAGTGAAGCACAGTGCCTGCAAGGCTCCCACAATCAGGGCGATGCAGCCCGTCAGCTCGGTGTCGTTGTCTTTGGGCACGATGATTTCTGTGAGTTTGAGCAGTGCCAGCAGAATGAAGGCAATGCTCAGGTAGGTGCGTGCCGTGCGGTAGTGGCGATTCTGTGTGCGGGCCGGAATGCGCACTGCGGCAATCACGGCCCCCAGTCCGCCGATGAGCACTGCCGATGCCACATTGAGCATGCTATATATCGTGTAGGTCATTATTTCGACTTTGTTGTAAATATGGGACAAAGATAAGCAAAAATAATCAAACAGCCACTTTTTGACTACGATTTTGTTACTCTGTGTGGACTTTTGTGCAGGAAGTGTGGTTTTTTGTGCACGATGTGTGGACTTTTGCGTCGATGCGCAAAAGTCCACACAGCTTTGTTTGGTAGATAGCCGCCGGAGCGGTAATTTTGCAGTACCGAAAAGGTCTCTAAGTCCCAAATTATTGTTCTATCGAAATATTCACCGCTTATGAAAAAATTCAGCCTCCCCCCAATTTTGGTAGTGCTACTCTTGTCACTGCTGTCGCTGACTAGTCGTGCGTTGCCGTTTGAGCCCACGACCGACCCAGCGGCCTCGACTACCAAGTGGTATCTGATCAAGACAGAAAATGTGTATCTCTATGCCGATGCCAATTGGAAACAGGTCCAGACCTCATCGACCGCTTCAACAACCAACGACTACTACTTGTGGTGTTTTGTGGGCACCGAGTCGACCGGTTACAAGATTTATAGCCGCGGCTGCAAGGCTTATATGAAATATGGGTTTGAAGTCGATGGCACGGGTAATGAAGTTGACATCAACCGCGTCGAACTGGGTAGCGGAAACAATTTCTATATCTACTATATGAACCCTAATCAGAAGATGTACCTTTGTTATGATGGCGACAATGGCATCTACGGCAGCTATGCTAAATACAACAGCTACACCGCTTCGGAGGTTGCCGTGGCTCCGCCCGTCGACCCACCTTTTGAGCCCACATCCAATCCGACGTTGACGACAACCCAATGGTATCAAATCAAAATAGAGGGTATGTATCTAACCGTCAGTGCTAATGGTGAAGCTGTCGATGTGTCATCGTCACCATCGAACGACAAGAATTTCCAGTGGTGCTTTGTAGGCAACGCCTCGACCGGTTACAAGATTTACAACCGTGGTCGTCAGGCCTACGTGGTGCTTTGCGTGTTCTTTGGCGATGCAACAGAGCACAACGTCAGTTACACCGAACTAAACAGTGACAACAGTTTCAATATTTACTGTTATAATAATGGCGAAAAACTGTACCTTGACATCGACAGCTATGGCCTTTTCATTGCGGAGAACAAATCCCACACTTGCACTGTTGTTCCCATTGATGCCGACCCTTCGTCTGTTGTTATCGGCGATGTCACCGATGACGGTAAGGTCGATATCGCCGACGTGAATACGATCATCAACATCATGCTGGGCAAGGATGAAACAGATGCCGGCGATGTCACAGGTGACGGCAGTGTCGACATCGCCGATGTGAACGAGGTGATCAACATCATGCTCGGCAAGACTTCGTTCAGCTCCGAGCCGACCACCTACACAGTGGGGGGCGTGTCGTTCAAGATGATGCCCGTGCAAAGTGGCACGTTCACCATGGGTGACAACAACAGTACCTACAGCGAGAAGCCTGCCCACCAGGTGACGCTCGGCAACTACAGCATTGGCCAGACCGAAGTCACACAAGCCCTGTGGTTGGCGGTGATGGGCAGCAACCCCAGCACTTTCACCGATGACCCGCAGTGTCCTGTCGAGAGCGTGAGTTGGGACGACTGCCAGACGTTCATCACCAAGTTAAACCAGATGACAGGCAAGTGCTTCCGTCTGCCCACCGAGGCCGAGTGGGAGTATGCTGCCCGTGGCGGCCGATTCAGTAAGGGATACACTTACGCTGGCGGCAACAATCTTAGCTCAGTGGGGTTTTACTGGGGCAATTCTGGCCCTTATGGCAATCCTTTTGGCACGCCTAAGAGCACCCACCCTGTCGCCCAAAAAGCCCCCAACGAGTTAGAACTGTACGACATGAGTGGCAACGTGAGTGAGTGGTGCCAAGACTGGTTTGGCTACTACACCAGTGATGCCCAATCCAACCCTAAAGGCCCCACCACTGGCCAGAATCGCGTGTACCGCGGCGGCAGCTGGAGTGACGAAGCAGGAGCCTGCACCGTGACATGGCGCAAAAACAACACCCCATCCCAATCTAACATGGGACTGCGCCTCGCCCTCTAATACACACCCATCAAGAATGTACAAGTATGAACAATAATAATTGCAACAATGAGACACTTTAATAAAAACGCACTGCTCATGACGGTGCTGCTACCGCTGATGGCACAAGCGTTGCCGTTTGTGCCCACGACCGACCCAGCGGCCTCGACTACAAAATGGTATCAAATCAAGACCGGTGCTCAATATCTGTATTCCAATCCGTTGAATTGGGGCGATTTAACTCCCTCCACGACAGCCTCGACCGACGATAATTATCTGTGGTGTTTTGTGGGCACCGAGACGACTGGTTACACAATCTACAACCGTGGCGCGCAATACTACATGGCCGGCGTATTTGTGAACGGACAGGCTGGCGATGCCGACCTCAGTTATGTAGAGCTGGGCAGCGGCAACAGTTTCTACATCTATTTTATGGACACCTACTATCATCCTGCACGGAAGATGTACATCGTATACGATAGTTACAATGACACTTTTACTGGTGTTTCAGAGAGAGAAAACAGTTGCACGGTAGCTGAGGTTGAGGTCACCCCACCTATCCAACCCACCGAGTTGCCCTACGAGTCACTCACGGCAACAAATTATCTAGTTCCGCACAACGTGTTATCCAATACTGGCGTTGAGGGTTATGCCAAGTTGATTGACCAGAACAAGAGCACCAAGTGGTGTGTGGTGAACAACTCCGGAGCCTGGGAGACCATCTGGCTGGAGTTTGAGAGCGACGGGTGGTTTATCCCCGACGGCTATGTTTTCACTACCGGCAACGACACCAAGAGCGTCCCCAACCGCAACCCCAAGGAGTGGGTCATCTATGGCAAGACCTTTGAGGATGACCAGTGGACTGAGTTGGCGCATGTGACCGATGGCGCCGGGCTGGGCAGCGAGAACACCACCGACTACTCGTTTGACATCACGGGTGCCAGTGTGGGCTATCGCTACTTCCGCTTCGAGGTGCGGCAAATCAATGGCAAGAACACCGGCGACAACACCTATACCTTCCAGCTGGCCGAGTTGCAGTTTACCGGCACGAAGGTGGACGAACCCACTCCTACGCCCGGCGATGTGACCGGCAACGGCAACATCGACATCGCCGACGTGAACGCAGTGATCAACATCATGCTGGGCAAGGCCGCGCCGACTGCCGGCGGCGACGTGACGGGCGACGGCTCGGTGGACATTGCCGACGTGAACGCGGTGATCAACATCATGCTGGGCAAAACACCCCCATCAGGAGGCGACCCCACCGCGCAGTCACTCACAGCCACGGGCTACAATATTCCCCACAATGGCATCGACAATGAGGGCAACGAGGGTTATGCCAAGCTAGTGGACGGCAACAAGAGCACCAAGTGGTGCGTGGAGAACCGGTCTGGAGCCTGGGAGACCATCTGGGTCGACCTCAAGAGCAGCGTTCCCTTCAAGCCCACCAGTTACATCCTGACCACGGGTAATGACACCAACTTGTTCTATACCCGCAACCCGAAGAACTGGAAAATCTATGGCCGCAACAGCGAGAGCGAGTCGTGGACCGAACTGGCCCATGTGACCGACGGCAGTGGGCTGGGCACGGCCAACACCACCGACTACACATTTGAGTTCAACGGCGTCACCAAGGCCTATCAGTACTACCGGTTTGAAGTCATCGAGATTGGTGGCGCAGACAGATGGGACTCCAACAACTACGTCTTCCAACTGGCCGAGCTGACGCTGCTGGGTGTCGCTGCCCAGTGACCTCCGGCTGGATGACGCGTGAGCCTCTAATAAATGTCTCCCGCCCAGCGGTTTCATCACCGCCTGGGCGGGAGCTATCATTTGCCCAAATTAGGTTTAATGCCCCGACTTGTAACTCTTCACCGATTCCTCTTTCCCCCCCTGTATTCACCGATTCAGAAAAACCTCCTCTTACCCCTCTGTGCATCGAAGATGCAGAACGGGTCGAAGACCCGATTTTGTTCGAAAGACCATGCAAGTGCATCGAAGATGCACGCAGCTTGG
>CACZHT010000066.1 GCA_902781045.1 uncultured Bacteroidales bacterium | reverse complement strand
GCGTGCATCTTCGATGCACTTGCATGGTCTTTCGAACAAAATCGGGTCTTCGACCCGCTCTGCATCTTCGATGCACAGGGGGGTAAGAGGAGATTCTTCGGAATCGGTGAATAGACACAGGGGCGGGGAATAATGATAAAGATTGTTAAAAGTTTGAGATTTTTGCTAAAATGTTGGTTTTGGGGGTGTTTGCGGGTTGCTGAATGGAGAAAATGTCGTACCTTTGCACGCCGATTATATCCAAGTTATGTGAATCGAGCGGCACATGCGAGCATATGGCCGTGCTTAATTGTGTTTGCGAGGTTCGTTTATTTAATTATTAATCAGGAATTTAAAAGTGGATACTTTAAGTTACAAAACCATCTCGGCTAAGGCCGAAACCGTCCAGAAGGAATGGGTAGTAGTCGATGCTACCGATCAGGTTCTGGGTCGCCTTTGCAGCAAGGTCGCGAAGATCTTGCGTGGCAAGTACAAGCCCTGCTTCACGCCCCACGTGGACTGTGGCGACAATGTGATTATCATCAACGCCGACAAGGTCGTGCTCACGGGCAAGAAGTGGACCGACAAGCAGTATGTGCGCTACACGGGCTATCCCGGCGGCCAGCGCTTTGCCACTCCGCAGGCACTGATGCAGAAGTCTTACAAGAAGGGCATCAAGCCTGGCATGCACCCGCTGTTCATCCAGGTGATCAAGGGTATGCTTCCCAAGAACCGTCTGGGTGCTCAGTTGCTGAAGAACGTGCACATCTACAATGGCAGCGAGCATCCCCATCAGGCCCAGCAGCCCAAGGTAATCGACATTAACAAACTCAAATAAGGATAGGAAACTATGGAAAGAATTAATGCAGTAGGCCGTCGTAAAGCCGCCATCGCACGTGTGTACGTGAGCGAGGGTACAGGTGTGATCACCGTCAACAAGCGCTCGCTGGAAGAGTACTTCCCCAACCCCATCCTTCAATTCATCGTCAAGCAACCGCTGAACACCCTTGAGGCTGCCGAGAAGTATGACATCACTGTCAACCTGATCGGTGGTGGCTACAAAGGTCAGGCCGAGGCTCTGCGTCTGGGCATTGCCCGCGCGTTGGTCAAGATCAACCCCGAGGACAAGAGCGCCCTGCGCCGCGAGGGCTTCATGACCCGCGACCCGCGTGCCGTCGAGCGCAAGAAGCCAGGCCAGCCCAAGGCTCGCAAGCGTTTCCAGTTCAGCAAGCGTTAATCGGATTATATACATTATTTATATATACGATTCTCTCGTCTTGCTCGCGTCGGCATGGCTGCGCGTCAGCCGGAGGCCGGCATCAGAGTTTAGTATCCAAACTGCATAGACTCACACTGAAGAACTGCGGTGGCTACTATGCGGTTGATTTAAGAAGAACGTAAACAACTAAAAAACAAGAAAACAATGCAAATTCCCAGTTTTGACCAACTGCTGGAGGCTACTTGCCACTTTGGTCACCTCAAGCGCAAATGGAATCCTGCCATGGCTCCCTACATCTTCATGGAGCGTAACGGTATCCACATCATCGACTTATACAAGACTCAGGCTAAGCTTGAAGAGGCAGCCAACGCACTGAAGAACATCGCCAAGAGCGGTAAGAAAGTGCTGTTTGTTGCCACCAAGAAGCAGGCCAAGCAGGTTGTAGCAGACCGCGCCCAGAGCGTGGAGATGCCCTTTGTGATTGAGCGTTGGCCGGGCGGCATGCTGACCAACTTCCCGACCATCCGCAAGGCAGTGAAGAAGATGGCCACCATCGACAAGATGGCCAAGGACGGCACGTTCGACAACATGTCGAAGCGCGAGAAGCTGCAGATTACCCGCCAGCGCGCCAAGTTGGAGAAGAACCTCGGTTCGATTGCTGACCTGAACCGTCTGCCCAGCGCCCTGTTTGTGGTTGACGTGATGAAAGAGCACATCGCCGTTGCCGAGGCCAACCGTCTGGGCATCCCCGTGTTCGGCATCGTCGACACCAACAGCAACCCCGACAATGTAGACTTTGTCATCCCCGCCAACGACGACGCATCGAAGTCGATTGACATCATTCTCGCCACCCTGTGCGAGGCCATCAACGAAGGCCTGCAGGAGCGCAAGATTGAGAACATCGACCGTGGTGCAGCCGAGGGTGAGGGCGAGAGCGAAGACGCTCCCAAGCCTCGCCGCCAGCGCGTTCGCCGCAAGGTGGCCGAAGATGCAGCCGAGGCTCCTGTCCAGGAGGCCGCTCCCGCTGCCGAAGCTCCCGCCGAGGCTCCCGCTGCTGAGTAACCAACCGAACATCAAACAAAATCAAAAACTAGAACAATGGCTGTAACAATCAATGACATTAAGAAACTGCGCGACATGACGGGCGCCGGTCTGAGTGACTGCAAGAAGGCCCTGATTGAGAGCGACAACGATATCGAGAAGGCTAAAGAGCTGATTCGCAAGCGTGGCCAGGCCATCGCCGCCAAGCGCGAGGACCGTGACGCTGCCCAGGGCATCGCCATCGGCAAGAGCGTGGGCAACTTCGCCGCCATCGTGGCCCTGAAGTGCGAGACCGACTTTGTGGCCAAGAACGAGAAGTTTGTCACGCTGGCCAAGAACCTGCTGGATGCCGCCATCGAGAACCGCGTGAAGACGCTGGACGAGCTGACCGCCCTGACCATCGACGGCAAGAGCGTTCCCGACGCCATCACCGCCCTGAGCGGCATCACCGGCGAGAAGATGGAGCTGGGTGCATACGAGTGCCTCGAGGCTCCGTCGACCGTGGTCTACAACCACTTCAACGGCATGCTCTCGGCCGCAGTAGCCTTCAATCAGGAGAATGTAGACGGTGACGTTGCCAAAGCCATCGCCATGCAGGTGGCATCGATGAACCCGATGAAGGCCACCCGCGAGCAGATTGCCAAGGAGGTTATCGACGAGGAGCTGCGTGTTGCCATCGACAAGACCAAGGCCGAGCAGGTCAAGAAGGCTGTTGAGGCTGCATTGAAGAAGGCAGGCTTCAACCCCTACTACTGCGCTACTGAGGAGCATCAGGACGAGGCCGTGCGCAAG
The DNA here is from genome assembly GCA_902781045.1 of uncultured Bacteroidales bacterium. Classification (GTDB taxonomy): domain Bacteria; phylum Bacteroidota; class Bacteroidia; order Bacteroidales; family Muribaculaceae; genus Sodaliphilus. Next base: position 9,261 of record CACZHT010000066.1, on the reverse strand, counting down.
GGTTACATGACCCAGGAGCAGGTCGAGCAGGCCAAGAAGCTCATGGCCGACACTGCTGCCGCCAAGGAGGCCAACATGCCTGAGCAGATGATTCAGAACATCGCCCAGGGCCGTCTGAACAAGTTCTATCAGGAGAACGTGCTGATGGAGCAGGTCTACGAGGCCGGCGAGAACAAGGAGACTGTGGCCCAGTTCCTGGAGGCCGCCAGCAAGGGTCTGGCCGCAATCGACTTGAAGCGCGTAAATCTGAACGTAGACTAATCGTAAATATTTTTTTCATGATTTGCTGGATGCTCCCAATTGAGTGGGAACATCCAGTTTTTTTTGCACAAAATGTTGCAAGGTGCGCCAATAATTCTTATCTTTGCCGATTGTAACCAAAACAGTGAGCTGAATGAAGACTTATCTTGTGACCGGTGCAGCCGGGTTTATCGGCTGTAACTTTGTTAAATATATCCTGTGCAAACATGGTGACGAGGTGCGTGTCATCATCCTGGACGCGCTGACCTACGCAGGCAACTTGGCTTCAATCAAGGACGAGATTGAGCGTGCTAACGTGACTTTTGTCCGCGGCGATGTGGGCGACCGCGACCTGGTGAGCCGGCTGCTGCGCGACAATGACGTGGACTACATCGTCAACTTTGCCGCCGAGAGCCATGTGGACCGCAGCATCACCAATCCCCGGCTGTTTCTGGAGACCAACATCCTGGGCACCCAGAACATGCTAGAGTGTGCCCGCGCGGCATGGCTCACAGGCAAGGATGCCCAGGGCCGTCCCACCTACCGTGATGGGAAGAAATATCTTCAGATTTCGACCGACGAGGTCTATGGCTCGTTGAGCAAGGACTACGATGAGCCTCACGAGCTGCACTTGCCAGACACCCTGCGCCAGGTCATCGGCTCGCGCCGCGACTTGAAGACCTACGGCTCGCAGTTCTTCACCGAGTCCACCCCGCTGTCACCTCGCTCGCCCTACTCGGCCAGCAAGACTAGTGCCGACCTGATAGCAATGGCCTATCACGAGACCTACGGCCTGCCCATCAACATCACGCGCTGCAGCAATAACTATGGGCCATATCACTTCCCCGAGAAGCTGATTCCGCTCATCATCAAGAACATCCTTGAGGGCAAGAAGTTGCCCGTCTATGGCAAGGGCGAGAACGTGCGCGACTGGCTCTATGTCGAAGACCATTGCAAAGGCATCGACATGGTGTTGCGCCAGGGGCGTGTGGGCGAGGTCTACAATATCGGTGGCTTCAACGAGGAGAGCAACATCAACATCGTGCGTCAGGTCATTGCCATCATTGCCCGCATCATGCGCGACGAGCCGCAGTATCAACGCCTGCTCAAGTGCCGGGTCGAGGACATCAACGACGGCCTCATCGAGTTTGTCACCGACCGTCCCGGGCACGACATGCGCTATGCTATCGACCCGACTAAGATTGCCCATGAGCTGGGCTGGTATCCCGAGACCCCGTTCACAGTGGGCATTGAGAAGACCATCCGCTGGAACCTTGACCACCAGGACTGGGTGGCCAGCGTGACTAGCGGCGACTATCAGCGCTACTACGACGAGATGTATGGCAACCGGTAGTTAATTCATAATTCATAATTCATAATTCATAATTTATAATTCATAATTCATAATTCATATTTTATAAATTCATTGGTTGTAATCCATAATTGTGAATTATTGGGTGAATGATTGCTTGAATAATCGATTGTTGGAACAATCTAAGCCCGAAATCCGAAACTTGAAATTCGAAACTCGAAAACTCGTAAACCGAAATAAATGAAAGGAATAGTGCTAGCCGGTGGTTCAGGAACGCGCCTGTACCCCATCACCAAGGGAATCTCCAAGCAGCTGGTTCCCATCTATGACAAACCGATGGTTTACTACCCCATCTCGGTGCTGATGCTTGCCGGCATCCGCGAGATACTGATTATCTCCACCCCTCACGACCTGCCCATGTTCGAGCGACTGTTGGGTACAGGCCACGAGCTGGGCGTACAATTCAGCTATGCCGAGCAGCCCCGTCCCGAGGGCCTGGCACAAGCCTTCATCATCGGCGAGGAGTTTATCGGCGATGACACTGCTTGCTTGGTGCTGGGCGACAACATCTTCTACGGCCAGAGCTTCACCACCATGCTCAAGGCGGCTGTGGCACGCACCGAAGCCGAGAACACCGCCACCGTCTTTGCCCATGCCGTCAAGGATCCCAACCGCTTCGGTGTTGTGGCTTTCGATGAGCATGGCAACGCCACGAGCATCGAGGAGAAGCCAGCCCAACCCAAGTCGAATTACGCCGTGACCGGGCTTTACTTCTATCCCAACGACGTGATTGACGTGGCCAAGCACATCAAGCCCTCGGCCCGTGGCGAGCTCGAGATTACGACTGTCAACCAGCACTATCTGGAGCAAGGTCGTGTTCACGTGCAGACACTGGGCCGCGGCTTTGCGTGGCTCGACACCGGCACAGCCGAGAGCATGCTTGACGCCTCCAACTTCATCCAGACCATCGAGACGATGCAAGGCGTGCAAGTGGCCTCGCTCGAGGAGATTGCCTTCCGCAAGGGGTGGATAACAGCCGAGCAGCTGCTGGCTATCGCCGAGCCGCTGAAGAAGAACCACTATGGCGAATATCTCATCAAGCTGGCGCAGAATGGAATTTAACGGCCCTTGCATCATCAGTCTGCCCAAAGTGAGCGACCCTCGCGGCAACCTGTCGTTTGTCGAGGGGGGCGAGCATGTGCCGTTCGACATCCGCCGTGCCTATTGGATCTATGATGTGCCGGGTGGCATGCACCGCGACGGACATGCCTTCAAGCAACAGCATGAGCTGATCATAGCCCTCTCGGGCAGCTTCGACGTTGTGCTGCACGATGGTGCCAGCGAGACGCGCTATCATCTGGCTCGCAGCTACTATGCCCTGTATGTGCCGCCCATGACTTGGCGCAAGATTGACAATTTCTCGACCAACGCCGTGGTCTATGTGCTCTCGAGCGAGCCGTATGACCCTGCCGACTACATCGAGGACTTTGACCAGTATCTGACCCTCAAGCAACGACACTCATGACCACCGACCCTCATGCCACCAGCCATGTGGACGCATGCCACATCATCGAGCTGGACAAGCACCATCATGCCAACGGCAACCTGACCGTGGTCGAGGACAACTCGCCCATCCCATTCAAGATTCGCCGCACCTACTATCTGTATGACATCCCCGGTGGTGAGAGCCGCGGCGGTCACTCGCACAGTCACCTCTATCAGTTGCTGGTGGCCATCAGCGGCAGCTTCGATGTGGTGCTGGACGACGGTGTGGAGCGCCGCCGCTTCACGCTCAACCGCCCCTACCAGGGTCTGCTCATCGTGCCAGGCATCTGGCGAGTTCTTGACAATTTCTCGTCAGGCTCGGTGTGTCTGTGTCTGGCCAGCGAACACTACAACGAACAGGACTATGTGCGCGACTATGACCAGTTTCTGGCATTGACCGCCAACAAACGAGAACAATGAGATACCCCTTTCTGGACCTGGCATTGAGCCAGGCGGCCTATGCCCACGAGCTAAAGGCTGCAGCATGCGCTGTGATTGACAGTGGCCGATTTCTGCACGGCCCGGAGACTGAACAGCTCGAACTAGAGATTGCCGCTCTGTGCCAGGTGCGGCACTGCGTGACAGTGAGCAACGGTCTGGACGCGCTGCGGTTGATATTGCGTGCCTACATCGAGCTGGGCCGTCTGCGACCGGGCGACAAGGTCATCGTGCCTGCCAACACCTACATCGCGACCCTGCTAGCCGTGAGCGACAACGGGCTTGAGCCCGTGCTGTGCGACATCCGCTCCGACACCATGAACATGGACAGCCGGCTGATTGACCATCTGATTGACAACCGTGTACGTGCGGTGATGCCGGTGCACCTCTATGGCACACCATGTTGCGATGAGCAGCTGCTGGACACAGTGCGCCGCCACGACCTGCTCATGATTGAGGACAATGCCCAAGCCATCGCTGCCCGCGCCGACTGCGCCGGCATCAATGGCACCGCGATGACAGGCGGTCTGGGGCATGCAGCCGGCATCAGCTTCTATCCCACCAAGAACTTGGGTGCGCTGGGCGACGGCGGTGCCGTGGTGACCAACGACGACACGCTAGCCCAGACTGTGCGCGCCCTGGCCAACTATGGCAGTGACCGCCGTTACCACAACATCTACCGCGGCCTCAACTGCCGACTCGATGAGCTCCAGGCGGCGATGTTGCGCGTCAAGCTGCGTCACTTCCAAGCCGAGAACGAACAGCGCCGACAGGTGGCCGCCACCTATGCCCGCTGCATCACTCATCGGCTGGTGACCGTGCCCACCATCATCGAGGGCATGCAGCAGGTGTGGCACCAGTATGTTGTGCGTGTGGCCGATGGATGCCGCGACGCGATGCGCGACCACTTGCTTCGTCATGGCATTGGCACCGACATCCACTATGCCACCCCACCCCACCAGCAGCCTTGCTACCGCCACTTGCAGCACGTTCCACTGCCCGTGACCGAACAGCTGGCGGGCGAGATAGTGAGTCTGCCCATCGCCACTCCCATCACGCCTGACGATGCCCGCGTGATAGCCCAGGCCATCAACGCGTTCTAGGCGCCCCTGTGGCCGAGGCAAAGCCTCGGCATGGGTGAAAGGCAAGTAGCATTTTTGCATAAAACGCTTTTAGAAATTCAAACCAGAGGCTATTTTGATTAAATATTGTTAATAAGGCGCATTTTTTGAAGCATTTTTGCATCCATGTCGGCTAATGCAATTATCTTTGCAGTGGTTTTCATGGTATTAGTTTTTAAGGTTAGTAGAATCACAACCGCCGTGAGGCGGTTGTTTTTCAGAAAATTCAAAGGTTTATGTTAATGGTATTAGAAGGTTAATTAGTTGAACCATCCTCGACTTGCGTCGGGGATTTTTGTTTCGGTCAGCATTCTATGTCCCGACGAAACGATCGTTTCACAATTCTTAATTGTTAATTGTCAATTCATAAATAAAAAAATCGTACCTTTGCACTATGAATTTCACCACATCCACAACAGAGCCAATAGGAGTAGGGCCAATAGGAGTCTTTGACTCGGGCTTCGGGGGCTTGAGCATCTTGCGCGAGATTCGCAAGGTGCTTCCGCAGTATGACTATCTCTTTCTGGGCGACAATGCGCGTGCGCCCTACGGGTCACGTTCGTTCGACATTGTCTACGAGTTCACCCTTCAGGCTGTGCGCTACCTCTTCGGGCAAGGTTGTCGACTGGTGATACTTGCTTGCAACACGGCCAGCGCCAAAGCACTGCGCACCATCCAGCAGCACGATTTGCCGGTCATCGCCCCCACACGGCGCGTGCTGGGCGTGATCCGCCCCACAGTCGAGAAGGTGGGCGACATCACCCACACGGGGCACGTGGGTGTCTTCGGCACACCTGGCACCATCCAGAGCCAGTCCTACGACATCGAGATAGGCAAGCTGCACCCGTCGTTCAAGGTCTACGGCCAGGCGTGCCCGATGTGGGTGCCACTGGTCGAGAACCAGGAGAGCGACGGTCCCGGGGCCGACTACTTTGTGCAGAAGTACATCCACGCCCTGCTGGAGCAGAGCTCCCAGATTGACACGGTGATTTTGGGCTGCACGCACTACCCTTTGCTGCTCGACAAGATCAGGCAATATATGCCGGCCGGAGTGTCAGTGATGCCTCAGGGCGAGATTGTTGCCGAGAGCCTCGCCGACTATCTGCGGCGACATCCCGAGATGGAGCGGCGTTGCTGCCGTGGCGGCAGTTGCCGCTATCTGACCACCGAGGATGCCGACAAGTTTGGCTCGCAGGCAGGTGTCTTTCTGGGCGAGCCGGTCAGTGCCGTGAAGGTCACGCTCTAGGGCCCTGACACTGCCGCGGCCTACCAAAAACTATTGCTGTAAGTTTTCACCTCACCATTTTTATAATCCTGACAATGATGACTATCGAAGAGATAAAACAGATGCTTGCCGAGAGCAAGTCAGAACAAGTGATTGCCGCCGTCGACCAGATGGTGGGCGCCTGCACCGACCGTGCCGTGATGGCGCAGGCCTACTATCTGCGCGGCAACGCCTATCGCCAGCTGGGCGACATGCGCCAGGCGCTGAACAGCTACCTCGAGTCGATGGAGCTTGAGCCTGACGGTCCGGCGGCCCAGGCCTACCGCACGATTCAGGAGATACTCAACTTCTATGACCACGACCTCTACAACCCCTGATCGCCCCACGCTGCTCGCGCGTGTCAAGCAGTGGCTGGCATCCCTGTCGTTCCGCACGGGGGTGATTGTGCTGGCTTGCTGTGTGCCGTTCTACTTGCTGTCGTTCGCCCAGATGCTGCTACCCATCAGCGCGCAGGCCAAGACCGTGTTGTGGGTGATACTGTTCGGTCTGGCTAAAGCCACGCAATATGGCGGTCTCACCATCCTGGGTGTCGATGGCTACCGACGCGTCAAAGCCTGGTTCGGCCGGAAGTGAGGAAACACTCCTCAACTCCCCGTCCATCGACACCCGCAATGCACAAGAGACAACAAGTCCCCGGCTCACGCCGAGGACTTGCCTGTCTAATTAACCTCTAATACCATTAACATAAACCTTAAAACTAAATCTTTTTGAAAAACGTCACCTCTCGGTTAACTTTCAATCAAAAAGTCTAATTACCATGAAAACCGATGCAAATTAAGCACCTTTGGTTGAAAAAAACAAGAAATCGTACAAAAAAGCTTCAAAATATAACTATCTTTAACATTACTGGCCGAAATTTCTCCGATTCGTTGCCAACAAGCCCTCAAATATGGCAAACCGTTGCTTACGGTCTATCATTATATTGATTTTGGTGATGCCTTTTGCCATACAGACCGCCAGTGGAGTTTGTAGAGTGCGAGAAATTTTGTACCTTTGCGCTGAAATTCACGGATGCGTTAATTCAACCCCTCATGACCGAACAACTGAAACACGAATGCGGCATCGCAATGATCAAGTTGCGCAAGCCCCTGGAGTATTACAAAGACAAGTACGGAACCTATCTTTATGGCCTGAACCTGCTGTACCTGCTGATGGAGAAGCAGCACAACCGCGGACAGGAGGCGGCCGGTGTGGGGTGCGTCTACACGCACTCCGCTCCAGGCGAGGAGTATATCTACCGCGAGCGTGCCCAGGGCAGCAATGCCATCAGCGAGATCTTCGGTCGCATCCGCAACGACATCCACGACGCGCTGATGCACGGCACTCCTGCCATCGACCTGCCGTTTGTGGGCGAGTTGTATATGGGCCATCTGCGCTACAGCACCACGGGCAAGAGCGGCATGAAATATGTGCACCCGTTCTTGCGCCGCAACAACTGGCCGTCGCGCAACCTGATGCTGTGCGGCAACTTCAACATGACCAACGTCGACGAGATCTTCGGCGACATCGTCAGCCGGGGCCAGCACCCTCGCGTGATGAGCGACACGGTCATCCTGCTTGAACAGCTGGGCGAGTCGCTCGACAACGAGAACCAGCGTCTGCACCGCTACTTCCGCGACCAGGGCATCGTCGAGCCTGAGCTGTCGGTCAGGATGGAGGACAACCTGGACTTCCGCAACATCCTGCAGCGTCCGGCCACCACATGGGATGGCGGCTATGCCATGTGCGGCATCACGGGCAGTGGCGACATGATGGTGATGCGCGACCCGCACGGCATCCGCCCGGCGTTCTACTACTGCGACGACGAGATCTTCATTGCGGCCAGCGAGCGTCCGGTCATCCAGACAGCGCTGAACTGCGACCTGGAAGCCATCCGTCAGGTGCCACCCGGCGCGGCCATCATCGTGAGCAAGAACAACGACGTGCGCATTGAGCAGATTCTGCCTCCGCTCGACTACCAGCACTGCTCGTTTGAGCGCATCTACTTCAGCCGCGGCAGCGACCGCGACATCTATCTTGAGCGCAAGTCGCTTGGGCGGCAGCTGGCTCCGCAGATTTTGGAGGCCATCGACGGCGACCTCGAGCACTCCATCTTCTCGTTTATCCCCAACACGGCCGAGGTGGCCTATATGGGCATGGTCGAGGGCCTGGACGCCCACCTACAGCAGCTGAAGTTGCAGCGCATCCTGTCGCTCGACAAGACGAGTGACGACTATGGCCGTCAGGTCGAGGCCATCCTGCAACAGCGTCTTCGCACCGAGAAGATTGCCATCAAGGACATCAAGCTGCGCACGTTCATCACCGAGGGCAACCAGCGCAACGACCTAGCGGCCCACGTCTACGATGTGACCTACGGGCAGGTGCACGATGGCGTGGACAACCTGGTGGTGATCGATGATAGCATTGTGCGGGGCACCACACTGCGTCAGAGCATCGTGCGCATCCTCGACCGACTGCACCCGCGCCGCATCGTCATCGTGTCGTCATCGCCACAGGTGCGTTTCCCCGACTACTATGGCATCGACATGCGCAAGATGAGCGAGTTCATCGCCTTCCGCGCTGCCATCCAGCTGCTCAAGGACCGCAAGATGCAGCACGTCATCGACGACGTGTATGCGCGCTGCAAGGCGCAGGAGGGCCTTCCGAAAGAGGAGGTGGTCAACCATGTGGTGGACATCTATGCCCCGTTCAGCTACGACGAGGTGTCGGCACAGATTGCGCGCATGGTGACATCCGATGATGTACATGCCGATGTCAAGCTGGTGTATCAGAGCATCGAGGGCATGCACCAGGCCATCCCCACTGCCCCGGGCGACTGGTATTTCACGGGCCGCTACCCCACCCCTGGCGGCAACAAGATGGTGAACCAGGCCTACATCGACTGGTACGAGAGCGCGCACAAAAATTGACCACGCCAGCCGTTTTTTTACCTCTCAACAATTTTTGCAATTTAGTGCAATTCGCCTAGCCTGCTGGGGCTTTGGCCGCTCAACAATTTTTGCAATTTAGTGCAATTCTCCGACTACCCTCCCATTTCGCAAAGGGGAGGGGTTGGGGGTGGGGTTTGTCACGCTTGCCGGGGTTTGGGCCGCTCAACAATTGGTGCAATTTAGTGCAATTCTCCTAGCCTGCCGGGGCTTTGGCCGCTCAACAATTTTTGCAATTTAGTGCAATTCTCCTAGCCTGCTGGGGCCTTGACCTCTCAACAATTTTTGCAATTTAGTGCAATTCGCCTAGCTTGACGGGGGTTGGGCCGCTCAACAATTTTTGCAATTTAGTGCAATTCTCCGACTACCCTCCCATTTCGCAAAGGGGAGGGG
>CACZHT010000065.1 GCA_902781045.1 uncultured Bacteroidales bacterium | reverse complement strand
GGGCGACGACAAGGCCATCATCACCGAGAGCGACAAGGTGGTCAAGACGCTCAATAGCCTGGTGCAGGAGATGGAAGACCGCTACTGTGTGCTGGAGGAAGTCAAGTTGCGCAAGGTCGAGGACTACAACGACCTGTGGCGGCGCGAGCTGCGTGACGTGCGCGACGAGCACGGCGACAAGAAGTACCATTACATGCCCTACATCGTAGTGATAATAGATGATTATGGCGAATTGTTCACGACCCTTGGCAAGGATTTAGAATCCCCAGTTATACATCTCGCTCAAATGGCACGGGCAGTAGGAATTCATTTGATTATTGCCACTCAAAGACCTGATGCAAGCATACTCAATGGCAATATTCGAGCAAATTTTTCAGCCCGCATTGCTTTTGCTTTACCTTCTTCTTATGATAGTCGGATAGTTCTTGATGTATCCGGTGCACAAAATTTGATAGGTCGTGGTGATATGCTGTTTAGCTATGAGAATTGCATCACCAGGTTGCAATGCCCGTTCATCGACACGCCCGAAATCACCAACATCTGCAACTACATCAAGGAGCAGGAGGACAACGACCGCGACAGCGTTCACGAGCAGGGCTATCTGTTGCCAGGTTTGGATGAGGACGTAGATGATGGCGGTGTAATAATAGATACCAGTCTCATCAAAGAATTGGACCCGCTCTTTGAGGAGGCCGCTAAATGGATTGTCCAAAGCGATACAGCATCCACCTCAAGCCTGCAACGCCGATATGAGATTGGTTACAATCGAGCCGGGCGGATTATGGACCAGATGGAGGCAGCCGGCATCGTCGGTCCCGCCCAGGGAGGCAAACCCCGCAAGGTGCTCCTCTCGCCCATGGACATAGACCAGCTGTTTATAAATGATGTTAGTTATGCTAATTTTGAAAAGAAATTTGGTGCAAAAAGTGCAAATACACCATGTGAACCAAAACATACTAGTTTTTGGCAAAGGTTAAAGTGCATTTTGTTTGAGCAATGATATTTTGATGCGCTATGTACTGTTGAATTATGTTATTCTTACGATAATCTCCAATGAATAAGACTCTTATTACATTAATCATCGCACTGCTGGCCCTGGTGGCCCAGGCGCAGACGCCCCAGCAGATGCTGGACCGCGCCATCGCCGCTCTGCGTGGCGCCGGCACCATCAGTGCCAACTACCAGGTCAAGTCAAGCCAGGGCAACAATTCGGGCACCATCGTCATGGCTGGTCCCAAATACCGGCTCGTGTCCACCGACATGAAGTGCTGGTATGACGGCAAGACGCAGTGGACCTGGAGTCGAGCCACCGACGAGGTCAACATCACCACCCCCACGCCCGAAGACCTGCAGATGACCAACCCCATGGCTGCTGTCACCGACTTCAAGACTAACTTCAATGTGTGGAAGTCAAAAGGTCAGATTCCAGGACATTACGCCATCATGATGCGGCCCAAAAAGAAGTCGGACATTGTCCAAGTCTACCTCTACCTGACCAACGGTACCGACCTGCTGCACATCGCCCACATCCGCATGGCCGACGGCAGCTCATTCACCCTCACCCTAACGGGCTACAAGACACATCAGAACCTGCCGGCATCCACATTCACCTACGACAAGTCGATGGTACCCGCCGGCACCCAGGTCGTCGACCTGCGCTGAACGGGACTGTCCATCCCCCTATATTTTGTCACAATGAAGCAAGCCACAGGCATGACATCGACACAATTCGAGCAACTGTTCAGGGACAACTACGAACGGCTCTACTATCATGCCTATGACTTTGTGCACGATACTGACGTTGCCAAGGACATGGTAAGCGATGTATTTGTCAACTTATGGCAATCGCATGAGCGTTTAGATGGCAATCGCGTACTCTCTTACCTCTATGTCAGTGTGCGCAACCGCTGCCTCGATCAGTTGGGTCGTGGCAAGCGTTTCGTGCCATTGCTCGATGGTGTGTTGGCCGAGATGGAAGATTTTAATGACCGGGATTGGGAAGATTATGAGGCACGCATCAGGCGGCTGCGCCAGGAACTGGGGCGCTTGCCCGAGCGTGCTAGGCATGTGCTGCGTTTGAGATTTTTTGAGCAGAAGAGCAACCAGGAGGTCGCCGACTTGCTCAATGTTACCGTTGATGGAGTAAAAAAGATCGTTCAGCGTGCATTCGCTCAGTTGAGGGTCACGTTAGATGAAAAAATGTTAAATCTTGTACTCCTTTTGATTCTTGTCAGTATTGATTGACGAAATGGAAAACGAAAAACATAATCAAGAGCAGGACCAAGCCATGGCTACGCCCATGCAGCAGTGGGAACTGTACAGTGCGCTCAACCGTGAGTGTGCTGCTCTTCCCGACCTTGATGAGCAATGGCAGGAACTCAGTGACCGACTTGAACTGTCGAGCCCGGATGCTGAGCCAGTGGCCCACCGCTCTGTCATCACGCGCTTCACGCCCTTTGTCAAGTGGGCTGTGGGCATTGCCGCTATGGTTGCCCTGATTGTTGGCCTCAGGCTTTGGATCGACCACAATGCCGTTTCAACTACACAACCTGGTGCTGCCTATGACATCACTGCCAAGAACGACATAACTGAGGTCACTTTGACCACTGCCGACGGCAAGAGCCGTGAAATGGATGGCCATGATATGACAATTAAGAAACCTGCCGAGAGGGCTGAATCCAGCCAGATGCTGGCTCTGTCCACCCCGCGCGGCAAGGACTATCACCTGACTCTGGCCGATGGCACCCAAGTGTGGCTCAATGCCGATAGTCGGCTGGAGTTTCCCGAGGCATTTGTCGGCAATCAGCGTGAGGTGAGGCTATCGGGCGAGGCCTACTTTGAGGTCACCAAGGACTCACGGCGACCATTCGTCGTGCACACCGACTACATCACCACTCGAGTGTTGGGCACGGCATTCAATGTGCGCGCCTACTCGCAGCGCGATGCCGCTGTCACGTTGGTCGAGGGCAGTGTATTGGCCCAGGTGGCTAGCCAATCCATCCAGTTGAAGCCCGGCCAGCAGGCTGCCATCAAGCAGGCGCAGTTGCGGGTGTCACAAGTCGACACCTATCCTTATATACAATGGAAGGAAGGTTTCCTCTATTACGACAATGCCACGCTGTTCTTCATCATGCAGGACTTGGCTCGATGGTACAACGTGAATGTGTCGTTCGACGACACCTCCAAGATGCAACTCCGCCTACACTTTGTGGTCGAGCGCAGCAAGAGCCTCGACGAGGCCATCAGCAGCCTGAATGCACTGGGCGAGGTTCATATCCAGCGCGAGGGCAACGTCATTGTCATAGATTGACAAGAAAGTATCTCTTCACCGATTCAGAAAAATCTCCTCTTACCCCTCTGTGCATCGAAGATGCAGAACGGGTCGAAGACCCGATTTTGTTCGAAAGACCCAAGCGGCGAGGACCTCCGGCCCTCTTGCATGGTCTTTCGAACAAATAGCTTCTTCGAAGCATTTTAGCGTCTCCGACGCAATCGCTGAACAGATACACAAGAAACACTTTGTGTTAAGAAATGATAAAAGGAGCGAGTTTATGTACCCCGCTCCTTTTTCTGTCAGTATTAAAGGAAAATTTCTGAACCTTTAATTGTTTTTCTATGAAACGTATCCAAGCCATTACACTGTTCTGCTTGCTGATGCTGCCATTGATTGCCATAGCACAAGGCAACAAGGTGACGATCAATGTCCAGCAACAGGCATTGACCAATGCGTTGCGCCAAGTTGAGCAACAGTCGGGGTATTACAAAGTCAACTACCCCTATGAGGCCGTCAAAGACTATAAAGTGACGGCTAGTGTGAAGAATGTAACGGCACACGATGCCGTACGAGCGCTCATCAAGGGACTGCCATTGGCCAGTCGCGTTGACGGGCGCTTCATCTATGTCACCAAGAGTGAACTGCAGGCCAGCGAGTCGGGCAACAAGCGCTCGGTCAAGGGGCAGGTGGTTGATGCTGATGGCGAGCCGCTGATTGGTGTCACTGTCCATGTTAAGGGCACCGACAATGGTGTTGCTACCGACATCGACGGTAATTACGTGCTCAACAATGTCGACCCCAACAGCACACTGGTGTTTACCTACATCGGCAAGAAGCCCGTTGAGCGCAAGGCCACTTCGACCAACAGTGTGCTCATCCTCGAGGATGACTCCAATGTTCTGGAAGATGTGGTGGTCACGGGTTATCAGCAGATCTCTAAAGAACGGGCTACGGGTTCGTTTGCCAAGGTCACTGCCGAAAACCTAAAGACCAAGCGCTACGACAACTTGTCGCAGTTGCTCGAGGGTGAGGTGGCTGGATTCAACACCCAGAGCGGTCTCATCCGAGGCACCACTTCGATGAATGGTGTCACTAATCCCCTCTACGTCATTGATGGTTTCCCCGTCGAGGCCACAAGATATGACGAGTATGGAGGACTCAACGAGTCGGTGCCCAACATCAACATTGATGACATCGAGAGCATCACCGTGCTCAAGGATGCTGCAGCAGCCAGCATCTATGGCGCGCGTGCAGCCAATGGCGTGGTGGTCATTGTCACCAAGAAGGCCAAGGGCAAACGCACTAGCGTGACTTTCAACACCTCGCTCACCTGGCATCCTTACTCATTCAACAAGAGCCGTCTCACCGATGCTGCCGACATCATCGATCTGGAGCGAGAGTGGGCTGCAACTAACCCCAACTTGCAAGGTGAGGGCGCTGCCGCCTATGCCCAGTCGATTGTTAACGACAAGGTGTACACCTCGCAGGGCATTCAGGCCATTGCCAACTACTATGCTGGCAACATCAGCGAGAGCCAGATGGAGAATATTCTCAACAATCTGGCATCGAGAGGATACAGGTACTATGACGACGTGGCAAAATATGCCAAGCGCACCGCCTTCTATCAGCAGTATCACTTGGGCATCGGGCGCGACACCGAGAACAACAACTTCATGGCATCGCTCACCTATCGCAACGACAAGTTCAACGACCGTTATTCCAAGGACAACTCATGGGCCATCGACCTGCGCGACCAACTGGATGTCACCCCATGGCTCAGAGCGACATTTGGCTCCTATACTTACTACGGCAAGAATACCATGCAGGCATTCGACCCGATGAGCCCAGGTTATGCCTACATGCCTTACGACTGCCTGCGCAATGACGATGGCACTAACTTCACCTCAACCCAAGAGTCGCGTTTGGGACAGTCCGACATGGCCATCATCAATGCTTACGGACTTCCCAGTTACAATATCACTCCGCTCGATGAGATTGGACGCAATCAGCGCACCACCCGTGAATTTGTCAACCGAACTTACGGGAAACTGGACATTCAGTTGCCCTATAGCCTGAAGTACAACATCATGTTCCAGTATGAGTATGCTTATGACAAGACCGAGCAACTCTACGAGAAAAACAGTTACTATGTCCGCAACCTGGTGGGACAGTATGCAACCGATGACTTTGCTACGGGTTCAGCTACCCTAAATCTGCCCTATGGCAACATCTTCTATCGCGCCAACCAAACCTCGAAAGCCTACACCTTCCGTCAGCAGTTGAACTTTGACCGCACTTATGCCGACCATCACAATATTGTGGCACTCTTGGGGCATGAAGTGCGCAAGACGGTTATCGACTATGACAACAGCACACTCTATGACTATGACCCGGATATGCTCACCTTTGCCCTGGTCGACCAGAATGTGCTCAACAGCACCTACGGACTGATGGGTGGCTATGGATTGCAGGCAAGAGATTTCGCTTATCTGCGCAACATCGACAACCGCTTTGTGTCGTTCTTTGCCAATGCAGCCTACACCTATGACAACAAGTATATGTTCTCGGCAAGCATCCGCTGGGATCGTTCTAACCTCTGGGGCACAGGCTCGAAGTATCAGAACAAACCCATCTGGAGTGTTGGAGCGGCATGGAACATCGACCATGAGTCGTGGTTCAATGTTGCTTGGATCAATCGACTGAAGTTGCGTGCATCTTATGGTATCGCTGGTAACATTGCCAAGGATGCAGCTCCCTACATGACTGCGGCCTACAATCAGAACTATAACGTGGGTGGCATCTACGGCTCGGTCAACACTCGACCCAACCCAACGCTGAGATGGGAGAAGACAACAACGACCAACATCGCGCTGGACTTTGCTATGCTTGCCAACCGATTGAGCGGTAGCATTGAGTTCTACAATAAGTTGGGTACCGACCTGCTGGCCAACACCATGGGTGTACCGACCGAGGGATTTGGATACACAACCTATGCCATCAACAATGGCAAGATGCGGAACCGGGGATTTGAGTTGTCGCTCAACGGACAGATTGTGCGCACGGCCGATGTCGACTTCGATGCCACTTTCAACTATAGTTACAACAAGAACAAGGTGGTCTATGTCAATGTCAAGGCACCATTCTATGTGTTGCAGCTCGACTATCCCGAGTCTTACCCCATCGTGGGCAACCCCTACAACGCCATCTATGCCTATCAGTGGGCTGGATTGAGCGAGAATGGCTTGCCGCAGGTGCTGAATGCGGCTGGAGAGCCCACGACCAGCAATCCGTCGGATCTGAATGCCATTGTCTATGCGGGAAGCACCGAACCCATGCACATGGCTTCGCTCAATCTGCACTTGCGCGTGAAGCGCTTCGACTTCTCATGCATGTGGATGATGCAGGGGGGACACAAGTTGCGCAACACCGACCTGCCCATGCTCAATTCCGAATATAATTATAGTCTTTGGAGCTATGTCACAGCACTGGCAGCAGTGAACAAGGACATCACCAACCGCTGGCGTCATCCGGGCGATGAGGCTACGACCGACATCCCGGCTGCCATCTTCGGTGAGAATCCGCTCTTCAGCGATGCGTCGCGCACCATCTATGGCTATGCCGACAACAATGTCATCAGTGCAACCAACTTGAGACTGGCCAATGTCTCAGTGGCCTATAACCTGCCCAAGACTTGGCTCAGAAAGGTGAGCATGAGCAATGCCCGACTGCAATTCAACGTCGAGAATGCAGTCACCTTTGCCAAGAGCAAGTCGGCCAAGTATCTGCTGGGTGGATACAATGCCCCCAACTATGTGCTTGGACTCTATCTTGACTTCTAACGATTATTGTCTATCTTCAAAATAAGCAAAACTATGAAAACAATCATAAGCAAAAGTCTCCTTGTGGCAGGCCTGGCCTTGTCGATGGCGCTGACTAGTTGCGACGACTATCTGAGCAATGTGCCCAAGGGGCAGAAGATTCCTACCACGCTCGAGGACTTCTCGACCATGCTCGCCGATGAATATAACAACTGCCGCGAGGATGTGACGCAGGCTGTTATACTGCTCAACGACCGGTTTGTCTCGGCTGGTAATCTGTCCTACTATGAGTTGTGGAACGCCAACTACTACTGGGACGAGAGTGCCGACCGTGTCGTGATGAATAAGAGCGACGAGACAACCTACTACAATGGTTATGCAGGCATCTCCACTGCCAATCTCATCATCGAGAACGCACCCACAGCAACCGATGCCACCGATGCGCAGCGCAATAAGGCCATGGCGCAAGCCAAGATTTTGAGGGCCATGAAGTATTTCACCCTCGTCAACTACTATGCCAAGACCTACAATGCTGCAACGGCGGCTAGCGATGGCGGTGTACCACTGATCACTAGTGCAGATGTCGGAGCGGCTTACACGCAGCCTTCGGTGCAAGCCATCTACGACTTTATCTTGCAAGACATCAACGAGGCACTGCCCGATCTTCCCGAGCAACCGCTCAATGTACTCTATGCAGGCAAGGGAGCTGGCGAGGCACTGGCTGCCAGGGTCTATCTGCAGATGGGCAATTATCAGGAGGCATTGAACCATGCGGGCGAAGCGCTCAAACTGAATGACCAACTCTTTGACTGGGTGGCATTCTACAACGACAATGCTGGCGTGTTGGGCGATCCTGATGTCTATCAGAGCGTTTCTTCGCCCATGGGGCATGACTATGTCGAGAACTTTATCTTCTGCCACGGCAATAACTCCTATGCCGGAAGCGACTTGCAGATGCGCGAAGACCGTGGCGGCCGCTTTGAGCAGGGCGATGCTCACTTCATGAGCCGATGGAAAATCCGCACCTCGGCAGGTAGCACCTATTACAATCAAAACTTGACAGGTTTTTTCAACCGTGGCGGCTTAACCACTACCGAGGTCTATCTCATTCAGGCCGAGTGCCTGGCACGCACAGGCAACGTGGCCGGTGCCATGCAGGTGCTCAACAAGGTGCGCCACAAGCGCATCCTGCCAGAGTATTATCAAGACTTGAGTGCGGCTAATGCCGACGAGGCAATTGACCTCATCATCAAGACCAAGGGCGATGCACTGGTGCAGACGATTGTGCCATTCTGCGACATCCGTCGACTCAATCTGGAACCGAACCATGCACGCACGCTCACCAAGGTTGAGGGCGGCAAATCCTACTCGCTGGCACCGACAAGCCACATGTGGGTAATGCCATTCCCGCAGGGGGCTGTTGAGAATGCTGGAAATGGTACCATCACACAAAATGTCGAAAAATGACAAATTCCATAACAAGCACTATGAAGAAGATATTTTTTGCACTGATTATGACATGCCTCTTGGCATGTAACGTGGATGCACGGCAATATGAAGTCAATGGACAAATCGAAGGTCTGGAAGACGGAACGGTACTCGAACTCGTGCCCATGAGTCACGACGGTGACCCAGCCATAGCGCAGGCTACCGTCACGGGAGGGAAGTTTGCCTTCAAGGGGCAGGTGGGCGAGCAGTTGCCCTATCCCATGTGTGTCATTCTCATGGTCAAGGACTCCTACGGCTCCGAGAGCCTGATGCTTGAACCCGGCACAGTCAACATCACGGGAAAGGTCGACAAGGGACAGCCCGATGAGAATGGAAAATGTTCCTACACCTGGAATGTCAAGGTCAATGGTGGAGCGGAAAACGCTAAACTCAGTGGCTATAAGGCCAAGCGTGCCGCGCTGGACAAGCAGTTCAGTGACTACCACACACAGTATGCCCAGGTGCTGCAGGCACTGAACGAGGCCCGTCAGGCCAAGGATCAGGCGCGCATCGACCAAATCCTGCAGTCGGACGACTACAAGGCCTTTGACAAGGCCGAGAAAGATTTCTTTGCCACAGTCGAGAGTACCTACAAGGGCATACTCAACGAGAACCGCGACTCCTACTGGGGCCCGATGATGGCCATCTATTTGTGGACCTATTTCACCAACAGTGACAAAGCACTCTACGACACCCTGTCGCCCGAGGCTCAGCAGAGTTGGTATGGCAAGCGCATGCTTGACGAAATCCAGCCCGCAGGTGGGGTAGGCGAGCAGGCCAAGGAGTTTGCTGTCAAGGGCGATGATGGCAAGCAATTGGGTCTGGCCGACTTGGCACGTGGAAAGAAGGTGTTGCTCGTCGACTTCTGGGCTTCGTGGTGCAAGCCTTGCCGCAACGAGATTCCCAATGTCAAGAAGCAATACGAACTCTACAAGGACAAGGGATTTGAGGTGGTGAGCATCAGCATCGACAGCAACGAGAGGGCTTGGCGCAAGGCTCTGGAGCAAGAGCAACTGCAGTGGCCCAACTACCTGGACCGCATGGGAGCAGCCAATGTCTACAAGGTGAAGTCGATACCCGCCATGTTCCTCATCGATGCCACTAACTTGTCGGTTATCGCATCGGGCGAGGATGCCCGTGGCGAGGCACTGGCTAGCAAACTTGCCGAACTCTTTGCCAAGTGATAGAAACAGAATCAAATCATACGCTCTTTGCTTGCATTCCCGCTACCCAATGGTGGCGGGAATGTTTATTTGCTACAAATTGAACTTTTTTTGTGGCGAAAGTGTACCCCAAAGGCTGCTTTGACCGTATTAAGGTTGAATGTGGTGAAAAATCTGTGCTGTAGATAATGGGTGATTGAACAAAAATCACTACCTTTGCGGACGGAATAACTACTTAACCGATTTTTGACTATGTTGAAGACCGAAGAACAACAAGCAATCATTGCGCTCATCAAGCGACAGGTAGTGCCGGCCATCGGCTGCACCGAACCCATGGCCGTGGCGCTGTGTGTGGCAAAGGCCACACAACTGCTGGGGCTGACTCCCGAGAGGGTGGATTTGCGCCTGAGTGCCAACATCCTCAAGAACGCCATGGGAGTGGGCATCCCCGGCACAGGCATGATAGGCCTGCCCATCGCCATCGCCCTGGGTGCTCTCATTGGGCGGCCCGAGAAGGGGCTTGAGGTGCTGTGCGACTGCAACAAGCAGGCCGTGGAGCGCGGCAAGCAGTTCATTGCCGAGAACCGCATCCACATCGCCCTGGAGGAGGACGACACTGACAAACTCTATATCAACGTACTGGTCACTGCTGCCGGGCACACTGCCGAGGCGCGCATCCGCACGCACCACACTCACTTTGTCTTTCTGGCCAAAGACGGTGTAGCGCAGCAGGATGAACAGGCATCGTGTCACGGCACAGTCACTGCCGACGAGGACGATGGCCCAGAGCTGACCCTGCGCAAGGTCTATGACTTTGCCACCGAGACCGAGGCCGATGACTTGCGTTTCATCCTTGAGGCCAAACGGCTCAACGAGGCGGCGGCACAGAGCGGGCTGCGCGAGAACTACGGTCACCAGTTGGGCAAGACCATGCAGTCGCCACTGGGACGTGGCATCATGGGCGACAGCATCTTCAGCAAGGTGCTCTCGGTCACCAGTTGTGCCTGCGACGCACGCATGGCTGGGGCCATGGTGCCGGTGATGAGCAACTCGGGCTCGGGCAACCAGGGCATCTGCGCCACCATGCCCGTGGTGGTGTTTGCCGAGGAGAATCACAACACAGAGGAGGAGCTCATCCGAGCACTCATCATCTCTAACCTCACCGCCATCTACATCAAGCAGACGCTCGGCGCACTGTCGGCGCTGTGCGGCTGTGTCGTGGCGTCAACAGGCAGCAGTTGCGGCATCACCTACCTCATGGGGGGCACCTATGAGCAAATCAGCTACTCGGTCAAGAACATGATTGCTAACCTCACGGGCATGATTTGCGACGGGGCCAAGCCGTCGTGCGCTCTCAAGCTCACCAGCGGCGTGAGCACGGCCATGCTCAGCGCCATGCTCGCCATGCAACACAAGTATGTCTCGTCGCAAGAGGGCATCATCGACGACGATGTGGACCAGAGCATCCACAACCTCACCGCTATCGGCAGCCGAGGCATGGACCAGACCGACCGATTCGTCCTCGACATCATGACCCACAAGACCAGAAATAATAATCAATAAACCAAATTGATATGAAGACCAACAAACCAACATTATTCTTACTGTTCATGCTCGTCACGTGCATGACAGTTCTTGCACAGAATCCGGTCACCTTCAGCGTGTCGCAGAAGCGCGTCTCGCCCGAGGAGGTCGATGTCATCTTCACAGGCAAAATCTCGCCGGGATGGCATGTCTACTCGACTGGACTGCCTGCCGACGGTCCGACGTCGGCCACAATCACCACCGAGAAGTCGACCGGCGTGCAGCCCATTGGTGGCCTCAAGGCACAGGGTAAGGAAATCAGCGAGTTTGACGACATGTTCGGCATGAAGCTGCGCTATTTCGAGAAAAGTGTCACTTTCGTTCAGCGATACAAGGTCACGGGACCCAAGTATGACATCAAGGGGTTCCTGGAATTCGGGGCCTGCAACGATCAGACCTGCATGCCGCCCACATCGGTCGAGTTCAGCTACAACGGCGACGGGCTCAAGGATGCACCCGAAGAGAAAGAGAAAGAGGAGGAGAAACCCGAAGAGGCCAAGGCCGACTCGATTGCCGCCGATACCACGGCTACCGACACTGTGCCGGCACTGGCCGCGCCCCTGGCCGGCAACGATTCTATCCTGTGGCAACCTGTCATCAAGGAACTGGACGCGCTCAACGGCAATCAGGGCATGAACAGCCGCTCGTTGTGGTATATCTTTGTCATGGGCTTGCTGGGCGGACTCATCGCACTGTTCACACCTTGCGTGTGGCCCATTATCCCCATGACGGTGAGTTTCTTCCTCAAGCGGGCCAAGAAGGACAAGAAGAAGGGCATCAAGGATGCCATGACCTATGGCGCGTCCATCGTGGTCATCTATCTGGCGCTGGGACTGGCCATCACAGCCATCTTCGGACCAAGTGCACTCAATGCACTGAGCACAAATGCTGTGTTCAACCTCTTCTTCTGCGCGCTGCTCGTGGTGTTCGCGCTCAGCTTCTTCGGTTGGTTTGAACTCACACTGCCCAGCAAGTGGACCAACAAGGTTGACAATAAGGCCAACACAACCAGTGGCTTGCTCTCCATCTTCCTGATGGCGTTCACCCTGGCGCTGGTCAGCTTCTCGTGCACCGGACCCATCATCGGCTTCCTGCTGGTGGACTTTGCCACATCGGGTAACTTCTGGGGACCGGCCATCGGCATGTTGGGCTTTGCCATCGCGTTGGCACTGCCGTTCACGCTGTTCGCCATCTTCCCCACATGGCTCAAGTCGGCACCCAAGTCGGGTGGATGGATGAACATCCTCAAGGTCACACTCGGATTCATCGAGCTGGCCTTTGCCCTCAAGTTCTTCTCGGTGGCCGACCTGGCTTACGGTTGGCGACTGCTCGACCGCGAGGTGTTCCTATGCCTGTGGATTGTCATTTTCGGGGCGCTGGGACTCTACCTCATCGGCAAACTCAAGTTCCAGAGCGACGGCACCGGCGAGGAGCTGACCAAGCCCATGCCCGTCATCTGCATCATGGGCGGACTGGTGAGCATAGCATTTGCCATCTACATGTTGCCCGGACTGTGGGGAGCACCCTGCAAGGCGGTCAGTGCCTTTGCGCCGCCCATGTACACCCAGGACTTCAACCTCAACACCAAGGAGGTGCGTGCTGCCTATCTCAACTATGAGGAGGGCATGGCCGCGGCACGGCAGCAGGGCAAGCCGGTCGTGGTCGACTTCACCGGCTTCGGCTGCGTCAACTGCCGAAAGATGGAGGCCGCCGTGTGGACCGACCCCAGTGTGGCCGAGAAACTCAACAACGACTTCATCCTCATCTCGCTATTTGTCGACGACAAGACCCCGCTGCCCGAGCACATCGAGGTCACCGAGGCCGACGGCACCAAGCGTACGTTGCGCACCGTGGGCGACAAGTGGAGCTACCTGCAGCGCTACAAGTTCGGCTTCAACGCGCAGCCGTTCTACGTCACCCTCGACCATGAGGGCAAGCCGCTGAGCCGTTCGTTTGTCTACAAGGAGGACGTGCCCGACTACATGGACTTCCTCAACACCGCCCTCACCAACTTCCGCAAATAAAAACAAGCAGCACCTCCCCTCCCCTTTCTCAAAGGGGAGGGGTAGGGGTGGGGTTTGGGACAGATAGTCTAGACCCTATAGAAAATCAACTCTTAACTATAAACTTTCAACTATAAACTAAAAGAGAAATGCAGTGCTTAATCATCGGCTCGGGCCCGGCAGGCTACACCGCAGCCATCTATACCACCCGTGCCAACATCAAGAGCGTCCTCATCGAGGGACTGCAGGCCGGTGGACAGCTCACACAGACAACCACCATCGAGAACTTCCCGGGATTCCCTGACGGCATCGATGGCAACCAACTGATGCAGAACATGCGCCAGCAGGCCATCAACGTCGGGGCCGACATCCGCACCGGCGTGGTCAAGAGCATTGACCTGAGCAAGCGCCCCTTTGTCGCCACACTCGATGGCGGCGAGACCCTTGAGGCCGACACTGTCATCGTTGCCACCGGGGCTTCGGCCAAGTATCTGGGACTCGACGATGAGAAGAAGTATGCCGGTCAGGGCGTCTCGGCCTGTGCCACCTGCGACGGATTCTTTTACCGCAAGCGCGTCGTGGCCGTTGTGGGCGGCGGCGACACCGCCTGCGAGGAGGCCGTCTATCTGAGCAACCTGTGCAAGAAGGTCTACATGATTGTCCGCAAGGACTATCTCCGTGCCTCGGCGGCCATGCAGCGCCGTGTCGAGGAACGGGAAAACATCGAGGTGCTCTACAACACCAACACCGTGGGCCTCTTTGGCGACAATGGCGTGGAGGGTGCTCATCTGGTGCGCTTCAAGGGTACCGACAAGGAGGAACTGTTTGACATCGACATTCACGGCTTCTTCCTGGCCATCGGTCACAGGCCCAACACCGAATTCCTCGGCGGACAGCTCCAGCTCGACGAGCAGGGTTACATTGTCACCGACCATGTGACCACAGCCACCAGTGTCGAGGGGGTCTTTGCCGCCGGCGATGTCGCCGACCCGCGTTACCGCCAGGCCGTGGCCGCCGCCGGCACCGGCTGCCGCGCCGCCCTCGATGTCGAGAAGTTCCTCGCCCGCTAGCCCATGTCTAGACAATGCCCAATGACTGCCTGGCATTTCCCCTCCCCTTTCCCTGAAGGGGAGGGGCAGGGGTGGGGTTTGATACTAATGCACAATGCCCAATGACTGCCTGGCAGCAACCCCCTCTCCCAACCAAAATCCGGCAAAAATCCGGCTTTTCACACAAAACGACTGACAATTACCGAAATTGTCAGTCGTTTTTTGACAATTGTAAGTGGCTGTCACTTGCATTCTGCCTAATTTTGCATATCGGTTGCCGCTGCCGAGAGCAGTGGGGTAAGATCGCAATTCGTGATAATTCATAATTTATTCACCTTTAATAATTAATGTTATGATGAAAAAGCTACTTTTCGCAATGTTGGCCGCCATCATGGCAATCGGCGTCAATGCCACCGAGATACCCATCTACGGTGACGTGACGCTGAGCGACTACTACGCCATGTTCGACGGCTCGGGGGCAACCCCCGACAATGACAGTTACGAGGGCCGGGCCAACTACTGGTTCAAGTACAACAGCAATCTGTCCATCGCCATGATCTGCTGGGTGGAAGGCTTCAGTGCGTCGCCCATCCAGGGCAATTCGCTCACCCTGCCCACAACAGTCACCATCGACGGCAAGAGCCACAAGGTGGTGGGGCTGTACAAGCCGGGCAGCAATAACATCTTCCGCGATGGCACTCAGAACCTCACTACACTCAACATCCCTGAGGGATATGAGTTCATCTATGGCGACTACGCCCTCAACCTGGAGGCGCTCACCAGCCTGAAGCTGCCCGCGTCGCTCAAGTGGATCTCGGTCTGGGCGCTGGACAAGTGCACCGCCGTCACGACACTCACCCTCGCCGACAATGCCACCACACCACTGCACGTCGAGGGCTACAAGGCTTACGGCGCAGGCTTGTGCAGCAGCATGCCGCTCACCACAGTCACCATCGGGCGCAACATTGAGTGTGATGGGGCGTTCTTCAGCTACAGCAATTTTCCGTGTGCCGCCAACCTCAAGAACGTGACCATCACTGGTGCCGTGCGTACCCTGCCCGAGTATCTGTTCTACGACATGCCAAAACTGAACAACCTGACTATCCATGAGGGTCTGACGGCAATCAGCAAGGGGGCGTTTGAGTACTGCACGGCGCTGACCTCGGTAACCATTCCTGGCAGTGTCAAGAGAATTGCCGATGACGCTTTCCGCTATGATGGCGAGTTGGTGACACTCAACCTGGGCAACGGCGTGCAGACCATTGGTGAGTGTGCCTTCCGCGACTGCAAGAAGGTCACTAGCCTGACGCTGCCGGCCAGCCTGCAGAGCATCAACGTCTGGGCGTTCCAGGACATGACCGGGGTCAAGACGCTCACCATCGAGGACAGCGCCACGCCGCTGTGGGTGCAGCACTACCGCGCCTTCCGTGCGGGTCTGTTCACTGACTTCGCCGAGGGCTTCACCTGCTACATGGGCCGCAACTTCGACCTGCACGCCGATGATGACGCCGGCGTGAGCTTGGCCGACCCA
>CACZHT010000064.1 GCA_902781045.1 uncultured Bacteroidales bacterium | reverse complement strand
CCGAACACGGCAATAAATGCTAAACTTGTCAAGGAACTATTTGGCATAGCGGGTGAAGCCGCCTAGCCAGTTATCTAATTTTTTTAACGGAGTATTGGACATAAGAACAAAAAAAAATTTCGCGGTACTTCGCGGTAAAGAATCCCCCCAGCTTCGCGGTTGTCAAGACAATTATCACGAATTTTCGAATTATCGAATCTCTGTCACATTCGCGTAATTCGCGGTTAAAAAAGACATAAGGACAAAAGAACAAAAAAAATTCGAGTTACTTCGCGGTAAAGAATCCCCCCAGCTTCGCGGTACTTCGCGGTTAAAAAATCCTTCGCGTTGCTTCGCGGTTAAAAGTCCTTCGCGGTTAGTAAGGCAGAAGAACAGTGTTTTTCCGCGAAAGCTGCGTGAGATAGTTTCTATCAGAAACCAACAAAGAACAACGAAATACTAAATTCAAGCACTTTTTGTTGCGTGATTATCAGAATTGCTATATCTTTGCACAATTTTTAGACTGATTGATTAGCAATATGCTGCGCCGACTCAAACGATTACATTCATTTTATAAGTCGCAGAGGAGTCTGCGACTGGTGGTGCTTGCGGCATTGCTGCTGCAGGTGATTCTGGCAGTTCAGCACTACTATGCCCACCGCCTGCTGGAGAAGGATCTGGAACGCGATGCCGAGCGCGAGATGATCTTGAAGGCATTGCTGATCAAGGGCATCCTTAACTCCAGCGAGTCGGCGCTGCGTTCTAATGAGTGGAGCATACAACAGAACCTGAACAACCCCGACTCGGTGTTCAACGTGGGCAAATGGTTGCTCAAGTCGACAAAGCACCTTGAGGGATGCGGCATCGCCTTTGTGCCTAACTATTACCCCTCCAAGGGGAGGCTCTATGAGTTGTATGTGCACAAAGCCGATGGAGTGGTGCGTCAGATTGCCGGACCGGGACATGATTACACGCAGATGGAGTTCTACAAAAAGGTCATTGACACCAACCAGCCCTATTGGAGCGACCCATACGTCGACACGGTGGGCAACAGCAAGATGATCAGCACATTCTCGGTTCCGTTGCGAAACCAGGGAAAGACTGTGGCTGTCATGGCCATCGACGTGCCGCTCGACTGGATGGCCGACACCATCGAGCACCGTCACATCCATCCGTCATCGTTCAACCTGTTGCTGACCGAGGACGGCCGCCCCATCGTGCAGCCCAATGACCAGCACATCAATGCTCACGACGTGAAGCAGGTGATTGCGCTCATCAACGACAGTACCGTCAGTCGTGCCCCCAGCAGCTCGAACAGGAGCACCGTCATCGACTTCAAAAGCCGTGCCGACGGCTCAAAGGGGCGCATCTACTATGCCAACATGAGGGGGAAGCCGCACTGGCAACTGGTGCTGGTGTGCTATGACGAGGAGGTGTATGGCGACCTCAACGGGATGACGCTGAGCATCTTCTTGCTCATCTTGCTCACGCTGGCGGTGATGGGATTTATCGTAATCCGCTTTGCACGCAACGAGCGGCGCCTGCAGCAGGCTAACCTTGAGCAGGAGCGCATGGGCGGCGAGCTGCGTGTGGCCAGTGCCATACAGCAGTCGATGCTCCCCCACTCGACCGACGGGCGAGAGCACCGCAACGATCTGGATGCCTGCGGAGTGCTGCGTCCTGCACGCGAGGTGGGCGGAGACCTGTATGAGTACTTTGTACGCGACGAGAAACTATACTTCTGCATCGGCGACGTCAGTGGCAAGGGCGTGCCGGCCTCGCTGGTGATGGCCGTCACTCAGGCCATCTTCCTGGCCAGCGCCCAGCACACGAGCCATCCGGGACACATCATGCAGACCCTCAACCGCAGCGGCTGCCGCAACAACAGTCGCAACATGTTTGTCACCGTGTTTATCGGGGTGCTGGACTTGCCCACCGGACGATTGCGCTACTGCAACGCCGGGCACGACACACCGGTGCTGATGACCGAGGACGGCCCACAGTGGCTGGAAATCAAACCCAACCTGCCGCTGGGCATTGTCAATGACTTTGAATATGCCACGCAGGAGTGCCTGTTGCCACCCGGCTCGATGTTGCTGCTCTATACCGACGGGGTGACCGAGGCGATGAACGAGCAACACGAGCAGTTTGGACGCCAGCGGCTGATTGACTGCCTGGCAGGAGGCGGCACCTCAGCCCAACAAGTGTTGGACACGGTGCTGCAGGCTGTTGACGAGTTTGTTGACGGCGCCGAACAGAGCGACGACTTGACGATGCTGGCCCTGCGATACACTCCCGTCAAGCGTGTGGCCATCCTCAACGAGCACATCGTGCTGCAGAACGACATCCATCAGGTGCCACGGCTCAACGACTTCATCAACCAGGTGGCCGAACAATTGCAACTCGACAAGCCCCTGCAGCAACAACTCAAACTCGCTGTCGAGGAGGCCGTTGTCAATGCCATGCAATATGCCTATCCCATGGGCACGACAGGCGACATCGATGTCGCCGCGCTGAGCGACGATGAGGTGCTGAAGATTGTCATCAGCGACCGAGGCAAGGCATTCGATCCCACACAGGCGGCCAAGGCCGACACCACACTGTCGGTCGACGAGCGGCCCATCGGCGGACTGGGCATCTTCCTGGTGCGCGAGCTCATGGACTCGATCAACTATGAGCGTGTCGACGGCAAGAACATGCTCACACTGATTAAAAAGATTACCAATCAACAAAAAAAATATGAAAACTGAAATTCAAGAGATTGAGGGCAAGTTGATTGCCAGTCTGGAAGGAGAACTCGACACCGCTGCGGCACTTGAGGCCGAGAAGGCATTGCAACCACTGTTTGAGGCCAACGGCCGCGATGTGGTCATCGAATGTGAGAAACTAGAATATATCGCATCGAGCGGGCTGCGCATCTTGCTGAGCATCCTCAAGTCGGCCAAGGCCAGCGGTAGCCATGTGGTGCTGCGCAACATGAACGACGACATCAAGAGCGTGTTCACCATGACCGGCCTGATCAACCTGTTTGACGTCGAGCCGTGACCTCATGAGCAAGTTGACCGCAAAAATGCGCCACCTGGGACTGCTGGTGGCTCTACTGTTGCCGCTGGGCAGCGCGGCACAGCAGCAGGACACCACCGAGAACAAGCTCAACCACCTGACGCTCGACGCCAACCTGATGACCCGTGGCGAGCTGCGCTATGGCGGATTTCCATCGGCCCCCGAGTTTGCCGAGGACCATGCGCAATTTGTCATGGCACGCACACGACTGTCGGTCGGCTATCAGCGGTCGTTCCTCGAGGCCAAAATCACCGCACAGCATTCGGGCGTGTGGGGACAGCAAGGAAAGGGAGCATTCAACCTCTCGGAGGCATGGGCCAAGTTGCGGGCCAACAACGGCCTGTTTGCCATCATCGGCAGGCAGGAGCTAGCCTACGACGACGAGCGCATCCTGGGCCGCAACGACTGGGCAATGGCCGCCAACGCTCACGATGCCGCCAGGCTGGGATATGAGGGGCATGGCCACAAGGCACATGTCATCCTGGCGTTCAACCAGCAGGCCTGGAACATAAATGGCGGAACCATCTATACCACATCAAGCGGCGCACAAGTACACCGCAGCATGGTCACGGGTTGGTACCACTACGACTTCAAGCGCATTCCCCTGGGTGCGTCATTGCTGTTCATGGATGTGGGCCTCCAGAACGACCAGGAAGAAGACCCCAAGGTCGAGCACCAGCAGCTGCTGGGTGGTTACGTCAAGTACAACCCCAAGCGATGGAATGTCGAGGTTGCTTACTATCGCCAGATGGGCACCGACGAGTTCCACATACCCATCAAAGCGTGGATGACCAGCGTCAAAGCCGACTATGACCCCACCCGGCAATGGCGAGTGACCGCCGGCTATGACTATCTGAGCGGTGACCCCAACCCCAACGTGCCGCAAATCGGCACATTCGGGCTCGCGCAACACACCGTCGTGCGCGGCTTCAACACCATCTATGGCTCGCACCACCAGTTCTATGGTGCAATGGACTTCTTCTATGTGAGGGCCTACTATGGCGGCTACACACCCGGTCTGCAGAACTTGTATGCAAGCACGCGGTTCCGCCCCATTCAGGCCATAGACTGCTCGGCGGCATATCACTTTCTGTTGACTGCCGAGCGCATCGATGGCGCCAGCCGCACACTGGGACATGAGCTGGAACTCACGGCCAGCTACACACCCATCAAGTTTGTCAAGATCAGTGCCGGATACACCTACATGCACGGCTCCAGCACCCTAGAGCGCCTGCAGCGCGTCGAGGGAAAGAATCACATGCACTGGGCTTGGCTCATGCTCACTGTCAATCCGCGCATCTTAAGTTTCAAATGGTAGTGTTTGAGCAATGCACAATGCTCAATGCACAATCTATGAATTATGAATTATGAATTATAAATTATGAATTATAAATCACAATCAGCTCCCCTGAGCAAATCACAGTATGGCCTCTATGTCGAGTGTGTCAACCATACCGGTGAAGCCTGCTACAACCTTCCATACATCTATGTCCTGGACAAGAGCCTGGACATCAATCGGCTGCGACAGGCGGTCGAAACCGCCGTATGGGCACATCCCACACTGTTCACCCGCATCAAGCTCAACGATGACGGCGAACCCATCCAGGCCATCGACCTCGACAACGAGCAATGGAGCCTGCAAGTCGAACACATCGACGACATCGAGGCCGTCAAGCCGCAACTCACCGTCCCCTTCAACATCGTGGGCGACCGTCTGTTCCACATCAGGCTGATGCAGGATGCGCAGCACATCTACCTGTTCCTCGACTATCACCACATCATCGTCGACGGCACATCCATGCAAATCATGCTGCAAGACATCGACCGCGCCTATCGCGGCGAGACCATTGAACCCGAGGCTCTGACCATGGCGCAAGTGGCCACGAGCGAGGCCGAGGAACGCAACTCACCGGCGTTTGAGCAGGCTAAACAATGGTATGCCGACAACTTCAACTGCAGCGACACGTTCACACAGATCATCCCCGACCGCGAAGACCCTGTCCACAGCGAGGACAACCAGCTGCGCATCCTGGGCACCGACATGCGGCGCGTCGAGGACTTCTGCAAGCAGCACGGCGTGTTCAAGAGCACACTCTTCACCACAGCTTTTGCTGTCCTGCTCGCCAAATTCAACAACGAGGGCGAGTCGCTGTTCACGACTGTCTACAACAGCCGCAGCGACAAGCGATTTGGCCGCAGTGTGGGCATGACCGTCAAGACCCTGCCCGTCTACACCAAGTTCACACCCGACACCCCCATGCTGGACTGCCTCATGCAGGCACAACAGCAGATGAGCGGCTGCCGCGAGCATCAGATATACTCCTACAGCGACGTGGTCACCGACCTCAAGCTGCAGACCAACGCCATGTTTGCCTGGCATGGACAGCTCTTCGACAACGAGACGATGGGTGGCATGCCCATGCACACCCTGCGACTGGGCAACAGCACACTCGAGGCATCGCTCTACCTCAAGGTGTTCGTCTTCGACGGCAAGTGCCATGTCAAGGCCGAGTATAACAGCAACGAGTACTCGCAGGAGCTGATTGCACAACTGCTCGAGAGCTACGAGGCGGTGATTGAGGGGATGCTCACCCAACAATCGCTGGCCGACATCGACATCGCAACATCGTCGCAGGCCGCCCTGCTCGACTCCTTCAACCAGGGCGATGTGGACTATGACGACACACAGAGCATCGTGTCGCTCTTCCGCCACCAGGCACAGGCCACGCCCGACAATGTGGCCGTGGTCTACAAAGACCTCACCTACACCTATGCACAAGTCGATGCCATCAGCGACCGCATTGCCGCCTATCTCGTGGGCAAGGGACTGAAGACCGAGGATGTGGTGTCGGTGCTCATTCCGCGTTGCCAGTGGATGGCCATCGCCTCGCTGGGCGTGCTCAAGGCAGGCTGCGCCTATCAGCCACTCGACCCAAGCTATCCGCAAGAGCGGCTTAACTTCATGATGAAGGATGCCAACGCCAGATTGCTCATTGCCGACGAGGCATTGCGTGAGCTGGTCAATGAGTATGAGGGTGACGTGCTGTTGACCAAGGACATCGACACCTTGCCTCAAGCCTCCCTGCCGGCAGTGGACATCACTCCCGAGCAGTTGTTCATCTTGCTCTACACCTCAGGCTCGACCGGCGTGCCCAAGGGGTGCCAGCTCACACACGCCAACCTGGTGGCTTTCTGCCACTGGTATCAGCGGTTCTATGCCTTGAACGCCGGGCATCGCGTGGCCGCCTACGCCAGCTATGGCTTCGACGCCTGCATGATGGACATGTATCCGGCTCTGACCTGCGGAGCTGCCGTGCACATCATCGCCGAGGAGATACGCCTCGACCTGATTGCCCTCAACGACTACTTCGAGCAGCAGCACATCACCCACTCGTTCATGACCACGCAGGTGGGCTACCAGTTTGCCACCAGCATCGAGAACCACTCGCTGCTCAACCTGTCGACCGGCGGCGAGAAACTGGCGTCACTCACACCGCCACAAGGCTACAACTTCTACAACGTCTACGGACCCACCGAGTGCACCATCTTCACCACCACCTACCTTGTCGACCGCAAGATGAAGGAGATACCCATCGGCAAGCCCCTCGACAACATGCGACTCTACATCGTCGACCCGCATGGGCACCGACTGCCCGTGGGAGCCGCTGGTGAGCTGTGGGTGGCAGGGCCGCAGGTCAGCCGGGGCTATCTCAACCGTCCTGAGAAGACCGCCGAGGTCTATATCACCAACCCCTTCACCACCGAGCCTAAGTATGCTCGTGTCTACCGCACGGGCGACATCGTGCGCTACTTGCCGTCGGGCGACATCCAGTTTGTGGGCCGTCGCGACGGTCAGGTCAAGATACGTGGCTTCCGCATCGAGCTGAAAGAGGTGGAGAGCGTCATCCGCGAGTTCCCGGGCATCAAGGACGCCACCGTGCAAGCATTTGACGAGGACGGCGGGGGCAAGTTCATTGCCGCCTATGTCGTGAGCGACCAGACCGTCGACATCGAGGCCCTGAACAACTTCATCCTCGACCAGAAGCCGCCCTACATGGTGCCTGCGGTGACCATGCAGATCGATGCCATCCCGCTCAACCAGAACCAGAAGGTGAACAAGCGTGCCCTGCCCAAACCAGAGAAAAAAGCAGCGGCAGCCGAGGCCGTGGCGGCACCCATGAATGTGCTGGAACAGGAATTGCACCAGGTGGTTGCCGAGATCGTGGGCAACACCGACTTTGGTGTGACCACTGTCCTGGGCTATGCCGGGCTGACCTCCATCTCGGCCATCCGCCTCGCCGTGCAGGTCAACAAACGCTATGGCGTGACCCTCGACTCACGATCGCTGGTCAAGGCCGGAACGCTGCAGAGCATCGAGAACGAGATACTCAAGCACCTGCTTGAGGGAGGAGTGACCGCAGCCGCAGTCACACCGGTCGAGGTGACACAGGCCAAGCCCACAAGCGTGCCGTTGTCATACGCCCAGACGGGTGTCTACTACGAGTGCTTGAAGAACCCCACCTCAACCATCTACAACATCCCCTACCTGCTCAGCTATCCCGCCGGTGTTGAGGCCCAACAGCTCGCACAGGCCGTCAAACACGTGTTGGAGGCACATCCCGAGTTGAACGTCCACTTCACCACCCAGGGCGAGAACATCGTCCAGACCCTCGACGGTGCCGTCGACGTGCAAGTGCCCGTGACACGCATGACACACGACGAGCTGGAGCAATATAAGAACGACTTTGTGCAGCCGTTCAACCTGCACAAGCCCCCTTTGTATCGCTGCGAGGTGGTCGAGACACCACAAGGCGTGCACCTGCTCATCGATGTGCATCATCTGCTGTTTGACGGCGGGTCGGCCGACCTGATGTTCCACCAGATCAGCGACGTGCTCGAGGGCAAGGAGATAGCAACCGAGCGTTACACCTATCTCGACTATGTCGCCGACCAGCAACAAGCCGAGCAGGGACAAGAGTTTGCACAGGCACAGAAGTTCTTTGCCGAGAAATTGCAGACGTGCGAGGGAGCCAGCGAGATACCTGCCGACCTGCCCAAGAGTGCCGAGCAAGGGTTGATCGGCGAGGTCGTCTGCCCCGTCGACCACGACCACGTGGCAGCCTTCTGCCGCGAGCAGGAGGTCACCCCGGCGCATCTGTTCCTGGCGGCCACAGCCTATGTCGTGTCACGATACACCAACAATCGCGACGTGTATCTCTGCACCGTGAGCAGTGGCAGGGCCAACCTCAAAATCAGCGACACGGTGGGCATGTTTGTCAACACCCTGGCACTGGGGTTGACCATCGACGACGTGACCGTGGCCCAATTCCTGCACCAGGCGAGCGAAACCTTCGACCAGACGTTGCGCCACGAGGATTATCCCTTTGCCCGCATCGCCAACGACTATGGCTTCCGTCCTGCCATCGCCTACGCCTATCAGGTGGGCGTGCTCTCGCAGTACACCGTCGGCGGCAAACCCGTCGCACAGGAGTTGCTCGAGCTGAATGTACCCAAGTTCAAGATCAACATCAAGATTGAATCGCGCGGAGTGGTCGTGCAATATGACGATGCCATCTACAGCCACGAGCTGGGACAACGCCTGGCCGAGAGCATCGCGACCGTGGCACAAGCGATGACGGCACAACCCGAGGCTCGTGTTCGCCGGTTGTCCATCATCAGTCCACGTCAAGAGCAGGAGCTGAGCCAACTGCGGCAGACGGCCACGGGCGAGGCACCCTTCGCTTTCTTCCACGAGTGCGTGCACCACTTTGCCCAGTCGCAGCCCGATCATGAGGCACTCGTGGCCATCGACGCCAAGTACAACTACGCCGAGATGGATCTGGCCACCGACCGCATCGCCGCCGGCTTGCAGCAGCGGGGAGTGCGACAGCGCGACCGTGTGGCTTTGCTCTTGCCACGCACCAGCCGACTGGTGCTGGCACTCTTCGGCGTGCTCAAGGCCGGTGCCGCCTACATCCCCTGTGACCCGGAGTATCCCGCCGAGCGCGTCCGACTCATTCTTGAGGACAGCGAGGCACGATACATCATCACCACAGCCGACCGTCTCGACACCGTGCCGGCCGACAAGGCAATCGATGTGGAGCAACTGCTCCAGAGTGACGCCACCCAGCTTATCAAGCCCGACATCACTCCCGACGACCTGGCCTATCTCATCTACACCAGCGGCTCGACAGGGCGACCCAAGGGCGTGATGCTGCTCCACCGCGGCATCTGCAACTACCTCTATGGCCATCCCGCCAATGTGTTTGCCAACGGTGTCATGACCGATGCGCGCCGCATCCTGAGCGTGACCACCATCTCGTTCGACGCCGCCCTGCAAGACATCGGCACTGCGTTCTTCAACGGCAAGACCCTGGTCGTTGCCACCGAGGAGCAGGCCAACAATCCCCTCGACCTGGCACGCCTCATCACCGAGCAGGGTGTGAACATGGTTTCGGGCACACCATCGCGTTGGCAGACCTGGCTCACCAGCGACGACTTCTGCCAGGCCATCAGCCGGGTGGACATCTGCCGCGCTGGCGGAGAGAAGTTCTCCGACCAGCTGCTCAACCAGATGCGCTCCATCACCCGGGCACGCATCTTCAACTGCTATGGTCCCACCGAAATCACCGTGGCGTCGAACAACAAGGAATTGACCCATGCCGCCATGGTCACTGTGGGCAAACCGCAGCTCAACGTCAAGGAGTTTGTCGTCGACCAGGACGGCAACGAGCTGCCCGTGGGTGTGGTGGGCGAGCTCTACATCGGCGGTCGCGGTGTGGCACACGGCTACAACAACCTGGACGAGATGACACGTGAGCGCTTTGTCGACTATCACGGCGAGCGCGTCTACCGCTCGGGCGACTATGCACGCTGGCTGCCCGATGGCGATGTGGTCATCTTGGGCCGAACCGACCATCAGATCAAGTTGCGCGGCCTGCGCATCGAGCTGGGCGAGATCGAGAACGTCATGCTTCGCGTCCAGGGCATGAAGAAGGTGGTCATCCTCATCCGCAAAATCAATGACAAGGAGCACCTCTGCGCCTACTATACTGCCGACCGCGAGATAGCACCCGATGCACTCAAGAGCGAGATTTCGCAGAGCCTGACGCAATACATGGTGCCCACGGCCTACCTGCAGCTCGACGAGATGCCCATGACCCCCAACGGCAAGACCGATGTCAAGGCCCTGCCCGAGCCGCAACTGGCCGTGACTTCGGCATTTGTCGAGCCGGTGGGCGACACCGAGCGCACATTCTGCGACATCTTTGCAGACATCCTGCAGATGGACAAGGTGGGGGCCACCGACAACTTCTTTGAACTGGGCGGAACGTCGCTGGTGGTGACGCGTGTCATCATCGAGGCTGACAAGGCCGGAATGCATGTGGCCTATGGCGACGTGTTTGCCAACCCCACGCCGCGCCAGCTGGCACGACTCATCACCGGCGAAAGCACCGACGAGGGACAGGATGAGGCTGCACACTTCGACTACACGGCCATCAACAACCTGCTGCAGCACAACACGCTCGCGAGCTTCCGCAACGGCGAGCACCAGCAGCTGGGCAACGTGCTGCTCACCGGTGCAACTGGCTACCTGGGCATACACATCCTGCGTGAACTCATCGACAGTGACGCACCACACATCTATTGTCTGGTGCGCGGCAAGAGCCAGGAAAAGGCCGAAAGCCGACTGCGCACGCTGTTGTTCTACTACTTCAGCGAGTCGTTCAAGGAACTCTTCGGCACGCGGCTCCATGTCATCCTGGGCGATGTCACGCAAGATCTGGACGAGACACTGCCCATCAACACGGTGTTCAACTGCGCTGCCATTGTCAAGCACTTCAGCGAGGGCACCGAGATTGAGGACGTCAACATCGGCGGAGCGCAGCGCTGTGTCAACTTCTGCCTCCACACCGGAGCACGGTTGGTGCACATCTCCACGGCAAGCACGCGAGGACTCTGGGCCGGCGAGGCACACGACGAGACGTTCACCGAGCAGAAGCTGTACATGGGACAGTATCTGGGCAACAAGTACATCTACTCCAAGTTCATGGCCGAGCGGCTCATCCTCGACGCCGTGGCACTGCACGGACTCAGCGCCAAGATCATGCGCGTGGGCAACCTGGCCGCACGATCGACCGATGGCGAGTTCCAGGCCAACTTTGCCACCAACTCGTTCATGGGACGCATCAAGGTCTATAACATGCTGGGCTGCTGCCCCTACAGCATGCGCAACAAGCGGGTCGAGTTCTCGCCCATCAACGAGGTGGCCACTGCCATCGTGCGCCTGAGCTCCACACCGCGCGAGTGCACCGTCTTCCATCCCTACAACATCCACGGGCAGTTCCTGGGCGATGTGCTCACGGGGCTAACCACGGTGGGCGACGGCGTGCGCTTTGTCGAGCAGGAGGAGTTTGCCCAGGCCATGGAAGCGGCCAAGGACGACCCCATCAAGGCCAAGCAGATGTCATCGCTGCTGGCCTATCAGGACATGGCGCATGGACAGAAGACCACCGACGTGGCGCGCGACAACGACTACACCACCCAAGTGCTCTATCGCCTGGACTTCGCCTGGTCGCCCACCTCATGGGACTATGTCGAGCGCATGCTCACCACCATCGGCGGATTCGGCTTCTTTGAATAACTGACATGAACGACGATATCAACAAACAATTTTATCGCTACCTGTCGGCTTACATCCTGGTAGCATTGTCGGGCTGTCTGGGCAACGTGGTTGATGGCATCATCGTGGGCAACCTCATCAGTGAGGACGGTGTGAGTGCCATCAACCTGTCGAAGCCCATCAACCAGTTTATCTTCACCCTGCACCTGCTCATCAATGCCGGTGCAGGCATGCTCGTGGGCTATGCGCTGGGCCAGGGCGACACCGCCCTGGCACGGCGCTACTTCACGCGCGCCCTCACACTCAGCACTGGGCTGGGAGTGGTGCTGGCCGTGGTGGCCGGCCTCCTGCTGCCCGACCAGACGGCACACCTGCTGTGCAGCAACCAGCAGATTCTGCCCCTGGCTCGCGACTACATGCAGGTGCTGCTGCTGGGCAATCCGGCATTCATCCTCATGTGGGGACTCTCGACCATGGTGGGCGTCAACGGCAGCCCGCGGCTGGTGTCACTGGCCGTGATTGTCGACAATGCGGTCAACCTGTGCCTCGACATTGTGTTCATCCAGTGGTGCGGATGGGGCATCACCGGCTCGTCGGCCGCCACCGTGGTGGGCCACCTGGTGGGCATCGCCATCCTGCTCACCCACTGGAGCAAACCCGAGAACCGACGGCTGCGCCTCGACCTAGCCACCGACGCGCTGTGGCCCTCGTGCCGGCGCATCATCGGGCAGGGAGCACCGCTGGCCATCGCCAGCATCTGTCTGACGATGCTGTTGCTATCGGCCAACACCATCGTCCTGTCGACGCTGGGCCGCACGGGCATCTTCGCCTTTGCCGTGTGCATGAATCTGTTGCAGGTCTACAACCTCTTTGTGTCGGGCACCTGCCAGACGCTGCAGTCGCTCGGGGCCATCCAGGTGGGCAAGGGCGACGCCCTGGCATTGCGCCAGGTCATCCATCGCGGCTTCCGCTTCATCACCGTCGCCATGGTGGTGACGTGCATTGCCGTGTGGGTCGAGCCGGCGGCCATCGTGCGGCTCTTTGGCGGCAAGGAGCCGGCCATGATTGCCGAGGGCAATCACGCACTGCGCGTGTTCGCCCTCAGTTTCATCCCCTTCTGCTACATCTATGTGTTGATGATTGTCTACAAGCTCTATGGCCACCACCACATGGCACTGTTCATCTCGTTTGCCCTGTCACTGACGGTGATTCCCGTGTTGTGGGTCATGGCCCGCACCATGCCCACCATGCTGTGGTACAGCTATCTTGTGGCCTACCTCATCGAGGCCGTCGCCATCGCGCTGCTCCACCGCCTCACCCGCGTCCGGTTCAAGCTCGCGTGACACAGCCACGATTCTATTTATCGTGAGTTCGACTATAATAAAGCACTGTGAACCAGACCCTCCCCTAAGTTGAGGCTGCTGAAAAAGTACAGGCAAATAATTAATTTGCTTCACGATGGTTATATTGTAACTATCCACCGATTCAGAAAAATCTCCTCTTACCCCCTGTGCATCGAAGATGCAGAGCGGGTCGAAGACCCGATTTTGTTCGAAAGACCATGCAAGTGCATCGAAGATGCACGCAGCTT
>CACZHT010000063.1 GCA_902781045.1 uncultured Bacteroidales bacterium | reverse complement strand
CAACGATATGGCATGCGCCTACCTAGTTACGTCTCGTCTCACCCCCAGCGGCCACAATCTCTAGCAAAGCTACAAAATTTTGGCCGCTTGTTCCAAAAGTACGATGCTAGCATCGTACTTTTGGAACATTTTCCATAATCCGGGGCAAAGGTAAGAGATTACAGTTTGCTGAAAATTCTTGAAAATCGTTTAATTTATACTAAATATCGGGCGGCTTTGTTCACAAAGTGTGTTGCCATTGCGTCTATAGGTTGAATCCTTTGATACGCTTTAAGGATATAACCTTAGGTCTAATTGGCACCGATTTCAGCCATCGAACATGTTTCTGGATGTGGCGCCAGCCATGAGTGACGCACAACATTTTAATCATAAACTCTCGCAGCGGTGGTGTCGTGACGACACTGCCCTGCCTATTTTTGGATGTGTCAAAAAAATAAGGCAAAGATTCGTCTATATTAAAATAATGTTGTAATTTTGCGGAATTGTTTGGAGACGCAAAATGTGCAAACCTAAACTGACACTTGAACAATTAATACTCAACTATAACTAATTAAACTGGTTAACAAAACATGAAAGAAAAGAAATTCATGACCTGTGATGGAAACCAGGCCGCCGCTCACATCAGTTATATGTTCACTGATGTTGCCGCCATCTACCCCATCACTCCGTCATCGACCATGGCCGAGCACGTCGACGAATGGGCTGCCGCAGGCCGCAAGAACATCTTTGGTGAGACCGTGCTCGTGCAGGAGATGCAGAGCGAGGCTGGTGCAGCCGGTGCCGTACACGGCTCGCTGCAGGCTGGTGCTCTGACCACGACCTACACCGCATCGCAGGGTCTGTTGCTGATGATTCCCAACATGTACAAGATTGCCGGCGAGCTGTTGCCCGGCGTGTTCCATGTGTCGGCTCGCACGTTGGCCTCGCACACGTTGTGCATCTTCGGTGACCACCAGGATGTGATGGCTACCCGTCAGACAGGCTTTGCCATGCTGGCCGAGGGTTCGGTGCAAGAGGTGATGGACCTGGCTGCCGTCGCTCACCTGAGCGCCATCAAGGGACGCGTGCCGTTTGTCAACTTCTTCGATGGTTTCCGCACCTCGCACGAGATTCAGAAGGTCGAGGCCATGGACATGGAGGACCTGCGCCCGCTGCTCGACATGGATGCCGTTGAGCGTTTCCGCCACAGCGCCATGAATCCCGACCGTCCCGTCACCCGTGGTACGGCCGAGAATCCCGACGTGTTCTTCCAGCACCGCGAGTCGTGCAACGACTACTACACTGCTGTGCCCGCCATCGTCGAGGACTACATGAACAAGATCAGCGAG
Organism: uncultured Bacteroidales bacterium; assembly: GCA_902781045.1. Lineage (GTDB taxonomy): Bacteria > Bacteroidota > Bacteroidia > Bacteroidales > Muribaculaceae > Sodaliphilus. The sequence goes on along the minus strand of CACZHT010000063.1, from coordinate 12,051 downwards.
ATCACCGGCCGCAAGTATGGCCTGTTTGACTACTATGGCGCCAAGGATGCTGAGCGCGTGATCATCGCCATGGGCTCGGTCACCGAGGCCATCCGCGAGACCATCGACTACCTCACCGACAAGGGTGAGAAGGTCGGTCTGGTGGCCGTGCATCTCTATCGTCCGTTCTCGGCCAAGCACTTCCTGGCCGCTGTGCCCAGCACTGCCAAGCGCATCGCTGTGCTCGACCGCACCAAGGAGCCCGGTGCCAACGGCGAGCCCCTGTATCTGGACGTGAAGGACTGCTTCTACGGTGTGGAGAATGCTCCGCTCATCGTGGGTGGCCGCTACGGTCTGGGTTCGAAGGACACCACTCCGGCACAGATTCTGTCTGTCTATGAGAACCTGGCACTGCCCATGCCCAAGAACCAGTTCACCATCGGCATCAACGACGATGTGACGTTCACCTCTCTGCCCCAGAAGGAAGAGATCGCCATGGGTGGCGAGGGCATCTTCCAGGCCAAGTTCTACGGACTGGGTGCCGACGGTACTGTGGGTGCCAACAAGAACTCGGTCAAGATTATCGGTGACAACACCGACAAGCACTGCCAGGCCTACTTCTCGTATGACTCGAAGAAGTCGGGTGGCTTCACCTGCTCGCACCTGCGTTTCGGCGACACGCCCATCCGCTCGACCTATCTGGTGACCACACCCAACTTTGTGGCATGCCACGTGCAGGCCTATCTGCACATGTACGACGTGACACGCGGTCTGCAGAAGAACGGCTCGTTCCTGCTCAACACCGTCTGGGAGGGTGACCAGCTGGCCGCCAACCTGCCCAACAAGGTCAAGAAGTACTTTGCCGACAACAACATCACCGTCTATTATATCAACGCAACCAAGATTGCTCAAGAGATTGGTCTGGGCAACCGCACCAACACCATCCTGCAGTCGGCCTTCTTCCGCATCACCGAGGTGATTCCCGTTGAGCTGGCCGTTGAGCAGATGAAGAAGTTCATCGTCAAGTCTTACGGCCGCAAGGGCGAGGACGTGGTCAACAAGAACTATCAGGCTGTTGACCGTGGTGGCGAGTATCTGCGTCTCGAGGTTGACCCCGCCTGGAGCAACCTGCCGGTTGAGGACGCCAAGGGTGATGATGCTCCGGCATTTGTCCACGATGTAGTGCGTCCCATCAACGCTCAGAACGGCGACTTGCTGCCCGTGAGTGCCTTCAAGGGCCGCGAGGACGGCACCTGGGATCCCGGCACGGCTGCTTGGGAGAAGCGTGGTGTGGCTACGTTTGTGCCTGTGTGGAAGGCCGAGAACTGCATCCAGTGCAACAAGTGTGCTTTGGTCTGCCCGCACGCCGCCATCCGTCCGTTTGTGATGAACGAGCAGGAAGCTGCCGCATCGCCCTTCAAGGACGAGGAGAAGCTGGCCGCCATCGGCAAGGGCTTCGAGGGCATGAAGTTTGTCCAGGTGGTCGACGTGATGGACTGCCTCGGTTGCGGCAACTGCGCCGATGTCTGCCCGGGCAAGAAGGGTGTCAAGGCATTGGAGATGGTGCCCCTGATGGGTCACGAGGAGGACCAGAAACTCTGGGACTATGCCGTGAAGAACGTCACCAGCAAGCAACACCTGGTCGACATCAAGAGCAACGTGAAGAACTCGCAGTTCGCTACGCCGCTGTTTGAGTTCTCGGGCGCATGCTCGGGTTGCGGCGAGACTCCTTATCTGAAACTGATCTCGCAACTGTTCGGCGACCGCGAGATGGTGGCCAACGCCACCGGCTGTAGCTCTATCTACTCGGCATCGGTGCCCTCGACCCCCTATCGCGTCAACGAGAAGGGTCACGGTCCCGCATGGGCCAACTCGCTGTTTGAGGACTTCTGCGAGTTCGGTCTGGGTATGACCATCGCCGACGAGAAGATGCGCGCCCGCGTCACCGGTTTTGTCCAGGAGGCTCTGGAGGCCGACGGTGTCGCTCCCGAGGTCAAGGCTCTGTATCAGGAGTGGATGGACAACCGCAACGACGGTGCCCTCAGCCGTGAGCTCAGCGACAAGATTCTCGAGGCCATCGAGCACAGCGACAACCCCGCCGACCTCAAGGTCAAGAGCCTGGGCCAGTATCTGGTCAAGCGTTCGCAGTGGATCGTCGGTGGCGACGGCGCAAGCTACGACATCGGCTTCGGCGGTTTGGACCACGTCATCGCATCGGGCAAGAACGTCAACATCCTGGTCATTGACACCGAGGTCTATAGCAACACCGGCGGTCAGGCATCGAAGGCTACGCCCATCGGCGCTATTGCCAAGTTTGCTGCTGCCGGCAAGCGCATCCGCAAGAAAGACCTGGGTCTGATTGCCACCACCTACGGTTACGTCTATGTTGCCCAGGTGGCTATGGGTGCCGACAACGCACAGTGCCTCAAGGCTATCCGCGAGGCCGAGGCTTACGACGGCCCGTCGGTCATCATCGCCTACGCTCCTTGCATCAACCATGGTCTGAAGGCCGGTATGGGCAAGTCGCAGGCCGAGGAGGCCAAGGCTGTGGCATGCGGCTACTGGCACCTGTGGCGCTACAACCCCATGCTGGAGGCCGAGGGCAAGAACCCGTTCACGCTCGACTCGAAAGAGCCCAACTGGGACGAGTTTGCCGACTTCCTCAAGGGCGAGGTGCGCTATGCATCGGTGCTCAAGCAGTATCCCGACGAGGCCGAGGAACTCTTCAAGGCCGCCAAGGAGAATGCCCAGTGGCGCTACAACAACTACCGCCGTCTGGCCCGCCAGCAGTGGGGAGTTGCCGAGTAATTAACAGTTAATAATTAACAGTTAATAGTTAACAGTTTGCAGTAAAAGCTATTACTGTCGACAAAGAATCTGATTATCGTCCCAGCCCGGGAAAATCTTGGGCTGGGACGATTTGTTTGGCACGAAATTTGCTATTACACAATTTTGTCAATAATTGTGAGAACATGTATCCACAGTAACACATAGACGTGTGCGCTTATGTCAGGCGCAACAATCCCTGGATTTTAAGACTCGGCTCGCAAGAGCCGACGACAGGGATTGTTGCGCCCAATTGTGTGCAATGCCCTGAACAATCTGAGTTCACCTACATGTTGCACTAATTAAACAGACACAAGCAATGACACAGAACAATTGTGTGGTGCGATGCACGGCCGACGGCCGCATCGTTGAGATCAGTCCGCTCGAGTTGCACATCCTGATTTGTGACGCCGACGAGCATGTGAGAAGTCTGCATGGCGCAGGCGAGCGAGCGACCTACTACCAGCGTCTGGCCACTGTGTGCGAGAGCTCGCGAAACTATGGTCAAGCCATCATGTTGTTGCGCAAGGCATTGGCACAATACTGCCGCCACGACGTCAAGGAGATGACGCAGCACTATGGCCGTGCCGCCAAGAGCTGTGCCGCACGCATCGACCGTCTGCGCCGACTGGCGTTCGGTGGTGAGCAGTTGAGCATTCAGCAAGATGTCGTCACGTTCTACTCACAGATGTACTGGCTGCGCCTGCTCGATGAGAAGCCCGAGGTGTGGGATCTCTATTGTGACGCAGGTCGTATTCCTGAGCTCGACCAAGCCCAATGGCAGCTCATCGTCCGCCAGCTCACCCTGGACAGCCATTGAGCAGCATCTTGCCGATGTATGAGCGATTCGGAACAAGCTAACCCCTTTTCCGAGTCGCTCTTTCTTAATTATTAAATAAATTTTTGGTGCATTCAGCAAGTTGTTGTAACTTTGCAAGATATTTTTAATTGTAGCTACAACAGCATGTTAAAGAAGAGCACGATTGAGAAGATTATTGCTGAGGACATGGCGGCCATCTGGTCAATTCTCACCATGGATGAGAAGCACCAGATAACCGACAACTTTGTGATACATAATTTCAAGAAGAACCAGATCATCTATGCCGAGAAAGACGAGCCACAGTTCTTGTGGACGCTGATGAAGGGCAAGGTGAAGATGTTCAAGGACGGCATTGGTGGGCGACAGCAGATTCTGCGCCTCTACCGCCCCATTCAGTACTTCGGCTACCGCTCCTACTTTGCGCACGAGCAGTATGTCTCGTCGGCTGCCGCGCTTGAACCGTCGACGTTGGGCACCATCCCCATGAAGCTGGTTGAGCAGCTCATCGACCAGAACCGTCAGTTGGCATGGTTTTTCATTCATGAGTTGTCACGACACCTGGGTGGCAGTGACACCAAGATAGTCACGTTGACGCAGAAGCACATCCGCGGTCGTCTGGCCGAGGCATTGATACTCATGCTTGAGAATTACGGCTATGAGGCCGACGGTCAGACGCTCAACATCTTCATGGCGCGTGAGGACCTGGCCAACTTGTCAAATATGACCACGAGCAACGCCATCCGCACGCTGTCGGCCTTTGTACAAGAGAAGATTATCATCGTTGACGGCCGGCGCATCAAGATTGTTGACGAGCAGGCCCTGCGCAACATCAGCAAATTCGGTTAACAGGCCCTATGATTATCGCTCAACAGAAGCGCCATGAAAACATGGCCGAATATCTGCTCTATCTGTGGCAGGTCGAGGACATCATCCGCGCCTGCAAGCTGGACATGGACACCATCGAGCAGACCGTCATCGCCCGCTATGACGTGGACGAGACCAAGCGTGGCGAGATACGCGAATGGTATGAGTCGCTGGTCAAGATGATGAAGCTTGAGCATGTCGAGCAGTCAGGACATTTACAGATATGCAAGAACGTGCTCATCCGCCTGAATGACCTGCACCGTCAGCTGCTCGCCAGCGACAAATATCCTGAATATGGTGCCGACTACTATCGCACACTGCCGCTGATTGTCGAGTTGCGTGCACGCGAACACAAAACCGATTCTACTGGCGAGCTGGAGACTTGCTTCAACGCGCTCTATGGCGTGATGCTGCTGCGGCTGCAGGGCAAGGAAATCTCGCATGACACGCAAGTGGCCATTGCTCAGATTTCGCACTTTCTGGGTCTGTTGTCGGCCTACTATAAGAAGGACGAGGACGAAGCCCCCCTCTTCGATTGATAAACAAATACAACAATGAACCTCCTCATCACAGGAGCGGATGGGCAGTTGGGGCGCGAGATGCGCAGACTGCTCGACGGCGATGACCGCTTTGCTCCCACCTTCACTGATGTCGGCCAACTCGACATCACAGACCCTGTGGCCGTTGAACGCATGTTCGGCAGCCAGCCCTTCGACTATGTCATCAACTGTGCAGCCTACACTGCCGTCGACCGCGCCGAGGACGATGAAGCCACTGCTGCACTGATCAACGCTCATGCCGTCGAGGTGCTGGCCACTGCTGCCGAGAGGCACGGCATGCGGATGATTCATGTGAGCACCGACTATGTGTTCGATGGCAAGGACAACCGCCCCTACCGCGAGGATGACGCGACGCACCCCGTCACTGCCTATGGCCGCACCAAGCTGGCCGGCGAACAAGCCTTGCGGCGTATCTTGCCCCTGCAGTCGGTGATCCTGCGCACGGCATGGCTCTACTCGCCCCACGGCAAGAACTTTGTCAAGACCATGCTCGAGCTGGGGCGCACGCGGTCGCAACTGCGCGTGGTCTATGACCAGGTGGGTTCACCTACGCTTGCCACCGACCTGGCCCGTGCTATCATCACGGTGATGACTTGTCACGACTGGCATCCCGGCATTTATCACTACTGCAACGAGGGTGCGGTGTCGTGGTATGACTTCACCAAGGCCATTCACCGTCTCGCCGACATCACCGGTTGCGATGTTCAGCCCTGCCTGTCGCATGAGTTCCCAGCCAAGGCTCATCGTCCGGCCTACAGTGTGCTTGACAAGTCCAAGTTCAAGCAGACCTATGGTGTGACCATTCCCCACTGGGAAGAGAGCCTGAGAGAATTTATAATTCATAATACATAATACACAGTCTAGACGTGCCGCGTTGGCTTAAGTGAGGGGAACAGCTCCACTACCCGACTACTCCACTACTCCACTACTAAAAGAAGAATATGGCAAATAACAACGAAATATCCAAGCGACGCACCTTCGCCATCATCTCGCACCCCGATGCGGGCAAGACCACACTGACCGAGAAGCTCCTGCTCTTCGGCGGTGCCATCCATGTGGCCGGTGCGGTCAAGAGCAACAAAATCAAGAAAACCGCCACCAGCGACTGGATGGAGATTGAGAAGCAACGTGGCATCTCGGTCGCCACATCGGTCATGGGATTCAACTATGGCGACTACAAAATCAACATCCTTGACACCCCGGGTCACCAGGACTTTGCCGAGGACACCTACCGCACCCTCACGGCCGTTGACAGTGTCATCATTGTGGTCGATGTGGCCAAGGGTGTCGAGACCCAGACACGCAAGCTGATGGAGGTGTGCCGAATGCGCAACACGCCGGTCATCATCTTCGTCAACAAGCTGGACCGCGAGGGGCGTGACCCGTTTGACATTCTCGATGAGCTGGAGAAGGAGCTGCAGATCAGTGTCCGCCCCTTGAGCTGGCCCATCAACATCGGTGCCAAGTTTAAGGGTGTCTACAACATCTATGAACACACACTCAACTTGTTCAAGCCCGACAAGCAGCATGTGACCGACCGTGTCGAGATTAGCGACATTAACGACCCAGCCATCGATGCCGCTGTGGGGCAGGCCGATGCCGACAAGCTGCGTGCCGACATTGAGCTGATTGATGGGGTCTACCCCGAGTTTGACGAGCAGGATTACCTCGATGCGATGGTAGCCCCGGTGTTCTTCGGCTCGGCACTCAATACCTTTGGAGTCAAGGAATTGCTCGACTGCTTTGTTCGCATCGCCCCATCGCCCCGCCCCGTCGCTGCCGAGGAACGCGTGGTCAACCCCGACGAGGAGAAGTTCACCGGATTTGTGTTCAAGATTCATGCCAACATGGACCCCAATCACCGCAGTTGCATCGCCTTTGTCAAGGTGTGCTCGGGCGTGTTCCACCGCAACGAGAACTACAAGCATGTGCGCAGCGGCAAGACCTACCGCTTCTCGGCACCCACAGCATTCATGGCGCAGAAAAAGGAGGTCATCGATGAGGTGTATCCTGGCGATATAGTTGGTCTGCCCGACAACGGCATCTTCAAGATAGGCGACACGCTCACCGAGGGCGAAAACCTGCATTTTAAAGGTCTGCCCAGCTTCTCGCCCGAGATGTTCAAATACATCGAGAACAGCGACCCGATGAAGACCAAGCAACTCAACAAGGGCATTGAGCAACTGATGGACGAGGGCGTGGCACAGCTGTTCGTCAATCAGTTCAACAACCGCAAGATTATCGGCACCGTGGGACAGTTGCAGTTCGAGGTCATCCAGTATCGCCTCCTGCATGAGTATGGCGCACAGTGCCGCTGGGAGCCCATCAGCCTGTACAAGGCTTGCTGGATCGAGAGTGACGATGACGAGGCCCTTGCTGCCTTCAAGAAGCGCAAGCACCAGTTCATGGCACTGGATCGCGAGGGTCGCGACGTGTTCCTGGCCGACTCAAACTATGTGTTGCAGATGGCTCAGCAAGACTTTCCCAAAATCCGCTTCCACTTTACCAGCGAATTTTAGACGTTGGACGATAGACGTTAAGTCGAAAACTCGAATAATGGAAAACTCGAAACTCAAAAACTAGAAAACTCAAAATGGAACGACTGAAAAAATTATATAGAGAATATGTCGGCTATGACCCTGCCGACTGCAAACTGATGGACAAGGCGGGCAGCAATCGTCAGTACTACCGTCTGACCGGAGTGAAGACACTGGTGGGTGTTGTGGGCGAGTCGCGCGAGGAGAACGACGCGTTTGTCTACATGGCCCGCCACTTCCGACAGCAGGGGTTGTCGGTACCCGAAGTCTATGGCGTGAGCGAGGACCACATGGCTTATATCCAGGAAGACCTGGGCCAGAAGCCCGAGAATATCCTTTGGAACAAGATTCGCCGCAGCAGCATCACTCACGCCTTCACCAGCGAGGAGAAAGAGCTGTTGCGACGCTCGATGCGTGACCTGGTTGACATCCAGTTTCGTGGAGCCGAGAACTTTGACTACGCCCACTGCTATCCGGCCCAATGCTTCGACGAGCGTTCAATCAAGTGGGACTTGAATTACTTCAAGTACTGCTTTCTCAAGGCCACTGGCATCGTCTTCAACGAGGACAAGCTCGAGAACGACTTCGAGCAAATGACCCATGACTTGCTGGCTGTTCCCAGCCAGACGTTCATGTACCGTGACTTCCAGTCGCGCAATGTCATGCTTGTGGGCGACCCTGACCGTCCCAGCACTTGCCGTCTGGCGTTCATCGACTTCCAGGGTGGTCGCCGCGGCCCCTACTACTACGACGTGGCGTCGTTTGTATGGCAGGCACGAGCCAAGTATCCCGAGGAACTCAAGCGTGACTTGGTTGCTGCCTACGTGGGCAAGCTCAAAGACTATATCCCCGACCTGGACGAGGCCGAGTTCTATCGCAACCTGCGCCTGTTCGTACTGTTCCGCACACTGCAGGTGCTGGGTGCATACGGGTTCCGTGGCTACTTTGAGAAGAAGCCCGACTTCATGAAGAACAGTATCGTTCCGGCTATTGCCAACCTGCGACGGCTGGTGGCTGAAGAGTCGTTTGACCAATATCCCTACCTGAGCCAGGTCATCAACGAGTTGGTCAATCTCAAGGACTTTGTCAGCGAAGACAAGGGCCTGACCGTGAGGGTGATGAGTTTTGCTTACAAGAAAGGCATTCCCCACGACCCCTCGGGCAACGGCGGTGGCTTCGTCTTCGACTGCCGTGCGCTCAACAACCCCGGCAAGTATGACAAGTACAAAGCATTCACCGGCTTGGACCAGAATGTCATCCGCTTCTTGCAGAAGGAGAGCACCATCGACCAGTGGCTGGAACACGTCTATGCGTTGGTCGACGAGTCGGTCGAGCGATACATCAAGCGCAATTTCACCGACCTGATGGTCTGTTTCGGCTGTACCGGCGGTCAGCACCGTTCGGTCTATGCCGCCCAGCATCTGGCCGAGCACATCCACGCCAAGTTCAATGTCCGTGTCGAGCTGACCCACCGCGAGCAGGATGGCCACGACCGCACCTTTAATCCTGTTGAGCGATGAGAGCCATGATCTTTGCGGCGGGACTGGGCACTCGCCTGCGACCGCTGACCAACGACCGTCCAAAGGCTCTGGTCGAGGTGTCAGGCCAGCCTATGCTGCAGCGTGTCATCCTGCGACTGAAAGCCGCAGGTGTCGACGAATTGGTCATCAACATTCACCACTTCGGCGACCGTGTCATCGAGTTCATGCGACAGAACCACGACTTCGGCCTCACGGTCCACATCAGTGACGAGCGTCCATTGTGCGACAAGCCTCTGGAGACCGGTGGAGGCATCCTGCAGGCGCGTCAATGGCTGGAAGACGGCGAGCCATTCATTGTCCACAATGCCGACATCCTCACCGACCTGGACCTCGGAGCTTTCTACCGCTATCATTGCGATCACGACGCACTGGCGACATTGTTGGTCAAGGAGCGCGAGACACAACGCTACTTTCTGCTCGATGACGATGGTCGTCTGCGAGGTTGGACCAACATAGCCACAGGCGAGGTCAAACCTGATGGAGCTTCCCTGGACCTGAACAAGCTGCACCGACGTGCTTTCGGTGGCATTCACGTCATCTCGCCCGCCATATTCAGGCTGCTTGACAAGTTTGCCGCCGGGCAGCTGGCCTTTGGCATTGTGCCATTCTACCTCGCTGCATGTGGCAAGCACTCCATCTACGGCTATGAGCCTGAGGAGTCCTACACCTGGTTTGACATCGGCAAACCCGAGACGCTGAAAAGCGCCTCAGCTTATTTTGCCGGTACTGAAAAATAAATGATTGGCCTATTGCGCCAAAAGGCGTGCAATGGGCAGGTCGGCTGCGCACCAGTCGAGTGTGAGCAGCTGTGATGGCTCGAGCCAGCGACTGGCGGCATGCTCACGCATGACAAAGTGGCGGTCTCGGGCCTCACAGCGATATGCTGCCATGGTGATGCTGAAGTCAGGATAGTGATGGGTGACGGTGAGCAGATGCTCGCCCACGCAGATGTCATAGTCCATCTCTTCGAGCAACTCGCGGTGCAGTGCTTGCTGCGGTGTCTCGCCGGCCTCAATCTTGCCGCCGGGGAACTCCCAGTGCCGTGTCGTGTAGTCGTAGCGAGTGACACCTTTCTGCATGCACAGGATTTGTCCCCCATGCTCGATGACTGCGGCAACAACGTTGATGATATGCTTCATTTTGGATTTTTCTCGGAGGTCTCGCAGAATTCAGAGGTCTCAGAGAACTCAGAGAACCTGAAGGTCTCGGAATGCTCCTGTTATTAAATGTTGATTATGAACTCACCTGATATTCCATGTCGCGGGTGTAGTTGCCCTGGAGTATGGCGGCAAGTTGGTCACACACTGTAGAAGTCTGGGCTATGTCGCGCTTGAGGTTGCGCTGGTGGCGCAAGCCGATGACATATCCCGGCAGACCGATGGGAAACAATATGGCCAGTGCCAGTCCCAGTCGCGGATAATTGGTGGGATGATAGGTGAGCAACTGGCGCACTACCGGGAAGTCCATGGCCTTGTTGATGACCATCTGGTCGCGCGAGTTGGACAGGTAGTCGACCACATCATCGATGCGCTGGGCCAGCTGCCGCAGCAGCGGCTTGTCATAGCCATACTGCCAATACTCGAGATAGCCTTGCCGAGCGGGATACTTGGCCAGGAACTCGCCACACAGCTGCCGCAGTTGGGCTATCTGCTCAAGAGCCACCTCGGGCACCACCTCGTTGATGACCACCTCTTTCAGTGTGAGTGAGCGCACCTGGTGCAGGCCGGTGATGCGGCGGAAGAAGTTGCGATAGGCATCAGGATTGAACACTGCCGAGTCATTCACCGCCTTCTTGGTCAGGAACACGCCCAGTGGCAACAGCACTGCCGAACTGAGCCACATGCCCTGCCACACTGGCCAGCGACCGTCACGCGCCAGCTTGTAGCCCATGTTGTCAATAATATAGTAGACGATGAACAGGATGACCGAGATGACGATGGGCGTTCCCAGGCCACCCTTGCGAATGATGGCCCCCAATGGTGCCCCGATGAAGAAGAAAATCAGGCAGGCAAGCGAGAGGGTAAACTTCTTCTGCAGCTCAATCTTGTGGCGGCGGATGACAAAGTTGTCATCGTTGAGCGAGTAGCCCCTGAACATGAAGTCTTGCTTCATGCTCTGTGTCATGAACATCGCTTGCTCAGTCATCTGCACCTGCTCGGCCAGGGGAAGATGGGACACCAGCGAGTCGAAGTTGACCGGGCACTTGAGCTGCACAGGCCGCACAAGTTCGAAGTCAATCTTCTGGTCTCGCATCACCACACGCCGCGTGGGCACCCCCAACACTGGCCGGGCGCGCATGTCACGGGTCATGTCCTTGCCCACCGAGTCGACGCGCTGTTGCACCGAGTCGATGGTGTGCTGCAGCTGTTCGATATTCTTGCCCACATACTGCGACTTCATCGTCTCATCGTCCATGCGTGTGAACGTGTTGTCGTAGGGTATCATGATCTCCTTGTCATGATATGACTCGCGCCGATACAGGTTCTGCCCCATCTGATTTGTCCCGCCTCCGCGCATATCTTCATACCAGTTACCCTGATAGAGGTTCAACACCAGGTGTCGGTAGTCCTCGGTGAACGACATGCGCCCCGAGTCGGCCGCGACGATGCGCGGATTGCCCGTTCCCTCGCTCACGTCATAGATGAGCAGGTTATAGAGCATGTCGGTCTCTTTGTCCTTGCGCTTGACATAGAGGTTGTAGCCCGGAATCTGCTGGAAGACGGTACCCTCGGGGATGTCGAGTGTGGGAGTCTTCTGCCGCATCGAGAAGAGCAGTGTCCACATCTTGACCTGCGACCGCGGCAGTACATTGTTCTGGAAGAAGAAAGCCCCCACGGCGACCACCGACATCAACACAATGAGCGGTGCCATGACCTTGACCAGCGAGATGCCACTCGACTTCATGGCTGTCAGCTCAACGTGCT
>CACZHT010000062.1 GCA_902781045.1 uncultured Bacteroidales bacterium | reverse complement strand
AGTACATATAGAGGTTTGTTTGCTATTCTCATGATTTTTGCGTTTTTTTATCTGTTCAATTTGATTTCAAATTTTGCTCCTTGTGCAATGCTTGTTGCCTTTCTGGTTTATCACAAGCTGGGCCTGTGTTCCCAGCGATGCCACTGCAGCCACTGTGGCCGCCATGGCGAGTCGATTAATTTTCTTCATAATAAGAACGAGCCGTAGAAGATGTCGCCGCTGTCGGTCTCGAGCTGCAGGTCGACCTCGACCACGTCGGTCGGGACATAGACTCGGTACAGCGGCGAGGTCACGATGTAGTTGAGTGTGACATCGTCCGACGACACCGACAGGGTGTAGGACACAAACCCTGCGGCAGGGAACTCAATGGTGAGCATGCGTGATGACTCGTTAAAGGTGGCAGTAGGCTCAATTGCATGCGGGTTCATGCCTGTGCCGTTAAGAATTATTCTCTTATCGGTGGGGTCGCTTTGGATCCCCTCTGTGGCGGCACACAAAAGTGCTGTGACAACTGTCAGAAAAACAGTCAATGTGCGAAAGATGTAATGCTTCATTTTTTTTGGTTATTTGTTGGTTAATAAACAGTAGGCAAACTCACTGCAAAATTACAGACTCCGCCAAAATTAAGCAAGCATTTATACCATCATAATGAAAATGAACCCCCTCATTTAACACTTTGTATTGCACTTAAAATCAGACACATACAGCACTCGCCCCCTCATTTCTCTCATTGTCCCCCTCATTGGCTGATGCACACGAATGTCATGGCTGAATCGGATGACGTATTTTGGGCGAATGTGGTAAGGAGTAATACGTTTTTCGCGGCACCTTGTCAGTTTCATGGTTCCTGGCGACACTGGCCTTTGCGGTGTTTTTGGTTAGCCTCATCGGCAAAGATTATGTCAAGGCTCCGTCCATTAGGCCCAATTATCTCGGCGATTCCTTAATCTTCTTAACCGCGAATTACGCGAATAGTTTCTAACCGCGAAGCAACGCGAAGCTGGGGGGATTCTTGACCGCGAAGATACACGAAATTTATGTTCTTATGTCCTTGTGTCTTTTTTTAAACCGCGAATTACGCGAATAGTTTCTAACCGCGAAGCAACGCGAAGCTGGGGGGATTCTTGACCGCGAAGAAACGCGAAATTTATGTTCTTATGTCCTTATGTCTTTTTTTAAACCGCGAATTACGCGAATGTGTTATGTCCTTTTGTCCTTGTGTCTTTTTAACCGCGAATTACGCGAATGTTTTTGTTCTTTTGTCCTTATGTCTTTTTTAAAACCGCGAATTACGCGAATGTGTTTTGTTCTTTTGTTCTTATGTTCTTATGTCTTTTTTAAAACCGCGAATTACGCGAATGTGTTAATGGCGCTAGCGGAGGTGCGACCAAACCCCACCCCTGACCCCTCCCCTTTGAGAAAGGGGAGGGGAGGCTGCCAGGCAGTCTTTGTGCATTATGAATTATGAATTATGAATTATGAATTATGAATTGAAAAAAGTGTCCTTAGGTCTTGAAAGAGGCTCTGTGCAGGGCAGGTGGTTCGTGCAGCGGAGCGCGACATTGGGTCAGACCCTCTGTTGCACCGTCAAACCGAACGGACATCAGGGTGGCGAAAAGTGGCGGTACTGGGTGGCGGACAGGGGGCGGCAGTTCGCTTCTGTGCAGGGCAGGTGGTTCGTGCAGCGGAGCGCGACATTGGGTCAGACCCTCTGTTGCCAGCCTCGCTTCGCTCGGTGGCACAGAAGGGTCAGACCCCCTGTCGCACCGTCAAACCGAAAGGACTCCGGTCAGACCCCCTGTCGCACCGTCAAACCGAAAGGACAACGGGCAGAGCGTCTGCCGCGCAGTCAGTGCCATTCATCCGTGACACACTTCCACTTAACCTGGTGACACACTCCCACTTAACCTGATGACACACTCCCACTTAACCTGGTGACACACTCCTCCTTAACCTGGTGACACACTTCCACTTAACCTGGTGACACGCTCCCCTACCCCCTCTAAACTTAGAGGGGGGACTGACCCAGCGAAACTTGAATTATGAATTGTGAGTTAGAATTTATATCTTAATCCGGCCACAAGGATGCCTTGCTCGCCGCATCCCAGCTCAAGGAATCAGCGGAATGCACTTCCGAACTCAGCTCCCACCGCCGAGGCTTGCCATGCAAACGTAGCCTTTGTCTTGTCGTTGTTTTCGCCAGACTCCATGCCGATGAGTACACCGAGGGCCAACTTTGAGTACATGCTGAAGTGGTTTCGGTTCAGCCAATTATACTTCACTGCGGGCATGATTCCGAGATACTTGGTGCGCGCTTTGTCGCTATCATTCCACTTGCAAGTGCTGAACGTGCCCAGCAGTCCCACGCCCAGTTGCGACTTGGGTCAATGGAAATACTCAACGCCGAAGGGACCCACATAGCTAGTCTGCTTGCCGCTGAAGATTCCTTTAAGGTAGGACGAGCTCAAATCGGTGAAAGCTCCCACACCATAAGAGATACTGATTTCGTTTTTCCACTCATTCTGTGCATTAATGCTCAGGGTAGTAGCCAACACAAGGGCTAGAATTGCAAAAAACTTTTTCATTGGGTTTGATTGTTTTGTAATTCAAGTTTTGCAAGTTGCCGAGCAACTTGCAAAACTTGATGGTTATAGCTTGTTTCACGTTTTTTTGTCTCACAGGACGATGTTGACCAGCTTGTTGGGCACGACGATGACCTTCTTGGGTGTTGCCCCGTCCAGCCACTTGGCCGCTCCCTCGTGGGCCAGGGCAGTCTTCTCGACCTCTGGTGCTGCTGTGCCAGCTGGCACAAAGATGTCGTAGCGCGGACGACCCTTGATCATCACGGTGTACTTGATGGTCGACTCCTTGAGGTAGTCCTCGTTCCACTTGGGCCACTGTGCGTCGCACACGGTTCCCTCGTGCCCCAGCACGTGCCACAGCTCCTCGGCCACATGTGGCGCAAACGGAGCCAGCAGGACGACGAACTGCTCATAGACCTCGCGTGCGTCGCACTTGAGGGCCTGCAACTCGTTGCGGCAGATCATGAATGCCGCCACACTGGTGTTGAACGAGAACGACTCGATGTCGCCGGTCACCTTCTTGATGAGCTTGTGCAGCGACTTGAGCTCGTCGGGCGTTGCCGGACGGTCGGTCAGCGCCAGACGATCGCCCTTGAAGATGAGGTTCCACAGCTTCTTGATGAAGTTGTGCACACCGTCGATGCCGTTGGTGTCCCAGGGCTTGCTCGCCTCCAGCGGGCCAAGGAACATCTCATAGAGGCGCAACGTGTCGGCTCCGAACAGCTCGACCACCACATCGGGATTGACGACGTTAAACATCGACTTGGACATCTTCTCGATGGCCCAGCCGCAGATGTACTTGCCATTCTCGAGGATGAACTCTGCGTTGCGGTACTCGGGCCGCCACTCGCGGAACTTGTCGATGTCGAGTGCGTCGTTGGTCACGATGTTGACATCCACATGGATGGGTGTGACATCATACTTGTCCTTGAGGTTGTAGGACACAAACGTGTTGGTGTCCTTGATGCGATAGACAAAGTTGCTGCGGCCCTGAATCATGCCCTGGTTGACGAGCTTGCGGAAAGGCTCCTTCTCGCACACATAGCCGTAGTCATAGAGGAACTTGTTCCAGAATCGGCTGTAGATGAGGTGACCTGTGGCATGCTCGGTGCCGCCCACATAGAGGTCGACCTGACGCCAATAGTTGTTGGCCTCATGCGAGACAAGCTCACGGTCGTTGTGCGGGTCCATGTAGCGCAGATAGTAGGCACTAGACCCGGCAAAGCCGGGCATGGTGCACAGCTCCAGCGGCTGACCATCCTTCGTAGTCCAGTTCTTGGCACGGCCCAGCGGAGGCTCGCCGGTCTCGGTGGGCAGGAAGGCGTCGACCTCGGGCAGCTGCAGCGGCAGCTCGTTCTCGTCGAGAGGCTGTGGCTGGCCGTCGGCATCATAGTAGATGGGGAACGGCTCGCCCCAGTAGCGCTGGCGGCTGAAGATGGCGTCGCGCAGGCGGTAGTTGACCTTGACGCGTCCCAACCCGGCCTCGGCAATGAATTTCTTGGTCTTCTCGATGGCCTCCTTGACGGTCAGCCCATTGAGTTGCAGCAGGTCGTTGCTCGAGTTCATCATGATGCCTTCTTTGGCATCAAAGCTCTCCTCGGTGACATCGGCCCCCTCGACCAGCGGAATGATGGGCAGGTCGAAGTGCCGCGCAAAGGCATAGTCGCGGCTGTCGTGGGCCGGCACAGCCATGATGGCACCCGTGCCATAGCCGGCCAGCACATAGTCGCTGATGTAGATGGGTATCTCCTTGCCAGTGACGGGATTGATGGCATACGAACCGGTGAACACACCGCTCACCTTCTTCTCGATCATGCGCTCACGCTCGGTCTTGTGCTTGACCTCGTCGAGATAGTCGTCTACGGCCTGACGCTGCTCTGGTGTGACCACGTCGTTGACATACTCGCTCTCAGGAGCCAGCACCATGAACGTGACACCGAAGATGGTGTCGGCGCGTGTGGTGAAGATAAGCAGATTCTTGCCTGTGCCAGCCACCTCAAAGTTCATCTCGGCACCCTCGCTGTAGCCGATCCAGTTGCGCTGGGTTTCCTTGATGCTATCGGTCCACTCGATGGTGTCCAGGTCGCGCAACAGTCGCGGAGCGTAGGCACTGACACGCAGGCACCACTGGTTCATCACCTTCTGCTCGACGGGATATCCGCCTCGCACGCTCACACCCTCGCTCACCTCGTCGTTGGCCAGGACGGTGCCCAGCTTGGGGCACCAGTTGACCATGGTTTTTCCGCGATAGGCGATGCGATAGTTCATGAGGACATTCTCCTTCTCAACCTTGGTCATTTGGTTCCACTGCTCGGCAGTGAATGTGTCGGTCGAGCCGGTGTAGGCATTGCATCCGTCGGTGCCATATTGCTCAAAGTGTGCGATGAGCTCCTCGATGGGGCATGCCTTCTCGATGGCGGTGTTGTAGTAGCTCTTGAACATCTGCAAGAAAGCCCACTGCGTCCACTTGTAGTAGCCAGGGTCGCAAGTGCGCACCTCACGGTTCCAGTCATAGCAGAAACCGATCTTGTCGAGCTGCTCACGATAGCGGGTGATGTTCTTGACGGTGGTCACCTCGGGGTGCTGACCTGTCTGTATGGCATACTGCTCGGCGGGCAGGCCATAGGCATCATATCCCATGGGGTGCAACACGTTGAAGCCCTGCAGACGCTTGTAGCGTGCATAGATGTCGCTTGCGATGTATCCGAGCGGGTGCCCCACATGCAGTCCCGCCCCCGATGGATAGGGGAACATGTCCAGCACATAGAATTTGGGACGGTTGTTGTCGACCTCGGCACGATAGACGTCATTGTCGCGCCACCACTGTTGCCACTTCTGTTCAATCTCGCGGAAATTATAGTCCATATTTTTGTTTCGAGTTATGAGTTTCGGGTTGCGAGCATTGTGCTCGCTGATTGAAAACAAAATATCGGGCAAAAGTACAAAAAAAAATTGAGAATCGTGAAATGCTGATTGAGAATTAAATTAAGCCATCAAAAATTTGGTCATTTACCCAAGGAGTTGTAATTTTGCAGCATCAAAACCAAGACACACAACATCACAATGGTAATGGAAACAGAAAACAAACAAAACGACCAGCAGATAGTGGAGCGCATCAAATATCTGATGGACGAGCTGCGATACAAGCAGGTGGAGTTTGCCGAGAAGATTGACATCAACGCTTCCAACCTGTCGAAGTACCTGAACGGCCGTCTGCCCATCAGTTCGGCTCTGATCAACCGCATCGTGGTCAACCTGGGCGTGTCTAAGCAGTGGCTCGAAGAGGGCACCGACCTTCCGTTTGCCAAGCAGGTTAGCCCCCCCACCCTCAGTGTGCCCCCCGTTCAGCTCAGCAACCAGGGCACTCCGGTGTATGACATCGACGTGACAGCCGGCTCGATGCCCCGCGCCTCGATGTTCACCGACGACCGCATCGTGGGCTGGGTAGACCTGCCCGGCATGTCGTCGGAGTGCCGCATTGTCAAGGTGAACGGCGACTCGATGAAGCCCGTGATTTGCAACGGCGACTATGTTGCCATCCGCGAGCTCACGAGCATGCGACACATCTTCTGGGGCGAGATTTATGTGGTGATGCTCGATGACTATCGCCTGATCAAGTATGTGCGCCGCAACCCAGACCCCAACCTGGTGACTCTGCGCAGTGCCAACAAGGACTATGACGACATGGACGTGCCTCGCAGCGACATCCGCGAGATGATGATTGTCAAGCAAATCCTTCATGTCGACAATCGTCTTTGACGTGGTGAATTAAGAAATTTTGTTGTAACTTTGCAGCAGATTACGAGTCTAAAAGAAAAAATGCAAGACAATGAAAAGATTGAGAACATATCTGACGGCAGCCATCATGGCAATAGCACTGGCTTGTAGCGCCGGAGCAAGTGCGCAAGTGTTGCGCGATGCCAGCTACAACAGCGTGGGTCGCATCGCGGGCAATGGTCTGGTGCGCGACGTCAACCAGCGCAGCATCGGCTCGTTTGAGGCCGACGGCACAATCAAGGACAAGGCCGGTGTGACCCGTGGCCGCATCAACCGTCTGGAAATCTTCGATGCTCATGGTTCCCGCATCGGATATATCAAGACCGACGGCACAGTGTGCGACGGCGAGAGCCATGTGCTGGGCACTATCAACCTGAACGACGGCAAAGTGGTCGATTCCGGCCAGCGCGTTCTGGGCTTTGCCCGCGGCATCCGTGTCGACTGGATAGCATGCTACTACTTCTTTGACTTCTTCAAGCCCGCAAGGTAGCAGCATTTTGATACCCATGGCAGAGAGACTACTCTTATTGTTGGTTGCGTGCCTGATGGCGGGCAACCAGTTTGCGGCTGAGCGGCTGCCCAGTGACGCCGAGCTGCGCCGCATGGCCGCGCAGATGCTCATGGTGGGGTTTCGCGGCGACTCGGTGACCGACGACTGCGATGCCGCCCGCTATGTTCGGGACCTGGGCGTGGGCGCCATCATCCTGTTTGACGTCGACCTCACAGGCGATGGCACCGTCGGCTCGCGCAACATCACCCGCCGCGAGCGGCTGCAGCGCATGACCTCCCAGCTGCAGCGTTGGGGTCACGGTCGCCTGCTCATCGCCCTGGACCAGGAGGGTGGCCGTGTGCAGCGCCTCAAGCCGCAGTATGGCTACGAGCGCATCCCGTCGGCAGCAAGCATCGGACAGATGGCGCGCGGCGACTCCACCCGCCACTACGCTCGGCAGATGGCCATCCAGCTGGCCCAGAGCGGTGTGAACATCAACCTGGCCCCCGTTGTCGACATCCTGGACCCAGCTTGTCCAGCACTGGGAGGGCTGGACCGTTGCTACTCGTCATCACCGTCGGTGGTGGCGTGGCATGCCGGCATGATGGTGGACGAGCACCATCGCCAGGGAGTGCTGTGCACGCTCAAGCACTTTCCCGGCCACGGCAGCGCCACAGGCGACTCGCACTGGGGACTGGTCGACGTGACCGACACCTGGCAACCCACCGAGCTGCGTCCGTTCCGGCTCCTGATTGAGCAGGGACAGGCCGACCTGGTGATGACGGCCCACATCTTCAACCGCCAGCTCGACCCCGACTACCCCGCCACCCTGTCGCAGAAGATGCTCACCGGCATTCTGCGCCAGCAACTGCACTTCGACGGCGTGATACTGAGCGATGACATGTACATGCAGGGCATCATCGACAACTACCAGATCGAGCCGGCACTGGTGCTGGCCATCAACGCCGGTTGCGACATGCTGTGTGTGGGCAACAACATCTCGACCGGCTTTGAGGCCGACCGCCCCTTCCGGCTGGTCGACATGATTGTGCGTGCCGTCAAGGACGGTCGCATCGCCCTGAGCCGCATCCAGGAGGCCAACCGACATATCAACAAATTGAAAAACAAACTCAAACAATGAATACCGACCTCAACATCTATTGCAAGAATATCGAGCAGTATGTGCCTGTCACCGGCGGCGAGTCGCTGCTCGACATCTACAACCGCATGTCCCCCGCGCCGCACCCCCACCCGGTGCTGGCCATGGTCAACCACAAGACCGAGGACCTTCACTTCAACGTCTTCCGACCCAAGCACGTCGAGTTTGTCGGCCTGGAGCACGCCTCGGCCCAACGCGCCTACATCCGCTCGCTGTGCATGGTGATGTACAAGGCGGTCAACGACCGCTATCCCGGCAAGCGTCTGCGCTTCATGCACTCGGTGTCGGGCGGCTACTACTGTGTGTTCAAGCACGAGGACAAGCCCATCACCGCCGACGTGGTGGAACGCATCAAGTCGAAGATGGAAGAGATTGTCGAGCACGACATCACCTTTGTGGGCCACGAGCGGCTCACCCAAGATGTGATTGAGATGCTGCGCCGACAAGGGCTCAACGACAAGGTGCGGCTGCTGGGCACGGTGCACCAGCTCTACACCAAGTACTACCAGCTGGGCGACATTATCGACAGTTTCTACGGTCCCTTGGTGCCGTCCACAGGCTATCTCAAGACCTTCGACCTGCAGCTCTATGAGGACGGCATGCTCCTGCTGGGTCCCGACTGGAACCATCCCGAGCGTCCTGCCCAACTGACACCGCAGCCCAAGATGTTCCAGGCATTCACCGAGTACACCCAATTCAATGACATCATCGGCCTAGACGATGTGGGCATGCTCAACAAGGCCATCAAGACCGACTATGCGCCCATGCTGATCAGTGTGGCCGAGGCGCTGCACAACAAGAAGTTTGCCGAGATTGCCTACGATATCGCCCAACGCTTCCGTCAGGGGGGCGCACGCGTGGTGCTCATTGCCGGCCCGTCGTCGAGCGGAAAGACCACCAGCAGCAAGCGTCTGGCCATCCAGCTGGTCACCAACTACATCATGCCCAAGGTCATCGCCCTGGACAACTACTTTGTCAACCGTGTGGACACACCGCGCGACGAGACCGGCGACTATGACTACGAGTCGCTCTACGCGCTCGACCTCAAGCAGTTCAACCAGGACCTGACCGACCTGCTGGCCGGCAAGGAAGTGAAGATGCCCACCTATAACTTCGCCCTGGGCCAGCGCGAGTACCGGGGCAACACCCTCAAGCTGGCCCAGAACGAGATACTGCTCATCGAGGGCATCCACGGCCTGAACCCCGAGCTGACCAAACAGATTCCTGACGCTCAGAAGTACCGTCTGTTTGTCAGTGCGCTCACCACCCTGTGCATCGACGACCACAACTGGATTCCGACCACCGACAACCGCCTGCTGCGACGCATCGTGCGCGATGCCAAGTATCGCGGTGCCAGCGCCCGCGACACCATCGCCCGCTGGGCCAGCGTGCGCCGTGGCGAGGAGAAGTGGATTTTCCCCTATCAGGAGAATGCCGATGCCACGTTCAACTCGTCGCTTCTGTTCGAGCTGGCCGTGATGAAGGACTATGCTGAGCCTGTGCTCAAAGAGGTGCCCGCCGACTGCCCGGAGTATGCCGAGGCCTGGCGGCTGCTGCGCTTCCTCAGCTACTTTGAGTCGCTCGAGGAGAAAGACATCCCCAGCACCAGCCTGCTGCGCGAGTTCCTGGGCGGGAGCAGCTTCCACTATTGATACATCACACGACAATGACTATGGAACCTAACACGGTCAAGTGTGCAGCAACACAGTCGCGCCCTGCTACACTATCGGCGATTGTGGTGGTGGCCTGTGATGGGGCCATCGGGCGCGACGGGGGGCTGCTGTGCCATCTGCCGGCCGACCTGCGGCACTTCAAGAACCTGACGATGGGGCACAGCATCGTCATGGGGCGCCGCACGTTCGAGTCGTTCCCCAAGGGTGCTTTGCCCGGCCGCCAGAACATCGTCATCACCCGCAACCCCGAGTGGCACGCCGACGGCGTGACTGTCGTGCACAGTGTGGACGAGGCGCTGCAGGCCGCGCAGATGCCGGGCGACATCTTCATCATCGGCGGCGCACAAATCTATGCCGAGACTTTCGCCCGTGTTCAGACACTGCACCTGACGCGGCTGCACGCCACCTTTGACGATGCCGACGCCTTCTTTCCCGCCATCGACCCCGATGAGTGGCAGGAGGTGGACTGCGAGCGGCACGAGGCCGATGAGCGCAACCACTACGCCTACGACTTCGTCACCCTGACGCGTAAAAACAACCAAACATAAATCCTATGAAACAGATTAGCATTATAGCGGCTGTGGTGTTGCTGGCCCTGCTGGCTGGCATGCCCGCCTCCGCTCAGAGCCTGCCCATCCAGGCCGACACGGTCTGTGCCGACGAACAGGCAGATTACCAAATACTCACAGGCAAGATTGGTCCATACGAAGTGAAGATGCACCTGCGCATCAGCGGTGCGCAAGACGATGACGAGGTGGGCTATTACTACTACACAGCCTACCCCGACAACCGCTTCAAGCTCAAGATGATCAGCATGGTGGCGGTCAATGCCCGGGGCACCATGCAATTGGTTCTGCACGAGTACACCACACAGGGCAAGCACACGGGCACGTTCGACGGCAACTACGAGTGCCGCGGCGACCACTATGCCGGCACGTTCACCAATTCCAAGGGCAAGAAGTTCAAGTTTGTCCTCGAGTAGAAGCTGCCACACAATGGACAACACCTACACCACACACACCTTGCCCAACGGACTGCGGATGGTGCATGTGCACACCGGCTCGCCCGTGGCCTGGTGCGGCCTGGCCGTCAATGCCGGCAGCCGCGACGACGGCGAGGGCCGTTATGGGCTGGCACACTTTGTCGAGCACACCATCTTCAAGGGGACAACCCACCGCCGCTCGTGGCACATCATCAACCGCATGGAGAGCATCGGCGGCGAGCTGAATGCCTACACCACCAAGGAGCACACCATGGTCTACTCGGTGTTTCCGGCCCAGCATCTGGCTCGCGCCGTCGAGCTAATTGCCGACCTGGTGCGCTGCTCGACCTTTCCTCACGACGAGATTGAGCGCGAGCGCGACGTGGTGCTTGAGGAGGTCGCCAGCTACCGCGACACTCCCAGCGACGCGGTCTATGACGATGTCGAGGACATCCTGTTTGCCGGCAGCGCACTGGGCCACAACATCCTGGGCAATGAAGAGCACTTGCGCAAGATGGGTTCGCAACAGTGCATGGACTACCTGAAGTCGCTCTATGTTCCCGACAACATGGCATTCTTTGTCGTGGGTCCGATGCCTGCCGAGCGAGCATTCCGTCAGGCCGAGCGTCACCTGGGTGGCATGGACTGCCCGCTGCACCGCGAGGCTCGTGTGTTGCCGCCGGTGGTTGCTCCGAGCCGCCACACCGTGGAGCTGCACCTGCATCAGGCCCACACAGTGGCAGCCCTGCGCCTGCCCAGCCTCTACAGCGACGAGCGGTTCGCCCTGTCGCTGCTCAACAACATCCTGGGTGGCCCTGGGATGAACTCGCTGCTCAATGTTCAGCTGCGCGAGCGGCGAGGCTATGTCTACACCGTCGAGTCGTCCATCAGCCTGATGAGCGACTGCGGACTGATGCAGGTCTACATGGGCTGTGACCCCAGCGACATCCGGTCAAGCCTCAGAGTCATCGACAGGGTGACACGCGACCTGGCCGAGCGATGCCTGCCCGAGCGCCGCCTGGATGCCGCCAAGCGGCAGTACTGCGGGCAGCTGTTGCTGGCCGCCGACAGTGCCGAGTGGGTGGCGATGAACGCTGGACGCAACATGCTGTGCCACGGCGATGTCACCACACTCGACCAGATGATGGAGCGCATCACCAGTGTCACGCCCGAGCAGGTGCGCCATGCCGCGCGTCACATCACCCTGGACCGCTCCACTGTGCTCACCCTGCTGTGAGCATCCCTACAACTCAACATATCGAGGGCTGCGCCAGTGGTGGCGCAGCCCTCGCAGTTTATTAGTGCGACAACAAGGAAGTTACTTCACCACCTTGTAGGTCTTGTCGCCGTCGATGACGATGTTGATGCCCGGGAACGGACGGTCGCTCACGTGGCCCATCGGGTTGACATAGCGCACGCCCTAGTGGCATGGGTGGCCGTCAGGCTCTGCATTTTGTAGCCCTTGGCTGGAGTGACAACGAGGGTGATGGTCTCGCCCATGTTGGCAGTGGTCTTGCCGTCCTTGACGATAATTCATAATTTATAATTCATACTCGCTTCGCGGCAGTCGAGTTGGATAACTCTGCTCGGTCTCCGTTCGGGTTGACGGTCATTGTGCATGGCATGCAAACCCCACCCCTGACCCCTCCCCTTTGGGCAGGCCGCTGAAAAAGTAATAAACCGCGAATTACGCGAATAAAACGCGAACCTATAGCTCGCAACCGAACGGGCGCAATGTTTCTTTAATATAATTTGAAATATCACGAAATTTGCAGACAATTTATTCAAATTCAGGTTTGAATACAACCCTTGTGAAGCAAATCAATTATTTGCCTGTACTTTTTCAGCGGCCTTTTGAGAAAGGGGAGGGGAGGCTGCCAGGCAGGCATTGGGCATTGCGCATTGGGCTTTGGGCTTTGGGCTTTGGGCTTTGCATCCAAACCCCACCCCTGACCCCTCCCCTTTGCGAAAGGGGAGGGGAGGCTGCTAGGAAGTCATTGGGCTTTGGGCATTATGCTTTGCATCCAAACCCCACCCCTGACCCCTCCCCTTTGGGAAAGGGGAGGGGAGGCTGCCAGGAAGTCATTGGGCATTGGGCATTATGCTTTGCATCCAAACCCCACCCCTGACCCCTCCCCTTTGAGAAAGGGGAGGGGAGGCTGCTAGGAAGTCATTGCGCATTGGGCATTATGCCTTGCATCCAAACCCCACCCCTGACCCCTCCCCTTTGCGAAAGGGGAGGGGAGGCTGCTAGGCAGGCATTGGGCATTGGGCATTATGCTTTGCATCCAAACCCCACCCCTGACCCCTCCCCTTTGCGAAAGGGGAGGGGAAGCTGCAAGGAAGTCATTGCGCATTGGGCATTGGGCATCATGCTTTGCATCCAAACCCCACCCCTGACCCCTCCCCTTTGCGAAAGGGGAGGGGAAATGCGGAATCACAGAAGAATTACGATAGTAAATGCCGCGGTGCGGTGCAGACCGGTTGAGGTATCGTGAAGCTGACTGACGGCTCCACCGTCCGCGGCATTGGTCAGCATGATGAAAAATATGATTTCGATTTGCGAGTTCATCTCCAGCCTACCACGCTGTTCCGGCAATGCAAAGGTAATGGCAAGAAAGCATCTGCGCAAATTATTGGGCGTTACAAACCAATTCCATTAAACTGGTGTTCAACAAGTGCTTACGAGATGTTTCACGGCGTTTCGTCGACGAAAATGAGGCGTATTCTTTATCAATTTGTCGAGATCTTCGACCAGAGGTGCGGCAGTTTCAGCCTTTGTGCTATGCATCCACGTGCCGCTATCGGACAAGCCTTGGAGAGGGTTTTCCGCTAACAATTATGCCATCCGCATAGTTTCCGGTCCGTTGACATCAACATTGGTGCCCGATGTGAATGCTAGAGCCAGTGGCAGAATGATGGCTGATTTTGGGGGCTGTATGGGTTGTTTTTTGCGCTCTGTGAGGGCAGTTTTTGGGTCACTCGGCCAGCTGGTTGATTGTGGCTTTCTCGCCAAGTATCATGGTAGCGATAGCTCTTTTCTTGTTCGAAATTGATTTTTTATTAGTCAGATTGAGGTAGCTGCATATCATGTCGTTAGTGAAGCCGGCAAAGTGCAGGTATACCGTGTCCTCGTTGTCGCTGTCACAATGGGCGTCACTCATCCTCTGCGCCAGTCGGGGATAAGCCACATCCAGCAATCCTTTCAGCTTGGACATGAAAGTCGCGTTGACATATCGGCGAAACTCGACCGACACCGTCTCATTGTCCATCTCCTGCATCATCAGCGTCTGGTGGTAGATGGTTGCATTCTGCAGCATTTCGTTCACTATCTCCATGACCCTGTGCTTCTGATTGCTCAACTCTCCGCTCAGCTGTCCAATCTCCTCCTGACGGGCTGCCGCCAGGTCGTCACTCGCCTTGAGGTCGCTTCTCAAGGACGAGATAATTTTTCCACTTTCCTCTATCGCACTGGCCATAGCACGCTCTTTCCGCTTCCTGGTCCAGTAGACAAGCGATGACACAATCAGGATGATGATTACAGCCACTGTCAACAGCGACAATGTGTTTCGGCTTTTCCTATGGGCTGAGTCCTGACTTTTCAGCTGGTCATAACGCTTGCTTGTGTTGGTCAGTGTCACGACTGCATCCATGTCGACCAGCGTGTCGGCCATGTCGCCTGACAGCAACAAGTAGCGTGAGGAGTCGGGCGACAGCATACCCTTGGTGCGTAAGAACAACACACTGTCGGCCTTGTTGGCCGGCAGTGGCGCCAAACCGAGCCAGTAGGTCCCCGAGTCACTCTCCCCCAGCATGGCGAAGGCCTGGGCCGCCCAGTGGCAGCTGCGGAAATACACGTCCCTGTCAGTGCTGCGACTGACGGATGCCTTGGCGGCAGCGATGCAGGCACGATAATCCTCGTTGAGAAGATGGCATGACGACAAGGTGCTGAGGCATTCGTCATACCTGACCGAGTCTAACGTCCGGCTATAGTCCAGTGCCTGGTTGACATAATAGAATGCGCTGTCGAGGTTGACTGTCTGATATTGGTTGGCTAGTGACAATGAGACACTCAACCTCCAGGCAGGGGCATTGACCCGCTCGAAGCACGACAGCGATTTCTTATAAGCCTCAATGGCCTCGCGGAGGGCATACCGGCTCTGATAGAGGCTGGCCATGCGCATCAGGGCGTAGCCGCGCTGGTAGTCGTCGCCCGACCGGGCGGCATGGTCCTCGGCGGCCTTGTAGCAGTACATGG
>CACZHT010000061.1 GCA_902781045.1 uncultured Bacteroidales bacterium | reverse complement strand
AGACCCGATTTTGTTCGAAAGACCATGCAAGTGCATCGAAGATGCACGCAGCTTGGTCCTGAGACTCGACCTGCCAAGTGCCTCGCAGAGGAACTTTAAACAGCTAACTAATAGCTGTTTGGCTGTAAAAGTTCCTCTACGAGGCACTTTTGTTCTGCTCCTGTGTGGACCAAGCAGCGAGGACCTCCAGCCCTCTTGCATGGTCTTTCGAACAAATAGCTTCTTCGAAGCATTTTAGCGTCTCCGACGCAATCGCTGAACAGATACGACAGAGTGGACAAAGTATAAACATTGTTAAAAAACTACCTAAAATTTGCATTTCACCTATTTTGTGCATTACTTTTGCAGCGGCAGTTGTAATTTGACAACTCAATACATTCATTACGAAAAACTCAGCTGTGACCTCAGTCCTGGATGGACTGGGGAGGAGATGTCATTTATCACCGTTCGACAACGGTGACACTTTTTTGTCATCAGCCTGGCGACATACCCGAGCAGATGGCATTGAACCGCTTGCCCCTGACCACTGCACACCTTGAGCCGACGGCCACGTTCGACTGAACAAGCGCCGTGTGCAACAGCTGCTGGCTGGCATCTGGACACAGTTTGTCCAGAGTTTGTCCACTGGTCCAACAAATGAACAGACTGGACAGACTGGACAAGACTGGACAGACTGGACAAGACTGGACAAGACTGGACAAGACTGGACAGACTGGACAAGACTGGACAAGACTGGACAGACTGGACAAGACTGGACAAAAAGCCACATTATTCGAGCAATCCCCACAACAACTCGTAGCTAAAGGCTAACGACTATCGTTGTAGCGCCGAATGGTGTCAGTAAAGGGGCGCCAATAGCGTTGAGCCTTGGCCTCGCCCACGCCATACATGACCGAGAACTCGGCGAAAGTCGTGGGTTTCTCTTGCGCCATGACAGTGAGCACTTTGTCACTGAAGATAAGGTATGGCGGCACACCTTGCGCACGCGCCAGTGCCAGACGCGTGAGTCGCAACTGCTCGAACAATTCTTTATCGACTTGTTCTTTAGTGGGCAGGATGGTTTGCTGTTGTTTCTTCTGGACTTGCCGCTGCTCGAACGTCCTTGGGTCGAACTTTGAGAGCATGACCCGCACTTGTCCCGTGCGGTCATAAAGCACCTTTTGGCCATAGTCGGTGACCTTGAGGTGGTTGTTCTCGTCGTATGCGATGCGAAACAGTCCCATCTGCAGCATCTGCAGCATATAGGCATTCCACTGCCTGAATGTAAGGTCGCGTCCTGCCCCATAGGTCTTGAGCAAGTGATAGCCGGCTTGTGCCAGCTCGGCCTTGCTCGCACCCTTGAGTATGTCGACAATCATGGTCATGCCCGCCTGCTGTCCCGTGCGCATGATGGCACTGAGCGCCTTCTGTGCCAGGATGGTACCGTCTATCCGTTCGGGCGGGTCACTGCACACATCGCAGTGGTGGCAATCGTGGTCGAATGCTTCATCGAAGTAGTTGAGCAGGATGCGACGGCGGCACACGGTCGACTCGCAGAATTGCTGCATGCGATGTAACTTCTCCATGTTGACGCGCGACTGTCCAGACTCCCGCGCAAAGTTGGTCAGTGTAATCACGTCGCTGTAGCTGTAGAACATCAGCGCCTCGGCAGGCAAGCCGTCGCGTCCGGCACGCCCAATCTCCTGATAATATCGCTCAATGTTCTGCGGCATGTTGTAGTGGATGACCCAGCGCACATTGCTCTTGTTGATGCCCATGCCGAAGGCCACCGTGGCACAGATGATGGGCACCTCGTCGTTGATGAAGTCGCGTTGCACTGCAAGTTTGTGCTCGGTGGGCATCATGGCGTGGAAGGCTGCTGCGTTCATCCCCAACTTGCGCAGGTGTTCTGCCACGGTCTCGGTGGTCTTCCGGCTCAGGCAGTAGATAATGCCACTCTCGCCCTGATGCCGCGAGATGAAGCGCACGATGCGGCTCAACTTCTGTCGTGCAGCCGACTCACTGACAACATTGAGCGTGATGTTGGGGCGGTCGAACGAGGTCTCGAACACTCGTGCCTGGTCGATGTGCAGCTGGCGACGGATGTCATCGCGGGTCAGGCGGTCGGCTGTTGCCGTCAGAGCCAGCAATGGCACGTCGGGAAAGCGGGCCTTTACCTGGCTCAACTTGGCATATTCGGGACGGAAATCATGCCCCCATTGCGAGATGCAGTGTGCCTCATCGATAGCAATGAGTGACACACGCAGCTGCCGCGACCATGTGTCCATGTCGGCTAGCAACTTCTCGGGAGAGATGTAGATGAGCTTGACGTGCCCTTGATAGGCCTGCTCGATGACGGCACGGTTCTCGCTGTCGCTCTGCTGACTGTTGACCGCAGCAGCTGGCACAGCGGCATCGACCAAGGCATCGACCTGGTCTTTCATCAATGCCAGCAAGGGCGACACAACGATGGCGCAGCCATCTTTGATGAGGGCCGGAATCTGGTAGCACATCGACTTGCCCCCACCGGTGGGCATCAGCACCACTGCATCGTGGCCATGCATCACATGGTCGATGACCTGCCACTGCACGGGATAAAAACTCTGGTAGCCAAAAAACTTGTGCAACGCCCCCAGTGCCTCACGTTTGATTTGCTCGTCGGTCAATTTAGTTTATAGTTTTTTGTTAAAAGCTAAAGGTTGTGACTGGCACAACCTTAAAACCTGGCACTCAAACACAGCAAATAGTTTATAGTTAAAAGCCCAAAGTCGTGACTACTCGAAACTCCAAACTTTTAACTATAAACTATTCACATAAACGAATCACTCCTTCTCGTCAATGAGCTTGATCTTCTGCTCAAGCAGGGCAATCTCGTCCTTGATGTGCTGAATGCGGCGCTCCATCTCGCGCAGCAACGAGTTGCCGCTCTTGCTCTGAGCATTAAAGAATCCCATGTTGTTCTCGTAGGTCTTGAGCTCACTGCACTTCTGCTCGAATGCTCGCACCAGCTTCTCGCGCTCATGCGACACTTTGTCGGTGCCACTCATCTGGCTCAACGTGGTCTCGTAGCTTGCCAGGCTGGCACGCGTACCCTTCATGTCCAGCTTTTCGAAGGCACGGTCGACAGCCTCGCGATAGTCGGCATAGACCTTGTCTTTGTCACGATAGGGCACATGACCGATGCTGTTCCAGCGCGCCATGAGGTCACGCACGGTCTGTGCGGCAGCCTCAACGTCCTCGGCCTCAAGGGCGGCATTGATGGCGGCGATGACTTCACGTTTGGCCTTGAGGTTGTCGCGCTCCACAGCATGTACGTCCTGGAACTGCTGCTTCTTCTGCTCAAAGAAATGGTCGCACGCGGCGATAAAGCGTTTCCACACCTCGTCGCTGTGTCGCTTGGCCACGGGGCCAATGGTCTTCCACTCTTTTTGCAGAGCCACCAGCGCATCGGTGGTTTTTCGCCAGTCGGTCGAGTCTTTCAGTGCCTCGGCCTGCTCACACAGCTGCAGTTTTCGCTCCAGATTGGCGGCAAACATCTCCTTGGTCTTCTTGTAGAACTCTGCCTTGAGTGCAAAGAACTCGTCGCACGCCTTGCGGAAGCGGGCGAACAGCTGGGCATTGACCTTGCGCGAAGCAAATCCCAACTGCTTCCACTGCTCCTGCAGCCCGATGATGACACGCGTGGCTTCATCCCAGCCGGCGTAGCTCTTGATCTGCGTGGGGTCAATCTTCTCAATCTCTTCGCACAGCGCGGTCTTGGCATCGGCCATCTCGCGCTCCTGCGACTTACGCTGCTCGAAGAATGCCTGATACTTCTTGTTGATCACTGCCGAGGCATTCTTGAAACGTGCCCACAAGTCCTCGCGCAGTTCCTTGGCCACCGGACCGGTCTCGCGCCAGGTGTTGTGCAGTTCCTGCAGCTGCTTGAATGCCGACACTACGTCGGCCTCGTCATCCAGAGCCTCGGCATCGGCGCAGAGCTGCTGCTTGATTTCGAGATTCTTCTTGAAATCGTAGTCGCGCAGTTCCTTATTGATCTTGAGCAGGTCGTAAAATTTCTCGACTGCCAGCTGATAAGACTTCCAGATTTCGGTCTCGCTAGTGGCCGGCACCGGCCCAACGGCCTTGAAGTCCTGCTGCAGCTGCTGCACACGCGGGAACTGACGGTTGATGTTGTCGGGGTCACCGGTGATTTCTTCAATTTGTCGGATAATCTCGCGCTTGTGCTCCAAATTCTGAGTCCGTATGGCCTCTTGTGCCGCGTTATACTCGGCTCTGCGCTCCTTGACCACCTCGAGCAGCTGCTTTACACGGTTCTCACACTCGTCCTCACGAGGGGCAAAGGCGGCTTCCTCGTTGCCACGAGCCAAGAATTCCTCACGCTCGGCGGCCAGCTCCTGCTTGCGCAGGGCATAGAAGGCGGCCTTTATTGCCGTCACCTCGCCACGGATGGTCTCGACAGGTTGCTGCACCACTTCTTCCAGCCGCTCTACCAGCTGCGCCTTGTCCAGCTCACCATATTTGGTGCTGTCATGGGCGGCATCATCGGTGTCGAGGGCGGCATCGGCTGACTGACTGCCGGTCGTCGCAGCATCTGACTCGGCCTCTTGCTCCATGGGCTGGGCTGTGGCCTCGGTTGCGGTCATTTCTTCGTTTCTCACTGCTGTCTCACCTGTTTCAATTACAGGCTCAGCGTTCAGGGTCACGTCCTTCTCAAGTTCATTGACCGATCCAGACATTTGTTCACGCGATTCCATAATAACAAATTTTAGAGTTTAACACCACCCCAAATCAGGGAGGCGTGTCAATTTTGAACCCCAAAAGTACACATATTTTTTTAAATACCAAAATTTACACGCGATTTTTTAAAAATTTGTTCATGAAAAGAAGCCGACACAGACAAAACAGTTCAGTCAAAAGTTCATTGTCCCTAGTCTTCAGCCACAGCCAATATCCAACATCTGCTTCAAGCCCTCTTGTGGGCTTTCGTTGCTTTCAATTATCAGAACCATCAAGCTTATCTGAAAAAATGATACAAAACAGAACCGTCCCCGATTGTATCATTGATACAAAACAGAACCGTCCCCAATTGTATCATATCATGTAAAACTGCACCTAAAATAGCCTGAATCCGACCGAGAAGTTGATGTCCTGGCTGGAATTGAAAAAGCTGTTGTTGCGGCTGCGGTACCAGTGTCCGTCGCTCACCAGGTTCAGGCCGTAGGACCACCGCTTGCGGTTGAGCACCAGTGCAATCTTAATGCGGAAATTGGTCGAGAGCATCCAGCGGTCGCCCTCCACATTGGTGGGCCTCGAGTGGCGCAGCCCCAAGCTGGGCAGAGCTGTGACATTGATCAACCAGCGGCGGTGCGGCACCCAGCTGTATCCATACCCCACGAGCACGCTGTAGTCGCGGTAGGCAAAGCGGTAGTCGTAGAGCGTATCAGGAAGGTAGGTTTTCATCCTGTCTTCGAGCAAGTTGAAATCCATATCGATATCCTGATGCCCGGCATGCACACCCAGGATAAATGATCCGGCACTGCGGCGCTGATGACGCGAAATGCCATAGGCCGCCGACTGGCAGTAGCGGCTGTGATTAAAAAAGTAGTAGATATAAGCACCATAGGCTTCGCGAATCAGGCCACTGAACTCGTAGGTTCGCCAGCGGTCCTTGCCGTAGTTGCCGAGTCGGTGGATGTTGATGTCGCTGCGGTCCTTGGCATAGTACCACTCGACGGCGATACGCGACGTGTTGATTGAGCCGTCCAGCCGGCGGTTGTCCAGCCGGCGACCGGTGAACACGTCCTTGAGGTTGAGCATGTAGCCCAGACCTATGCCCTTATAAGAAATGTGTGCTCCAAACTTGGTGGTGATGTTCGACGACATGCCGATGGGCATGTGGTACTGTGTCAGACGGCCTGTGTAAGTGTCAAACCAGTTGTTGCACTTGACCATGAAGCGCCACTTGCTGCCGAACCCC
This sequence comes from uncultured Bacteroidales bacterium, assembly GCA_902781045.1. Classification (GTDB taxonomy): domain Bacteria; phylum Bacteroidota; class Bacteroidia; order Bacteroidales; family Muribaculaceae; genus Sodaliphilus. Next base: position 7,712 of record CACZHT010000061.1, on the reverse strand, counting down.
TCAACGTAAGCGGTGTCGTAGGTATAGAGTGCCTTCACCACCCAACGGGCAGTGCCATAAGCCATGCGGACAAACTTGGGATATCGCGTGACGGTGTCGTTGATGTTGATGCGCAGGTGCTTTAGCTCTTCCTTCCAGTTCTTACCTTGGGTTGCAGTGTCGGGTGGAGCCTGCCCCGGACACGCCAGGACGGCAAGCACAGCTACCAATATGCAGAGCAGATGTCTCATGGTGTGGTAGCGGCTTTGGGGGTTGGCGTGACGGTTGTGGCAGTGTCAGTGTCGGCACGGCGTTTTTTCAGGAAGTCGAACGGCTTGTTAAAGTCATGCTTCCACACGATGCCCACGCCTTGTGTGGTCAAGGCGTTGCGCACGTGGTAGTTCTGGTCGTTGAAGTGGTTATAGGCCTTTAGGCGCAGGGTTCCACGACTGTTGAGCAGATACTCAATATCAAAGTCGCCGATGAAGTTGCTGCTGCGGGTGTTGTAGGTATTGTCACGGTAGCCAAAGTTGCCGTTGAAGAGCAGACGGTTGTTCAGCAGCTGGCTAGACAGCGCCAAGTCAACCTCCATGTCGCTGAAGTCGCCCTTGTCGCTGCGGAAGTTGGGCGAGATGCTCCAATTATCGCTCATCTTGCCCAGCAGGCTGGACAGCTGGGACGACAGCGTACTTGATGCCACCGAGGTCAGCTCGCCTCCCGAGCGCGTGGCACCGGTATACTCAGGCGTATAGAAACGGTTGAGCGCCAGCAGATAGACAATCTGCTGATTCATCATCTCGTCGGTGCTGATGATGCTGCGCACCTTGCGGTAGGCATCGGTGGTGAGCGTGGGAAACTCCAGGTCAAACGAGATGTCGGGTTGACTCATGGGGCCACGGGCACGCAGCAAGGCGTGCACCGGCACATTGGTGCGATTGATCTCCTTGTCGCTGGCAAATGACTCGTCCAGGTCACGGATGTTGGCGTTGAGCGCATAGACCGCCTCAATGTCCAGCACTGCGGCATAGGGGTCGCCCTGGAAGCTGATTGACGAGCCGTCCTTGATGATGAAGTCCTTGATGATGATATCCTGCAGGGTGAAGTTGTAGTTGCCCTTGTCCAGGACATACTTGCCGAACATGGTCATCTCGTTGGCGTCGTTGTAGGTCATGCGCAGGTTGCCGCGTCCGGTGGCCTTGATCTGGTCTCCGCCCACGGGATCCATGACGATGACCAATTGGGCATCGGGGGTGATGTCGCCCTGCAGATCGATGTTGTAGTGCGTGGGCACACTCTCCTCACTGTGCTGCACCTGCGCGGTGAGCAGACGCACAATCTCGGGCACCGTGTCCTGGACAGCCTCTACCTCATGTGGCTGAAGCTGCTGGTCGCGGTCATGGAAAGTGATGAAGCTGTATTCACTGGCCTCCTCGGCATCGCTCAGGACAAAGGTGAACCGACTGCGAGGCGCCGTCTCCATGTTCACCCTGATGTCGACAACACCTGGCTCGCCGGTGACAAATGCCGCACCATTGCCATAGACCGTGCCATGCCACACGGCATTGTCCTTGGCACTGGTGTCGTAGCACAACAGGTCGCGGGCTTCGGTAATGGCAAAGCTGAACACCGGCTTGTGGAAGCAGTCGTGCCGCAGCCAGCCGTCCAATCGCGCCTCATGACCGTCCCGGTCGTGGATGCGCACTCCGGGAAACGTGATGAGGTTGGGTTGCATGTGCACCGAGTCGCCCGCACAGGTGTAGTAAACATTGGTATAGTCAATCTTGAACCGCAGACTGTCGGCCAGGATGTCTCCATAGAGGTTGATGTCGTGGAAGTTGCCCAACAGCACGGCATGTCCCGACACCTCGCCCTGCACATCGCTGGTGAACGCTTGCATAAAGGGCTTCATAAACGCGACATTGGCACGTTGGGTCTGGAAATCGAGGTAAAGCGAGTCAGCGGCTATATAGATGCCGCCATCGATGACCGAGCGACAACCATTCTTCTGCCGGAGGTCGGCCTTGAGCAGCACTCCCTTCTCGTCGTTGAGCCACTGGCTCTGGATGTCGGCATCGCCCATGACAGCGTGGTTGTAGGCCAGATTGTCAACATGCAGCCCAGTTGTCAGCAGCCGCGGTGCCCGCGAGTAGAGGTCGCTGGCATAGAAGTCGCCCGTGGCTCGCCCACCGAACACCACATTGTCGATGTTCAGTGTCTCAAAGATGTAGTCCAGACTCACGTCGCCCAGCTGCAAAACGAGCACATCGTCCGGGTCATGCGACACGCGGCCATTGATGCGCACATACTGCTGGTCACACTGACCAGCAAGGTTGTGGACTGTGATGTCCTTGCCGTCGACAGTGACCCGTCCCGGCTGGACAATCCATGCAGTGTCGTTGAATACTAGCTTGGACGGGTTGATGTCGATGTCGGCTCTGATCTGCCGCTCGGCATTGCGGGCCAATGCCCCCGAGAGGTTGAAGTTGCCCGAAAAGTCGCGTTCGCGGTCGACGTGCCATGCCAGATTGGTTGCCACCGAATCGCCCAAGCCATGAGCATTGAGGTCGACATGGATTTTCCCCTTCTTTGACGGCAATGTGGTGTGAGCGTCCAGGTGCATGCGGTGTGTGGCGCTATCGAGAACGGCGGTGATCATGGTCTGCTCGACGATGTTCTTATTGCCCTGCAGCAAATAGGGTGCGTTAAGTGAGACATTAAAGCTATGCGCGGTCTCGCTGAGGTGGCCATCGAGTGTGGTTTTGTAGAGTACCTTGACCGGCAGATTGACAAATGCTTGCAGCTCCTCGCTGGGTTGAATGACAACATGGAAGTCGACATCGTTAGGCCGTTGGCTGGAGCGGACATGATTATAGGTGCCCAGCAGCTGCGGGAAGGTTTCACTGAGCATTGCCTTGACCGATGGAACCAAAGTTGCAAAATCAAACGAGCCACTCACATCGGCATCGACAAAGGGCGAGTGCAATGACAGGCTCTGCGGCACAGAGGCATTGTCGGCATTGATGGCAATGTGGTCGACCAGCAATGTCTCGTCGCCCTTACACAGCTCGATATCGCTAATGTCCAACGTGCCAGTGGCGCGATCGATGCGCTGTCCCACAAATGACCCCTGTGCATGAAGCGAGACCTTGTCAATGGGAGATTTGCCCATCGAGGGCAACCTGCGCAGCTGGACTTGCGAGGCATCGGCGACAATGTCAAACCGTGATTGGTCGCCCGCCAGCGTGGCCGAACCATCGACCGAAATTCGCCCTATCTGATCGTTGATGACAACCTTGCCGCTATAGGTTCCCGCATCGGCCTTGACGTTGGCCGTGATATTATGATACCGATTGCCTTTAAAGTCGATAAATCCCACTTGACCGTCCAGGCTACCTGTCAAGTTCTTGCCCAGCACCGAGGCGTCGACATCAGCATCGAGCGCAGTGCTGCCCAGCAAATGCTCCTTGCCCAGCAGCTGCCCCACATTGAATTGCGGTGTTGAGACATGTCCCTTGACACTCATAGTTCCGTGGCCAAGTGTTCGAAAGTTGCCTTGCAAGGCCAGTTGCCCCACCCCGGTCGAGAGGTCGCCATCAAATCGGACATTGCTCTTGTCGCCCGAAATGGCAGCATCCACAGCAAGATTGCCGCAACGCGACAAGATGTCACGAATTTGCGTCGACAACGGCGGCAGTACCGACAGCATGCGGCCAATCTCCGACTGGGTGACACGCACGTCGCACTGCGACAAGTCAAATGAGAGAGCATTCAGATTGCTCAATCCCGATGCCGATCCCGTGAGATTGACCTGAAGGTTGCCGGCCTCATCGCGCATCCTGAACAGCGATACATCCACATGGTCAGCATTGCCGCTCACTGCGGCTGTGATGGTCAGAGGCCGTTCAAAATCTCGCAGTTGCGGAACCAGTGCCTTCAAGTCGCTGGGGGTGATGACGCTGGGGTTAATGTTCAGTTTGTGCTCCATGCCCGGCAGTTCCTTTCCCAGCTGGCTGAGAGAAGAATAGCTGAGCTGCAGGTCGCCCAGATGAATGTGAGAGTTGGGCAACTCGAGCTGAATGTCCCTGACATCCATTCGCTGCTGGGTGATGGTCAGGTGTGTAGCGAAATTCTGGAGAGTGAAACCACTGGCCTCGGTCAGCGACATGCGCTTGACCTCGATATCGAAATCATCGTTTCGCAACCGCGGCAAGGCCACGTCGGCGCGCAAGTTGCCAACATGAACATGATTGGCATCGAAACGGCCGGCGACACGAGGCTGGTCAAGAACATCGTAGCTGACATCGCACTTGCGAATGACCACATTGCGAATCTCTAGGTCGAACGGCTTGGGTGGCTGGTCGCCCTGGGGCTTGAGCCGGTCGATGATAAACTGCAAGTTGGTGTCGCTCTGCCGGTCTGGGCGGGTGATGCGCGCCCGCATCCCTACCAGCTCGGCATAGGTCAGCACAATCTTCTGCCTGGCGATGAGGTCATACAGACTGATGCCGGCTCCCAGCTTGTCAATCACCAGCAGCGAGTCGCCCTGCAAGTCGGGCACAAGAACATCATTGAGCGTGACCTGGTCGAACGGTTCGATGCTCACATGGCCGATACTGACCTGTGTGCCCAGGTAGTCGCTCAACGCCTGCTCACCAGCCGACTTGATTTTGCCCTGCACCGCTGGGACTGACAGGGCCAGATACAAACCGGCAAAAATCACAACCACGGCAATCAGCGCCGTGACCAGAAGGGTGCGGATGGGGTTATAGATATATCGGGCGACCTTGTTCATCACTAGAGTTGTCAGTTCTGAGTTTCGGGCTTCGGGCTTCGAGCATTCAAACTAAAACCTACAAACTGTTCAGGTTGTCGAGCCACAGTGCAGCAGTGGCGTCACTGGGCATGCGCCAGTCGCCTCGAGGCGAGAGCGACACACTGCCCACCTTGGGGCCATCGGGCAGACACGAACGCTTGAACTGCTGGCTGAAGAAACGGCGGCAAAAGACGCGCAGCCACTTCAGGATGGTGTCGCTGTCGTAAGTGTCACCGAAGGTGCGACATGCTAGGAAGTGAATCTTGGCAGGCGAATAACCATGTCGCAACATGTGGTAAAGGAAATAGTCGTGTAGCTCGTAGGGGCCAATGATGTCCTCGGTCTTCTGCTTGATCTGGCCCTTGTCATCGGCAGGGGTCAGTTCGGGGCTGATGGGCGTGTGCAGCACGTCGAGCAGCGTCTCGTGGATGGTAAGCGACTGCGGAGTGGTTGTCTCAAACTTCGAAGCAAACCACAGAACCAAGTGCTTGGCCAATGTCTTGGGAATACTGCCATTGACATTGTACATCGACATGTGGTCGCCGTTATAGGTTGCCCAGCCCAGTGCCAGCTCCGAGAGGTCGCCCGTGCCCAACACCATGCCACCCATTTTGTTGGCGAAGTCCATGAGAATCTGCGTACGCTCGCGAGCCTGGGCGTTCTCATAGGTTGTGTCGTGAGTAGCCATATCGTGCTCGATGTCAGCCAGATGCGCAGCCACAGCATCGGCGATGCCAATCTCCTTGACGGTGATGCCCAGTGCCCGCATCAGTTCCAGGGCATTGGTCAGGGTGCGTCCTGTAGTTCCGAAGCCTGGCATGGTGATGCCAAAGATGCCTTTGCGGTCTAGCCCCATGCGGTCAAAAGCTCTGACGGCAATCATCAGTGCCAACGTGCTGTCCAGCCCACCAGAGATGCCCACTACCAGCGACTTGCATTGGGTGTGATACAGCCTCCGCATGAGGCCCTCGGTCTGGATGTTAGCAATCTCCTCGCAGCGTGTGTCGCGCCTCGAGACCTCATCGGGCACAAAGGGCAGCCGCCGCAGGTATCGCTCCAATGACAGGCACCGGTAGTCCAAGCCAGTGAAAGCTAGCGTCACATGACGGTAGCTGCGCAGGTTGCGCAAGCGGCAGTCAGCAAAACTGCCATTGATGCGCCGCTCGTTCTCAAGAGCCTCGATGTCGATATCTGCCACCACCATCTGCTGGGCAGCCTTGAACCGCTCGCCCTGCCGCAAGATGGTCCCGTTCTCGGCGATGATGCAATTGCCTGCAAACACGAGGTCGGTCGACGACTCGCCGAAACCCGCTGATGCGTAGACATAGGCTGCGATGCAGTGGTTGCTCTGGTGACGGATGAGGTCAATGAGGTAGTCATGCTTTCCCACAAGCTCGTTGCTGGCCGAAAGATTGACCAGCACATTGGCACCATTGACCGCAGCCAGCGATGATGGGGCCACAGGCACCCACAAATCCTCGCAAACCTCGACAGCTATGCAAGCCTTGCACAGGTCAAAGAGCAGGTCGGTGCCAAAGGGAATATCCTGTCCGGCTACAGTGATGGCGCCGTCGCGCAGATCGGCCGATGCAGCTGAGAACCAGCGCTTCTCATAGAACTCCTTGTAGTTGGGCAGATAGGTCTTGGGCACAGCCCACATGTGTCCACGCTGCATCACCACCGCACTGTTGTACAGACGGCTCTGCTGCCGCAACGGCGCACCGACAACGATGACGATGTCGCATGTGGCAAACGTGTCGGCTATCTTTTTGAGTGCCTGCTCGGCGGCATCGAGCAGCAGGTCGGCGCCCAGCAAGTCGGCACAAGTGTAACCAGTGACTGCCATTTCGGGCAAAACCACCAGCTGCACATTCTGGTCAATGGCATTGCGCACCTGCAACATGATTTGCTCAACGTTGAGCTGCACGTCGGCCACGCTGCCCCAATTGACGGCGGCGGCGACCCTTATCATTCCATAGTCGCGACTTTGATTCAGTTCTATTTTAGACATATTTTAGTCGGTTGTTACAAAGCTACAAAATTACACTTTTTTGAGCAGACACAAGACACAATCGGTCGAAAAAACACTGAAAACGATGCAAAAAGTGAGCCACAGGGGCTCACTAGATGCTAGAAAATGTTAACACAGTACAAAAATAGAGTCATTTCATGGGCTTGAACTGGTTGTCGTAATGCAGCTCGGTGCCGTCCTCAAGATGGATCTCGTAGTTGCCTTTCTTGTCCTTGGCCATCTTGACCACACGCGAAGTGATGCCGCGCTGCGACAGGTTCATCTTGATGCGACCGTCAATCATGCGCTGGGGAATCTCGCCGTCATTGGCCATTACTCGACTCCACTGTCCATGCTTGTCAAACACGATGACCACCGTGTTGGCCAGTACGACAGTATATTCGTCCTTGATTTTCTTGGACGTGGTGTAGGCCTCGACCACCTCAACATCAGGGAAATAGGCCTTGAGGTTGTTGTGGGCCAGATTGGGCAATTTCTTGACTTCGACGGGATTTTTCTCGTCCTGTGCCCACACAGCTGTGCCACAAAGCAGCACAACCAGCAAAAACAGCATTCTCTTCATAGTCAATCAGAAATTTAATTAAATTAATACGTATCAAATCTTTGAAGAAACAGTTTGACATTCCCACCATGGGCTCTTCATTGCAAGCCTTTTAAATCTCCTCGGCCACGGCGAGCTGGATGCCGCGCCACACGAGCACCAGGCGGTGCAGACGCGTGTGGCCCAGCGTGCGCTCGATGACCACCGACCGCTCGTAGCGCAGCAGCTGCTCGCGCGCCGTCGCATGAGCCTGCTCGACCTCGGCATCGGTGGCGGTGCCCGGGACATACTTCAGCTCCAGCACATAGCTGTGCTCGATGTCGGGATAGATCTCCAGCATGGGCTGC
>CACZHT010000060.1 GCA_902781045.1 uncultured Bacteroidales bacterium | reverse complement strand
TGGTTAAAGTTCCTCTGCGAGGCACATGGAAGGTCGAGTCTCTGGACCAAGCTGCGTGCATCTTCGATGCACTTGCATGGTCTTTCGAACAAAATCGGGTCTTCGACCCGCTCTGCATCTTCGATGCACAAGTGGTAAAGAGGAGATTTTTCTGAATCGGCAAACAGTTACAGCGGAAGGTATATGTTCAGCGATTGGTACAGCGAGCCCCCCCTCCCCTTTCCCAAAGGGGAGGGGCTGGGGGTGGGGTTGCAACCAGCAAATTTTCACACATTATTATAGCTGCATCCAAACCCCACCCCTAACCCCTCCCCTTTGCGAAAAGGGAGGGGAAACACACAATCGCTACATAGAACCAGCGGAAGAGAAATGTGTTAATTCTAGTTAAATATTGCGGTTTCCAAGGATAGATTATGAATTATGAATTATGAATTATGAATTATTTAGTACCTTTGCACCCGCATTTTCCAAAAGGCACGATTAAGCGAGACACGAGAGGTGTCTCCGCCGTATGGGCTAAACATTGTAACCACATTAATTAATAATGTACGCAATTGTAGAGATTCAGGGACAGCAGTTCCGTGCCGAGGCCGGCAAGAAGTTGTATGTCCACCACCTGACCAGCGACGTCAAGGAGGGTGACACCGTCGAGTTTGACAAGGTTCTCCTTATTGATGCCGATGGCGCAGTGAAAGTAGGTGCCCCGACCGTCGAGGGTGCCAAGGTTGTTTGCGAGGTGAAGGCTCCCCTCGTGAAAGGTGAACACGTGATTGTCTTCAAGAAGAAGCGCCGCAAGGGCTACCGCCGTCTCAACGGCCACCGCCAGCAGTTCACCCAGCTTGAGATCAAGGAAGTCATTGCTTAACCCATTAAAAATTTCAATCGATTATGGCACATAAAAAAGGTGTAGGTAGTTCGAAGAACGGCCGCGAGAGCGAAAGCAAACGTCTGGGCGTCAAGATTTTTGGTGGTCAGTACGCAAAGGCCGGCAACATCATCCGCCGTCAGCGCGGCACCGTCCATCGTCCGGGTCTGAACGTGGGCATGGGTCGTGACCACACGCTGTATGCTCTGGTCGACGGCACAGTGCAGTTCCAGCACCGCGCAGGTCACACATACATCAACGTCCTGCCGGCAGCCGCCGAGCAGAATTGATCTATCGGCGAAGGAAAGAGTTCCCAAATAGCGACAGAGTACCCAAAATGAGGGGTTGTCGCTATTTTTTTACTTTTTTTGAAAAAAAAAATCGAAAACCCATTGCCATGTTATTTTTTTTGTCTACATTTGCAGACTGAAAGAGTAATGTAAAACTTATAATACTTTTTAATTATGAAGAAAACAATTATCAAATCTCTGCTGCTGGGCGCATGTGCCCTGGTAGCTATGAACGCTTCGGCACAGAAGTTGTATTTTGCCAGCGGCATCGTCGAGCCCGGCAAGCAAGGTTATCTCAACCTCATGTATGAGAACACCATTGACGAGGGCACCACTTGGGAGTGCGAGTTTGAGTTGCCCGAAGGCTTGGTTCTTGTGAATGCTTACAACCCCAAGAACATCGAACTTTCTCTCGTTGGTACCGATGAAGAGGGCACCCCGGCTCAGTCTATGAACAACAACGGTATCTATGAGGAGGGCAACAACTACATCTCCAACAGCACCGAAGACAACATCATCCTCCCGAAGTTGGTTGCCACACAGGCAGGACAGCTTCCCATGAAGAAAGGTCTCAACACAATTGCCCGCATCCTGGTTCAAGCCGATGCTAACTTCGCTGGTGGTCAGATTCACATCACCAAATTCCTCCATGTCGACAATGGTGTGCCCGAAGGTGTTGAAGGCCAGACCGTCAGACTGAATAATGTTGAGACTCCCGAGCAGTGCTACGTTTACACTCCCGCTCAGGCCGAGGCTCTGCCCAGCACCAGCCTTGCTGACGTGGTGGCCAACGCTGTGGACGGCCAGCTCTACAAGATTGCTGACGAGCTGAAAGTTGTCCAGAAGCTGACTGCCGATGAGTATGTCATGGTCAGCGACGGCAACAACAACTGGATGAGACTTGCCATGGTTGCCAGCGGCATCTATACCAATATGGCCGGAAGACGTCACAACTTCTATGGCGCCAACACGCTCTATGGCAGCATGAGCCAGGCAGACTGCAACCAAGTCTTGACCGTTTACACCGCCCCCGCCAACCCCGCAAATACCGGCAATTTCGAAGTTGATATTGAGGAGTGGAAACTCGGCCAGACTGATGTTGAGGATCCTCACTTCCATTTCGCTCCCAAGGTGAATCAGGTCATCAACGTCAAGGGCTTCCTGGCTGCGGATGAGGATGGTTCAGTCAAGATGACCGGTTTCTCGAACGGCGAGGGTCAGTATGTGTCGGTGGCAACCAACTGGGCAGACGGCGACTCAAAGGCTGATCTCGCAGATGCTGCCGCTGAGAATGCTCCTGTGCTTGTTGAAAACGCTGTTGCTCTGCTGAAGGAGCCTTGGGACAAGCCCGCCGGCGCACCCGCTCGTGCACAGAATGACGGCATCCACAACTATGAGAACTATCAGGTGCAACTGACCTCGTTCAGCTATGACGACAACATCCTGACCGGTGTCGAGAATGTGAACATGGGCAAGAACGTGGTGAGTGTTGAGTATGTCAACGCCGCCGGTATGACCTCGAGCACTCCGTTCAAGGGTGTGAACATCGTTGTCACTCGCTACAATGATGGCAGCCAGGTGACCACCAAGGTCGTGAAGTAAAACAACCACCAATCCCCTACTATTCATGCACAAACTCATGCAGATAGTAGCCCTAATAGCACTGGCCGTTCCGGCCGGTGCTATTGAGGTTACTACGACCCCTGGGCAGCTGTCGAGCCTGATAGAAGACACCGGCGTGACCCAGCTCACCGTCACCGGCGAGATGGACGCGCGCGACTTCCTGTACATCGGCAGCGAGCTCACCTCCCTGACGACGCTGGACTTGAGCGGTGTCACGATTGTGGCCTACAGCGACTCGCGCCACCCGCTGGTGGGCGGAGTGTCGGACTATGCCGCCGGCACACTGCCACACTCCATGCTCATGGGCATGAAGCTTGAGCAGCTGACCCTGCCGGCCACATTAGTGAGCATCGGCAACCATGCCCTGGCCGGCTGCGACCGCTTGACATCCATCGAGCTACCGGCCACAGTGACCACCATCGGCGACTATGCCTTCAGCGGCACGTCGCTGCAGCAGGTCACCATCCCTGCGACAGTGCAGAGCGTGGGCCGTGGCGCATTTGCCCACTGCTTCGCGCTGCAGCATGCCACAGTGAGTGCACCGGTGATAGGCGACTGCGCCTTTCTGGGCGACGAAAGCCTACAGACACTGGCGCTGGGTGTCGAGGTGCGCCGCATCGGCAGTGAGGCATTCCATGGTACCGGCATCCAGTCGCTGGACACCAGCCACGCGCTGTCGCTCGACAGCCTGGGCAGCTGGGCGCTGGCCAGCACGCCACTGACCACAGTGTCGCTGCCGTCGGCCATGACGGTGATGGGCGAGGGGGCCTTCTTCGGCACACAGCTGACCGCCGCCTCGTTGCCGCGATCGTTGCGCCAGGTGCCTGACTACGCCTTTGCCGGTGGCAGTCAGATAGAGGCCGATACCCTGCTGCACGAGGGCGTGAGTAGCATCGGCGACTATGCGTTCTACAACTGGAGCAATAGCCGCTACTTCTACATTCCCGGCACGGTGCGCCACCTGGGCACGCGAGCCATGGCAGGCATGACCGGACTGGAGCGCATCGACATCGCGGCCAGCCAAGTGCCTACACTGGGCGAAACCGTGTGGGATGGCGTGTATCAGCCTGCCGTCCAGCTGAACGTACTCAGCAGTGCGGCCACCGTGCTGTATGCCGCAGCCGAGCAGTGGCAGGAATTCAATATCATGAACCCCCTGCTGCTAGGCGACGTGAACGATGACGGCGTGGTGGATGTGCTTGACATCAACCTGACCATCAACCATATTCTGGGCAAGACATCAGAACACTTCAACCTGGCCGCCGCCGACGTGGACGGCAACGGCACCATCGACACAATGGATGTCAACCGCATCATCAACATTGTGCTGGGCAAATAGTACATGCCTCACTTGTCCACACAGCTTACAGTGTGGCAACAACATCAACACCGCCTTGCCTCATCGGGCCGGGCGGTTGTTTTTTGGCTAGGCAGCAGCTTTTTTTGCCTCAAAGCTTTCGTGAGAGCAAATAAATCACTACCTTTGCCGTTTAGAAATAAAAAAGACAAAAATGATGCAACGAATAACTCTCGCCGTCATCGCCATGGCGATGACCCTGCTGTCAGGCGCACAGCAAGTCGAAAACTGCAAGGCCGGACAGCTAGCGACCCTGGTGGACGACTGCAACATCACCCGCCTGGAGGTGTCGGGCCACATCGATGCCCGCGACTTCCGCTTCATCGCCGACTCGCTAAGGCAGCTCGTTGAGCTGGACCTAGGCGCGACAGTGGTCGATGCCTACAGTGGCGATCCGCTGTTTGGCAACAGCGGCACCTACAACGCGGGCGAAGTGCCATGCCTGTCGCTGGCCGGACTGACATCGCTGCAGCGCCTGGTGCTGCCACGCCGTGCCACCGCGCTGGGCGACGGTAGCCTGGCCGGGTGCACGCAACTGTCCACCGTCGACATGCCCGCCGGGCTGAGCCGTGTGGGCGACTATGCCTTGACCGGCTGCACCGCATTGAGCACACTGACGTTGACCGCCGCCCTGTCGCACATCGGCGAGGGCGCGTTCAGCCATTGCACTGCCCTACAGTCGCTGGTCATCAGCGAGACCCCTCCTGCCGACACCGTCATTGTGGCCGCCCCACAGCTGACCATCGGTGCGCGGGCGTTTGCCCACTGCCCGGCACTGCGCACCCTGGACCTGGGCCACGTGGCCCGGACGATGGGCGCCGAAGCACTGGCCGACACCGGGCTGGAGCAGCTGGACCTGAGCCGCCACACGCAACTGGACAGTCTGCCCGACTGGGCACTGACCAACAGCGAGTTGCGCCAGCTGTCGCTTCCCGGCAGTGTGCGCTCGATCGGAGACGGCGCACTGATGAACGTCGCCTCGCTGTCGCAGCTGACGCTGCCTGCCACCGTCGACTACATCGGCTCTTATGCGATGGCCTACACCACCGGACTGAAGCAGCTTGAGAGCAAACCCACTGAGGTGCCCGCGCTGGGCGACAGTGTGTGGTATGGCATCAACCAGAGCGCAGTCACACTCAGAGTGTCGCCCCAGAGCCTGACGGCCTATCGCTCGGCACAGCAGTGGTGCAACTTTGCGATGGCCAGCCTGCAGCGCGGCGATGTGGACGGCAACGGCGTGGTGGACATTGCCGATGTCAACATCATCATCAACATCATGCTGGGCCGCGACAACGCCGACAACTACGAGGGCCGCGCCTACGTCACCGATGACAGCAACATCGACATCGCTGACGTCAACGCGGTGATCAACGTGATGCTGGCTCGCCTGCTGGCACTGCGCCGTGCCGCCGCCCTGGCGGCGCAGTCGCAGCAACAGATAACCCACTGACACAACCTAAGACTCCACAACGCCATGCGCAAAACCCTACTGACCACCCTGCTGCTGCTGTCCGTCCTGGCCAGCCAGGCGGTGACCCTGCATTGCGAGCCGGGCAAACTGCAAAGTCTGCTTGCCGGCAACACCAACATCACCCAACTCACCCTCACCGGACGGATGGATGCCCGCGACTTCAGGACCATCGCCGACCGGTTGCGCAACATCCAGCAGCTGGACCTGAACGGAGTAGTCATTGTGGCCCACAGCAGCGACAAGCCGCTGTTTGCCAACCTCCGCAGCTATCGTGCCCACGAGGTGCCCACGATGTCGCTGGCCCAGCTGACGCACCTGACTCGGGTGACCCTGCCGGGCACCGCCACCAGCATCGGCGAGGCGGCCCTGGCGGGCTGCACCGCGCTGACCAGCGTCACGCTGCCGGCCGAGCTGACCCATCTGGGCAGCTATGCCCTGGCGGGCTGCACCGCGCTGACCACGATAGCCCTGCCCCACGGGCTGGTGAGCATCGGCGAGGGTGCCCTGACCGGTTGCACCGCGCTGACCGGCGTGACCATCGCCGCCGCGCAGTCGCCCATGGCCGGCACATCGCCGTCGCTGGAGCGCCCCTTTGCGCTGAGCCACATCGGCTCGCGCGCCTTTGCCGGCTGCAGCAACCTCAAGACGGTGCAGCTGGGGTTTCTGGTGCAGCACATCGGTGCCGCCGCCTTTGCCGGCACCAAGCTCACCACTGCCGACCTCACGGGGATGACCCGCCTGGCCGAGGTGGGCGACTGGGCCTACGCACAGACCCCCATCACTCGTGCCCTGCTGCCGTCGACAGTGACCGCGCTGGGCTGGGGTGCCTTTCTGCTCAACACCCAGCTGACACAGATCAGTCTGCCGTCGTCGCTGGCCACGCTGCCCGCACTGGCCATGGCCGGGAGCAACAAGCTGAGCCAGGTGGACCTGAGCCAGATGTCGATTGACTCGATAGGCGACTATGCGCTGTACAACCTGAACAAAGTGGGTCAGGTGGTGATTCCGTCCGGCACACAATATGTGGGAACAAGGGCCATGGCCGGCATGACCGGGCTGCAACAGGTCATCACACATGCCGATGCCGTGCCCAGCCTGGGCGACAACGTGTGGCAGAACGTCGACCAGTCCTCGGTGGTGCTGAAAGTGCCCTCGAGCAGCATCGACAGTTACCGCAGCGCCGAGCAATGGCGCGAGTTTGACATCCAGTCGGGCGGGCTGCCGGGCGACGCCAATGGCGACGGTCTGGTGGACATCGCCGACATCAATGCCGTGATCAACTACATGCTGGGCCGGCCGAACAGCACGTTCGTCTTCGACACGGCCGATGTGGACGAGAACGGCAGCATCGACATCGCCGACATCAACGGCATCATCAACCTGATGCTGGGCAAGCACCTGGCTCTGCCGTGCACCACAACCCCCAACACGGGCGACATGGTGACGATTGAAAACTTTGCCATCCACTCCGGCGAGCACCACACCATCGACATCCATCTGGACAACAGCATAGCCTACACCGCGCTGCAGTGCGTCATCCACCTGCCCGAGGGCCTGACCCCTGTGGGCGAGGTGACCCTGGGCAGCCGCACCCCGCACCACCAAGTGGCCTCACTGGTGAGCGGCAACGAGGTGCGCATCGTCCTGTATGCCCTGCCCATAACCGACATCGAGGGCCAGGCCGACCAGGCCATCCTGCGCCTGACGGTGACCGCCGACGACTGGCTGGCCAACGTGTCGGAAATCACGGTGGACCATGTGACACTGGTCACCGCCGACGAGGACATCTACTACGCCCCGGCGAGCAAGTCCCAGGTGAGCAAGTCAACCGGCGTGTCGCAGGTGTCGCAGAGCGCCGACCGCGTCTATGCGGCCAACGGCACGCTGCACATCACGTCGGCCGAGGGCGGACGAGCCCAAGTGGTGGCGCTGAACGGCACCACGCGGTCGCTGACGGTGAATGCCGGCAGCAACAGCTACCACAACATCGACCCAGGGTTCTACATCGTGCGCCTGAACGGCTCAAGCTATAAAGTGAAACTCTAGCGGTATGGGCAAGAACAAACTCAAGAAATTTGCCGACATGGCGACCTTCGGGTGCGTGTTCCAGTTCCCCTGGAGCGTCATCGAACACGAAGGTTGCCCGATGCGCGGGCGGTGGAACGCCGCCTACTTCGGCAACGACCACCCCATCGTGCTGGAGCTGGGCTGCGGCAAGGGTGAGTATGCCGTGGGGCTGGGCAAAAGGTTTCCTGACAAGAACTACATCGGCGTGGACATCAAGGGTTCGCGCATGTGGACCGGTGCCCGTCAGGTCGAGGCCGAGGGGCTGAAAAACGTGGCATTCCTGCGCACAAGCATCGAGATCATCGACCGCATGTTCGCCCCCGGCGAGGTGTCCGAGATTTGGATCACGTTCCCCGACCCGCAGATGAAGAAGGTGAACAAGCGCCTGACCGGCACACGGTTCCTGTCCAACTACCGCAACATCCTCAAGGATGGGGGGCTGGTACACCTGAAGACCGACAGCCCGTTTCTGTACACCTACACGCGCGAGCTGGTGCGTGTCAATGCGCTCCAGGTAGCAGTGGACACTGACGACCTCTATGCCAGCGGTCTGGCCGACGACATCCTGGAAATCAAGACCTACTATGAGCAGCAGTGGCTGAGCCGTGGGCTGACCATCAAGTACTTGCAGTTCAGCCTGCCACATGCCGGACAGCTGGTGGAGCCGGACATTGACATCGAGCCAGACGGCTACCGCAGCTACCACCGGAATAATTCGTAATTCATAATTCATAATTCATATTCATAAATTGCTAATTATGAGATGTGAGTTATGAATTACGGGTAACGGGTAATGGGTAATGGGTAATGGGTAATGGGTAACGGGTAACGGGTAATGGGTTGCGAATTATAAATTATGAATTATAAATTATAAATTATAAATTAAATAATGACCTTATATCCTAGTTTGATTCTAGATGCGCTGCGCACGGTGCGCTATCCCGGCACCGGCAAGGACATCGTGACCATGAACATGGTTGCCGACGACATCCGCATCGACGGCAACCGCGTACAGTTCTCGCTGGTGTTTGACAAGAAGACCGACCCGTTCATCAAGTCGGTGGTCCGTGCCGCCGAGGTGGCCATCACCACACACATCAGCGACGAGATTGACATCCGAGGCAACATTGCCGTGAAATATCCCGAGGACCATGCAGCCAAAGTGGCCGACCGCCCTCTGCCCGGTGTGAAGAACATCATCGGCGTGAGCAGCGGCAAGGGCGGTGTGGGCAAGAGCACCATCGCGTGCAACCTGGCCGTGGCACTGGCCATGCAGGGCTACCGCGTGGGTCTGCTCGATGCCGACATCTTCGGGCCGTCGATACCCAAGATGTTCGGTGTCGAGGACGAGCAGCTCTATATGCACGAGGTCGACGGCAAGAACCTCATCATCCCCGCCGAGAAGTATGGCGTGAAATTGCTGAGCATCGGCTTTGTGGTCGACAAGGAGCAGGCGGTGCTGTGGCGCGGTGCCATGGCAAGCAACGCCCTGAAGCAGCTCATCAACGAGGCCGACTGGGGCGAGCTGGACTACTTTGTGATTGACATGCCTCCCGGCACAAGCGACATCCACCTGACACTGGTGCAGACGCTGGGCATCACTGGTGCCATCGTGGTGACCACACCGCAGGAGGTGGCCCTGGCCGACGCGCGCAAGGGCGTGTCGATGTTCCTGGGCGAGCACGTCAACGTGCCCGTACTGGGCATCGTCGAGAACATGTCGTGGTTCACGCCGGCCACGCATCCCGACGAGCAGTACTTCATCTTCGGGCGCGACGGCGGCAAGCACCTGGCCGAGAAGCTGGGTGTGGAGCTGCTGGGGCAGATACCGCTGGTGGCGGGCATCTGCAAGGGCGGTGACGACGGTGTGCCGGTGACGATGCAGAACAACGTGTCGGGCGTGGCATTCCAGCGTCTGGCCACCCGTGTGGTGTCGGCCATCGACCGCCGCAACCAGTCGCTGCCACCCACCGAGCGCGTGATCACCCACTCGTGAATAGTTTATAGTGAATAGTTTATAGTTAATTATAGAAAAAATGAAGAAGACAACTACCCTACTCATCCTGGCCGTAGCATTGCTGCTGAGCAGCTGCAGCAGTGTGCCCATCACCGGCCGCAAACAGCTCAACCTGGTGAGCGACCAAACAGTGCTGCAGTCGAGTCTGGCCAGCTACCAGAGTTTTATGACATCGGCCAAGCAGTCAAATGCTATCTCGACCGACAAGACCAAGAGCGCGCAAGTGGTGCGCGTGGGACAGAAGATTGCCGCGGCCACCGAGGCATATCTCAAAGCCACAGGCATGGAGAGCGAAATCAAAAACTTCGCCTGGGAGTTCAACCTGGTGAAGAGCAACGAGATGAACGCCTGGTGTATGCCCGGCGGCAAGATTGTGGTGTATGAGGGCATCATGAAGATTGTGGGCAGCGACGACGACCTGGCCGTGGTGCTGGGCCATGAGGTGGCGCACGCCGTGGCCAAGCATGCCAACGAGCGCATGAGCCAGCAAGTGGCCGCACAAGCTGGCGCACAGGTGCTGGCCGGTGTGCTGTCGGGTCAGAGCTACCAGACACAAGCCATTGCGCAACAGGTCTACGGTCTGGGCGCACAGTATGGCGTGATGCAGCCGTTCTCGCGCAAGCATGAGAGCGAGGCCGACAAGATGGGCCTGGTGCTGATGACCATCGCCGGCTATAATCCACAGAATGCCATCACCTTCTGGCAGAAGATGAATGCCAACAGCCAGACCAAAATTCCCGAGTTCATGAGCTCTCACCCCAGCCACGAGACCCGCATCAAGGACCTGACCAAGTGGGTGCCTGAGGTGCAGAAGCAATATGGCAGGAAATAGTGGACAGTTTATAGTTTATAGTTAAGAGTTAATCATTTGGGCATAGTGACCATTGTGGCATGATTGTTGCATCTTGATTCTTGACACTTGTTTCATTCACTAATAAAACACTAACAATGATGAAGAAAACTATCCTATCACTCGTGATGATGGTGGCAGTGGCACTGAGCGCCATGGCCGCCGACTATGTGACTGTGACCGGCACCAGCGTGCGTCTGCGTCTGCAGCCGTCGCTGCAAAGCGAGACCTTGACCACCGACAAGGGCGTGAACATCCACCCCAAGAAGGGCGAGAAGCTTGAGTGCCTGGGGCAGAGCGGCAACTTCTACAAGGTGCGCTACAAGGGCAAGGTGGTGTATATCAGCACCCAGTTTGCCACCCCGGTTCAAACCGAAAAACCGACTGCTAAGAAGTCAGTCGCCGGGCAGCAATATGTGGTGGTCACCGGCGAGGGCGTGCGTCTGCGTCTGCAACCGTCGCTCAAGGCCAAGTGTCTGCAGCGCAACGGCGTGAATGTGCACCCCAAGAAGGGCGAGCGCATCAAGCTCATGGGCGTCGAGGGCGACTTCTACAAAATCAACTACCAGGGCAACTATGTCTATATCCATACAGACTATGCCCACCCGGAGTAGTTCGATAGTTTAAAGTTTATAGTTTATAGTTACTGCTACAACTTGTAGCAAACAGCTAAAAACTATCAACTAAAAACTAACAACTAAACCAAGCGCGCTGCACTCGTCGAGAGTTGCAGCGCGCTGTTTTTCGTCCGATTATCGGCGGCCTTTCTTCTTCTTGAAGCGGGCAAAGGGTTCGTCTTGCGACTCGTTGCGCGGCTTGCGCTGGCGGCCACGACGGCCACGGGGTGCGGCGCCCTGTGCCTCGCGGGCTTCGCGCTCGGCACGGCGGCGCTCGGCACGGTTCTTCTTGACCCGGATCTTTTCCCACGACTCGGCGGCATAGTCCTTGCCCTCCTGCGCCAACTCGGCATAGATGCGCTTGCCATAGAAGTCGGCGTTTTTCAGTGCACTGACCACACGGTGAGCATCGCCCTGACGCACATCGAAGAGCGAGTAGTTGCTCAGCAAGTCGATGCGCCCCAGCCCAATCTGTTGGCCACGGGTGTTCTGGTTGATGAGGCGAATCAGGTCAGGGGCAAAGAAGCCGTCGGCCTTGCCGCAGTTAATGTAGACGCGCTCATAACCGCGTTCGGCCACGCGCGAGTCTTTCTCCTCTTTGGTGCGCTTTTTGCTGTCGGCCTTCTTGCGGTCTCGCTTTTCGGGCACGTCCTCGATGACAGGCGCATTGCGGTAGTAGTCGAGCAGACGGTTGAACTCCAGCGATAGCAGTCGCTTGAGCAGGTCCTCGCCACTGAGCCATGACAGCTTGCTCAACACAGGCGGCAGATAGGCAGCAATCTCCTCTTCCTTGACCTCGACACGCTCAATCTTATCGGCCAGATTGAAGAGCTGTTTTTCGATAATCTCCTCGGCTTTGGGCACCTGACGGCGCTCCATCTGTTTGCCTATGTGCTTCTCGATGTCCTTGAGCTTGCCTCGCTCGCGACTGTGAATGATGCAGATGCTGGTACCCGTCTTGCCGGCGCGACCTGTGCGCCCACTGCGGTGGTTGTACACGTCGTTGTCGTCGGGCAGGGCGTAACTGATGATGTGGGTCAGGTCGTCCACATCCAGTCCGCGGGCGGCGACATCGGTGGCGACCAGCAGTTGCAAGTTGCGCTCGCGGAACTTCTTCATCACCGCGTCGCGCTGAGCCTGCGAGAGATCGCCATGCAGGGCATCGGCATTGTAACCGTCCTGGATGAGATTGTCGGCAATCTCTTGCGCCTGAGCGCGGGTGCGGGTGAAGATGATGCCGTAGATGCGCGGCCGCGAGTCGACGATGCGCTTCAGTGCCAGGTACTTGTCGCTTGCCTTCACCATATAATAGATGTGGCGCACGTTGTTGCTGCTCTCGTTGCGGTTGCCGATGACAAACTCCACAGGGTCGTGCATGTAGTTCTGGGCAATCTTGGAAATCTCGGGCGGCATCGTGGCCGAGAACAGCAACATCTTGCGCTGCTCGGGCACATGGTCGAGCACGGCGTTGATGTCGTCGACAAAGCCCATGTTGAGCATCTCGTCGGCCTCGTCAAGCACCACGGTGCGCACGGCACTCAGGTCCACCTTGCCCCGGCGCAACAGGTCGAGCAGTCGCCCCGGTGTGGCCACAACGATGTGCACACCGCGCTCCAAAGCACGAATCTGGCTCTCGATGCTCGACCCGCCATAGACGGGCAGAATCTTTAGCCCGTCGATATACTTGGCATAGTCGGCGAGATCGCTAGCCGTCTGCAGGCAGAGTTCTCGTGTCGGGTCGAGGATAAGTGCTTGTGGCACAACGTAGCCAGTGTCGATGCGTTGCAACAACGGCAGGCCGAATGCGGCTGTCTTGCCCGTTCCGGTCTGTGCCAGTGCCACCACGTCGCTCTGCTCGTTGAGCAGATGTGGGATTACCTTTTCCTGCACAGGCATGGGAGCCTCATAGCCCAGGTCTTGAATGGCGCGCAGCAGGTCGTCGCGCACGCCCAGTTGGTCGAATGTCATATTGATTTTTTGGAATTAGGGCGCAAAGGTACGACAAAAAATTGACACAGAGGACAAAAAACGCAATAAGTTAGCTTTAGGGTGCCTATCGGTTGGTTCAATTCGTTTAATTCGTTGTTCAGAAGCAGGGAGGGGAAAAGCTGAATCGCTGCACAGTTACACAAGACAATCAACTTGCGGAAAGAATCTGTTCTGAAAATGGTTCCAGCGAGCCTCCCCTCCCCTTTCCCAAAGGGGAGGGGCTGGGGGTGGGGTTGGCAACAAGCAAGTTTTGAATCATTTTTATCATTTTGCAGGTATCCAAACCCCACCCCTGACCCCTCCCCTTTGGGAAAGGGGAGGGGAAACGCACAATCGCTGTACAGTTACACAAGACAAGCAACTTGCGGAAAGAATCTGAAAATAGTTCCAGCGAGCCTCCCCTCCCCTTTCAAAGGGGAGGGGCTGGGGGTGGGGTTGGCAACAAGCAAGTTTTGACTCATTTTTTTCATTTTGCAGGTATCCAAACCCCACCCCTGACCCCTCCCCTTTGGGAAAGGGGAGGGGAAACGCACAATCGCTGCACAGATACACAAGACAGAATCTGTTCAGCGATTGCGTCGGAGACGCTAAAATGCTTCGAAGAAGCTATTTGTTCGAAAGACCATGCAAGAGGGCCGGAGGTCCTCGCCGCTT
>CACZHT010000059.1 GCA_902781045.1 uncultured Bacteroidales bacterium | reverse complement strand
TGGACCAAGCGGCGAGGACCTACGGCCCTCTTGCATGGTCTTTCGAACAAATAGCTTCTTCGAAGCATTTTAGCGTCTCCGACGCAATCGGTGAATAGATACCAGCGAGGCGGTAATTGCACTCAATTGCATGAATTGTTGAGCGGCCAGGGAGCAGCGTGGCGGGAAGCCAAACCCCACCCCCAACCCCCTCCCCTTTGGGAAAGGGGAGGGGAGCTAGAGGTAACTAGCCACACTTTTGTGCGTTTTCGGGGCCGAAATGTTGCTGCAATGCGAAATATTTATTACCTTTGTCCGACAAAACGAAACACAAGTAATAATTATCCAATATTGACAACAATGAAAACTAAATTAATGACACTGTTGCTGATGATGGTTGCCGTCATCGCGACTCAGGCACAGAGCCTGACCGGAAAATACTGGTATGCCGACATGTCGGACAAGGAGAACAGCATGGGGCTGATTCTGGTATACGACGTGCAAGGGCAATGCATGGCAGTCATGGTGACGGAGGACAAGGAAGAAATCGGTAATGGAGCCACTCTGGTCTTCACCTTAAGGACGGCCGTGCCCGGCATCTATACCCTGCAGGGCAAGAAGGTGAGCATGAAGTTTGACCGCGACAGGGCTGAATCTGAGCTGGAATATGACATACAAGGAGTGGATGAGGCGTCCAAGAAGATAATCATGCCCAGGTTGAAGTTTGAGATCGAAAAGAAGAAACCGCAACTGGAGGCCGAACTCATCGAAACGCTGCCCACCAACGACAGTTACGAAATCACCAAGCTCACCGACACCGAGTTGCAGTTTGACGGCGGCTTCGATTTTTTCGCAGTGTCGGCCGACTGATGCGACTGCTATCTAATTTGGAAACAACTTGTTTCCGAATGGCTCAAATCAATTCAAGTCCTGCCGGATTTCACCCTCGGCAGGACTTGACTTTTCTGTTCAGCTGACTCACAATGTGCCGGGCTAGAGCAGTGGGTGCTCGGCCTGGCTGATGCGGAATTGCTGTGGGGTCTGGCCCGTGTGCTGCTTGAAGTATCGGCACAAGAACGACGTGTCGCTGAACTGATAGTCCCACGCAATCTGCTTGATGGGCTGCGGGTCGGTGTCGCTGATGACACCGATGCCGGCTGTGCCCTTGAACTTGGGCAACTCGTCTTCAAACTTGTTGCGGAAATAAGCGTTCTCCAGATTGTGAATCGAACGGAAAATCGTGTCCTGCTCTTGATCGTAAGTGGCCATGCCACAGCGGCGTGTGCCCAGGTGAGAGTTATAGTCCGTCCCGTAGAACAGGTCGGTGCTTCAACTGCCCCGGGCAATAGTGCCAAAGAATCCTCCCATATTGTAGTGTTGTCATGAGATTAAGATTGAGGGCACAAAGTTAAGCATTTTATCGCGATTACACTACCGTTTTGAGCGATTTTAATTGAAAAAGATTGTCGGTTGCCGGTTATAGGTTGTGGCAAAGAACCGAGAACTTAAAAACTGAAGACCGAGAACCTAATTCTCAAATTTCAATTTACAATTTTCAATTTTCAATTATAAAGGGGAACTATATACCTGTTGTCCCTCTGCCACAAAGTAGGGTCGTCGCGTGCGGCGACCCTACTGTCCGATTGCGATTATTATCACTATACTAGGTTACTACCATATTTGTTAGCGGTCGCCGCACGCGACGACCCTACAATACTTGCTAGCAGGGACAACTTGTATATAAATCCCAAACCATTTCCTCAAAACTACTGCTTCAGTTCTTTCTCGAAGAGTTTATCTATTTGCTCTTGAATATTTGGTGCTAAAGGAGGAATCTTGTTGTTTTTCTCAAACTGCCGCAGTTCCTGAATATTCATTTCCACCTTATTTTCTTTGCGCATCTGCTTATACTCTTTCTTGTCGACGTAAGCAAAGTCGGTGGCAAACGACTGAACTTGAATGAGGTATTCAATACCAGAATGACGGTGCCGTCCAATATTCGTGAGTTGCGACATCAGAAAGTCATCTGTAGTTGAATTTCCGATTGAGTCGGTGCGATACACCTGATAAAATGTTACTTTAAAGCGTTGTTGCTTTACGGTGTCGGGGACAAATGTTTTACCTTTCTTTGCCGCTTCTTCTTCTTTCTTTTTATTCTCACGATGATTGTAGAAGGTACTCACGTCAAACGACACAGTGCGAGTGAGTTCTTTTTTATCCCAGTAGATATAGCCTAACTGGCTTATGCTGTCAGCAATAATCTGACGGCCATCACCGGCATCGGTCAGAGTGATTATGCCTTGCTGCTGGAGTTTGCACAATTTGTTGTAATATGGTTCTTCGGGCAACCTTGCATATTTGTCGTAACGACCTGATGTGCTGCTGTACATGACACGCCAGAAAGCGTTTTGGGCCTTGGAGAGTTGGCGTGACTTGGCTTCAACTTTTTTCTTGGCAATATTATAAGAGTTGTCAATCACTCCACCACGGAAGAAGATAGGACCTTCATCATCAATATAGACGTCACGGAAATAGGTTTGGCAATAAAGCAGTTCCTTAGGTTTGACAACGACCTCGGGCAAGTCGTAGTTTGCGTCATCGAGGATGATTTTGTTGTCTTTAATGTCGGCCACATCAATCGTCAGTGGTTTGTAAGCCACTTGAGACAGATGAATGGTTTTGTTGCCACTTAAATTCTCAAACCAACCGTCGGCATCGGTGCTGGCGATGAATTTGCCCTCGGGGGTGGTGGCAGTCACAAACGGTACAGGTAAGCCATCGCTATCAAGCACTTGAACACGCTGTGCATGCAGCGACAATGTACTCAACAATAGCATACAAATGATGAATAGAATTTTTCTGCTCATAATTATATGTGATTTTTGAAAAAATTTCTGCAAAGATAGATAAAATTCGGGAATTATAAGCAATTTGATATAAGAAAGGGAACTATATACTTGTTGTCCCTCTGCCACATAATCACGTTAAATTAATGGGTGTTCGGCCTGGCTGATGCGGAATTGCTGCGGGGTCTGGCCCGTGTGCTGCTTGAAGTAGCGGCACAAGAACGACGTGTCGCTGAACTGATAGTCCCACGCAATCTGCTTGATGGGGTCGGTGCTGGTAGTTAGCATCTGCTTTCTCTATTGAGCAAATTTTCGCCACTTTTGCTTTCTCTATTGAGCAAATCTTTCGTTGAACTCGCGTTAAATCACTGCGACTGCTGGACTGTGTTGAGCACTGCCATCACGCGGTCGACGACAAGCTCGGGCGGCAGGTCGCGCAGGCAGTGGTAGTCGTCGTAGCGGCACTCCTCCTGCCCGAAGATTGAGCATGGGCGGCAAGGCAGGTCGAGCTGCACGGCGTTCTGCGGGTCCTGGTGCCAGCCCATGAAGCCGCACCACGGATGCGTTGCGCCCCACACGCTCACCACCGGTGTGCCGGTGAGCGAGGCCAGGTGCATGTTGGCCGAGTCCATCGACACCATCACGTCACACTGCCGCAAGATGGCATACTCGTCGGTGAACCCGTGTTCGATGCCGGCCAGCGACGTGGTGCGCGGATGCCGCTCGGCAATGGCGGCAAGCTGTCTCTTCTCCTTGTTGCCGCCGCCGAACAAGATTATCTTTACTTCGTCGCGCTCAAGCAGCCGGGCGATGACCTGCTCCATCTGTGCCAGCGGGTACTCCTTGCCGCGATGTTGCGAGAACGGAGCTATGGCCACCCACCGCTCGCCCTGACCCTTGGCAGGCAAGATTGCGGTTGTGGCTTGCTTGAAGCCCGCAAAGGCATTGTCGTGATTCAGCCCCAGGCGGCCGAACACGTCGGCATAGCGCTGGAGTGTGGGGGTGAGCTGGCGGCGAATCTTGCCCTTGACCAGCTGGCGCTTCTCGGTGCGCCCCTTGTCGATGCGGGCAACCTTGACACCACGCAGGCGCATCATGGCATCGATGATCCACGACCGCAGCACGCTGTGCAGGTCGGCCACAGCATCAATCTGATATTGCCCATGCAGCTCATGGGCCAGGCGCATCATGCCCCATGGCCCGCTGTAGTCGTTGGTCACGTCCACGCCCCGCACCACCAGGTTGGAGGGGCGGTCGATGAACAAGTGAGCCGACCACTGCCGTGTGACCATGATAAAGCGGGTGTCGGGGTGGGCATGGCACACCGAGTAGAGCACGGGGATGGTGATGGCCACGTCGCCCAGGGCCGAGAACCTGACCACCAGCACGTTGTGGGGATTACTGCTTGTTGCCATACAGGATGGGGTTGGTCGACGGGTCGTTGTACATCTTCATCTGACGGTAGACCTTCATGAACTTGCGCCCGGCCGCGATGTCATCCAGCAGCTGTCCGATGGCCGTCGACAAGTCGGTGCGCTGCTCGAGCAGCACGTCCAGCTTGGCCTGACACCGGGCACGGTGCCCGGCATCGGCATCGTCGCGCAGGGTCTGTTCGTGCATGTGATAGATTTTCAAGGCCAAAATCGACAGGCGGTCGATGGCCCAGGCCGGGCTCTCGGTGTTGATGGTGGCATCGGGTAGCACCTTCACGTCCTTGAACAGCTCACGGAAGTAGGTGTCAATCTCCTCGACCAGGTCGGTGCGGTCTTGGTTCGAGCGGTCGATGCGGCGTTTCAGGGCCAGTGCGTCCACCGGATCGATGTTCGGGTCACGGATGATGTCCTCCAGGTGCCACTGCACGGCATCAATCCAGCACTTGGCATGCAGGCTGGCCTCGATGGTGCCGGCAGGGTAGGGGTTGGGCACCACAGCATCCACATCGTCGGTCACATGATACAGCCGGGCGGCTTTCTTAAATATCTCGTTACAGGTCTCCACAAACTTCATAGCGATTACATTTGGTTTCGGGTTGCAAATATACTACTTTTTCTCGAACCTGGCAAAATGTAGCCCCATGTGTCTGCTCATTGCACGACCACTGTGCGGGCGGTGAAGTCAGAGTAGACGACAATCTGCACACCGCGCTCACGCTTGTCCACGGGTTGGCCCTGCAGGTTGTAGCGGGCCACCTCGGTGGCAGTGGGGTCGTTGTCGCCGGACACCACCTCGATGGCTCCCTGCTCGGGCGCGGCAGCCCGGGACATGATCACAATCTCGCGGAACATGGGCTCGCCGCCCGACGGGGCATAGCAGTCACTGCTCATGTGCTCGACCACAAAGCCGTGCTCGGCCAGCTGGTTGATGATGTCGCCCACTGTGACAATGTTGCCATAATAGCTGGTGTAGAAGTCCTGCATACCAGCAGGGATGGCACCGCTCAGGCTGATGCCCTCACGGGCCTGCTTGCCTGTGGCGATGATGTTGACATATTGCTTCTGCGTCAGTCCGGTCAGGCTGCACACGAGCAGACAACTCAAGAAGAATAACCTTTTCATAGTGTTGTTGTTATGCTTTGCCCAATATGATATTTATCACGGCATTGACATCGTTCACGTCGACCGTGTCATCGCCGGTAACATCGGCATTGCCGGCGTACTCGCTAGTGCCGGCCTTGCCCAAAATGATGTTGATGATGATGTTTACATCATTCACATCCACCGTGTTGTCGCCATTGACGTCGCCACGCAGAGTGGTCGGCTTGGGCCACAGGTTGGTGTACACCTCATCGACACCGCTAGCTTGTGCGCTCGTGAGCTTCAAGTAAGCCTGGCCATAGTAGCTGACCGTATTGCCGGTGGGTCTAATGAAATGCGGTGTTTCGTCTGTGCCATCCCAATAGTATCCCACGGTCTGGTCTTCAATCCACACGTAACTCGAAGGAGTGCCAACGAGATAGTTGGTTGCGGGTGTCGTCGCGTTGTCATTGCCACGAACGATGCGGTATTCTTGGTCTGGGGTGAGTCCGGTCAGAATCATGCCTGTGCCGGCAGCAACATGTTCGACCTTGGTGAGGGTCAACTGATGGGTGGGGTTGCTCTTGTCGTAGGCGGTGGCGATGTAGGCATCGATACCGCTTTGCGACATGTAAGTGGGTACCACCGAGCTGAATGGCACGCTCGAAGCGTAGGGCGTAATGTGAACATTCAACGCCGAAGCATGGGTTGAAGCGTTGTCCCAAGAACTATTGATGGTGTTGAGGTATAAGTAGGCGTACACGTTGGGTACCCACACGGGTTTTTCGCTGCCCCAGCTCCAGATATTTTTCCCAAACGTGTCAGGCTTGTTGCCGGGAAAGTAGAGCGAGCCAAGGGTAGATGTGTGGAAGGCATAATCGCCGACATAAGTCACACTGGCCGGAATCTTAACCTCACCCGTCAGTTTGGAGTCGTCAAAAGCATATTTGCCAATGTAGGTCAATCCGTCGGGCAATGTCAAGTTGCTGTTGGCGTAATTTGAATTGTAAAACGCATAATTCCCGATGCGGGTCAACGCGGGCGGAAGCAAGTTGCTACTGCTGAACTGCGCTCCGGCAAAGCATGAGTCACCAATCTCGGTGATGAGATACTGGCGGTAGTCGCCACTGACGGTGCGGTCCTCCTCACCGGTGTCGAAGCTATAACTGCTCGCAGTGTTCTGGATGTAGGGGTGATAGACATACTTGGCCTTGCCGGCGTAGGTCGTGCCGTTGTAGGTGACTGGTGACTTGGTCAGAATCGACAAGAAATACCGGCCGGTGTAGTTGTTATTGAATGCATAGTCGTAGGCCCCAGCGGTGATGTAGTTGGCACGCGAGCTGAGCAAGCTGTTCTGCTTGTAGTGGTCAACCACGCCTACGGGCACGCGGATGTAGCAGTCGTTGGGAACCGAACCCAGGTCCCAAGTCTGGCTGTTGTATCTGAGTCTCTGGTTGAGTACCAGCTCTTTTAGCGTGGTGGTGTTGTGACAGAAATTGAGATTAAGGCCTAAGACCGAACTTGGAATCACAATCCGTGAATACTTGCCGTTGGCAAATGCGTTGTCGAGTACATACTCTACGCCGTATGGGATGTGCACCGTTCCCGTCAACCCCGCGCCGTCAAAGGCATGATTGGAGATGCGATTGAGGCTGTGCGTGAAGGGATAGCTCGTCACTGGCTGATTCTGGAAAGCCTCTTGGCCGACGGTTTTGACGTTGACGCAACCCGTGACGGTGTAGGCGGTCGTGGCGTTCTTGTAGTAGAACGACTTTCCACCAATTTCGGTCACGGCATAATCCTGGCCATTGATGTTTACATAGTTGGGCACATCGATTGTTGTCGCTGTGCCGCCAACCAGCGCGGTGCCATGAGCGACGGTCTTTGCTTCTCCAGCGTAGGTGGTGCCGTCGTTGGCAGTATAGGGCTCCGTGCTAGTGACGGTATAGCTGGGGCTAGTGCCACTGGGCCAATAGTCGTAGGCCTGTCCCACGTCATCGCGGTTGACCGCGTAGAATCCCGTCCATCCGGCGGCTGAGTAGGTATTCTCCCTGCCGAAGGGGATACACAGATTGATATTACTGGGCGTGAAGCCAAAGTAACTAGATGGGGTGATGGTGGGCGGATTCTGCAAGTTGATGTATAAGTATGCCTGGGGGCTGATATTGTAGAACACGAGGTCGTTGCTCAGTGAGGTCACCGAACTGGGAATCCTGATCTGCTTCAGATTAGAGCAGCCATAGAAGGCACTCGTACCGATTGTTTTCACGCCATAGGGCAGGCTGGCACTAGTGATTTGGGTGCAGTTGAGGTGCGACCCACTCCACACCGTGATCAATTCGGGTGGATAATTCATTGCCCCTGTCCTTCCCTCGGGCACACGAATAAGCGAGGTCAAGTCTTTGCTATAGATGTCACCATAAGAGCCATAGTTGGCAAATGTCTGGTTCTCACTGTCGATGGTTACAGCTCCCAGTGAGGTGCAGCTATTGATAAAATTCAAGGCCATGCTGTTGACCGATTTCGGAATCTTTAAAGTAGTTAATGCGCTACAGCCCACAAAGGCTTGGCTGTTGATGGTGGTCAGGAAGATGGCATTGCTCAGGTCGATTGTCTTCAGAGCGGTTTTGCCCTTAAGCGCGCCGGTGCCGATGCTGGTAAGATGAAACCTTATTCCCCCGTCAGAAATATTGCTCTCGGGCTTATAGACCGTGCCATCCTCGGTGGGGTCGTAGCCAGGCGTTCGCGAAGGTTTTTTATAGCCAACCAGGGTCAGGTAACGCAAGACATCTACGCCGTCAGCGTCGGTGCTGCCCACAGCATACTGTCCGCCGTCTTGCAGGTTGTAGTCACAGGCGTCACCGCTCTTCACGGCGTTGCTGAATTTGTCCCATCCGGTCTCCGCCAGCCACTCGCTCGTGGTCCTCACGCTCAACGGTGAGATGTACAAGGTCATACCGCTGTTGCTGGGCCAGGATGAGGCTTGACAACTCAGTGAAGGGAAGTCAAATGACGAGTAGTACACCTTCTGCAGACTGGTGCAGCCGGCGAATGCCGAAGCATCGATGCGGGCGACAGAACTCGACAGATGAACCTCTGTCAAGTTAGTGCAGCCTGAAAACGAGGATTGCCCGATGATGCGCGCGCCCCAGTTGAAGACAACACTCTTCACGGTCGTGTTGTTCTTGAAGGCATTATCCGAGATGCCCCAAACGCGATGATTCGAGCCGTTGTAGTACACAGCACTGGGGATGTAAATGGTGGTGGATGATGCGCCTTGCGCGCTCACGCCGGTCACATAGACAGATGTCGACGATGTGGTGGTCCGAAAAGTCAGGTCGCCATAGCTGAAGGTTTCTTGAGCCCAAGCTAACGCACTGGACAATAGGACCAGCCCAATGAAGAGTAGAAACTTTTTCATAGTCTATAAGTATTGGAGTTATTATTTTTTTCTGCAAATGTAGCTAAAATTATCATTATCGACAACTTTTTGTTGCATTTTTTCCAAAAAAGTTGTTCCTTTGCAAATGTTTGATTCGAGCTATTCGACTGCTCGAACACTCGACAGCTCGATAATTCGCAGATTCGTGATAAACTCGTGAAAAATTCTTGATGACAATGAAAAAGATATTGATGCTCCTGACGATGGTGCCGCTCATGATGGCCGTCCAAGCCGCCGACATCCTTGACTATGTCGATCCGTTGATTGGATCGGGAGGGCATGGCCACGTCACCGTCTCGGCCAGCGTTCCGTTCGGTTTCGTGCAACTCGGTCCCACCAGTGTGCCCCAGGACTGGGACTGGTGCTCGGGCTACCACCGCAGCGACTCGACAGTCATCGGGTTTCCGCACACCCACCTCAGCGGCACGGGTATCGGCGACCTGCACGACATCACCGTCATGCCCGTTGTGGGCCAAGTGAAGTATGCGCGCGGCACAGTCGATGACCCCAATAGCGGCCTCTGGAGCTATGCCGACCGCAGCACCGAGGTGGCACGACCGGGCTACTACAGCGTGCGGCTCACGCGGTATGACGTCACTGCCCAGCTCACCGCCACTGCCCGCACCGGGCTGCACCGCTACACCTTCCCCGCCAGCTCCGAGAGTGCCATCGTCTTCGACCTGGTCAACGGTGGATGTTGGGACGCGCCCGACGAGGGCCACGTCCGCGTGCTCAACGACTCGACCATCGAGGGCGTGCGCTGGTCCACCGGTTGGGCCTGGCATCACCCCGTCTACTTCCGTGCCGTGTTCTCACGCCCCTTCAAGCAAGCGCATCTCATCGCCGACGGTAGTGAGGTGCCAGGCCGCGAGGTCAAAGCCCGGAAGGTCTTCGCCCGCTTTGACTTCGACACCCGCACCGACCGCCAGGTCATGCTCAAAGTGGGCTTGAGCGCCACCTCGACAGCCGGTGCAGCCCTCAATCTTGCCGCCGAGCAGACGGGTTGGGACTTCGATGGGGTTGTGGCTCGGGCACAGGACACATGGCGTCATCACTTGGGCAAAGCGCAGATTGAGTCGCATGACCAGCAGGTGCTGCGCTGCTTCTACACCGCCCTCTACCATACGATGATTGCCCCGTCGGTCTATAACGATGTCGATGGCAAGTATCATGGCAGCGACCACAAGGTGCATCCCTATCCGGGATTTACCAACTATACCACTTACAGCCTGTGGGACACCTATCGTGCCGCACACCCCCTGATGACCCTCATCCATCCCGACCTCACGCCCGACATCATCAACACCATGCTCCGCATCTATCAGGAGCAGGGCAAACTGCCCGTGTGGCACCTTATGGCGCGTGAGACCAACTGCATGGTGGGCAATCCTGCTGTGCCCGTCGTGGCCGACGCT
Source organism: uncultured Bacteroidales bacterium (assembly GCA_902781045.1). Lineage (GTDB taxonomy): Bacteria > Bacteroidota > Bacteroidia > Bacteroidales > Muribaculaceae > Sodaliphilus. The sequence goes on along the minus strand of CACZHT010000059.1, from coordinate 4,170 downwards.
GTGCTCAAGGACATTCCTGGCGTCAATCAGCAACTGGCACTCGAGGCCATGGAGCGCTCGATGCTGCTCGATGAGCGTGGCCTGATGTGGCACCGCACGATGGGTTACATTCCCTGCGACTCGATGAAGGCCGAGAGCGTGGCCTATGAGCTGGAGTATGAGCTGGCCGACTGGGCGTTGGCGCAGGCCGCACTCAAGCTGGGTCGCTGCGACCTCTATGACCGCTATATGGCGTTGAGCCGGCAATATCGCAACCTGTTTGACCCCAAGACGGGCTATATCCGTGCCCGCACGGGCAAGGGCGACTTTTTGACACCGTTTGACCCGTTCATCGAGCGCCACCAGAAGGACGAGTACTGCGAGGGCAACGCCTGGCAGTATGCCTGGCTCGTGCCGCACGACATCGAGGGGCTGGTGCAGTGTCACGGCTCGCGCGAGCGCACCATCGCCAGGCTCGACTCGCTCTTTGTCGCCACGGGCGACCTCGGGGCCGAGGCCACGCCCGACATGACGGGGCTCATCGGCCAGTATGTGCACGGCAACGAGCCTAGCCACCACATCATCTACTTCTACACCATGCTGGGCCAGCCTTGGAAGGCGGCCGACCGCGTGCGTCAGGTGCTCACCACGCTCTACCACGATGCGCCGGACGGCCTGTGCGGCAACGAGGACGTGGGCCAGATGTCGGCATGGTACATCCTCTCGGCACTGGGCTTCTATCAGGTCGAGCCGGCCGGTGGACGTTATTACTTCGGCAGTCCCATCGTCGACGGGGCAACGCTGCGTGTGGCTGGCGGCACGTTTGAGATCAAGGTTAAGAACAACAGCGACCGCAACCGCTACATACAGTCCATCAAGCTCAACGGCAAGCCCCACCGCAAACCCTACATCGACCATGCCGACATCGCCCGTGGCGGCACCCTCGAGTTGCAAATGGGCAGTAAGCCCACCCGCTGGTGGTGATTTTTTTCTGATCTGCATAGTTGTTTTTCAAGATTTATTATTACCTTTGCAATTAAAATGAATACTATGTGTACGATTACTTTGACATACGATCAAAACAATGCTTTGGCTAGGCGAAAACTGGCGGCATTATTGAAGACGGGATTGTTTGTTCAGACTGAAGCGGCAGAGAGTCCCACAGCTGAAGCAGACAAGAAGATGCAACGAGAAGAAATAGATGCATTCCTATTGACTTCTAAACGGAATATGGCTAATGTTATAGCACGATACCTATGAGATACAAACAGGCCGACATCGTTGAAGTGAATTTCTTGTTTCCTGATGGTACAATCAAGCCACATCCGGCGATTGTCATTTCGAACAATGAACTGCACGAGGTTGAGGGCTTCTTCTATCTTGTGCTGATTACATCCAAAGATTATGACTATTCTCGTCAATACTCCTATCAGTTGAGAGATGAGATGGTTGTTGGTCATTCTTTTGAGAAGCAAAGTTATGTGAAGTGTCACATCATTTCGGGATATACTGAACGCGATGTGGCTCGCAAACTGGGAGCCATTAAAGAAAAATACTTCAACGAGATTGTGGATAAGACAATAGAGTCAATCTTTTGATTATGAAAAAGGTACTGTTGATTGCAATGATGGTGGCGATGACCACTGCAGTGTGGGCCAAGGGACCGCGCCCGGGCTATCAAACCAAAGTGGTGGCGCATCGTGGCTACTGGCAGGCCGACGGCTCGGCCCAGAACTCCATCCGCTCGCTCGTCAAGGCCGATTCCATCGACTGCTGGGGTAGCGAGTTCGACGTGTGGATGTCAAAAGATGGCACCCTCTTTGTCAACCATGACCCCACCATTGGCGACGTCGAGATTCAGAAGTCCAAGGCCAAGGTGGTGGCCCGCCAGCGGCTCCCTAACGGCGAGCCCATCCCCACGCTCGAGCAGATGCTCAAGGCAGCCGTCAGTCTGCCGCGGCTGCAACTGGTGTGTGAGCTCAAGCCACATGCCGACAAGAAGCACGAGGCCAAGGCCGTGAAAAAAATCATTGACATGGTGGCTAAGTATGGACTGGAGAAACGGACGACCTACATCACCTTCTCGCTCGAAGGCATGAAGGAGCTCATCAAGCGAGCACCTGCCGGCACCGAGGTTTACTACCTCAACGGCGAACTTACGCCCCAGCAGCTCAAGGAGATGGGGGCTGCCGGCATGGACTACAACCTCTCGGTGCTGTTCAAGCACCGAGACTGGGTCGACCAGTGCCACCAGCTGGGCCTCAAAGTCAACGTCTGGACCGTAGACGACAAGCCCGAGGCACTGCTCGACGAGCTGCTCGACATGGACATCGACTTCATCACCACCAACACCCCCGAGCAGGTGCAGCAGGTCATCTTCGAGCGCGGAATCTCAACCTACCCATAATTAGTTAAAAGTTAATAGTTAAAAGTTAATAGTTTGCTCTTAGCCTTTTATAAGCCAAAGGCTACTAACAACTAGCAACTAACGTCTGACAAGAGATAAGATGCAAAAAATCACCCACGTCACGACACTGCTGGCAGTGCTGGCAGTGTTGTCTGTGCCGATGGCACAGGGGCAGTCGGTCGCGACACCCACCTATACCAGCGACACCCATGAGTATCTGTTGGATAAGTGGCCCGCACAGATGGGCCAGTTCAGCGACGGATTTGTGCTCGTGCGCACCCACAACGACGATGTGAGCCAGTTCATGATCTTTGATGACAAGGGCAAGAAAACAGGCGAGTTCAGTTGTGCTACCGAGTGGGTGGTTTCGATTATCCAAGCTTGTCCCAAGTTCCGCAATGGCGTTGCACCCTTCTACATCAAGGGTGAGATGGGCAGCAATTACATGGCATGGGTCGATTTTCACGGCACGATGGTCAAGAAGATACCCATCCAAGAGACAGGGGTCGACTATGAGTTCACACGCGACGGCTTCATCACTACTTTGTGCCAGATGCAGGCCCCCGACGGGTCGAAACACAGGGTGCTCTGCTACTTCGACACCCAGGGCAACGAGGTCTTTCGGGGCATGTGGCAGGTCTTCGACGAAGTCTACGAGCGTCGCAAGCCCATGCGAGACTTCTGCGACGAGCTGTGTTGCTTCTATGACTTCAAGACCGAGCGCTATGGCTACTTTAACCGCGCCGGGCAGGTGGTGATACCTGCACAGTACAAGCAGGCACACGACTTCAGCGAGGGCAAGGCTGCCGTCTCGCCCGATGGCGAGACGTGGGGATATATCGACATCCACGGCGAGCAGTGCATCAAGTATTTGTATACACAGGGCGAGCCATCCGACTTTCACGAGGGCTTTGCCGTCGTGCCGATGCGTGCCAATGGCAACAGAGTCTATAGCTTCATCGACACCGAGGGCAACATCAAGGCCACCTATGCCGAGGCCGGCCGTTTCTTCAATGGCTATGCATGGGTCAAGCCCACTAACGAAGATCAGCCTGTCATCGTCAACAAAGATTTTCAGCAGGTGGGCAAGCAGCCGACCACGGCCGGAGTGATAACTTATCATGAGGCGCAGGGCGTCATCCAGGACCGGCGCAACCTCTTCAAACCCGATGGCACATGGTGCTTTGACCCCAAGGAAATCGACCTTTTGGAGGTATTCAGCGATGGCTTTATCGGCTACAAATGTTCTCAGTCCTACGGCTACGTGGGCATGGATGGCACAGTCATCATCAAGTTCGTCCTGGCCAACGGCAACTAACCTCCAGCCAGCAATAACAGTCCACAGATTACACAGATTTATCAGATTTTTTATTCTTCCAGACTGTGCCACAATGTAGGGATGTGCTTTGGCACCTCCTCAGCCATGGCTGCATCTTTTCTCATGCAGCTCTAGCAGATTAGGCTGAAGGCCCCCCTGCATTATACCCTATTTTTTGATACAATTCAGAACCGTCCCCAATTGTGTCATTTGGTGTGGCTGCTGACGAAATAGTATTTCATGGTGTGGTCGCAGATTGACCAATAGGCAGATACTGTTTTTTCGTCTTACAGCCTTTTATATTGACCTCTGCTGTGGAACAGTTGATTGGATAGTGCAGCTGGTCCCAACCACCTATTGTTTCCAATAATATCTTTTGGAGTATCTGTTCAGCGATTCTGCGTTTCCCCTCCCCTTTCCCAAAGGGGAGGGGTCAGGGGTGGGGTTTGGATACCGCCATTATTAT
>CACZHT010000058.1 GCA_902781045.1 uncultured Bacteroidales bacterium | reverse complement strand
GCCCATCACCGCGTGCCACAGCTGGCGCGTGACCTCGGTGGTCGAGATGAAGTAGCTGTCCAGTGTCACCTGGTGCTTGGGCGAGGGCACACTGTCATAGAAGCCCCATTCCAATTCTTCTTGAGGGATCTCTGCTCCCATCTCAAAAGTACCACCCTGCACCATTGCCAGTCCGAACTTGACTTCATTGAGGCCAATCACGACATCTGCCTTTCCCAGCATGTCGTTGACAACTCCGTTGACATCGGCAATGTCAACCACACCATCGCCGTTGACATCACCGGGAAGGTATTCGCTCTCGTTAAGTGTCTCGACGTTTGTGAACTGCCGCCATCCCTTGGCCCTCTATAGACGACATGGAACTGGCCTTCATAGCCCTCCTCGTCCTCATGCGCATTGGGAGGTGTCAGGGCCAGACTCTTTATTTCCTTCAATGCGCCGCAGCCTTGGAACACATCGTAGCCCATTCCTACCAACGATGCCGGCAGTGTGATATTGGTCAGGCCGGTGCAGTTGCCAAACGCATAGTCATCGATGCCTGTGAGGGTAAGAGGCAAGTCCAAATCGGTGATGCCGGAACAGTCATAGAATGCATAACTCCCTATAAACTTGAGTTTCTCGGGCAGTCGCACCTCTGTCAAGTTAACACAACCAGAGAACATTTGGGAACCGATTGATTCAAGAGTGGGCGGAAAAGAAACCTCTTTCAATGCTGTGCAGCCAAAGAACATGCCACTGACAAGAGTCCTGATTTTAGATGGCAACACTACTGTTTCCAGACTGACGCATTGTGCGAATGCAAAAACATCAACGTATGACAGCGAGTCTGGCAAGACAACGGCTTTCAGTCCGTTGCAGCTATTAAACGCATAAGAACCGATGTGTGTGACAGAACTGGGAATAGTGACTGAAGTAATGTCGTTGCACATCATGAAGGCATACCCATTGATTCCACTGACAGGATATGTTGTGCCCTCGTAGGTTATCGCAGGTGGAATGACCAAATCGCCTGTGAGGTTCGAGTATCTAGGACCGGCAGAATTTTCTGAGGTGACAAGCACGCTTGTCTGATCGTCATTGAACACATAGTACAGGCCGTCAACCATAAACGCCCCATACACACATTGCGGCATCAGACAAGCAAGAACCGTTACTACCAGCTGCAACAATCTATGACTGATGACACTTTTCGTCATTAGATTTTCCATAATAATACCAGTTAAAGATGAGAAAAATCATAAGTTGAGACCATTCAGCATCGCATTCTGAACTATATTGTAATCATTTATATCAACACCGCCGGATGTCAACCAAAGACGGCCAGTTTTCCATTGGCCAACATTGTTATGTGAGTTCCACTCCAGAGAACAGCATCGTCTTCTTCTGGAACTTTAAGATTAATCGGTGTAACCATAGGCTTTAATTTTTAGTTAATAATTCGGTTTGCGGCCCGCGCAGGGCGGGGCGGAAAAATTTTGATAGTGCAAAGGTAGTATGCTGGTGCGGATTGTGCAAATTTTTGAGCGTAACACTTTTTTTGAAGCAACATACTGAACAACAGCCAATTATTGACGAAACAAGCCGAAACACGGCTGTGAGAGGAGCCATTTTTTCAAGATTCCCCCTCCAGGCGGAGGGCCGCAGATGGAGGGGGAAACTTCGGCTGTCATCACCGGCCGGGGTCGGTGTCGTGGCCCGGGTTGCCGGTGGGCACGTCATAGTCGGCGCGGCCCAGCATGATGTTGATCACCGCGTTGACATCGGCGATGTCGACCCTGCCGTCGCCCGTCACGTCACATGCCCGGTTGTAAAGCTCGGGCGTGTAGTCCATGGCCAGGCGGATGCCGATGGGCTCGTTGGTAAAGTAGGCTCTGTCCGGCTCACCGTACAGGCGGCTGTAGACACAGCTGGCATTGCCCTCATCGCATGCACACGACCCACCGCGAATCACTCTCCAGGTGCCCGTCTCGGGGCCGGTGGGGTTGACTTGCGGCTCGGTTGACGGATTGTCTTCCCAATAGTCCTGACACCACTCCCAGACATTGCCGCTCATGTCGTACAGCCCCAACTCGTTGGGCAAGAGCTGTGCCACATTCTCGACATAGCCCCACTGATAGTCTTCGATATAGCACCAGCCCACCAAATCTGACCTGTTGCCACCGCTGAAGATATATCCCTGCGACTTGGCGCCGCCACGAGCCGCATACTCCCACTCGGCCTCGGTGGGAAGCCTGAACTGAAGTCCGGTCATCGTGTTGAGGCGCCCGATGAACTCTTGCGCCTGGTTCCAACTGGCAACGTGGGGCTTGTAGCGCTGCTCGGCTCCCGAGTCTGTGCCCATCACCGCGTCCCACAGGCCGCAGGTCAGTTCGGTGACTGCCATGGCGTAGGTGCTGACTGTCACCTCGTGGGGCATGCAGGTGAAGTCGACATCGAGGTCCTCGTCGGGATGCCGCCCCATGACGAATGTCCCGCCCTCGACTCTGTTCATCCTCAGCGAGGCGCCATTGACCGTGACCATAAAGTCGCCCTTGCCCAGCAAGTCGTTGATCAGGCCATTGACATCGGCGATGTCGACCACACCGTCGCCATTGACATCGCCCACGACATCGCCGTCATCGATGGGCAGGAAGTGGCTGAACTCGCCCCAGCCTGTCGCTGACTGATAGCCCTCGACCGAGCCTTGCGGCACGCGGATGACGCAACTGTCCTTGTCAATGCCGTCAAATGTGCCCGGCACGAAAGTGGTCCCTTGGTCCTCGTAGTGTGCCTCATAGGCTTTGGGCGGTGTGGGACGTCGACAGATAATCTCCTCTAATGCCACACAGCCAGTGAACGCATTCTCACCCAGGACCGAGACAGAGCCGGCGATGTCGACCCGCCGCAAGTTTGAGCAGCGGCTGAACCCATCAAGGTTGACCACCGAGTTGGGAATCGTGACCTCGGTCAGGCCCGTGCAGCCATCGAACGCCCACATGCCGATAGACACGACCGAATTGGGAATGTCAATTCTGGTCAGGCCGGTGCAGGAGGCAAACCCTGACAAATGCTGCACCGAGTTGGGAATCGTGACCTCGGTCAGGCCCGTGCAGCCATCGAATGCGGCCAGCAAGACCACCGAGTTGGGGATCTCCACCTCTGTCAGACCGGTGCAACCCTCGAATCCGCCGAGCGAGCGCACCGAGTTGGGGATGTCAATCTCGGTCAGGCCGGTACAATTGCCGAACGCCCTCCCCTTAATCGCAGTGACCGAGTTGGGGATGGTCACAGACTTGAGTGCGGCGCAGTTCTCAAACACACTCATCTCCACGGTGGTGAGCGACGAGGGCAGGATGACGGACTCCAGGCTGGAGCAGTCGGCAAAAGCATGGTGCAGGATTTGGCTGAGCGAGGCGGGTAGTTGCACTGCGGTCAAGCTGCCGCATCCCTGGAATGCCTCGGGCATTATGGCCGTGAGCCCCGCCGGGAGCTTGACCGAGGCCAGCGAGGTGCAGCCCCTGAAGCACCCCATCTCTATTCGGGTCACAGCATCCGGCAGGTCGATAGAGGTCAGGTCGGCGCACTGGGCAAACGCCGTGCCGCCGATGGCACTGATGGACTGGGGCAGCTCAATTGCGGTGAGCCCGGTGCAGCCATAGAAGCAATTTTCGGCAATCCCCTTGGTGCCTGGCTTGACGACGACACTCCCGCCCTGGGACGGGGTGCCTTTGAACCGATAAGCCATAAGCCCCGCATAAATCAAGCCGTCGGACTGATTGTCATACCAGGCGGTGCCGTCAAAGGCCATCAGGCCGACACTGCTCAACGAGTCGGAAAACTCAATCTCGGCCAGTTGGGTGCAATTGTAGAATGCTTTTTCGCCGATGGCCGACACCGACGGCATGCGCACGACCGGCAACTGGCTGCAACCACTGAAAGCATACTCGCCAATCGTGGTCACCGATGCCGGAATCACAAGCGACGACAGGCTGCTGCAGTCCTGAAATGTCGTCATCTCGACTTTGGTCACCAGTGGCGGAATCTCGAACGACTGGAGCTTCGTGCAGCCATAGAAAGCACTGTGGCCGATGCTGCGCACCGTCTCGGGGAGACGGATGTCGGTGAGATTGACGCACCACCTGAATGCACTTGCCCCCACTGCACTGACCGACGACGGTGACAGTTCGACCGAGGTCAAGCTCCGGCAGGAATCGAACAGGCTCTCCGAAATCTCGGTCAACGTACCGGGCAGTTTGATGTGAGTCAGTGCTGTGCACCCTGAGAAGCAATGCGCCCCCACCTCTGTGGTGCCCTCTGGAATGTCTATCGAAGTCAGTGCGGTGCATCGCGCGAAACAAAGTGCCCCCACCTTGGTGATGCCTTCCGGGAGGTCTATCGAAGTCAGTGCAGTGCATTCACAGAAGGCACTGTGGCCAATCGTCCTGATGCTGGAGGGAATGTCTATCAAAGTCAGTGCTGTGCATCTTAAGAAGGCGCTGTGGCCTATTGCCTTGATGCTGGAGGGAAGATGCACCGATTTCAGCGTATTGCGATAACGGAAAGCCTCATTGGCCACCTCGGTCACCGTGTAGGTCATGCCGGCATTTTCCACGGTCTCCGGTATGGTGAGCTCGCTGGGAAGGGCGCTTGAATTACCGTTCGGATAATGAAATACGCTGACTGTGTTTGCTCCCGTCACTTTGTAATAGAGACCGTCATACTCAAAGTCATAGTTCGCCGCACTTGCACAAAGTGGCAGCAACAACCCGCCCAACAGCGCCAGCAACGCTACATAATTGAAGCGGATAAGGTTGTGTCTAATCATCTGTCTCATCGTTGTTCTACTTTTAAAAGTTATACCTAACGGTTTTACTACAACACGTCCATTCATCGGGTGTAACATCGGTGTAACCATAGGCTTTAATTTTTAGTTAATGATTCCGTTTGCGGCCCGCGCAGGGCGGGGCGGAAAAATTTTGATAGTGCAAAGGTAGTATGCTGGTGCGGATTGTGCAAATTTTTGAGCGTAACACTTTTTTGACTCAATTCCCTGAATAGTAGCTAGTTGCAAGCGGAACAGGCCGAAACACGGTGCAAAATAGGGTCGATTTTTTGCCCGCAGTGGGCCGAGAAGCCCCCACGACGGGCCGATTCAGTGACATCGCAGCTGCCAGAAGGCGACGGCTGCAGCTGCGGCGACGTTGAGCGAGTCCACGCTGTGGTGCATGGGGATGCGGGCCACATAGTCGGCCCGGGCGATGGTGTCATGCGCCAGACCGTCGCCCTCGGTGCCCATGACGATGGCCAGACGCGGCTCGGCACACAAGGTGGGGTCGTCGATAGGGACCGAGCGGTCGGTCAGCGCCATGGCGACGGTCTTGAAACCCAGGTCGTGGAGACCGGCGATGGACCGGTCAAGCCACGTCCACGGCACGAGAAAGACGCTGCCCATGGACACACGCACGGCGCGGCGGTTGAGCGGGTCGCACGAGGTGGGCGTGAGCAACACAGCATCGATGCCCAGTGCCGCCGCCGAGCGGAAGATGGCCCCGATGTTGGTGGTGTCGACCACACTGTCGATGACCACCACGCGCCGCGCACCGTGACACACCTGCGCCACAGGGCGCGGCAATGGGCGGCGCATGGCGCACAGCACGCCGCGTGTCAGGGTGTAGCCCGTGAGCTGCGCCAGCAACTCGCGCTCGCCGGTGAGGATGGGGATGTCACCACAGCGTGCAATGATGGGCGCGGCGTCGCCGGTGATGTGCCGCCGCTCGCACAGCAGCGACAGTGGCTCGTAGCCGGCATCGAGGGCCACGGCGATGACCTTGGGGCTCTCGGCAATGAAGATGCCGCGCCCGGGGTCCAGACGATTGCGCAGTTGTGCCTCGGTGAGCGAGCCATAGACCTCGACCCCGGGCTGGGTGAGCGATGTGACTTCAATCAGGTTCATAGGGGTTTCTCGAAGGCGAGCCGCTCGACGTGGCGGCCCCCGTGATAGTAGTAGCACTTGCCGGTGGGCCGATAGCCACGGCTGGCGATGAGGGCGAGCATCTCGCGGTTGTCGTGGTTGGTGTCGACACGCACGCTGGGCCAGCCACGGTCGCGGCTCATCTGCTCGGCCCGGGCAAAGAACAGATGTCCCAGCCCCTGACCGCGGCTGGCCAGGTCGATGGCCGCGCGGTGGACCACCGTGTAGGGTCCCGGGGTGAGCCACTGACCATCAAGCCGGTCGTAGGACGGCTCCCCGCCCAGGGCGATGGCGCAGTAGGCCACCACGCGTCCGTCACGCTCGACGATCCATCCCTCGCCACGGGCGATGTCGGCATGCACGGCCTCGGCGGTGGGATACTTGTCGTCCCACTGGTCGCGTCCCTGGGCCATCATCCACGACGCGGCCTGGCGCAGGATGCGCCACACCGTGGCGAAGTCTTGTTCGGTGGCTTGCCGCATCATGCCAGACGTGCGAGGAGTTGGATGGTCACGCGCCAGATGTCATCGATGGTCTGCAGCTCCACGCGCTCACGGGTGCTGTGCGGCTCGACGATGCGCGGCCCGATGGAGGCCATCTCGATGCCGGGGAACTTCTGCACAAAGAAGCCCGCCTCGAGCACAAAGTGCATCGCCACCTTGCGCGGCCGCCAGCCCAGCACATCGTTGAACACATCGCTCGTGAGGTTGAGGAAGTCGCTGTCGGGGTTCTCCTGCCAGGCCGGTGCCGACATCACCAGCTCGGTCGTCGCACCGGCCTGGGCGAACGCCTGCTTGATGTCCAGGCCGGTGCGCTCCATCTCGTCGACATCGAAGCTGCGTGTGTGGGTGCTGACCGTGACCTCGTCTTGCTCGGTGCGAATCAGGCCCACGTTGTTGCTGGTGTGGACGGTGTCGGGCATGGTCTGGCTCATGGCGATGACACCCTGGGGAGTCTGTTCCAGGGCCTCCATCAGTGCCACCACGCTGTCGGGGTTGATGACTTGCCGGCAGGGCTGGCAGGGGGTGATGGTGCAGCGGATGTCGGGGTCGGCCGTGCCATACTCCTCGCTGAGCCAAGCGTTGAAGTGCTCCTGGCGGTCCTCGACCTGCTCGACGGCCTCGTCGGCCGGCACACAGATGACGGCCTCGCCACGGCTGGCGATGGACGCGCTGGCGTCGCCCACGGTGATGCTGGCCACATTGACGATGGTCTCGTCGGCTATGGCGTTGAGCAGTGCCCACAGCAGCGTCACCGCGCTGGCGCGGCCCTTGTTGATGTCCACGCCCGAGTGTCCGCCCCGCCCGCCGTCGATGGCGATGCGATACCAGCAGTGGTCGCGTGGTGCCGTAACGCGGCTGACGGGCAGGTGGTGGATTTGCAGATAGGCCCCGGCGGCCCCGGTGGTGATGGTGTCATAGTCCTCGCTGTCGAGGTTGATGACCTTGCGCCCACTGATGAAGTCGGGCGAGAGGTGGCTCGCGCCGGTCATGCCGTCCTCCTCGTTGGTGGTGGTGATGACCTCAAGCGGGCCGTGCACAATCTTGTCATCGGCCAGGATGGCCAGTGCCATCGACAGACCGATGCCGTTGTCGGCCCCGAGCGACGTGCCGCGTGCGTGCATCCAGCCGTCCTCGCAGTAGGCCTCAATGGGGTCGGTCAGCGGGTCATACTGCTTGCCCGGCTCGGCCACGCACACCATGTCCATGTGGTTGAGGATGACGATGGGTGTGGCATTCTCGTGTCCGGGAGTGGCAGGTTTGCGAATGACGACACAGTTGTGGCTGTCGCGGCTGTAGTCCAGCCCGTGCTGCCGTGCAAAGTCGCATAGAAAGTCGGCCGCGCGCTCCTCGTGGTGCGAGGGGCGCGGAGTGTTGTTGAGTTGTTTGAACAGGTCAAACACTACTTGTGTTGGAGGTGTATAAGTCATCATATCTATTTTTTTAGTAGTGAAGTAGTGGGTAGTGGGTGGCGGGTAGTGGGTACTGCCACAATCATGTAACGGCTCCACTACTCCACTACTTAAAATAACTTCACTACTTCACTTCTTTACTTGCTTACTACTTTACTACCTATTGGGGGTAATTTTATGATTGTTATCAAAAAAAAACAGCGCAAACACTTGCATTATTTCAAAATCTACTATATCTTTGCCTAAAATTTCGGGGAAACGTATGACTAAGTCTTTGCTAATATTTTTAATCCTAGTCAATGTGGTCACGTTTTGTGTCTATGTCGATGACAAGCGCCGAGCCAAGAAGCGTGCCTGGCGCACGAGCGAGTCGACACTTGTCATCCTGGCGCTCATCGGCGGCTCGGTGGGGGCACTGTTGGCCATGCTGCTCGCTCGGCACAAGACCCGCCACATCGAGTTTGTCATAGGCATCCCCCTGATTATCATTGTCCAGATTCTGCTAGCCATCTTCATCATCAGCTGAAGGCTCACCCCTCTCTCCCCGTCATCTCACCTGCGGGCCACATTGTGGATGGCCCGGCCCATGTTGTCGGCGATGTCGCCGGCCATCACGCCGTAGGTGTCGTGTTCCTGTGCCACCAGGTCGCCCGACAGGCCGTGCAGATAGATGCCCAGTGCCACCGCCAGGTCGGGTGTGTAGCCCTGTGCGATGAGTGCGGCAATCACGCCGGTGAGCACATCGCCGCTGCCGGCGGTGGCCATGCCGGCATTGCCGCTGCTGTTGATGTAGACCTTGCCGTCGGGACGCACGGTCATCGTGTGGTGCCCCTTGAGCACGATGGTGATCTCATAGAGCCTCGACACCTCGATGGCCTTGCGCAGGCGCTCCTCGTCGGTGTGGTGCTCGCCGAAGAGGCGGTCAAACTCGCTGGCATGCGGCGTGAGCACCGACCCCTTGGGGATGCTGCGCAGCAGCATCGGGCGGCGCGCGATGCAGTTGAGCGCGTCGGCGTCAAGCAGGCAAGGCCGGCGGAAGCTCTTGAGAAACGCGTCGACGGCCTCGACGGTCTCGTCGCTCGTGCCCAGCCCGGGACCCAACGCGACCACACTGTACTGGTGATGAATGTCGATTGACGTGGTGACAATCTCGTGCTGGTCGGGCTCGAAGATGACCTCGGGGACGGCGGTCTGCAGGGGCACGAAGCCGCAGCGAGGAGCATGCACCGTCACCAGGCCGGCACCGGTGCGCATGGCGGCACGCGAGGCCAGGATGGCGGCCCCCATCATGCCGTAGCTGCCGGCAATGAGCAGGATGGTGCCGTAGTCATACTTGCTGGTAAACGGGTTGCGCTCGTTGACCATGTCGTGGGCATCCTCGTGCTCGATGAGATAGAAGTCGGTGGGCGTGGCTGCGATGGCCTCGGTGCTCATCTCCAGGTCCAGAATCTTCAGGTCGCCCAGATAGCGGGCATTCTCCTGGAAGAAGAACGACAACCGGCGGAAGTTGAACGTCAACGTCAGGTCGGCACAGATGATGTTGCGCGGGTCGCTGCCCAGGTTCCACTCGCCGAACAGCCCCGACGGCATGTCGATTGACACGACGTAGGCGTCACTGTCGTTGATATATTGCACCATCTGGGCATAGCCGCTGCGCAACGGGTCGCGCAGACCGGTGCCGAAGAGCGCATCGATGACCACCTCGCTGTCGGTCAGTTCGGGCGGCTCGAAGGTGTCGGTCACCTCGATGAAGTCCAGGTCTTCAATCTCGAGCAGACGGTCGCGGTTGGTCGAGCAGCACTTGGACAGCTGCGACGAGCGGATGTTGAACAGATAGACCTCGGGGTGGTAGCCTTGGGCATGCAGCAGCCGGGCCACGGCCAGGCCGTCGCCGCCGTTGTCGCCCGGGCCGGCAAAGATGATGATGTGCTTGTTGGGCCGCCAGCGGGCCACAATCTCAAAGGTCACGGCCTCGGCGGCGCGTTCCATCAGGTCGAGGCGCGACAAGTTGTCTTTTTCAATCGTTTTCTCTTCAATGCGGCGAATGCCGTCGGTGGTGAATATCTTCATAAGTTTTTTCTGCCAGTTGAGTGGGTTGAATTCGAGACAATTACACCATTGAGCCATCACAAGGCGAAGGATTGGCTCTGGTTTAAGTGTACAAAGTTAGTGCTTTTTTGTCTGAACGGCGAAAAAAAACAGAAAAAACTATCGAAAAATATTTTGTGCCGCACAAAGATTTGCGCATACCAAGTTTCTGCAGTAATTTTGCGGCAAAAACCGACAATCATGGATACAGTGACCTACCAGGGGCTGGAGTTTGAGCCCTACTTGACGCGCGAGCAGATTGCCGAGCAGGTGCAGCGTGTGGCCGGCGAAATCAAGCGCGACTGCCAGAGCGACAACCCGCTGTTCTTGTGTGTGCTCAACGGCGCGTTCGTCTTTGCCGCCGACCTCTTCAGGGCATGTGACTTGCCGCACGCCGAGATTACATTCATCCGCTTCAAGAGCTACGAGGGCACCAGCTCGACCGGGCGCGTGCGCGAAATCATGGGGCTGACCGAGGACATCCAGGGGCGCGACATCATCATCATCGAGGACATCGTCGACACCGGTGTCACGGCCTACCAGCTGCGGCAGATGCTGATTGGGCACAACCCCGCCAGTGTCAAGATGGCCACACTGCTCTACAAGCCCGGCTCGCTCAAGCTGGGCACGCCACCAGAGTATGTGGGCTTTGAGATTCCCTCCAAGTTTATCATCGGCTACGGCCTGGACCTCGACGGCCAGGCACGCAACCTGAGCGACATCTATGTGGTGAAGCAGTGAAGTAGAGGGTAGTGGGTAGAGGATAGTGGGCAGTGGGCGGCTGGAACGCGTGCTGCCACAATCATGTAACGGCTTCACTACTCCACTACTAACACTAAAACTTACTCTATTTAGAAAGTTAAAAATCTCAATAACAAAAAATAACATGCTTAACATCGTGATTTTCGGTGCCCCGGGCTCAGGCAAGGGCACACAGAGTGACAACATCATCAAGGAGTATAACTTGCTGCACATCAGCACAGGCGACGTGTTGCGCGACAACATCCGCCGCGGCACCGAGCTGGGAGCGACAGCCAAGGGCTATATGGACAAGGGCCAGCTCATTCCCGACGACCTGATGATCAGCATCCTGGCCGACGTGCTTGACGCCAACAAGGAGGCTGCCCGCGAGGGAGTGATCTTCGACGGATTTCCCCGCACCATCCCGCAGGCCGAGGCCCTGGAGGCTATGCTGCAAGAGCGCGGCACCAGCATCAGCGCCGTCGTGGGCCTGGAGGTGCCCGAGGCCGAGCTGATTGAGCGCATCTTGCTGCGCGGCAAGATGACTGGCCGCAGCGATGACAACCCCGAGACCGTCAAGAACCGCCTGGCCGTCTATCACAACCAGACCTCGCCGCTGCAGGCGTTCTACCAGCAGAAGGGTCTCTACCACGCCATCAAGGGCACCGGCAAGGTCGAAGACATCTTTGCCGACATCAAGCGTGCCATCGACTCGGTGAAGTAACAGCCTGTGCTGCAACCAAAGCGAGCCACGCGGAGCAACTCTCCAGTTGCCTCGCGTGGCTCGCTTCAGTGTCGTTGGGCGTTGTCGCACGCCGATGTCGATAATCCGGCCCACTCCGCCCCCGCTGCAACCTAAAAATGCGTACATACGCAAAAAAAGTAAATGGCTCTCCGGGGCGCCGGGATGAGGTTTTGTCCATCACGACACTGCGACATTCGCGGGGTCACGGATTTCATCACGCATCGGTCGAGCCAATCAAGGGGCAAACAAGTCATCCATAGTGACTTGGCTCTGAACCTCGGCGCTATTGATGTTCTGCTCTATGCCATGTGTTGTGACCATGGTCAGATGCAGCGCTTTTCGTGTCTTGGTCTGCTGCCGGAACAGCATCAAGTGCTCATGCAGCTGGCGGGCATAAGCTTTTGAGATGACATACGGCTGCAATGCGTATTTGATTTCGCAGACATTGATGACCTGGTCTTGCCGGTCAATGACGAGGTCGATTTGCGCTCCGCGGCCCCTCCATGAGCAGACATTGGTCTGCACACCACTGATGCCCAATGCCTTCTTGATTTGCGCCGTGTGCTGCAGGCACACCTGCTCAAACGCATATCCACACCACGCATGGTGTGCAGGCGTGGGCGAGATGTGGCTCCATTGATGCTCATCACCTGCCTTGCCGCCCTTGACATGGCGCAAATAGAACAACGTGTATTGATCACACAACTGATAGACCGTGTCACGCTCTGCCTTGCCGAATGGGCGGTAGCGCCGCACAAAGTCGCACAGCTCCAGATTCTGCAGCACTTCTGAAAAGAAGCCTCCATCATCAATCTTCAATCCCTCAACGATTTCCTTGCGTGTGAAGCCCTTGGCTTTTTTGGCTAAAAACTCGGTGACCAGACGATAATAATTTGCCTGCTGAAACAGCGAACGCATCAACAAGGCATACTCTTCAGAGAGTTCGGCTGATGGGGCAAAAAACAATTGGTCAATATTTTGCGCCAAGCTAAGGCCCCGTTTCATCAGACTGAGGTAATAGGGGACACCGCCCATAATCATATAGGCTTCAACGATTTGCTGTCGCGACAAGGCTATGCGCTGATGTTGCAGATACTGCTCGGTCTCGGCCAAATTGAATGGCTGTAGATGGATGCGGCGCGTAGTGCGATTATGCAAGCCACCACGGCTGGCGATGACTTTGCTCATCATCCACGTTGTCGCAGAGCCACAAACAACCAGTTTAAGATTACTCTGGGCAGAACCCCAGCTGTTCCAAAAGTGCTCAAACGCCTGAATGAACCGCGACCGAGGCGTGTCGAGCCATGGCAGCTCATCGAAGAACACCACAACCTGACTTTTGTTGAGATGTGACAAATAGGCTTTCAACTGCTCAAACGCATCCATCCAGTTGGCTGCCGGCGGAAAATAGGCCTGCGAGTGCGCATTGAGTGCACGATTGAACACACCCAGTTGCTCCTGCCTGTTCCCCTGATAGACACCTGTCACATAGAAGTCAAAATGCTGGGCAAAGAACTGCCTGACCAGAAATGTTTTGCCAACACGGCGACGGCCATAGATAGCAATGAATTCAGGTTTTCCGGACGACATGCATTGCTGCAATGTCTCTTGCTCAACCCTGCGACCAATCAATTTCTCTTCCATAAGTTCATCTCTTTGATGCCGCAAAGTTAAGCAAAAAAAACGAGTTAGCGCAGCAATTTAAGAGAAAATTGCTGCGCTAACTGTGTTTTTTAACCCACTTAGCGCAGTGGTTTGTTTGCAATAACACTGCGCTAACTGTGTTTTTCAACCCACTTAGCGAAGTGGTTTGTTCGCAATGGCACTTCGCTAACTGCATTTTTCGACCCACTTAGCGCAGTGGTTTGTTGGTGTCAGGATGACATGGACGACCTATTTCTCCCAGGGATAGAGGCCCTGGTTCTCAGACTTGATGATGACGGGCATGCCCACGTAGGCGTAGTTCTCCTTGAGGGTGATGATGTCCTGGTCGCGCAGGCGGATGCAGCCCTCACTGGCACGGCCCGGCACCGAGCTCTCGTTGTTGGTGCTGCCGTGGATGCCGATGCCGCTGTGCCCCGGCGTGAGCAGACGCAGGAACCAGTGCCCGTAGGCCTTGATGTTGCCGCGCCCGTCCTTGAAGTCGTGCCGCCAGGTGCTCGCGTCCTGGATCATGGTGATTTTGAACGGCTGCCCCTCGGGCGACTCGGGAGTGCGCATGTCGCCCTTGCGCTGCTTGTTGCCCTTGTTCTTGCTCAGGCAGCAAGGGTACTCGGCCAGCAGGGTCGAGTCCTTGCTGTAGACACGCAGGTTGAGGTCTTTCTTCGAGATGACGATAAACGAGCCATTGCCTCTGGACTTGGATGCAGTGCTCTTGGTTGTGGTCTTTGTGGTCCGGGCGGTCTTGCGTGCCGCTGCCTTCTTTTGTGCTGTGGCTTGTGTGCCCAGGCCCATGGCCAGCACACACACCAGCAGCAATGATAATGTTTTCTTCATCATTCGTTAGAATTAGTTTCTAGACATTCTAGATTTTCAATAATCAACTAATTAATATAGCATGTTCAGCACGTTGTTGTACTGATACTGGCTGTTGAAGCCCTGGCGCATGAGCATCTGGATGTCGCTCATCACCTCGTCCAGATAGGGGATGGTGGGTGTGGTGGCGTTCTTCTGCCCCTTCTCATATGTTTTGTGGTAGCCCAGCTTCTTGAAGGCCTTCTGGAAGTCCTTGTAGGCCTCACTGTCGCTGCCCTGCGTGGCCCAGCGCAACTGCTCGAAGGTGCGCTTGTGTTTCTCGAGCATGTCCCGGATTTCCTGGCTGTACTTGCCATAGTTGTTGAGCAGGTCACGGCGCTTGAGCACGCCCTTGGTCTCCATGGCGTCAAACCGTGTCAGTGCCTGCTCAACCTCGTACTTGTCGTACTGCGCTGCCAGCACGGGCAGGACTTCCTGCTTGTAGATGAGCTCGTCGCGGTCAGCGACCGAGGCCTGACGCGTCTTGTTGGCCAGCTTGATGCCTTTCTCCTGCTCCTTCTTGAGGCGCTCCTGCTCCTTGATCTGCGCCTTGAGGGCCTTGACCACAGCGTTGGTGCTGTCGAGCTGCGCCCTGAGCCGGACGATGTTCTGGTCCAGAACCACTATCGAGTCCTGCATGTCGAGCACGATGTCTTCTTGCAGCTTGATGTCGTTCTCGAGCTTGGTGATGGCTTGGCCCGGTATGGCTGTTGTGGTCTGCGCCATGGCGGCTGCGGCGACAGCCAGCGCCGCCAGTGCTAGTGTTACTCGTTTCATTGCGGGTTACTTTTTGGGTTTAGGGAAACGCACGGGGATGGTCATGGTGGTCTCGACGGGCTTGCCCTCAAATGTCGCCGGCACAAAGTTGGGGAGCTTGCGGCAGATGTCCAGGGCCTTCTTGTCCAGCTTGGGGTCAACGCCCTTGCTGACCACGGCATTGGTCACCCGGCCGGTCTTGTCGATGGTGACCTCGACCATGACGCTCACCGGGGCCTTGGCGCTGGTCCAGCCGGTCTTCTTGTAGATGTGCTCGCGCAGGGCGTCCATGCCACCGGGAAACTGCGGCTTGACCAGCCCGTCCTTCTCGGTGACTTCTCGCTCGGTGACAACCACAACAGCCCCTCCAGCCGTTGCCTGATTGTATTTCTCAAGATACTGGGCCGTCTCGTCGCGCATGGCCTTGACCTGCTCGTCGCCGGGGTCGAGCGCGATGGCACGGTCATAGTCGGCGATGGCTTCCTCCAGGTTGCCCCGCTCCGAGTGGATGACCCCACGGTTGCGGAAGTACTGCGCCTTGCGGTCGTTGTCAGCGATGGCCAGGTCGATTTCGCGCATGGCCTGCACGGTGTCGCCCAGCGAGACCAGTGCATAGAAGCGCTCGTGATGCACCCAGGCGCGAGTGGTCGAGTTGGTGTCGTCGATCAGCTGGGCCGCGCGCGCCAGCACCGGCTCGGCCTCGGCCATGCGGTCGAGCAACCGCAGCGACGCTCCCTTGTAGGCCAGCGCGATGCCGTTGTCGGCGTTCTGGGCCAGCGCCTCGTCCATCCAGCGGATGGCTTCCTCATACTGTTCCTTGTCGTATGCCATCATGCCCTTGTCGAGCGCGGTGGGTTGCTTGCGCGGCACGCGAGCCAGTGCTGTGGTGGCAGTCATGGCCATCAGCAACACGGCGATAATGGTGATTCTTGTCTTCATTGTTTCAGCAGTTTTGGTACATTTGGGGGCAAAGGTACTGATTTTATTCCACATCAGCATCAGCAAAACCGAAAAAAAGTAGTAAAGCAGTGGAGTTATTTTTAGTAGTGGAGTAGTAGAGTAGTGGAGTAGTAGAGTAGTGGAGTAGTAGAGTAGTGGAGTAGTAGAGTAGTGGAGTAGTGGAGTAGTGGAGTAGTGGAGTAGTAGAGTAGTGGAGCCGTTACATGATTGTGGCAGCACTACCCCCTACCCTCTACCCCCTACCCTCTACCCCCTACCCTCTACCCCCTACCCTCTACCCCCTACCCTCTACCCCCTACCCTCTACCCCCTACCCCCTACCCCCTACCCTCTACCCTCTACCCTCTACCCTCT
>CACZHT010000057.1 GCA_902781045.1 uncultured Bacteroidales bacterium | reverse complement strand
CTGAGACTCGACCTTGCCAAGTGCCTCGCAGAGGAACTTTAACCAGCTAAATACTGGCTGTTTTGGCTGTAAAAGTTCCTCTACGAGGCACTTTCGTTCTGCTTTGTGTGGACCAAGCGGCGAGGACCTACGGTCCTCTTGCATGGTCTTTCGAACAAATAGCTTCTTCGAAGCATTTTAGCGTCTCCGACGCAATCGGAGTTACAAGTGCACTTAACTTAATTAACAAATATTAAAAATGGTAGGGCAGATTGCTTAATTAAAGAAAAAAAATGTAACTTTGCAACGCTAAAACAGAGTCGCGTCAGGTGGTCATCATGGGTTCTGCCCCCGACGTGACTCGGAAGGAGAAATCATAGAACCTGCTAACCAATTGACAATGAAATGAGACGAAACTTTACTGTTATCGTATGGGCTATCCTGATTGCGGCAATGATGAGCAGTTGCGACGACCCGAAAGTCGCCTTCAACGAAGACACTCTCGACATCCCCTATCTCTTCTCTGAGGGCTATCAGGACACCATCAAGTATCCTTACGACCTCGCCACACCGGCATCCGACTGGCTCTCGATGGTCAAAGATGAGACCAAGGTGTGCAAGCTGAGTATTCCCGGCACGCACGATTCGATGACCGGAATGGGATTCTACCTGCCAGTGATCAAGAGCGTGTCGAACATCACCGCCATCAGCCAGCTCTGCACGTTCGAGGAGCAGATGACGAACGGCATCCGCTTCTTCGACCTGCGCCCGGTGGTGTCGATTGACACACTGGCCACCGACCCTGCGCAGCGCAAAATCCTGCGCCTGGCACATGGCTTCACCGAAATCAATGTGACGTTTGAGCAATCGCTCGACTGGATGAAGGAATTCCTGGCGCAGCACCCCTCAGAGTTCTTCATCATCAAGATTCAGGCCGACAACGGCATGGAGAGCCAGCAGAACTGGGCCGAGCTGCTGCACACTCTGCTCGACAAGCCCAAGTATGACGGTTTCCTGGTCAAGAGCTGGCGACCCGACCTCACCGTGGGCGAGATGCGCGGAAAGCTTCTGATATTCAGCAGATATGACCTAAGGCCGCAGAATGAGGCGTTCCACTACCCCATCGCCTATTGCGACTGGCCTGATGAGGACCCCGATGTCAACGAAGAAATCGACCCCGCCGCCCAGCGTTCATGCGCCATCTACAACATGGAGGACCAGTCGATCAAGGCCACACTCTACAAGCAGGACTACTACAAGACCACCACCGAAAAGCGCATGGAGACAAAGAAGAAGACAGTCATCGACATGATGCACAGTGCGCGCGAGGCAACGGCCGGCGACCAGGACATCTGGATTGTGAACCACTGCTCGGCCTACACCGAGGTGTCGCCGCGGGGCTACATCACCAACGCCTCCAACCTGCACCCACTGGTGATTGACGACCTGCTCAACAACGAGGGCACGGTGGGCATCATGCCCATGGACATGGCCTGCCACGACTATGTGCACGCCATCGTCAACGGCGGCACTCCCTACACCAGCGACTACCTCTACGGATTCCGCCCCTACACGCAGTCGCTCACCAACCTCCTCATCAAGTCGAACAACAAATTCTTCAAATAGAACGCTATGAAAATCAAGATATTCACCCTCGTGATTCTCGCCGCCCTACTGGGTGCGATGAATGTCTCGGCCCAGAACGAGACCGACAAGACAAGTAAGCTGCATGCCCCCGACGGGCTGTTCAACCACCTGTCGATTGGCCTCACCACCGGCCTCTCCGGCACGGGCCTCGAGGTCACCATGCCCGTGCATCGGCTCATCACCGTGCGTGCCGGCTACTCCGGGCTACACTTCGGCGAAATCAGGTTCAAGACCATCAACACCGCCTATGAGCTCAATGGCACGGCACTGGTCGAGGACGACGCTGTGCGCCGCGCTAAGATGTCCGACAAGATTGAGCTGGCCGCCAAGCCCAACTTCTGGAACGCGTCTCTGCTGGCAGAGATTCACCCATTCCCTAACGAGAGTTTCCACTTCACGGCCGGTCTGTTCTTCGGCAGCAAGAACTTCATCCACTTCCGCAACACCAACGAGGGCGCCCTCGACTTCCTCTACGCAGCCAACAACAAGATTGATGACTACAACCGTGCCTTCAACACTCACTTCAGCCCATTGGGACTCAAGTTCGGCGACTATGTCTTCACCGCCGACCAGAATGGCAACGTCGATGTGCGGATGAAGACCAACGCCGTGAAGCCCTACCTCGGAATAGGATTCGGCAAGCACATTGCACAGAAGCACCGCCTGAGCTTCGCCGCCGAGCTGGGGCTCATCTTCTGGGGCACGCCCAAGTTTGTGCTCAACAACGATGTGGAAATCAAGGCATCGGGCCGAGAGGCCGGCATCACCCAGGTCTTCTCGTGGCTCAAGGCATGGCCCAATCTGCAGGTGAAACTCGCCTACAAGATTTTCTAGCCCCGCAACCACAAGTCTATAGCTCTAATGATTAGATAGTTAGTTCCCCCTCTATGCTCAGAGGGGGAACTTCTGTTTCAATCCGTAACCGCGTCAGGGACACTCTCCGTCGCTGCGCCATGGCTCTGCTTCGCTGTGCGCCCTATGACCCTAGTGTTAGCCAATTGTCCCCACAAGTAACAACTAACGTCTAAAGTCTAAAGCCTAAAATCCAAAGCCTAACGCCGCTTGCTGTAATCTGCCGGGATTTCGGGATGTTGCACCGACAGTGGTGTTCCCTTCGGGGCGACATAGAACATATAGAGAATCACAGTCTCGGTGCCATTGTTCTCGCCGTGGTGAATGGTGCCGACCATTTCGACAACAGCTTCGCCCTGACCTACCACCTTGACATTCCCGTTGATGTCGATGATGGTCAGCTCGCCCTGCTGGACGAAGCCAAAGTTTATTACCTCATGATGATGCCAGCCAAGCTTCTCGCCTGGGGCGAACTCATATCTGACCGAGACAATCTCGGCCTCCTCGTGTGGGAAATCGGGCAATGGTGCGCCATCCCAGCTGCGCGAGGTGCGCATCAATTCGGTGGTCTTTACGTTTGCCATATCGTTTCGGGGTTGCAGGTTGTGGGTTGCGAGGACGAGCACTCGACGATTTGAGCACTCGAACCAACGACTACCAACAACTAAAAACTAACAACTAAAAACTAACAACTAACAACTATTCTAAATAGCCCATACCAGCAGGCCGGCGCAGATGATGACGCCGGTGACCAGGAGATCGATGAGGCAGTAGCCCATGATGTCCTTGGCATCAAGGCGAGCTATGGCCAGTGCCGGCAGCGCCCAGAAGGGTTGTATCAGGTTGGTCCAGGCGTCGCCCCATGCGATGGCCATGCCCGTCAAGCCCGGTTGCACACCCAGGTTGGCCCCTGCAGTGAACATCACCGGCGCTTGCACAGCCCAATGTCCGCCGCCACTTGGCACAAACAGGTTGAGCACCGCTGCACAGACAAAGGTGAGCAACGGATAGGTGACGGGAGTGCTGATGCGGATGCAAGCCTCGGCCATGACACCCCCCAGACTGATGCCGCTCACGCCGATGCCCGTGACGATGCCCATGATGCCGGCATAGAAGGGAAACTGCAATATGATGCCGGCAGCCCCACTGGTCGCCTTGCCGAAGGCGTGCACATAGTCGACTGGCGTGGAATGCAGCACGAGCCCCAGCGCGAGGAAAATCATGATCACTCCGCCCAGGTCAAGACCTGCACCGCGCAGCCCCAGATGAATCACCAGATAGGCCACAAGCATCAGAGCCACCAGCCACGAGAGCAATCTGCTCTGCTCCAACCGGCCGGCCGGTGTCGTGGCGGGGGATGACGCGGCGGCCGCGCCGGTGTCATCGTCACCCAGCAATGCGGGGTCGATGGTGAGGATGCCTTGCTTCGGGTGCATCAGGGTGTTGGCCACAGTGATACTGACTGTCATAAGCAGCACAGTCACCAGATTGTGCCAGTCCAGGATGGTCTGCGTCAGTGGCACAGGGTCGGTCAGCGCACCGTCGGTTGCCATGGCGAGTGCCTCGCCAGGTGTGGCCATAGTCAGTGGGATGGAGCCAGAGAGGCCAGCGTGCCACACCACAAAGCCACTGTAGGCCGAGGCGATGAGCAGCCTGTAGTCGACATCACGTCGCTGGCGCGCTATGGCCTTGGCCAGCACTACTCCCACGATGAGACCAAACCCCCAGTTGAGCCAACAGGCCAATGCCGAGACGACGGTGACCAGTGCGATGGCCGCCGGGGCACTCTGTGGCAAGCGTGCTATCGCCGCGATGGCCCGCTTGACAATGGGAGCCGCCGCCAGGGTCGACCCACACACCAGCACCAGGGCCATCTGCATGGCAAACGCCAACAAGTTCCACACACCGCCTCCCCAGTGTTCAACCACCTCGAGAGGGGTCTGGTGACACAACGGCATTGCCACCACTGCGGCCACAAAGGTGAGCAGTATGGCGAAAATAAACGGTTCGGGCAACCAACGTTGCACCAGTCGCACACAAAATCTAATCATAAGCTATTTTTGTTTGAAGCCGCAAAATTAGCATTTATTTCCCAAACATGCCCCCCAATCCCCTATGGATTTTTGTGAAAATATCTAGCGTGCACGAAGCCGAGGCAGGTTTCATAATTTGCGATTGTTTGGAAAAAACCTCTTTATAGTGATTTGAGTGATGAAATGTGAAAAGAAAATTGTAAATTTGCAGCCAAAATAATTCCAATTTTCCATCAAACTGATTAATGGCAATATGCTATCAGGGTTCTTCCGTCTTGACAGGTAGCGTCAACCGAATGCCCGACTTGGTGGCTGCCATTGCATCTTTTTATGGCTATTATCAATTACGTTAAACACATATATTTATCTAATGAAAATATTACATACCAGTGATTGGCACTTGGGGCATCTACTATACAATGACTCTCAGGAAAAGTCGCAACAAGACATGTTACGACAACTGTCAGAAATTGTAAAAGACAATAAACCTGACGTCATGATTATAGCGGGTGATATTTACGACACTGCACAACCCTCCACCTCGG
Source organism: uncultured Bacteroidales bacterium (assembly GCA_902781045.1). GTDB lineage: Bacteria > Bacteroidota > Bacteroidia > Bacteroidales > Muribaculaceae > Sodaliphilus. The sequence goes on along the minus strand of CACZHT010000057.1, from coordinate 13,630 downwards.
TTCAGCAGATGTTTGCTGATGCCATTGTCGATTTGCGCCATTCGTGCAGCGACATGACCATCATCTGCATTGCCGGCAACCATGATAGTGGCAGCAAGCACATGATTTTCCATACGCCATGGAAAGCGCTGAATGTGCACATGATTGGGAACATCAACAATGAGAGCAACTTGAACGACTATATATTTGAGATAGCAGACAAGGGATTTGTTGTCGCCGTCCCTTTCGCTGCCGACAGGTTCATGCCCGAAGACGTGTACAAGAAACTCTACAGCATTGTGGAGCAAAAAAATCGCGACAAGCAACAGCCAGTGGTCTTAACTGCGCATTTGGCTATGTCCAACTCTGACTGGCGCGGACATGATTTCGCAACTGACACCAATATTGGTGGCCTTAACTGTCAAGATGCAGAGATATTCGGCAATGGCTACGACTATGTCGCATTGGGACATATTCATAGTCAGCAAGACATCAACGAAGAAGGGCGGATATGCTATGCCGGAACACCTATTGCCGTTAGCTTTGACGAGGTGTCGGACGGTCATGGCGTGCTTCTCGTGGAATGCAACAAACATGGTGAAAAGCCTACTATTAAATCACTCAACATCAAAAACCAAAATCCTCTTGTCAATATCCCCGCCACTGGCACAGCCGACTGGGACGAAGCCAAGAAGCTCCTAGAGGAATATCCTTCCGACATCCCTTCATTCATTCGCCTTAACATTGAGGTGGACACGTATCTCCCTGCCGGTGCAAACGATGAGGCACAACTCATTGTCAAGGACAAGGCATGCCGTCTGTCTGTCATCAACTCAACAAGAAAAGCAAGCACGACACAAAAGGTGGCGACATCGTTCACTGCATCAGAATTCAAGAAGCTCGACATCATGGATGTTGCTAAAATGTGGATAGAGTCAAAAGGAGAAGAGTTCAGCAATGAGATGCAGCAGATGCTGAATGAGGTAAAGTCACGACTGTCAAACAATAACGAGTAGAAATGTCATGAAGATAAAGTCGATACATATTTATAATATAGCGTCAATCGTCGACGAAACCATAGATTTCACTAAGCAACCGCTTTCTGACAGCGACGTATTCCTTATCACCGGAAACATGGGGTCCGGCAAGACCACCATTCTTGACTCCATCTGTCTGGCTCTGTATAACACTACACCACGACTCCATGACAGGAAGCAAGAAAAGGTCGAGAACAACCAGGACAACCTCACTCTCGACGACCCTCGAAACCTCATGCGCCGCAACACAGGTGAAGCTCTCGTGGAACTTTTATTCACGGGTATTGACGGCAACGACTATGAAGCTGTCTGGCAAGTGCAGAGAGGGAAGAAGAAGAAAGCAAGCGTCAGCCTTGATAACGTCAACTGGTCGTTGAAGAACCTGAGCACAGGCCAAGTCATCATGGCATCGAAGAATCCCAACTATGAAGATGTCAAGTCCGCCATACGCGACGCTGTAGCACTTGATTTCAACCAGTTCTGCCGTACAACCATGCTTGCGCAGGGTGAGTTTACGCGCTTCCTCAAGAGCGACGAAGGTGATAAGGCAGCAATACTGGAGAAACTGACGAAATTTACCGAATATACCCGTGCCGGTAAACTCATCCATGAAATTACGCAGCAAAAAAAGACGGATTGGGAAAAAATCAAGGAAAAAGCAAGCGACACGGGTCTCAATGAATCCGAGATACAGGAGAAGAAGGATGCCATCCAGAAACTGCAAGAAGAACTTAACGAAATACAGTCGCTTCGTGACGACTTGGAGAAGAAACAGAAGTGGCTCCAAAGAGAAAACGAACTTCTTGTGGCGAAGAAAAAGGCTGAAGACGAAGCCAAAGATGCAGACCTGGCACTCGACAGTCAAGAGTATAAGGAGAATCTGCTCATGGTCGAGCAGTGGAACGCATCTATTGAGGCGCGTAGTTGGATGAAGAAAATCCAAGAGGCAGAGAACAAAGTGTTGGAGAACGAAGACCGCCTCTCGAATGCAGAGACTAGATTCCGACAGATTCTTGCCGGCCTGAATTTCCTTCTTGCCGACAAAGAGGACACTATCGCCAGGATGCAACGCCTCAACCTATCGCTAGAGAGTCAGGCCGATAAGATTGATGTCTATGCCCAGACCCAGACAATAAAAGGACACATTGATGCCATCGGTGCTGCAAGAGCGACCATTGCCGGGAACGACAAAAAGATAAAAACAGAAACGGAAAAGCTGGAGAATAATCTCAAGCCACAGGCAGATGCTGCCGCCGCAGACTTGTCAACAAGTGTTGATAGGGCAAATCAGTTAGGTGAAGAGATTGATGAAAAAGAAAAGACGCTCCAGAAGCTCGACCTTGCTACTCTTCGCGACAAACAAAGCAAGACAGCTACACACATCCGCGACATTGACGATGCCACCAAAGCCATTGAAGCCATAAGTAAGGCCGAAGAAAAATACAATATTGAATCCGAAAGCCTACAGAAGTCACAAACCGAACTTGACGGCAAGCAAAAGCAACTTGACGAAGTCGTCATCCCCGAGTACACCACGGCAAAGGTTGAGAAAGATGCCGCCGAGCGTATTCTCGACATGCTCAAAGATTCTGTTGACAAATACGCCAAGCAGATACGCTCGCGCCTTGTGGTCGGCTGCAAATGCCCCGTTTGCCAAAAAGAAGTGGAGAAACTACCAGATGAGACAGATGTCGACACCGCCTTTGCAAAGGCCGATGAAGAACTGAATCAAGCAAAAAAGCGATATGCGGATGCCGAAAAGGAAAAGAACAAACTCGAAGCCGAAATAAAAGCTGACACTAAATCCTTAAAGACAAGAATTGAAGCCCACAAGAAGGATGACTCGGTGAAGCAGGCAAAAGACGATGCTCTGATGGCTTGCTTGAAGTGTGACTTGTCGGAGATCAACAACGAGACTCTATCCCAGTTGGGTCGCATCAAGTCCGAGAACAATGATTTGTCTGTTTCGCTCATGAACGACATCAAAAAAGGTGAAGACATAGAGAACGCACTCAAGAGCCTCCGCTCACAGAAAAAGACTATTGACAATGAAATAGAGAAAAAACGCCGGACAGAACAACAGGCCAAAGAAGCGGTGACAAAACTCAACTTGGAGATAGATGGCCTCAAGGCTGTAAACCGGCAGAAACAGACCGATATCAAGACTAACGAAGACACCACCTCTATGCTCCTCTCGGGCACCACATGGCAGCACGACTGGAAAAGCGACGGCGAAGCCTTCGTCAAAGAACTCACAACAGCGGCAGACGCATACAACAAGGAGGTCAAGGACAAAGTCGATGCTGAGAGCCATGTAACAGCCGTGTCAACCACTATAGAAAATGTGCAGGGAACTGTCGATAAAATACTTCTTGCCCACGCACTCTGGAAGGATGTTAAAACGGAGGATAAGACAGCAAAACCGCAAATCATAAGCGAAGCAACATCTGTACTTACCACCGTCACAACATGTGCTGGCGAACTGTCACGCTACAACAATGACTTGGATATCTTCAAGCCGAAGTTTAAATCCTATCTGGAAGAGCATTCCGACATCTCGCGTGAGCGATTGATGGCATTAGACAAATATGGCTCTGATGCTATTTTAGCCAAGAGCACTGCTCTGGAGTCGACACGCTCAGTAAAGAAGACCAAAGAGGAGCTCAAGAATAAGGCACAGCAAGAGTATCAGGCGCATCAATCCTTGAAGCCCACTATTGCTGAGGGTGACTCATTGAGCGAACTGACAAAAAGCATTGCCGACTGCGACCTGAAGAATCAAGTCAAGAACCAGGAGATTGGGTCTATCAACAAGATACTTAGCGATGATCAGGAGAAGAAGGGCGCACTCGGAGACCTGCGACAGAAAGCAGACCTAGCCGGAAAGGAATACGCTAAATGGCAACACCTCAATAGCCTTATCGGAGATGCTAACGGCACAAAGTTCCAGAAGATTGCGCAAAGCTATATTCTCGGCGGGCTGCTTGACTCTGCCAATACTTATCTCAAGAGGCTCAATCCCCGCTATTCTCTCAAGGCTGTCCCTGCAACGCTGCACATCTCTCTTGAGGATGCCTATCAAGGATTCGCCACACGCAGCACAGACTCATTGAGCGGCGGTGAAGGGTTCCTCGTATCGCTGGCGCTTGCTCTAGCACTGTCGGACATCGGCCCAAGCCTAGCTGTCGACACACTGTTCATTGACGAGGGCTTCGGCACTCTCAGCGGAATACCACTCGCCAACGCCATCAATACGCTGCGGTCTCTTCACAGCCAGAGCGGACGGCATGTCGGCATCATCAGCCATATTAAGGAAATCAGCGACAGCATCCCCGTTCAGATTCAAGTCTTGCAGAGTGGCAGCACTTCAAGCAGCACGATTGAAATTATTCCCAAACCAGACTAATGATGAAGACATGCATTTGTGCGGGCAAATTCGCCCTTGACATCATCAAAAAACGTAACTATCCCGAAGGCTTTGTTATAGGCAGACGCAATAAGTTTGTGGACGAACTCTTTAAGGAGTGTATAGGCAATACCTGCGGTAATGTGGCAACCATCCTGCCATTTCTTGGCGTACAGACGTTTCCCATCGCCCATTTCGACATGTCTGAGCAGGGGCTGAAACTAACTTCTGACCTTATACACTATGGCGCAGATATTCGCTTTGTAAAAAACACGCCCGAAGGTGGCACCACCTTATTTGAAAGCGTTCACAAGCGTGACAAGAATACCGGTGAATGGATCAGAGGCTATCGCCGCCAGTACAGCCCTAATTCGCTTTTCCCCTAGCGCAAAAACCTGCGTGGACATGACGAGGCTCCAGAATTTCTGGCAAACCTCGACTTTACGCCCGACGTATACTTTTTCGACTCCCCCGAGAGCGGCCCCCGTTTACAGCTACCAACCGTTGATTTGGAAGCAAATGCCGATATTCAAGCCGATGCTATGTGACAGTTTGCTGCGATAGTCTTTGTGATTGACATCGAACCCTTTTATCAAATATGCTTCATCGGTGACCGATGCAATCACACCAATGTTTGGCGTTATATGTGCCTTAATGCCTGCGCATGGCGAGAAGTAGAAGTTAAATGCCTGATCGTGGTCTTTATCAACGAGTGAATATTTCTCGAAAGTGCCGACATTCTTCTTACCAAACATCCCGTATGCGCCAATCTTAAGATTTACGAACGGAGAAAATCGTTTGTCAACGAAGAAGTAATGCGAACTGATGAAGAAAGGTATGGCAGAGTACTTAAACTTATCGTGATAGCTGTAGCCGATACCTGCGCCGATAGTGAATATCTCGTTGACAAACACCTCATGCTGATAGGCCACGGAAATGCACCTGTCGCCATAACTTCCCATTGGCTGGCCAATGGTGAAATCGACAACATTTAGGCACCCGCCATTTGCGTCAAAAGAGTTTTGTGCCTTCGACAACAACGGCATTACAAGCAATGATGACCAAAGAATGATAATAATTCTCATGTAAGACCACTAGTTAGGTGTCTAAAAAAGGCTGAACCAAGTCAGCCTTTTTAAAATCGGAAAGTTCTCTGTACTGTCAATCATCTTTGCGATATTCAAGGATGTCACCGGGCTGGCAGTCAAGCGCACGGCAGATGGCATCGAGCGTGGTGAGGCGCACTGCCTTGGCCTTGCCGGTTTTCAAAATCGAAAGATTGGCTATGGTGATACCCACACGCTCGCTCAGCTCGTTGAGCGACATCTTGCGCTTCGCCATCATCACGTCTAAATTGATTACTATCATGGCTTGCTCGTGTTAGATGGTTAGTTCTTGCTCACGGGCTGCATCGTATGCCAACTTGTAAAGCAATGCCACGATCAATGCAACCATGGCATAGACAAACGGGCTGTCGGTGAGGGCCACATCAAAATGCTCGGATGTCGAACAGGCGATGCCCATGTTGTCACTAATAAATGAGTGAATGGGCAGCACGATTGTCATGACCCAAAGCAGCACCACATTGGCGCGGTTGAAGATTGCACCACCTCTCAGATGTTTGAGGATATTGAAAATAAAAGCTGCCATCAAACCCGCCATCAACAAGATTGTGACACGATTTAGAGTGAAGATGGTCAGCTTAAGCCCCATGCGAGGCGAACCCCAGTTGATCACTCCATGACCGCTGCCTGTGGTCAACACGAAATAGGACTGGACGGCATAGAAAGCCACCCACAACACGATGCCGATGAGTGCGAGCACGCACACAATTTTCAGCGTTCTGCTAGATGCTTTTTCCATAATGAAACACATTTAAAATTTTAAATCCGCTGCAAAGATAAATCAATTTATCGAATTACGATAAATATTTCTTCTGTTTTAAGAATTTTTAATTGTGTATTGAGAAATAGGATTCACCTTTTTGCCAATTCGCCACTCTGTTCTTCGATGGGTAGCGGCAGTCTCTCTCCCCTGACAGGGGAGAGACCAGGTGAGGAGTTGCAGCCACCGGGTTAGCGCACGCGATGCGTGCGGAAATCTTGTGCAAGCCGAACGCAATAGCAAGCTTGCTTGCACATTGCTGAGGCGCAGCAAGATTATCTAAATCTGTCAAAATCTTACTCAAAATCCCACATAGGCAGAATAATACATTTATTGTTGCGACTGTGTGATTTTGTTTGAGATTTTGAAAAATCGTATTATCTTGGCTGCATTCGCAATAAGACCAAGAGTCAGATTAGCCCGAGTTGGTGGCGAGGGTGAGGGCTTCGGTGATGGAGCGGGTGCCAAGGCGTTCAAACATCAGGCGTTTATAGGTCTTGACCGTGTCGATTGAGCGGCACATCTTGTCGGCAATTTGCGCCACGGTATAGCCTTGAGCCGAGAGGATGAGCACTTGTTTCTCCTGTGGGCGAAGCGCCACTGCCTCTTTGGGCATCCACCGATGGTAGTCTATAGAGTATTCCCAATATTTGGCATCGCCCTTCTTATGAAATTCAATGTGGCCAGGCTCGCTGTGCGGCGAGAGCGAAACGACACACATGGCCAGCCATGCCCTGCCATCGTCGGCGAGTGCAAACGGTGTAATCTTATGATTCACCAGAAATGTGGTGTCGCCATCGCTGATGTGGAAATCATAGCTCATGAAACAGCCTTTGCGCTCATCAAGTGGTGTGTCGTTGAATTTACGGAATCCGGCCTCGTTAATCTCGAGTAGCATAGCCTGCTCTTCGGTGGGCACATGCTCGATGTAAAAATCGTACCCCATCTGCCGCATCTCCTCTGCCGTGTGGCCGCACAGAAACAGCGGGTTGCTTGCCACATGCAGGAATTCCCGCTTGAAGTAGTCAATCACATAGATACTTTGATAGGTAGCGTTGGCCATCGCGTCAACGGCTCGCTTGAGCAGTTCAAGGTGGGAATACCGCTCATCTTGAATGTCGTTTACCGTATTTAATGCTCCAAAGAAATCTTCAACCCTTGCCATAATGGTATGATTTGCGGGTGCAAAGTTAATGCAAATATCGGAATTGTTAATGATTTTCACACCCTAAAGTGTGAAAGTTGGCTTGCTTTAATTTTTGCTGCAACTTTTCACCCTTTAGTGTGCGTCTAATGCGTGAACAGGATAATAATTTTGCTTTCACAAAATCAGATTAAAACAGATAGAACAATGAAACGTATTCAATTTCTCATTCTTTCATTGGCTGTGGCGATAACAATTAGCGCGGCAACATTCACGGGAACGGTCGTTGACGAGCTGAGCCAACCCTTCGCCTTTGCCAACGTGGTGCTTCTTAACCCTGCCGACAGCACGTTTGTGGCAGGCATAATGACCGATGATGCCGGCTCGTTTTCGCTCTCGGCTCAGCAATCGAGCGCTATCGTCAAAATCTCATATATCGGTTATGAGACAAAGTGTGTCACCACCACTGCCGGAGACCTAGGCATTATCCAACTCCAGCCCGAAGCCGCTATGCTTGGCGAAGTGGTGGTGAAAGGCACCCGCCCCACCTATCGACTCACCACCGAGGGCATCAAGACCGATGTGGATGGCACGCTTTTAAGCAAGGTCGGCACGGCCACCGAGGTGCTTGGCAACCTGCCGGGCGTGCAAAAGAAGGGCACAAGCGTTGAGGTGTTCGGTAAAGGTACGCCGCTCATCTACATCAACGGCCGACAGATGCGCAACGATAGCGAACTGGCGCAACTCAGCAGCGACAACATCCAGAGTGTGGAGCTCATCACCAGCCCCGGCGCTAAATACAAAGCCGACGTGGAGAGCGTTATCCTCATCAAGACCAAGCGTCCGCAGGGCGAGGGTTTCTCGTTCGACACCCAAGCGAGCTTCTGGGCAAGCAAGTACACTGACTTGGCATTGGGCCTGAACTGGAATTACCGCCACAAGGGGCTGGATGTGTTCGGCAGTGTGTGGTATAACGATGACCGCTACCTGAGTGATGAGACTGTCACCTTCGACGTGAATGCCGACAAGCAGTGGCACATCGAAGACTTTGCCCACAGCAGCCGCCATGCCAATTCGCTCTACTCGTCGTGGGGAGTCAACTACATCTTCAACGACCGCCACGCCATCGGTGCACGCTATGAGACCAAGGCACATTTCTTCAACCGTACTACGGGTTGGGTTGTCGCAGACGTGACTGCCGACGGCGCTTTCTACGACCACCTCGACAATGACCTGCTCATGAAGAAAACATCCAACATGCCGCATACGCTCAACGTCTATTACAATGGTCACGTGGGCAAGACACAGATTGACTTCAACACCGACTATGTGTTCTTTAAAGATCGAACCAACTTCGTCAACAACGAGGTGAGCCAAGAGCAGCAAAGCCGCACGGTGACAAGCCAAAGCGTGCAGCGCAACCAACTGTGGGCATCCAAACTCGTGCTGTCGTGGCAACTGTGGGGCGGTAATCTGCAGGTGGGAGGCGAGTATGACAACACCCGCCGCAACGATGACTATGTTAACCCCGAGAACATTGTGCCCACCACCTTCACCGAGCAGCGCGAGCGCAATTACATCCTGTTCACCGAGTACAGCCATCCGCTGCCGTTCGGCCAACTGCGTCTGGGCCTACGCAACGAGAACGTCAACTCCGATTACTACGACGATGGCAAGCGCATAGCCGAGCAGAGCCGCACCTATCACCACTTCTTTCCAAGCGTGGGGCTGATGGCGCGCGCCGGCAAGGTGCAACTCATGCTCAATTATGGAATGAAGATCATGCGCCCTTACTACTTCATGCTATCGGGCAATACGACCTACGCCAACCGCTTCACTTGGAACCGTGGCAACCCCATGCTTCGTCCATCGGTGGTCAACTCCTTGTCGGTGATGGCTATGTGGCGATGGATGAGTGTCATGCTCGACTACAAGCGCACCAAAGATGTGATTGTCAACACGGGCGAGGCTGTCCCCGGCAGCGAGGAAACCACGATTATCACCCGTGCCAACGTTGACCATGCCGACGCTTTCCGCGCCATGGTGTCGCTGAATCCGCAGTTCGGCATCTACCAGCCACGCCTCACCATGGGCTTGCTTAGGGATTGGGTGAAGATTCCGTCGCCCGCAGGCTTCATCAGCCCCAAGCGTCCCATTTTCCTTGTGCAATGGAACAACAACTTCCAAATCCTGCCAACGCTCACTGCTCAGGCCAACCTCGCCTTCACCTCGTGCGGTGACAAGGAGAATGCGAATATCAACAAGGCAAACTGGCAACTCTATCTGAGCGTGACCAAGACGTTCCTCAACGACCGCCTCTCGGTGCAGGTGGCGGGCCACAACCTGCTGGGTGCCTACGAGGACTTGAACATCAACTACGGCCTGCGCTCGATGCGAAGCATTACAAAAACCGACTCGCGGCAGCTCGAAGTCACCGTGCGCTACAAGTTCAATGCCGCGCAAAGCAAATACAAGGGAACCGGCGCCGGTCAGGAAGAACGCTCGCGTCTTGGCAACTAACCACCATACCTGCTTCATTTTCAATGAGGGTGTGTCACATTTGATACATCCTCTTTTTCTGGTATTTTACGGTCATCGAGAACAATTTTGTGAGATTCACCGATTGCGCCGGAGACGCTAAAATGCTTCGAACAAAATCGGGTCTTCGACCCGCTCTGCATCTTCGATGCACAGGAGGTTAAGAGGAGATTTTTCTAATTCGCTACCCATGGCATAGTTTTTGCTGGGCTGGATAGTAAAGGATTGATACGATGTTTATCTTTGATGTCATAGGGGATATGCTCTCGGCTGTGGGGCTGGTGACGGCAGGTGGTATCAGCCTGCTGGGGGCTATTGCATTCGTGCTACTCATGCTTATTGCTATCCCTAGCACTTTACTCATCACATGGACTATTATTTGCGTAATCTGGTTCTGGACCAAGAAAGCATACTACAAAATTCGAGGATGGGAGTTTCCTGAATATGTAGAACCACCCGGTTTTGCATGGATTGAAAGTCTCTTTGATTAGAATAAAGCGGTGCCTCACATTTTGGTTTATCCGAATTATTGTTTTCCATTGCAGACAAGTAATGCACATTAACTACAATATTTCACCCCACACGGCACATTTGTAAACACAAAGCTGAACGAAAGTGCCTCGTAGAGGAACTTTTACAGCCTCGAGTCTCAGGACCAAGCTGCGTGCATCTTCGATGCACTTGCATGGTCTTTCGAACAAAATCGGGTCTCCGACCCGCTCTGCATCTTCGATGCACAGGAGTGTAAAAGGACATTTTTCTGAATCGGTGAAGAGTTACGAAATTCTTTCCAATCCTTAAAGAATTGAAAACCATGGCACAGATTTTGCTAAATTCATCGAAAAAAATGCCTATCTTTGCGGTATCATTAGAACAATGAATCGGAATTTCTATGTTTCACTAAAACCATACATTATGAGAAGAATAGCATCGGCAATAATCTTCACCTGCCTCGCACTGTCGTTGATGGCACAGAATGGAGTTAAAGTGAACTTTAAAGGCTCCAAGCCCACCGTCACCGATTTTGCATGGGCTGCATTTCCGTCGCTGAACTATGAAGATGAGGAGGAATCTGGCGACCGCCCGTGGAGAATGTTACAGAATGCCATGACCCGCCATAGCCAAGGCCTGCCGCAAGAGCAAGACGAGACGTTGACTATCGACACAAAAAACGGTTACATCGTTTGTGAACACAGCAATGAAGATTATGACCATATCTTCAGGCTGGAAGTCTGTTGCTGGAACGAGGCTGACGGAAAGCACACACTCATCGCCTTCAACGACATGGCAAGTTTCACCGAAGGCCGTCCATGTGTGACCGAAACGACAAACATGTGTTTCTATCGCTACAACAAGGCCACGAAACGCATGGTGGCTTGCGACCCTCCTGGGTTTGAAATTGATTACAGTTGCACCTACGAACTGCCACGAAGCGGCAAGGACATCGTTGTCACTCAATGGAATGTCGACGGTTCATCCAAACAAAAGGTGCTTAAATGGAATGGAAGTCGATTCAGCTATTGATTCCGATTTTACTGATAGAACAAAAGAATAGTAATTATTAAAACGGTCTTGGCAGAGACCAGAGCATCGACTCGAAACACTCCAGGTGTATATGAAGAAAGTTCTTTCATTGATGTTTAGCATCGGTCTCTCGGTGGGAGCAATGGCACAAAATGCCTTGGTATTCGATGCCGATGCTGGCGAGAAATCAAGGATGACCGCATACGACGGCACGGAGGTCTGCTATACGGCCTACGAACGGCTGTTCTACGTGACCAACGTGGAGGACTCGACATACCAGTTCCTCAACGTGTATGTGCCCGACGGAGCAACGCAGCAGACGCCCATTTTCTTGCGCACTTACGTCGGTGGCTATATGGCATCTCCTGCCGCCCAGCCACAGGCAGGCGATGCCACGGGCAGAGCCTTGAAAGAAGGTTATGTGGTGGTGATTCCCGGCACTCGCGGACGCAATTCCACCATCGTGGCCGATAAAGCTTACGCCAAGGCACATAAGGGCGTGAAGAAAGGACAAACCATCTATACTGGTCGTGCTCCAAAGGCCATCCTCGACTTGAAAGCCGCCATCCGCTACCTGCGCCACTTCGACAAGCAGATGCCTGGCGATGCCGAGCGCATCATCACCGACGGCACAAGTGCCGGCGGAGCCATGTCGGCTCTGATGGGAGCCACGGGCAACAACCCCGAGTATGCCGCACTGCTGAAAGCGATGGGTGCCGCCGATGAGCGAGATGATGTGTTTGCCAGTGTCTGCTACTGTCCCATCATCGACCTCGAACATGCGGATATGGCCTACGAGTGGTTGTACGGACAGACCGACTCCCGTCGGGCACTTGACGACACCCACAAGCAGTACACCAAGGAACTGGCTGCACAGTTTCCTGCGTATGTGAATAGCCTGAACCTGAGGAAACCCGATGGCACACCGTTGACGGCAGACAACTATCTGGACTATCTGAAAAGCGAGATTATCCGTTCGGCTCAGATTGCCAAGAATGCCGGGGCCGAGATCCCCGACAGCATCGGTTTCTCGTTCACTGCTGAGGCAGGCGGTATGTTTGCGGCACCGATCAATGGGGGCATACGTCCTCAGATACAGGGAGGTCGGCCGCCTATGGGCATGCGTCCCATGCAAGGCGGTATGGGTCGCAGGCAAGTGGGCGAATACATCAACGACCTCGACATGCAGAAATACCTGAACTATGTGGTTTCTACCCAGGCCCTGAAAGGAGTTCCTGCCTTTGATAGTCAGATAGAGGGCATCAACAATGCCAGCGGCGAGAATGAAGAGTTTGGCAACGAGACTGGCAGTAGCGTGAACTTCACCGACTATACGGCTCAGAAGAACGGCACTACCGTCAGCGATGCCATCCGGCAGAATGTGCGACTGATGAACCCCATGAGTTTCATCGGCGACGGAAAGACCACGGTAGCCCCTCATTGGTATATCCGTCATGGAGCACGCGACCGGGATACGGCATTCCCTGTTCCCGTCAACTTCGCCACTAAGCTGCAGAATGCAGGAAAGGATGTCAACTTCCTCTTGGCATGGAACCGCCCGCATAGCGGCGACTATGCCCTCGATGAGCTGTTCCAATGGATTGCTGAAATCGTTAATCAATAAGCAGATAAATGTTGGATAAGATAAAAATACATGTGTTGAGAACAGGCGAAGTGCGTGTTTCGCCCTATCTCCCTTTTGGCGGAGATGATTGTAGTATTTATCAAGGCTTCGGGCATAGGCCGCAGTTACAATTTTTCTAATCCAAACGGGCATCAATAATAGATCTTTCTCAACAATACTTTGGGGTTCATTTTGGGGCTCACTTTTTGAACTGAATATCTTGCCAAAAGAGCCAAACATCACCGCTTTCGATGACTTCATGACAACCGGCCAGACTTTGGCAGAAATGAAACACTTATTACAACCACTCGGCAAAAAAACTCATGTTTTTTACCAGTATCAACAATAAATTGTGATATGGACAAGAGTTTACAGCGAGGAACTGAAGGCTCAGTTCCTCGCGCTTTACGGCAAGGTTATCAACCCCACCGACAAGCTCACCGCTGACCTCAAAGAATTGGGAATAATATAAAAAGAACCGGCTCTTGCTATCC
>CACZHT010000056.1 GCA_902781045.1 uncultured Bacteroidales bacterium | reverse complement strand
TTGCATGGTCTTTCGAACAAAATCGGGTCTTCGACCCGCTCTGCATCTTCGATGCACATGGGGGTAAGAGGAGATTCTTCTGAATCGCTGAAGAGATACATTCTGATGACCTTATGTTACCTCTATTTATTTCTCCGATGCAATCGGTGAGCAGTTACCCAGCATCCCTGTCTGCAGTTCACAACTTTGTGGACCACAAAGTTGTGAACCAGGGGGTGGAAATGTGGTTTCAGGGCAAAGAAAATGGGCATATTGATGCTATGACGCAAAAAAGTTGTACTTTTGCAGCCGCAAAATGAATCGTCTCATCACACTGTTGAAAGATTGGACCCTGCCCAGTGCCATGATCATGGGCACGGTGCTCTATCTGGTGTTTGCCTATGTGCCGGCACTGGATGGTGCGGCGCGTTTTTTTGATCCGATTTTCGATGCCATCTTTCCGCTGTTCATGGCCATGATTCTGTTCGTGACATTCTGCCGTGTCGACTTCCACAAGATGCGTCTGGCGGCATGGCATGGGTGGCTCACACTGCTGCAGGTGTCACTGGTCGCCGGTGTCACTGGAGGCATCGTGACCAGTGGGCTGAGCGGCAACGACCTGGTGCTGATGGAGAGCATCCTCACGTGCATCATTGCTCCTGGGGCGGCGGCTGCACCGGTGGTCACCGGCAAGCTGGGTGGCGACCTGGAGACGATGACGACCTATGTCTTCGTGTCCAACTTTGTCACGGCACTGATGGTGCCACTGGTGTTCCCGATGATTGACCAGGGGGTGCACATCACATTCTGGGCTGCCTTCTTTGCCATCCTCTACAAGGTGTGCCTGGTGTTGCTGGTGCCCATGGCCGCAGCCTATGTGGTCAAGCACTACTGGCATCGCCTGCATGCCTGGATCTTGAGCGTGCCCGACCTCTCGTTCTATATGTGGGGCATCTCGCTCACCATCGTCACCGGCTCGACGCTCAAGTATATCTTGCATGCCCACACCACCATGGGATTTGTGCTGACCATCGCAGCCATCTCGATGGTGTTGTGTGTAGTGCAGTTTGTGGTGGGTCGCGCGGTGGGCCGTCGCTTCGGCACCACGCTCGAGGCCGGTCAGGGGCTGGGACAGAAGAACACCGCCTTTGCTGTGTGGATTGCTTACACCTATCTCAACCCGCTGTGCTCGGTGGGGCCCGGCTGTTACATCCTGTGGCAGAACGCGGTCAACAGTTTTGAGATTTGGCACCACGCCCGCAAGGAGCAAAGTAGCAAGGGGCAAGGGCACCATTTGTGAATTATGAATTATTCTTGTTTCAGAAGTAGTAAGGTAGTAAGGTAGTAGGGTAGTAGGGTAGTAAAGCCATTGCTCTAGTCGCTGCGGGAGCAGATGGTCTGTGTGTCGTCCCTGCCACAACCATGCGGCGGCTCTATTGCATCACTACATTAGAAAGTTAAATAAATCTTAAAGAAGTGAACTATCAGAAGATATTAGAGAGCATCAAGCGCGACATCGAGCCGCTCAAGACCGAAGGCCGTCAAGCCGACTATATCCCGGCGCTGGCCAATGTCGACCCCGACCAGTGGGGCATCTGCATCGACACCCTCGACGGCAAGCAGTACTGCCTGGGCGACTCGGAAGTGCCGTTCTCGCTGCAGAGCATCACCAAGGTCTTCGCCCTGGCCATGGCACTGAGCCTGGAGGGCGACAACCTGTGGACACGCATGGGCAAGGAGCCCAGCGGCACGGCATTCAACTCGCTCATCCAGCTGGAGCTGGAGAAGGGCAAGCCGCGCAACCCGTTCATCAACTCGGGGGCCATCGTCATGGCCGACGTGTTGGTCAATCGGCTCGGCAACCCCGAGCAGGCGTTCATCAACCTGGCGCGTGACCTGAGCGGCTGTCCCAGCATCGACTATAACTTTGAGGTTGCCCGGTCGGAGCACGGTGTGGCCTATCTGAACACCGCCATCGCCAACCTGCTCAAGTATCATGGCAACATCCATGGCGACATCGACCGTGTGCTGCGTTTCTACTTCATGATGTGCTCCATCGAGATGAACTGCCAGCAGCTGGCGCATGCTTTCCTGGCTTTTGCCGACCACCGGCAACCATTCGACCATGCTGGAGTGCGGCTCACCGCCTCGCAGGTCAAGCGCATGAACGCCATCATGCAGACGTGCGGCTTCTATGACGAGGCGGGCGAGTTCTCCTATCTCGTTGGTCTGCCCGGCAAGAGCGGTGTGGGCGGAGGCATCGCCGCTGTGTTCCCCGGCCAGTATTCCGTGGCGGTGTGGAGTCCGCGCCTCAATGCCAAAGGCAACTCGGTGATGGGCATGAAGAGCTTGGAGTTGCTCACCACACACTCGCGCCAGAGCATCTTCTGAGTTGCGAGTGAGTTTGAACCGCCAAGCACTCGCTGGGCCTTTTAGAGCCGCGAATTGTGCGAATGCGCTCACGGCTTGTCGGCAAAATAAAATTCGATAGAATAAGAGACATCCCTGCCACCTGATGGGGCAGGGATGTCTCTTGATGGCTGGCTGTGTGGTGCCGTGTTCACTCAATCACGCGGCAGGCGCCCATGTAGCGCGGGCTGTAGTAGCGCTCGCTCGAGTGGCTCTCGGTGATGCCCGAGTGCACGGCGGCGTGGATAAACTTGAACCCGCTGCCGTTCTTGTCGACCTCGGTGACGATGCCCACATGGCCGATGCGGTTGCCGATGGCGCGACCGTTGAAGAACACCAGGTCGCCGGGCTGCAGGTCCTTGCGTGCCACACGGCGGCCGTCATAAATCTGTGCGCTGCTGCGGCGGTCGAGCGTGATGCCAAACTGCTTGAACACATAGCTTGTGAAGCCCGAGCAGTCAAACGCGCGGGGCGACATGGCGCCATGGCGATAGGGCACGCCGCGGAACTTGAAGGCGTAGCTCAGCAGCTCGCTCACCACGCTGCGCTGGTTGTGGCGCAGCGACGACTGCTCCATCTGCTCCATGACCGTGCCATGCTTGCGTGCCACCAGCTCCTGGCCCTGGGCGTTGAAGCTCAAGCAGGAGGCGGCTACTATTAATAAGGTGAAAATAAGTGTCGATTGGGTTGCCCGCAGGCGGTTTGTAATGCTTTGTTTAACTTTCATGTCACAAAAGTACTGAAAATCAGACTTCCGTGCAAACCCGCGAAACAACTTTAAACATTTGCATCTTTTAGCATCCAGTATGCAGAGCAACCGCTTAGCCCCCACCAGCAAACCACTTACGGCTCCTCCCAATCATTAAATTGTGAAATCAAAAATCGACAAAAGTTACAATTTTTAACAAAATTACCGATTTGTTTTATGTGAAATGATACAATTGGGGACGGTTCTGTTTTGTATCATTTTTTGTCTGACCGGCAGACGATGGACATAATCAATGGCTAGATTGGCCAGAGTCAGGCGGCTGGCGACCGTTGTGAGTTCCAAGTATTGCGTGAGAAGGATATTGTGCTCAAATGGGGCAAGATGCAAATATAAAAAACGGGAGAAATCACACTTTAAGTCCAAAAAATGTGAGAAATCCCACACTTTTGTGAGAAAAAACGTGATTATGTCCAAAGAATGAATTAACTTTGCAGTGCGTTTCCATCCACTTTGTATTACAAAATCTTCAATCTATGATTATCGAAAGAGAAATACTCCATTCGCTTGAGCGATGGAAAGACACTGCCGATCGCAGTCCCTTGATTGTGCAAGGCGCAAGGCAAATCGGGAAATCTTGGGTCATTGAAGAGTTCGGTCGGAGATTCTTTAAGAATACGGCGGTTTTTAATTTTGACAAGGATAAGGAATTAAATGAAGTTTTTGCGCACACCAAGGACATCAGGCGTCTGCTGAGTGAGTTAGAGCTCCACACCGAAGTCCCGATAGTGCCCGGCGAGACATTGATATTCTTTGATGAGGTGCAAAATTGCAAGGGGGCTTTGAATTCTTTGAAATACTTCAAAGAGGATGCTCCCGAGTTTCATGTGGTGGCAGCCGGTTCCTTGCTTGGGGTCGCCACACGGCATAAAACAATCGGTCGTACAGAGGATGAGGCCGAGAACACATTTCCTGTGGGCAAGGTCACTTTTCTGGACATGTATCCCGTCACATTCCGTGAATACCTGCGCATGAGTGCCCCGTTATTGCTTCAGCGTCTAGAAACGTATATTTCAATGACAGAGTCACTCCCGGGCATTCTCTTCAATCAGCTCACTGAACACTACCGACGGTTTCAAGTGTGTGGCGGTTTGCCGAAGCCTTGCAGCGACATGCTTGATGGCAAGGGCATGGCAGCCATTGAGGAGGATTTGGAAGACTTGCGCAAGGCTTACGAGTATGACTTCACGAAACATGTTGACGCAAAGGATATCCCGCGCATTCATGAGATATGGCGAAGCATTCCGTCGCAACTGTCTAAAGAAAACAAGAAATTTGTGTTCCGTGTTGTTCGTCAAGGCGCAAGAGCGCGGGAATATGAGTCGGCAATCAATTGGCTTGTCCTTTCCGGAATGGTCTATCGCATCTACTGCACCGAGAAACCCACCATGCCTTTGAAGCACTATGAGAACACGACCGCGTTTAAGGTCTACATGCTTGACCAGGCTATACTCCGTCTGATGTCTGAGCTCCCACCGGAAGCCCTGCTCGCCAAAGGCGAGTTGTTACTGGAGTTTAAAGGGGCAATGGCCGAGAATTATATTTTAAGTTCTCTGTTGGCACAAGGTTTTAAGACACCTCATTATTGGACAATCAGTGGCAATAAGGCCGAGGTTGACTTTCTCGTTCAACACAAATTAGATGTAATCCCCATTGAAGTGAAAGCCGGGACTAATGTGAGGGGTAAAAGTTTGATAGAATATGACAACAAGTATCATCCCCGCCTCAGAGTCAGATTCTCAATGCTCAACATGACACAAGATGGCAATCTGTTGAATATTCCTCTCTTCCTCTGTGACTGGTTAAAAGATATACTGAATGCCCGGCTTGGCTCTATTCAAGATGACCTAACATGAGCTTTTTTGATACAATTGGGGACGGTTCTGTTTTGTATCATTTATGTTGTTGCAGTTCACCGAAAGGGGAGGGGAGGCTCGCCATGCAGTCATTTTTCATTGCTTCCAAACCCCACCCCTGGCCCCTCCCCTTTGGGAACAGGCCGCTGAAAAAGTAATAAACCGCGAATTACGCGAATAAAACGCGAATGTTTCTTTAATATAATTTGAAATATCACGAAATTTGCAGACAATTTATTCAAATTCAAGTTTGATTATAACCCTTGTGAAGCAAATCAATTATTTGCCTGTACTTTTTCAGCGGCCTTTGGGAAAGGGGAGGGGAGGCTCGCTGGAACCAAATGCTGAACAGGTTGCAAATGTCGGTCAAACCGCTAAAAAACAATAAAAAACGAAATTTTCGGTGCTCGTTGCTGGGTGTTTTGCAAGGTTTTTCCTACTTTTGCGTGCTTATTGCAGACAATAAACATTATCAATCATATTTTGTCACAATGAAGAAGATTCTATCGCTAGCAATGGCTGCACTGTTCACCTGGGGTGCGGCCATGGCTGTGCCCGCCAAGCCGGGCTTCAGTACCTTCACCCAGAGCGATGGCACGCAAATCACCGTGCAGCTCATGGGCGACGAGTTCTTCCACTACTTTGTCACGCAGGACGGTCTGCCCGTCGACCGTGACGACCACGGCGACTTCCACTATGTCACGCAGGCCGGCATCAGCCAGGTCATGGCCCACAACCAGGGTGCGCGCACAGCCGCCGAGCTGAGCTTCATCGCCCAGCAGACCACCCGCATTCAGGCCATCGAGACTCCGCGCCACAAGGCCCGCCGCGCCGCCGCCCGCCCGCGCAAGGTGGGGCAGACACAGGTGCCCACCAGTGGCAGTCCGCGTGTGCCCATCCTGCTGGTGCAGTACACCGACAAGCAGATGTCCAACACAGTGGAGCAATTTGAGGCGCACTACAAGACCGATGCCAAGAGCGTGCTGCAATACTTCACCGACCAGTCCAACGGCAAGTATACGCCGCAATATGACATCTATGGCATCTATGACCTGCCCAGCCCGCGTTCGACCTATGGCGGCAACGACAGTCAGGGCAACGACAAGGGCGTGGCGCTGATGGTGTGCGATGCCATCGACAAGGCCGGCGACGAGATTGACTGGAGCCTGTATGACAACGACAACGACGGCGAGGCCGACGTGTGCATCGTGGTCTATGCCGGCCCGGGCGAGGCACAGGGTGCCAGCCGGTCGACCGTTTGGCCCTGTCAGTGGGATCTGGAGTCGGGACAGCAATGGAACGACGGTGACGGCCCGCGCACGCGCAATGGTGTGACCATCAACCGCTTTGCTGTGTTCAACGAGACCACTGGCTCGAGCGACTATGGCACCACGATGGATGGCATCGGCACCTTCTGCCACGAGTTCTCGCACTGCCTGGGTCTGCCCGACTTCTACTGCACGACCTATGCTAGCGGCCGCTATGGCATGGGCGGCTGGAGCCTGATGAACTCGGGTTGCTACAACGGCGGCTCGGTCAGTGGCGACACCCCCATCGGCTACAGCGCCTACGAGAAGAATTTCATGGACTGGATTGACTATATCGAGGCTGCCCCCAACACCCGCTACACCCTGCCGGTGTTCAACACCAAGAGTCTCGAGAACGACCAGGCCGTCAAGATTGTGAGCGACCTCAACGAGAACGAGTACTTCATCCTTGAGAACCGCCGCCAGCAGGGCTGGGACCAGTATATCGCCGACGAGGGTGTGCTCATCACCCACTTCACCTATGTGCCCAGTCGCTGGGAGGAGAACACGGTCAACAACGAGATGATGCAGCTGGCCACCATCATCCCCGCCGACAACACTGCCGGAGACTACAGCGAGAATGCCGACCTCTATGGCGAGCGCAACCATGAGTTCTCGCCCAGCAGCTCGCCGGCCATGAAGCTGAACATGCGTGCCAACGGCACCCTGGCCAGCTCGACCGGAGGTGCCGGCGTGCTGGACAAGCCCGTGACCGACATCGTGCTCAATGGCGACGGCACAGCCTCGTTCTGGTACATCCAGGCCGAGCTCAATGTCTCGCCCGAGACCCTGGCGCTGCGGGCACCCAAGGGCAAGTCGCGCACAGCCACCTTTGCCGTCACAGGCAAGGGCCTGCCGCAGGACGTGGAGCTTGCGCTCAATGACCCTGCCGGTGTGTTCAGCCTCGACAAGACCACCCTCACTCCCGCCCAGGTGGCCGAGGGAGCCACTGTCACTGTCACCTTTGCGCCGCTGGAGATGACCGGCTACACCGGCAGTGTCACGCTGTCGTGCGAGGGCATTGAGCCGCTCACTGTCGCACTCACCGGCGAGGGACTGATTGAGTCGGACACCCCTGTCATGCAGCCCGCCGCCGGCGAGCTGGTCACCGAGACCTCGTTCCGCGCCGACTGGACCGACGAGAGCCCGGTCGAGAATGTCAAGAGCTACACCCTCTATGTCGACTATGTGAAGCCCTACATCGGCCCGCAGCTGCTCGAGGAAGCCGACTTCTCGTCGTTGACCGAGCAGACCGAGACCTTCTGGTGGTGGACCTCGCTCAAGAATGTGGCCGACGAGGCCAGCGACTACCTGCCCCAGGGCTGGACGTGCGGTGACGCACTCTATGTCGTCGACGGCGCCATCGTTGCCGCCAGCAACCTCACCACCCGTGCCTACGAACTGCCCGAGGACTATGACAAGGTGTCGGTCGTCATCAAGGCCAAGTCGTTCAACGAGAATCAGTATGGCACATCGACCCTGCTGCTGCAGACCTCCGGCAACCACCAGTCGAACCAGGTGAGCACCACCCAGACCGAGGCCGAGTATGTGCTTGTGGCTGATGCTGATGCCACCGAGACCCTGAAACTGGTGACGAGCAACAATCCTCAGATCTCGAACATCAAGGTCTATGCCGGTGATGTCAATGTACAGGCCGACGCACCTCTGCTGGCCGTGGTCGAGACGGGCGATGAGCTGAGTCGTGTCATCGAGGGCATCACTGACACCCACTATGTGGTCGAGAACCTGCTGGCTGGCGGCACGTTCAACTACAAGGTCGAGGCCGTCTATGTCAACGACACGCGCAGCGAGATGAGCAATGTCGAGACTGTCACCCTGCTGCAGCCTGCCGGTCAGCATGGCGATGTCAATGCCGATGGCGTGGTCGACATCGTGGATGTCAACATCCTCATCAACATCATGCTGGGCAAGGACACTGCCGAGGCATATAACGGACGCGCCTATGTCACCGAGGGCGACCAGACGGTCGACATCGCCGATGTCAACGCCATCGTCAACATCATGCTGGGCAAGAACTAATTGTTGGACTTTAGTCATTAGACTTTAGTCATTTTTGTGGGTCTGGCCCGCTGTGCGTCCGAGCATTGCTCGGTCTGCACAGCGGGCCAGACCCTTTGATTCGGTTTGTAACATCTTTGTCACTGCCATTGGTGGAAAAATTGCACATATTTACCCCTGGAAAGATAGTTTTTGCTTGATTGTTCCAAAAAAGTGGTCAAAAAATTTGTTTGATTGTTCAAAAGTACATATCTTTGTCACGGTTAACGAGTGGTTCTAGGGGTTTTCGGTAGCATTTTGCTATTTGGCAGACTCTGCAAAGCCAGATTGTTGACCACACAAGTTGGGCTATTTTTCGTAAGTAATAGTAATAGTTTTTAATCATCTACGTGAATCCCCATCCGCTGCGTTGCGAAACGTGGCGGATGTTGTTTTCTGTTGTCTGCTGCGGCATGGGGTAGGACAAGGTGCCGGACAAGCAGTAATTTTGCAGCGTCAACCCGGTTCACGGCGACGATGCCGGCATTGAACTGGACGATTGTTTCACCCTTAATAACAAACATTCCATGAACACAACACCCGACCATGACGAACATGAGTTCGTTCCCGAAGTAGATGCTGCCGCGCTGCTGGCGGCCAACCCTCACTCCACCCAGACACCTCCTGTCGGTTCTGCCGCTCCCTTGTCGGCTGAGGCTTCGCAGCCCGATGACCCGGAGCAAGCACTCAAGCAGCTGCCCCCGGCGCTGACCGCGCACATCCAGGAGCTGATTGCCCAAGCCGAGACCCAGGGCTACATCCGTGGACGCAACGAGCAGATTGAGGCGACACAGCACTTTGATGACACGGCACCCGGCTGCGACATCTCGCCGTCATCTATGCCACACTATGGTCGCTGCTCAATCTGGGACCTTTGATATAATTCATAATTCATAATTTATAATTCATAATTCATAATTCATAATTCATAATGCTGCCACAATCAGGTGTCGGCTTCACTACTTCACTACTTCACTACTCCACTACTCGATTATTCGATTACTCGACTACTTCACTACTTAATTTCTTCACTATTTAAAAAAACACTATGAACACACTGCAAACTGTGCGCCGCGTGCGCAATGCGGTCAAGTGGATGCGCCGCAACTACCGAGTCATCCTCACTGTGCTGACCTTTATCTTTGTCGCCATCCTGGCGTTCGCCCTCGAGCCGCAAGCCTCGGCTGTCATGGCCATGGCTCTGCCCGGCATCATCGTCGATGGCACCGAGGGCGGCAAGCATGTGGTCGACGAGCCGCTAACCACCGACCTCACCCGCGAGGCATCGCCCTCGCTGCTGCTCAACGAGATAGACCAGCAGATTGTCAAGGTGCGCCCCATGGCCACCCCGCTCGACCAGCTCTCGCGCTATGGCGGCGGTAAGCACTCTGGCTCGATGATTGTGGACTACTACAGCGTCGACACCAAACCCACTCGTACCCAGATGAGTGAGACCTACACCGAGGGCGATGATGTTGTGGCCGGGGGAGGCACTCCCAAGGTGCGCATCATCACCGAGAACGACGAGATTTTCGACAAGAGCGACACCATCCTCGTCCAGGGGGTGCAAGGCTACGAGCCCGACGGCACGACCATGAGCGTGCACGAGTTGGTGCTGTATGTCGCCGGACGCGACGCGGCCAGCGGACTGAAGGTGATGGCGGTCAACGGCAAGACTGTCAACGGTGTGCCCAACTGTCTGCCTACCATCAGCGAGGGAGCCACGCTGGTGCGCATGGGGCGCGCCGCCAGCGAGCTGGATGTGCAATCGCCACAGTTCGAGGCTCTGCCGCACAAGGCGCAGAACTACTGTCAGATATTCAAGATGCAGGTCGAGCAGAGCACCCTGCAGCGAATGTCGAACAAGGAGCTGGGTTGGGACATGACCGACCAGCAGGAGGCGGCCATCTACGACATGCGACTGGGCATGGAGAAGTCGTTCCTCTTCGGTGTCAAGCAGCGGCTGTGGGATCCCGACAAGAAGGAGTACATCATGCTCACCGACGGCATCTGGCACCAGGCTGGCAAGCAGTTCCAGTACACCTCCGAAGGGTTCACCCGCGACAAGGTGGTCGAGCTCATGCGACAGACGTTCACCGGCAACAATGGCAGCAAGCGCAAGATCTTGCTGGGCGGCAGCCGCCTCATCGGCTACCTGAGCAACCTCGACTATGACCGCGTGGTGCTGGCACGTGAGACCGTGAGCAAGTGGGGCATCGACTTCACCGAGTTCCGTAGCAAGTTCGGCTCGCTCTACCTGCTGCTGAGCGAGGTCTTCGACGAGTGTGGCATGCCGGAGAATGGCATCATCATCGACCCGGAATACATCCAGAAGTATGTCCACATCCCGTTCCAGACCGAGTCGCTCGACCTCAAGAGCAGCGGACAGCGCAACACCGACGCGCTGGTGCTCACCGAGGCTAGCTGCCTGGTGCTGCGCTACCCCAAGGCGCACATGCGCATCGTCCGCCGTTGACCCTGTTGAACACGCCGTCAGCCTGGCAGTCACTGCTGCCAGGCTGACGGCTGTATGTGCTCGGGTGCTAGGCCAACTGCTGGAAGAGGTGCCACATGACGATGGCGGCTGTGTTGGCGATGTTGAGCGAGTGTTTGGTGCCGCGCTGCGGAATCTCGATGCAGCAGTCGCTGGCATCGACGGCCTCCTGCGCCACGCCGCGCACCTCGTTGCCCAGAATGATGGCCAGCCGCTGGCCTGGCTGCACGGTGAACTGCTCCAAGCTCACACTGCCATGCACCTGCTCGACCGAGCAGATGCGGTAGCCGGCGGCGCGCAGCTCGGCGATGGCATCCAGCACTGTGGCGTGGTGCGTCCACGTCACGGTGTCCTCGGCACCCAGGGCGGTCTTGTGAATCTCGGGCTTGGGCGGAATGGCGGTGATGCCGCACAGGCAGATGCGCTCGATCAGGAAGGCGTCGGCTGTGCGGAACACGCTACCCACGTTCATCTCGCTGCGCACGTTGTCGAGCACCACGGTGATGGGCAGCTTTGCAAGGTGGCTATATTGCTCGGCATCGACACGATGCAGCTCGAGCATGGTTTTCTTCTTCATTGTGGCAAAGGTACTCAAAAACTCAGCATTATCAATTAATAGAGGTCATATTCGGTGGTGAGTACCTGGAACTCGGTGCGGCGGTTGATCTGGTCGGCTGCGGCCTTGTCCTCGTCGCTCAGGGTGTTGATAAACTCCTCGTTGAGCACCGTGCCCTCCTTGAATTGCGGGTACTGCTTCTCGATGTGCTTGGTGACGGTCTTGGGCACGGTCTTGCCGTAGCCCTTGGGCTGCAGGCGGTCGCGGGCGATGCCGTGGGCGATGAGGTAGTCGACCACGCTCTTGGCGCGTCGCTCGCTCAGCCCGTTGTTGTAGTGGTCGCTGCCGATGCGGTCGGTGTGCGAGGCCATCTCGATGGCGATGTTGGGGTTGTCCTTCATCACCTGCACCATCTCGTCCAGTGCCTGCTTGCTCTCGTCGCGCAGCACGGCCTTGTCGTAGTCGTAGTAGATTTGCTCGATGACCTGTGGCTTGAAGATGGCGGCCAGGATGAAGTCGACATTATACTCTGCGTCGGCCTCCTCGGTGTCGCTCTTGAACTGCTGTTTGCTGTTGAGATAGCCCTTGGCTCCGGCCATCATCACATAGTTCACGCCTCGCTGCAGGTCGAAGCGGAACGACCCGTCGGGCTTGCCGGCGGCCTTCTGGTTGCTGCCGTCGTCGCCCACGATGCGGATCACGGCGTTGGGCACCGGCTCGTCGTCCTTGTCCAGGACAAATCCGCTGATCCACACCTTGAGGTCGGGCTTCTCGAAGCTGAAGATGTGGTCGTAGCCCCTGCCGTCGCCGCGGTTGCTGCTGAAGTAGCCCGCCTCGGTCTGTGTGCGGTCGAACGTGATGCCAAAGTCGTCGTAGGCCGAGTTCATGGGCGATCCCATGTTCTCGATGAACCACTTGCCCGATGGCTGCAGGCGCGCGCAATAGATGTCCAGTCCGCCCATGCCGGGGTGTCCGTCGCTGGCGAAGTAAAAGGTCGAGTCGTCGCGGCAGTAGGGGAAGCGGTCGTTGCCGGGCGTGTTGATTTGCTCGCCCAGGTTCTCGAGCGTGCCATGCTTGTCCTTGAGGTTGATGCGCCACAGGTCCAGCCCCCCGAAGCCGCCCGGCATGTCGCTGGTGAAGTAGAGCCACTCGCCGTCGGCGCTCACCGCCGGGTCGCAGTAGCTGCTCAGGGTGTCGGCGGTGATCTCAAACTTCTGTGGTGCGCTCCACTTGGCCTCGCTGCGTGTGCTGGTGTATATCTCGACGTTGCTGGGCGCGTTCTTGCGTATGGCCTTGGCAAAGTACATCATGTTGCCGTCGGGGGTGAAGGCCGTGATGCCCTCGTCCCACTCGGTGTTGAGCTCTCCTCCGGCGGCCTCGGGTCGGGTCCACTTGCCCTTGTCGTCCTTCTTGCTGAAGAACACGTCGCTCTTCTTGGTGCCGGTGATTTCGCTCTTGTTCTCGCCAGTGGCCTTCTCGGTGCTGCTGGTGAAGTAGATCTGGTCGGCCGCCTTGTCCAGGAACATCGGGCAGAAGTCGGCTCGGCGCGAGTTGAACAGCTTGGCGCTCTTGACCTGATAGCGCGAGCCCTCCTGTTTCCACTTCGGGCCCAGTTGGCAGCCGCGGATGCCCAGCAGCGAGGGCTCGTGGCCGGGCACCAGCTCGAG
Source organism: uncultured Bacteroidales bacterium (assembly GCA_902781045.1). GTDB lineage: Bacteria > Bacteroidota > Bacteroidia > Bacteroidales > Muribaculaceae > Sodaliphilus. Next base: position 4,335 of record CACZHT010000056.1, on the reverse strand, counting down.
AAACTCGTTGTAGTGCTTGATGGCCTCGTTCCACTTGCCGTCGTGGTGCAGCGCCTCGGCCAGATAGTAGATGGCCATCGAGTCCTCATACTCATATCGGATGGCGTTTTGGAACGCCGCGCTGGCCCGCTGTGCCTGGCTCAGGTGTCGGTAGCACTGTCCCATCATGAAGGCAATCTCGCCGCGTCGCCAGCGGTCTTCCTTGTTCTTGTACTTGTTGTAGAGTTTGCGGTAGATGTTGGCCGCCGCGTCATATTCGCCGCGGTCGTATGCCTCGTCGGCGTCGCGCATCTTGGCTGTCTTGCACGATGTCACTCCCACCGCCATCGACGCGATGACGGCCAGGAGCACTATGTTGATGAGTCTTCGCAGCATGGTGTAATCTCGGTCTTAACTATTTCCTTAAAACGCAAGCGCGGTGTCATTTATTGTGCCGGTGGTGTGCCGAAGTGTGGCACAGTGGGCTTAAAAACTAAAAAAACACAACAAATGTCAATAAAAAATTTTGTCAATTCAGAAAGTCGCCATACCTTTGCAAGCTGAAAAGACTGCGAATGAATGAAACGCGCCTAGACTACCGGCGACAATGTCATGAGTTCACACGCCAGGGCAGCGAGCCTGCCACATGGAAACCTCACACCTCTTAACTCTTCCGCCTGTCAATGGGAGCGCGCCATCCTCCCGACACGGAGCCACGACACGACACACGACAGCTGACGGCCCTGCAGCGGCCGAGACCCATCTTCGGACAACGAAGCCTTGTAGCACTCGCAGAATTCATCTACTGACCCTAAACTGATTTGTTTCACCCTTAACTACTGTATTGCTCACACCATTGCCGCACCGGCCAACTCGGTGACGGTGATGCCCCCTGACCCGCCCTGATGTGCCGGGTGCGCCCTGTCGCGGCTTGCCGCCGTGCCGGAGCGCACTGGCCGACACCGGGTGCTACGCTGCCTAGAATTCACACAACAACCGAAAAAAACACACACATCATGACGCGACTATACATCTTGCGGCTGTTCACGCTGTGCTGGGCCGTTGCCGGTATGGCCACCGCCGACAACGCCACTGCCAACCTGGTGCAGGAGCTCGCTTTTGCGCTCATGGGTGCGCGCCTGGAGCGTGCCCGGCTAGGCACCGACACCGAGGCGACTTTTGAGTTGCTCGACTTGCTCGCCGCCTGACCCGGCGGCGGGCAGCTGGCTGAAAAACGGCAAAAAGCGATGGCCGACAGCCCATAACTCAAAAATTATTTGTAACTTTGCCCCGAAAGTTTCGGCTTTCGGCCATTCGCTATTTTTTGGGGGGCTTGTTTTTCGAGCATTCGATTGTTCGAGTATTCGAGCATTCGAACCAACAACTAACAACTAAAAACTAACAACTAAATAATAAAGTGGGAAGATTAGTAGCTATTGTGGGACGGCCCAATGTGGGCAAGTCGACACTGTTTAACCGGCTGACGCAGACGCGGGCCGCCATCGTCAACGACACCAGCGGCACCACGCGTGACCGCCAGTATGGCCTGATGGAATGGAACGGCATGGAGATGAGCGTGGTCGACACCGGCGGTTGGGTCGTCAACTCGGAGGACATCTTCGAGGGCGAAATCAACAAGCAGGTGCACCTGGCCATCGAGGAGGCCGATGTCATCCTCTTTGTCGTCGACATCAAGAACGGCATCACCGACCTCGACGACCATGTGGCCGAGATTCTGCGCCGCAGCAACAAGCCCGTCATCGTCGTGGCCAACAAGGACGACAACAACGAGAGCCTCTATGCCGAGGCCGAGTTCTACGCCCTGGGGCTGGGCAAGCCCTACAGCATCAGCGCCATCACCGGCACCGGCACGGGCGACCTGCTCGACGAGGTGGTGGCACGCATGCCGCAGAAGGAGATGGACACGCCCCAGGACGACATCCCGCGCTTTGCCATCGTCGGCCGGCCCAACGCCGGCAAGTCGAGCCTGATCAACTCGCTGATGGACGAGCAGCGCAACATCGTCACCGACATCGCCGGCACCACGCGCGACAGCATCTACTCGCGTTACAACAAGTTCGGCTTTGACTTCTATCTGGTCGACACCGCCGGCATACGCAAGAAGAACAAGGTGAACGAGGACATCGAGTACTACTCGGTGTTGCGCTCCATCCGCGCCATCGAGAACAGCGACGTGTGCATCCTGCTCATCGACGCCACCCGCGGCATCGAGGCACAGGATGTCAACATCTTCTCCATCATCCAGAAGAACCGCAAGGGACTGGTCGTGCTGGTCAACAAGTGGGACATCGCCGAGTACAAGACGCAGCGGTCAATCGACACCATGGAGGCCGCCATCCGCGAGCGGCTGGCGCCGTTCACCGACTTCCCCATCATCTTCGGCTCGGCGCTGACCAAGCAGCGCATCTACCGTGTGCTCGAGACTGCCATTGAGGTCTACAAGAACCAGAAGATTGTCATCTCCACCTCGCAGCTCAACAACTACATGCAGGAGGTCATCACGGCATCACCACCACCCGCAGTCAAGGGCAAGTTTGTCAAGATCAAGTATGTGACCATGCTCAAGGGGGCCAAGGTGCCCACGTTCATCTTCTTCTGCAACTTGCCGCAGTGGATTCGCGACCCCTACAAGCGCTATCTCGAGAACAAAATCCGCGAGAAGTGGAACTTGTCGGGCACGATGATCAATCTCTACTTCCGCGAGAAGTAGAGTAGGGGCCGTTTCGAGAGGCTCAGCGCGGCGAGGTCACGCGCAGTGGTCGCAGGGCGCACAGAGAATGCTGTTTCTCTGTGCGCCCTGCTTGTGGGCGACAACCTGCATGCTTGCTCCGATAAATATGCACGATAGCCTTGTTGTAGGGGAGGGGGCCGCGGACACACGCACAACGGGGAACAAATCTTTCGGATACTACTTTTTTAGGCGAAATAATATTTTTTTGTTATATAATTTGGAAATATGGCGACAAATTCTTATCTTTGTCGCCGATTATTTGTTGTGCCCGTCTGGTGGCGGAAGCACAACGCGATTTATTAACCTAAATAAATATGCAAGAAACTACTATTATTGCTCTTTTGGGCTATCGCCCTGAGCCTAGGCTCAGCGGCTCAAGAGACGTTGACAGTCTATGACGGAGAGGGTACTAGCGACTATGTGCCCATCTTTGGTCTGTACACCGACTCGTATCTCAAGTGTGAGTATGTCATCCCCCAGGCCGACTTGGCCGACATGGCCGGTGGCACCATCACTCAACTGACATGGTATCTGACTGCGGCACTCACCAGCGGAGGATGGCAGGGTGCCAACTTCCAGGTTTTCCTGAAAGAGGTGGACAACGCGACGCTGGACGCCTATTCGGGCTTGGATGGCGCGACCATTGTCTATGAGGGAGCCATCGACGGAGATGGCACCGCCGAACTGACCATCGAGTTCGCAACGCCCTACGCTTACGGGGGCGGCAACCTGCTGGTGGGTGTCTACAACACAGTCACGGGAAAATACAAAAGCGCGATGTTCTATGGCCAGTCGGTGACGGGTGCCAGCGGACAAAACTACAGCGGCTCGTCGCTCGAAGAAGTCACATTCAAGCAGCGCGACTTCATCCCTAAGACCACGTTTACCTATACTCCCAGTGGACCGTACTACAGTAAGCCCAAGAACCTGGCTGTGAGCGGCATCACCACCGAGAGCGCCAACCTCACCTGGGAGGCGGGCAGCACCGAGACCGCTTGGAACGTGGGCTACAAGAAGCAAGCCGACGAGCAGTGGACCGAGTTTTCGGTCAGCACGACCTCGGCCACGCTTGCCGACCTGGACCGCGCAACAATTTATGACGTGCGCGTGCAGGCCGACTATGGCGAGGGCAAGCTCAGCTACTGGACCACCACCAGCTTCGCCACCCTCGTCTGCGATGACGCCGACGAGGGTCAGATCAGCTATGAGCTGACCGACAGCTATGGTGACGGATGGAACGGCAATGCCGTCAACATCGTGCACCACGACAGCGGCATTGTGATTGCCACACTCACCATTGCCAGCGGACGCTCGGCCACCGGCACGGTGGATCTGTGCTATGGCGAGACCTACGACATCGTCTGGGTCAAAGGCAGTTTCCCCGCCGAGTGCTCGTTTGTCATCAGCGACGAGAATGGGGTCATCTATGAGTATGCCAAGACGAGCACCGGCCCGACGGCGGGCGTGCTGTCGAGCTTCACGTTGCGGCGCACCACATGCAAGAAGCCCACAGCCCTGACAGCCGGTGAGGTGGCCTACAACGCCGCCACGCTGACCTGGACACCCGGCGACGAGGACCAGGACAACTGGCAGGTGGCCTACGG
>CACZHT010000055.1:658-28812 GCA_902781045.1 uncultured Bacteroidales bacterium | reverse complement strand
GCATGGTCTTTCGAACAAAATCGGGTCTTCGACCCGCTCTGCATCTTCGATGCACAGGGGGGTAAGAGGAGATTCTTCTGAATCGCTGAATAGATACCAAAAAAGGCTGCCTTGAGGGCAGCCAGTACTGTTTCTTTTAGCCATTTTGCCTTAGCCCAGATAGGACTTGAGCAGTTTGCTCTTCTGGCCCTTGAGCCGGCGGATGGCTTTTTCCTTGATTTGTCGCACGCGCTCGCGCGTCAGGTCGAACTTCGCGCCTATCTCCTCGAGCGTCATCTCCTGGCAGCCGATGCCGAAGAACATCTTCAGGATGTCGCGCTCACGCGGATTCAACTGGTCGAGGGCGCGGTTCACCTCCTTGCTTAGCGACTCCTGTGTGAGCGTGGAGTCGGCCATCGGGCTGTCGTCGTTGGGAAGTACGTCGAGCAGACTGTTGTCCTCGCCGTCGACAAATGGTGCGTCGACACTCACATGACGACCCGACACCTTGAGCGTGTCGCTGATCTTGTCCACAGGGATGTCCAGACGCTCGGCCAGCTCCTCGGCGCTGGGACGGCGCTCATGCTCTTGCTCGAACTTCGACAGCTCCTTACCGATCTTGTTCAGCGAACCAACTTGGTTCAGCGGCAGGCGAACAATGCGTGCCTGCTCGGCCAGAGCCTGCAGAATCGACTGGCGAATCCACCACACGGCGTAGGAGATAAACTTGAATCCACGCGTCTCGTCAAATTTCTGAGCCGCCTTAATCAGGCCTAGATTACCCTCGTCAATCAAGTCGGGCAGACTTAATCCTTGGTTTTGATACTGTTTGGCTACCGAAACGACGAAGCGCAGGTTGGCGCTCACGAGCTTGTCAAGGGCTACTTGGTCACCCTCGCGGATGCGCTGCGCAAGCTCGACCTCTTCGTCGACGGTAATCAGCTCTTTGCGGCCAATCTCCTGGAGGTACTTGTCCAGCGACGCGCTCTCGCGATTGGTGATCGATTTTGTAATCTTGAGTTGTCTCATTTTGCGTATGCAGAATTTAAGCACGCAAAGTTACTGCAACTTTTTGACACCACCAAATCCAAACGCCAAAAATGATATGATTTCACAAAAATTAGCAAGAAAAATCCCCACTCCATACAATGGAGCGGGGAGTTGGAACCCTAGGGCACTGATTGGGCATTGTGCGTTGCTTAAAGGTAGGGCCGCAGATTGCGGTTGTTGTTGCCGCGCAGACGACGGATGGCCTTCTCGCGAATCTGGCGCACACGCTCGCGCGTCAGGTCGAAGCGGGCACCAATCTCGTCGAGCGAAAGCTCGGGGCCACCGATGCCGAACGACATCTTCAGGATGTCGCGCTCGCGAGGCTGCAGATTCTGCAGCGTGATGTCCATCTCGTGCGACAGACCCTCGAGGGTCACACTGGCGTCGGCACTGGGTGTGTCGGTGTCGGCAAGAACGTCCAGCAGGCAGTTGTCCTCGCCGTCGGCAAACGGAGCGTCCATCGATGTCTGTCGAGCCTGCGACATCAGCGCGTCCAGCACACGGTCCTCGGGCATGTCGAGGATAGCCACCAGCTCGCTGATCGAGGGCTTGCGCTGGTTCTCCTGCTCAAAGGCATTGATGGCCTTGTTCACCTTGCCCTGGATGTTCACCTGATTCAGCGGCAGGCGCACGATGTGCCCCTGCTCGGCCAGTGCCTGGAGCATCGCCTGACGAATCCACCATACGGCGTAGGAGATGAACTTGAAGCCGCGTGTCTCGTCAAATTTGCGGGCCGCTCTGATCAGCCCCAGGTTGCCCTCGTTGATCAAGTCCAATAGGCTCATGCCAGTGTTCTGGTACTGCTTGGCCACCGAGACGACAAAGCGCAGGTTGGCGGCCACCAGGCGCTGCACGGCGTCCTCATCGCCTGTGTGGATGCGCTGGGCTAGCTCGACCTCCTCGTCGGGAGTAACCATCGGAATGCGGCCAATCTCCTGCAGGTAACGCTGCAGGGCACTGGTTTCGCGATTGGTGATTTGCTGGGAAATCTTAATTTGTCTCATGTGTGTTAATCGTGTTTTGGTGTTAATAATTGTACTGATATAAACCACTCGTCTAATATCCGTCTCTAGAATATAGCAAATATCATGCCAAGTAACCCACTAATGACGAAAAAAGTTGGCCTCTGGCCAACTTTTTTCAGTTCTCAAGTTTTCAGTTCTCAAGTTTTCAGTTCTCAAGTTTTCAGTTCTCAAGTTTGTAAACTGTAAACTATTAACTATCCACTGCCTCACTCCTCGACATCGCTCAGGTCGACAGCATAGTACACCTTCTTGCCAGTCTGTGTCAGGCCGGTAATCACCATCACCTTGTCATCGTCGGGCGAGCGCATGATCTGGTTGTAGATTTGCTCGACATCTTCCTGACTGTCGATAGGCTGCTGGTTGATGTGGGTGATGATCAAGCCATTCTTGATGCCGTTGGCCTTGAACTTGCCTGCCTGCAAGCCGGCCACCTTAACACCGTGCGAGATGTTCAGGTCTTTCTTCTCCTTGCTGCTCAGCTCGGCGAATGCACAACCCAGCGACATCACATCACTGCTCTTGGTAATCTTGGTGTTGCCCTGGTTGTTCTTGAACGTCACGGTCGTGGTGCGCAGCTTGTTGTCGCGGTAGTAGCTTACCTCGGCCTTGTCGCCCGGGCGCAGCTTGTTCATCTGCTCCTGCATCTCGCCGCTGTTCTTCACACTGACACCATTGAGCTTCACAATCACGTCACCCTCCTCGAGGCCGGCCTCCATGGCGGCACTGCGGTCGTTCACCTTGGCGACATAGATGCCCTCGTTGGTGGCGGTGATCTTGTGCTCCTTGGCCATGTCCGAGTCAAGCTCTTTGTACTGGATGCCAAACACTGCACGCTGCACCGTGCCATACTGCTTGAGGTCGGTCACCACCTTTTTAACCGTGTTGCTGGGCACCGAGAACGAGCAGCCCGAGTAGGTGCCCGTGGTCGAATAGATCATCGTGTTGATGCCAATCAGCTCGCCGGCCATATTGACCAGCGCACCACCGCTGTTGCCGGGATTGACGGCTGCATCGTGCTGGATAAACGACTTGATGCCCATGCTCGAGCTCTCGGCGATGCCGCGGCCCTTAGCACTGATGATGCCGGCGGTCACGGTCGAGTTGAAGCCGAACGGGTTGCCCACGGCAACTGCCCATTCGCCCACCTTGACGTTGTCGCTGTTGCCAAAGGTGATGGGGTGCAGGCCCTTGGCACCGTTGATCTTAATCAATGCAATGTCGGTGTTGGGGTCGGTGCCGATGACTGTAGCGTTGTACTTGCTATTGTCGTTCAGGGTCACCTCCAGCTTCTCGGCACCGTCGATGACGTGGTTGTTGGTCACGATATAGCCGTCACTGCTGATGATTACACCCGAACCGCTTCCCTTGGCCTGTGGCTCGCTCTGTTGCTGCTGTTGCTGCTGGCGACCACGCTGCCCGTTGCCGAAACCGAAGCCAGGGCCGAAGAAAAACTCAAATGGATCTATTCCCTGGTAGTACTGTTGCTGTTTGGGTGTCTCAAAACTCTTGATACTTACCACACTGTTGATGGTACTCTCGGCTACGTCAGTGAAGTCGACACCGGCCGACAGGGCCGTGCTGCGGCTGGCTGTGCGCACAAAACTGTCATCCATACTGACCGATTCCTTGCCGGGGATGAAGGTGTCCACATCCACTCCGGCGCTGCGCAGGGCGCTCTCGCCCATCAAGGTAGTGGCCGAACCTAGCACAGAAGCTCCAACGAGCATCAAAGCAATCTTACTATTCTTCTTCATAACCTTAAATGTTAAAATATTGTCCGTTTTAAATTTTGTAACCGTTAAATTTAACTTTTGCTTTTCAACGGCAAAACTACGCTTTTTATTTGCAACTGCAATGCCAGACACCCGGTTTTTTGCACATTTTAAGCAACAATGCCACCCTTTTTAACCGCTTTAACAACAAAAGTGAGATTCTGTCAGAGGATTACTCAGATGTCTCACCGAACTGTAATGCTTAACTGCCTAAACAACCATATCAGCTGGCCACAAAAATTATTTCATGATTCTTAATTCTCAATTATTAATTATTTTGTACCTTTGCAGCCGCCAGTTGGGTGGCCTGTCGCTCGGCGTCACTGGAGACGGCCGCCGAGAGGAAAGTCCGGGCAACACAGAGCATCACATTTCCTAACGGGAAGCCAGGGGTGACCTTGGGGTTCAGGTGACAGAAAATGACCGCCAACCTCGGTTGGCAAGGGTGAAAAGGCGGGGTAAGAGCCCACCGGGTGACGTGGCGACACGTCATGCCGCACCACCTGTGAGTTGCAATGTCAAGTATACCACCAGTCAAGGGCTGCTCGTCCGTTGGTGGAGGGTAGACAGCTATATCGGCGCAGCAATGTGTCGGACAGATAAATGACAGGCGACTGACATCGTGGCAGTCACATAACCCGGCTTATAGCCCGACTGGCTTTTTTATAAAATGCGCACAATCATTATCGCTATCACAACAATCGGGACAACACGGCAGCCCATTTGCATTACGCGTTATAAATTATGAATTATGAATTATACCCAGACCATCGATTATCTTTACAACCAGCGCCCGGCCTTTGAGCGGCAGGGCGCTGGCGGCTATAAGCCCGGGCTGCAAACGAGCCGGGACCTTGATGAACTCTTCGGACATCCTCATCGCCACTATCGCATCATCCACATTGCCGGCACCAATGGCAAAGGCTCGGTGTCGCACATGCTCGCCACCTTGTTGCAGCTCAATGGCTATCGGGTGGGACTGTTCACCTCGCCGCACTTTGTCGACTTCCGCGAACGCATACGCGTCAATGGGCAGATGATTCCGCGTCAAGAGGTGGTGCACTTTGTCGACGAGTTTCGTCAGAAGAACTATGGGGGTACACCATCGTTTTTTGAACTCACATCGACCATGGCTTTCCGCTACTTTGCCGACCGGCATGTCGACATTGCCGTGATTGAGACGGGGCTGGGCGGACGTCTCGACAGTACCAATATCGTTACACCGATTTTGAGTATTATCACCAATGTGTCGCTCGACCACACCGAGTTTCTGGGCGACACCCTGCCGCAGATCGCCGCCGAGAAGGCCGGTATCATCAAGGCCGGTGTGCCGGTGGTCGTCGGGGAGGCTCAGGGCGAGGTGCGGCAAGTCTTTGAGCAGACTGCTGAGCGTTTGCAGGCTCCTGTCACCTTTGCGCAAGACCAGCCGCAGGTCATCGATGTCGACCATCAGGAGAATCACCTGATGGTAACAACCACCCGTCATGGCGTCATCGATAGCGAACTCACCGGCGACTACCAGCTGCACAACATCAACACAGTTCTCACGGCTGTGCTGGTGCTTGAACAACTTGGGCTGAACCTGCAGCCACAATTAGTAGCCGAGGCCTTCGGCTGCATCAGTCGAGCCACTGGACTGATGGGACGATGGATGACTGTCGACACCATCCCGTGCCGCACCATATGCGACTCGGGCCATAACATTGCAGGCATCACTGCGGTGGTCAATCAGTTACGGCACGAACGCTACGACCGACTGCACATGGTCATGGGCTTCATGCGCGACAAGGACTTGCAGCACATTCTGCCTCTCTTGCCTCGCGAGGCCACCTATTATTATACGCAGGCGCAGACACCCCGTGCATTGCCCGCTGCCGAGTTGCGCGACATGGCTCGGCCACTGGGACTGATAGGGGAGAGCTATCCTGATGTTATGGCCGCTCTCCAGGCTGCCCGTACAGCCGCCGCGCCAGACGACCTCATCTACATCGGGGGCAGCATGTATGTCCTGGCCGAACTCTTTGCTGCGCAGTCTTAATTCTTAATTTTCTATTCAAAATTGTATTTCAATCTTTTCATCACATTCTTCAAGATAGGTCTGTTCACCTTTGGGGGTGGATGGGCTATGATCAGTATCATTCAGCGCGAGATTGTCGACAAGCACCGATGGCTGCCGGCCGAGGAGTTTCTCGACCTGCTGGCTGTTGCACAGGCCATGCCCGGCATCCTTGCCGTCAACATCGCCTCGGTCATTGGCGACCGCTTGCGTGGTCTGCGAGGCAGTGTTGTCGCCGCACTGGGCACAATCCTCCCGTCGTTCTGCATCATCCTGGCCATCGCCATGTTCCTCACTCCCGACACCATCAAGGGCAATGCCACGCTCACCAGCATCTTCAAGGGCATACGCCCAGCTGTTGTGGCTCTGATCATTGCTCCCGTCATCACCACTGCCCGGGCGGCCGGCATCACCTGGCGCACGGTCATCATCCCGGTCGCTGTGGCCTTGCTCATCTACAGTAAAATCCCCTACATCAGCAACCCCATCATCTACATTATCCTCGGCGCATTCGGCGGCTACATGTGGTTCTGTGGCCCTCGTTTTCGACGCGGACGCAATTCTCAACACTAAATGGAGACATATCTAAAACTTATCTGGGCATACCTGAAGATTGGGCTTTTTGGCTTCGGCGGTGGCTATGCCATGCTCTCGCTCATAGAACGTGAGGTGGTTGGCTCTGGCTGGATCACCAGCCAGATGTTTACCGACATCGTTGCCATCTCGCAGATGACCCCCGGTCCCATTGGCATCAACAGTGCCACCTACATCGGCTATGTCATCACCGGCAGTGTATGGGGCTCGATAGTCGCCACTTTCACCGTGGTTTTGCCGCCATTTCTGCTCGTGCTCTTTGCCAGCCACTGGATCAGACGACACCACGACAGCCCAGCCGTCAAGGCTGCCTTCAGCGGACTGCGCCCCGTCGTGGTCGGCCTCATTGCCAGTGCCGCCCTGTTGCTCATGAACAGCGAGAACTTCGGTTACGAAACCACCCATCGCATCATCTCCATCATCATTTGCATCATTTCGTTCTGCATCGTCTACTTCACCCGCGTCCATCCCATTCTGATCATCCTCCTGGCTGGTCTCACCGGCTACCTTATCTTCTGACAGTTGCCTTTTCATGTAACTCTTCGATTGTGCCGGCCACAGTTTCCCCTCAAGTTAGAAAGCTGCTGAAAAAGTGCAGACTAATCATTCAAGTACACGATTGTGTCGATACTTATACACAAATCTATCACAAAGTTCTTGATTATTTAAATTCTTGATTATTTAAATTATATCCAAGAATAATTTGCGTTTTTTCGCGTTTTTGTTTCGCGTGATTTCGCGGTTATTATTTTTTCAGCAGCCTCAGTTAGAGGGGGTAGGGGGAGTGTGTCAACCACCGATTGAGCCATCGTGGCAGCGGTCATACCACCCCCAACCCCTCCTATCATAGGAGGAGAGAAGGTTCCCGACTCTGGCAAAATCCTGGAAATCAGCCTGAACAATCGCTGAACTGTTGCACGAAATGATACAGATGAAGCATTATTCCAAAAAGATTGGACAACTTGAAATTTGGCAGTTCAAAAAACTTTCTTTATCTTTGCAAACGTGCATTTCTGTATAGGAACTTTTGGATGTTCATGCATGAAATCAAGACAATAATATCAACCAAAACCATACCGATATGAAACATGGAATTCTTCTCAAAATCTGTCTGGCGGCATTGCTGCTGTTTTTGCCTATGCAATGCCTCGCGGCATTCAAAGCAGGCTCTTTGTACTACTCTGTTGGCAGCGAAGCCACTGTGACAAGAGACTATGAGTATGATGACGATGGGGATATCCATTATATTGACTACAATTTGTCAGGAGATATTGTGATTCCATCGTCCATCCAATATAATGGCCAGACTGTGCCGGTGACTGGAATTGAAAAAGGAACTTTTCGCAATTGTACAGGCATAACGTCTGTTACAATACCCGCCTCAATAAAATACATCCGCGATGAAGCATTCATGGGATGTACAAGTCTGCAGAATATTACGTTCAACGGCACAAGCAATATCCAGTATTTTGGCAGTGGCGTTTTTGATAACACTAAATGGCTTTACGACCAGCCGAATGGCATGACTTATCTCGCTAACAAAGAAATCGCCTATAAGTATAAGGGCAGTGTTTCGGCGCAAGATGAACATTTTGTCTTTGGACTCAGTACTCGGGTCATCGCCGGCAGTTGTTTTGCCTATAAGGGTATTAAAAGCGTTGATTTTTGTGTCGTGAAAGTTATTGGCAACGATGCTTTTCTTTTTTGCACTGGATTGAAATATGCCGATATGTATTCAATTGAACGGATCAGTGAAAATGCATTTAGCAACTGCTCACAACTGACAGAAGTCACCATGGGCAATAACATTAATTATATTGCCGGCGAGGTGTTTGTCAGCACTCCCAAACTGCAGAGTGTATTCATCAGGGCGTCATCAATGCCATACTTTGGAACTGTTACTTCTTGGGGGTATACAGATGATTCAGATGCCGGGCCTTTTTTCAATGCAGGTGGAACCGGTGGGGTTGCTCTATATGTGCCCTCAGCCTTGTTGCCAACCTATCAGGCAAACGGAACATTAAATGGCGACTATGCTTACAACTGCACTTTGAACTTCAAGGAGTTGGTTGAAGTGGTTAGAATCAAATTGACAGCCGAAAAGACAAACATTCTTGTTGGGGAACAGATGCCCATCACCGTCACTTACATACCGAGCAATGCCTCGCTGAAGCGCTGCACGTGGTCGAGTTCATACAACGCTACTGTTGACGAGGAGGGGGTGGTGACTGGACTTAGTGCAGGCACTGCCAGTATTAAAGCATATCCTGCTTGCGGGTCGTGCTCAAGTGATGAAAGTACTATCAGCATACAAGTGTCAAACCCTTCGGTGACTGTCGGTGATTATGTCTACGACATTGACCAGGCCAATGGGGTGGCGGGGGTCAAGGCCAATGTATCTTCGATCACATCACTTGCATTCTGTGACACGATAGAGTATGATGGAGTGCAATACCCGGTCAAAAAAATTGTGGATTCGGGGTTCAAGGATTGCACCAGCATCACAGAACTGGTTATTCCTGATGGCATCACCACAATTGGTTCTGGTGCTTTCTCGCGCTGTAGATTTACCAAAGCGGTTGTGCCGGCTTCGGTCACTGTAATCGGGCAACAGGCTTTCTTTAATTGCACAAGTTTGAAAGAGGTCGTTTTTGAAGATGGCGACGAAGACATACTCTTGGGCAACAGCAAATACTCCGACGGAATTGGTGGAGGATTGTTTGAATACTGCCCTATCGAGACAGCTTATATCGGACGCAACATCAATGTTTCGAACTATCACGATAGTTATAACAGGCCTTACTCTAATGCGCCATTCAGTTGTTGGTATGCGAATACCTATACTCCAATGAAAACCGCTACCATCGCAGCAAATGTGACAAAACTGTGTGATTACTTCTTTGAGCGATGCAATGCTGTTGAGACACTGACGTGCTATGTCTCTGACCCCTCTCAGATTGTGCTGGGGCAGAAAGTATTTCGGCATATCCCGAAGTCTACTTGTGTTCTGCAAGTGCCGTCTGGAAGCATGGCGGCATATCAAGCCGCAGAGCAATGGCAAGAATTTACCAACATCGTGGAGATGGAGCCACCCACTATCCTGGCCTCAAGTGTCAGCCTTGACGAGAGCAATGTGTCGCTGACCGAGGGCATGGCGCTGCAACTGACCGCAACGGTGCTGCCCGAGGATGCCACCGACAAGAGCGTGACTTGGACCAGCAGCGACGGGACTGTCGCCACAGTCGATGAGAATGGCCTGGTGGCCGCAGTGGCTGCCGGCACTGCAACCATCACCGCCACTACCAACGACGGCAGCAATCTTGCCGCCTCTTGCGAGATTACAGTTGAGGCAACAGCCGCCAATCGACTCGATGTTCAGAACTACACCGTGCTTCGCGGCAACACTCTGATATTGCCTGTGCAGCTGGTCAATGCCTCCGACAACCTCACTGCCCTGCAGGCCGACATACACCTGCCACAAGGAGTCACCATAGAGATGGACGGTGACGACTATGTGATTGACCTGGTGAGCCAGCGGGTGGGCAGCGACCACACGTTGTCGTCAAGCCGTCTAGCATCGGGCGCAGTGCGCTTACTCATTGCATCTCCGACCAAGAAGTTGTTCACCGGCAACAGCGGTGACCTGTTCACCATCAGCCTGCTCACGAGCGATGAGATGTCGGCCGGGGACTATGCGGTGACCATCGACAACATCATCCTGTCGGACAACGAGGCAACCACCTACCATACACCTGACGTGACTTCGACCATCAAAGTCCTGGATGTGGAGATGGGTGATGCCACAGGCGACGGACAGATCAACGTGGGCGACTATGTGGCCACGGCCGGCTATATCCTTGAAGAAGATCCACAACCCTTCGTGTTCGCCGCTGCCGACATCGATGCCAACGGCACGATTGATGTGGGCGACCTCGTGGGTGTCGCAGGCATCATCCTGTCCACCGAGTCCCCCGCCGGAATGCCTGCCCGTCAGGCGGCTAGCGGGACAGCAAACCTGGGCGTGAAGTGCAACAGCACCGGCGACGGACATTATCTGGTAACTATCGACATGAGCAACGATGCCAGTGTCACTGCCATGCAGATGGACCTCATGTTGCCCGAAGGACTCAGACTCGCTGATGCCAGTCTGACTGACCGCGCCAGCGGAAGCCATGCCGTAGACTTCAACAGGCTCCACAACGGCGACTGGCGAGTGCTTGCCGCATCCGGCTCGAACAAGGCGTTCCGTGACACCGAGGGGGCAGTGCTCACCCTTGAACTCGAGGGTGACGGAGAGGGCAATTGCAGCATTGAGAACATCATGCTGGCCCAACCCAACGGCGCACGCATCATGCCTGACAACCTGAGCTTTGAGGTGGGACTCACCACCGGCGTCACCGATGTCTACAGCAAGGTGAACATCTATGCCCAGAGCGACATGCTCATCGTTGACTCGCCGCACGACACTGTGGCACAGTTGGTGATGCCCAACGGCACGAGCCGTAGCCTGCGCGTCTCGGCCGGACGCAATGTCTACCGTCTGGGCCATGTCGGCTATGTGTTTGTCAAGGTTGACAACCAGGTGGCCAAATTCAGATGCTCGGATAAAGTTGAACTCAATAAAACAACAAACATGAGAACAATAGCAGCAACCTTGATATGTCTGGCCGGCGTACTCAGTGTGCTGGCCGAGGACCGCTTTTATATTGAGGATTTCAATATCAGTCCAGGCGAGACCAAGCAGGTGTCAATCATGCTGGACAATGCGACCGAATATACTGCGCTGCAGGCCGACATTATATTGCCTGAAGGACTGACTGTCGCCATGGAGGACGACGAGTATGTCTTTGACTTGACCGAGCGCAAGACCCGCACACACACCGTCTCGTCCAACCAGCTCTCGTCAGGCGCCATCCGCATCCTGATAGCCTCGCCCAGGAAGTCGGTCTTCAGCGGCGACAGCGGCGCGCTGGTGACGTTTGACATCATTGCCGATGCCGGCCTTGCCGGGTCCAGAGTCATCACCGTGAGCAATGTGATAGCCTCCGAGACCAACTCCACGACCCATTCGCTGCCCGATGCGTCATGCACGGTGACCGTTGTCCATCGGGCAACGTCGATTTCGCTGGACAAGGCCGCGGCTCAGGTGGTGGAAGGCGGAACGCTGCAGCTCACCGCCACGGTGCTGCCGGAGGATGCCACCGACCGCACGGTGTCGTGGAACAGTAGTGACGAGTCTGTCGCCACAGTCGATGCCAATGGCCTGGTGACCGCTGTGGCGCCAGGCACAGTGACCATCACGGCCACCACCGCCGACGGCACCGGCCTGACGGCCACCAGTGCGGTGACCGTGCTTGACTTCAGTGAGCCGCATCAGGGGCTCAAGCTGAGCGAGAAGGTCTTCAGGCTGCAGCTTGGCCAGAGCCGGCAGGTACAGGTGCTCACTCAGGGAGTTGAGAACGTCATCTGGAGTTCAAGCGATGCCAGCATCGCCAGCGTGGATGCCAACGGCGTGGTGACAGCCCACAAGAATGGCATTGCCATCATCACCGCAACCGCCGCCAATGGCGCCGCGATGTGGTGTGGCACCGTCTGCAATCTGCCCGGCGACCTCAATGGGAGTGACAACGTCGATGTCCAGGACGTGAACCAACTGATCAATATCGTTCTGGGCAAAACAACCAATCAATGATATCAATGATGAAGAAAATCTCTATGCTATGGTGCCTGACGGCACTGGTGATGATGGGTGCCTGCACTGCGGGCAGCGCCGACAAGGTGGCCTTTGTGCAGCACAAGGGCACAAAGCTCGTCATCGACGGGAAGGATTACAAGTTTGTGGGAACAAACTTCTGGTACGGGGCCATTCTGGGCAGTGAGGGCCAGGGCGGAGACCGCAAGCGGTTGTGCCAGGAGCTGGACTCGCTCCACGCTCTGGGGGTCAACAACCTGCGTGTGCTGGTGGGTAGCGACGGTGCCCGCGGCGAGCAGGACAAGGTGGAGCCCACGCTCCAGGAGGCTCCCGGGCAGTATAACGACACCATACTGGCCGGACTAGACTTCCTGCTCAGCGAGATGGGCAAGCGTGACATGAAGGCGGTGCTCTATCTCAACAACTCGTGGGAGTGGAGTGGGGGATTTGGCTACTACCTGGAGCAGGTGGGCAAGGGCAAGACACCGCTGCCCAACTCGGCGGGCTATGATGCCTATGTCAACCATGTGGCGCAGTTCGCCGCCAACGACAGTGCGCACCGGCTGTTCTACGACTACGTGCGCTTCATCGTTGGACGCACCAACCGCTACACCAATCGTGCCTACGTCGACGACCCGGCCATCATGGCGTGGCAAATCGGCAACGAGCCGCGCCCCTTCGGCAAGGGCAAGGAGAACTTTGAGCCGTTTGTCAAGTGGCTGAGTGAGACTTCTGCCTTGATACGCAGTCTGGACAAGAACCACATGATCTCGGTGGGCGGCGAGGGCTTCGTGGGCTGCGACGGCGACACCACGTTGTTCCGCAAGATTTCGGCCGACCCCAACATTGACTATATCACCATCCACATGTGGCCCACGCACTGGGGCTGGGCACGCAAGGACTCGTGCGAGGCCGATGTCGAGAACGCTTGCGTCGAGAGTAGGAAGTATGCCATGGCACATGTCGCCATAGCCAAAGAATTGCAGAAGCCCGTTGTGATCGAGGAGTTCGGCTATCCGCGCGACGGCTTCAGCTTCTCGCCCGAGGCCACTACGGCGGCTCGTGACAGATATTATGCCTATGTGCTCGACATGGTGGCCAACGAGCCGGTGTTGGCAGGGTGCAACTTCTGGGCTTGGGGCGGACTTCCCCATCCGCTGCATGAACGGTGGCAACCCGGCGACCCCTATCTGGGCGACCCCGCCCAGGAGCCGCAAGGACTGTTCTGTGTCTTCTTGAGCGACACCTCCACCGTGCGCATCCTTCGCAGCCACTGAGCCGATACAATACAAGACACCCTCCCCAGAAGCGTGTAGATGGGGAGGGTGTCGTGCATCGTGTCTTTGCTATACCATCCTGATGTCGGCGATGCGCTCAATGCCGTGTCGCGACATGTAATCCTGAATGTAGTCGACGGCCTTGACAGTGACCTGCGGGTCGATGAAGTTGGCAGTGCCTATCTGCACGGCCGTGGCTCCGGCCAGCAGAAACTCGACCGCGTCGCGGCCGTTCATGATACCGCCCAACCCGATGACCGGCACCTTGACCGCTTGAGCCACCTGCCACACCATGCGCACGGCGATGGGGCGGATGGCGGCTCCGCTCAGTCCGCCGGTGATGGTCGACAGGTAGGGCCGACGGCGCTCCACATCGATGGCCATGCCCAGGAACGTGTTGACCAGCGACACCGAGTCGGCACCGGCAGCCTCGGCAGCACGGGCTATCTCGGTGATGTCGGTCACGTTGGGCGTGAGTTTGACTATCATCGTGCGGTCCCACGCGCGGCGGCAGGCACTCACCACGCTCTCGCATCCGGCTGTCGTTGTGCCCCACGACATGCCACCCTGCTTCACATTGGGACACGAGATGTTGATCTCGACGGCGGCAATGCGGTCCAGCGGTCGCAAGCGCTCGCACACGGCCGCATAGTCCTCAACCGTGCGGCCGCTCACGTTCACCACCAGTGCGGTGTCATAATCCTTGATGCGGGGATAGATGTGTTCCACCAGGTAGTCCACACCCTTGTTCTGCAAGCCCACGGCGTTGATCATGCCACTCGGAGTCTCGACCATGCGAGGGTAGGAGTTGCCCTGACGAGGCTCCAGTGTGGTGCCCTTGACCACAATGCCGCCCAGACGGTTCAAGTCCACCAGGTCGGCATACTCTTCGCCGAACCCGTATGTGCCCGAAGCCGTCATCACGGGATTCTTCAGGCGCATTTGTCCTATCTTAACGCTTAAATCTACCATTTCAGTCGTTTGATGTTAAATACCGGCCCTTCTTGACACACGCACACGTTGCCCTTGTCGGCGGTGTCTTCGACACAGCACAGACAAGCGCCCAAGCCGCAGGCCATCACGTTCTCCAGGCTCACCTCGCAGTCGATGCCGCGCTTGCGGGCGATGGCGGCAACTGCCTTCATCATCGGCATCGGGCCGCAGCAGGCGATGTGGTTCCATGACTCTTGCAGGATGGGATGATCGGTCACCAGCCCCTTGTGCCCCCATGAGCCATCCTCGGTGGCCACATGGGTCTCGGCGGTCTGGCGGAAGAGGTCGAGCTGCAGCACGTCGGCCGACGTGCGTGCTCCCAACAGGAACTGCACCTCCACACCCTGTGCCAACAGTCGGCGGCCCAGCATGCGCAGTGGGGCAACACCCACGCCGCCGCCCACCAGCAGCACACGACCTCGAACGTCGGTGCTGAATCCATGACCCAGTGGCAGCAAAATGTTGAGTCGGGAGCCCTCGGGCAGGTCGCACAGCGCATTGGTGCCCGCACCGGCGCGGCGCACCAGCAGCCACAGCTCGTGGCGGTCGGCATAGTTCACCGAGATGGGGCGCCGCAGGTAGGTTGTCTTGGAGTTGGGCACCTCGACCTGCACAAATTGTCCCGGCTCGATGCCCGGCATATCGCCACGCAGCGGTCTGAGCCGCAGCAGCGCATAGCTCGGCCCCATCTGGGCGCATTCGGTTACTTCAAAGTCTATTATCTGTTTCATTCTTGCCAAGTGTTACAATTATTTGTCGTTATAGTGCCCAGGCTTTGCTGAATATCTGCGTTTAATTGTGCTGTTGTCATAGGGCAATATATTTTATTTTCTGCAAAGTTACGAATAAGTGAGCGAAATACCAAATTTATCCGCCCTAAGGTCAAATTTATTTGTGTCTGACCGGCAGTAAAGACAATCGCCCATCCCTGTGGGGTGGGCGATTGTTGCATTGTGCATTGTGCGATGGTTACCCGCAGTGGAAGTAGCGGGTCACCAGTTTCTGTAGCTCCTTGTGGTTGTCGCGGATGTCGCGGCGCAGGGTGCGGTCGTTCATGTCGCGCAGGCCCTTGATGATGCCGTCGATCATGGCAGGGCTGAACACACCGTGCTGCTCGAACACGCTGCGCTGCCGCTCCAGGCAGTCGGCGCTTGCCACGCAACTGTCGGGCAGTTGTGCCAGTTGCTCCAGTCGATCCTCGTTGGCCTTGTCGTGGATGTTGACGTTGACGTAGGTACGCTCAGCCACCTCCAGTGCGTCGGCCATCTCGAAGCCGTGGCGGCAAGCCACACACAGGCCGGCAATGAGCTGATAGACATCGGCGCTGCCGTCGGGCGAACGCATCTCAACAGTCTGCTTGAGCGTGGTGTCGAAGTCGGCCTGGCTCTCCAGTGGGTTGGCCTTGCTGCACATGTCCACGCCGCTGGTCCAGCCCAGGGGCACACGCACCAGCACCGAGCGGTTGCGGTCGCCCCAGCACACGTTGGTCGGGGCCTCCTGATGCGGCACCAGGCGGAAGTAGCTCATCGGGTTCTTGTTGCCAAAGGCGGTGATGGCTGGAGCGAGGTCCATCATGCCGGCAATCATACGGCGGGCGTCGTCGCTCAGTTTTCCGCCGTCTAGCATCATGTTGCGCCCGTCCTTTAGCATGCGCATGTGGATGTGCAAGCCCGAACCGGCCTTGCCCACAGTGATCTTGGGCGCAAAGGTCACGTCCAGACCCATCTCGTAGGCCAGGTTGCGGATAATCCACTTGGCCAGCGTCAACTGGTCGGCGGCCTGCTCGGCTGGTACAGGCAGGAACTCTATCTCGTTCTGCTCATAGACAGTGCCGTCCTGCACAAAGTTGCCCACCTCGCTGTGGCCATACTTGATCTGTCCGCCTGCTTGGGCAATGTATTTCATGCACTTGGCGCGGAATGCGCCGCCCTTGGCGTATGGGCCGCTCTCGTGGTAGCCGCGCTGGTCCTGCGCGGGAAACATCTCGTCGTCTGCGAAGATGACATAGTACTCCAGCTCGCCCATGGCATGGAACTCCATGCCGGTGACTTGGCGGAACGCCTCGCAGGCCTTGTGGAGGGTGTGCTCGGGACTGCTCTCCAGGGCATTGCCATCCTTGTCAAAGTAGCTGCACAGCAGGCAAAGGGTCGGTATCTCGGCAAAGGGGTCAACAAACGCGGTGTTGTAGCGCGGCAGCACATACAGGTCGCTGCTGCCGGCCTGGATGAACGAGAACAGGCTGCTACCGTCCACGCGCTCACCGCAGGTGAGTATGGTCTCAAGGTAGTCCAAGTCGTTGATAACAAAGTTCAGTGTCTTGAGCTTGCCGTCGCCGCCGGGATACATGAAGTTCACCATCTTGATGTCGTTCTCCTCGACAAAACGGATGAGGTCGGCGCGAGTGAACTCGGCCGCGGGTTTCTGAAGGTAAGCCACCACAGGGTTGGCATTGAGTCTGATTTTCTTGTTTTCCATATCCAATAGGTCTTGTTAATGATGTCTCGATTGAAAAGTGCCACAAATGTAAGGCTTTTTTCCGCATTCTGCCAAATTTTGAAACACACATTAATAATATTAAATGCGAACCGTTAAATAAACTAAAAAATATCACAAACCATTTTACAATAACCTTCCAGGGGTTGTGTGAGCCAGGGATTTATAGTAATTTTGCAGCCGATTTCAAGGCAGGATACCCATTGACTAGCGGTTAGTCCTGTATTATGCACATGATCGTTGAAACTTCGACACGCAGGCTATGATGCTAAGTGCCAGCGGGTAAAGCGTAGGACGATATTGGACTCGCGACGGCGAGCCTTCCTGAAAATGACGGATTCGTGACCCGCTGAATGGGGTCGTGGCTTCGTTCTTGAATATTGTGCTACGGCGATGTCGAACCGGCACCTCGCCTTGAAGTTGAGAGATAATTAGATTAATAACAACTAAGTAGATATCGAAATGTCTAAAGTTTGTCAAATCACAGGCAAGAAGGCGATCACTGGCAACAATGTGTCGCACTCTAAGAGAAGAACAAAACGCAAGTTCAACGTGAACGTGTTCAACCGCAAGTTCTACTGGCCCGAGCAGGATGTGTGGATCCGTCTGACTGTGTCGGCTGCAGGTCTGCGCAACATCAACCGCTTTGGCCTTGATGCAGCTCTCAAGAAGGCTGCACAAGAGGGACATTTAACCGAAATCAGAACTTTAGAGCAGTAAAACGACTATGGCAAAGAAAGCAAAAGGCGATCGCGTGCAAGTCATCCTCGAGTGCACCGAGCAGAAGGGTAGCGGAGTTCCCGGAATGTCGCGTTACATCACCACTAAGAACCGCAAGAACACTACTGAGCGTCTCGAGCTCAAGAAGTACAACCCCTACCTCAAGAGAGTAACCGTTCACAAAGAAATCAAATAATAACAACCGATAGACTATGGCAAAAAAAGTAGTTGCAACCCTCCAAACGGGTGAAGGCCGCAATTTCAGCAAGGCCATCAAGATGGTCCGCTCTGAGAAGACGGGTGCCTATGTGTTTGTTGAGCGCATGGTCCCCAACGACAAAGTGCAGGAGTACCTCAAATAATTCAGCATTATTTGACACAAGCATAACCAAAGACCGCGGACGATGATAACAACATCGCCGCGGTCAACTTTTTGGGGCGAAAAGAAAAAATAATTCTTAATTCTTAATACACAATTAGTAATTATTTGCTAACTTTGCCCGATTTAACGATAACCAACGATTCTTTTTATGGCACTATTCAACATCTTCAACCGCAAGAAGAAAGAACAGCAACTGGCTCAAGAAGCTCAGCAACAGGTTCAGACCACACAACCCGCAGTCGAGCAGCAACAGACCGACAATGTCATAGAACAGCAGCACGAGGCTCAGCCAGACGACGTCAGAAAGGATGAGCCGATTCTGCAGCAACCTGCTGCAGAGCAGACGGTTGTAGAACAATCCGAACCCGAGAAGCCTGTCGAGGAGCCCAAGAAGAAAGGCTTCTTCCGCTCATTCTTCAGCCGCGAGAAGAAGGAAACACTGGATCACGGACTCGAAAAAACCAAACAGGGCGTGTTTGCCAAGATTGCGCATGCCGTGGCTGGCAAAAGCACCATCGACGACGATGTGCTCGACAATCTCGAGGAGGTGTTCATCACCAGCGACGTGGGGGTTGACACCACACTCAAGATCATCGACCGCATCCAGAAGCGTGTCGCCAAGGATAAGTATGTGGGCACAGGCGAATTGAATGACTTGCTCTGTGACGAAATCACACAGATGCTGGCCGACAACAACAATGTGGGCATGGAAGACTTTACCGTGCCCGACGACAAGAAGCCATACGTCATTATGGTGGTCGGAGTCAACGGCGTGGGCAAGACGACGACTATCGGCAAGTTGGCCTATCAGTTTAAGCAGGCAGGCAACAAGGTCGTGCTCGGTGCAGCCGACACCTATCGCGCAGCGGCCGACGAGCAGCTCGAGATTTGGGGGCGGCGCGTCGATGTGCCTGTCATCAAGCACAAGATGGGCACCGACCCGGCCAGTGTGGCATACGATGCCGTGGCCAGTGCCAAGGCACAGAATGCCGACGTGGTGATCATCGACACCGCAGGTCGTCTGCACAACAATGTGGGGCTGATGCGCGAGCTCACCAAGATCAAGGATGTCATGCGCAAGGTGCTGCCCGACGCGCCACACGAGGTGTTGCTTGTGCTGGATGGAAGCACGGGACAGAACGCCTTTGAGCAGGCCAAGCAGTTTGTCGCGGCAACCGAGGTCAACGCACTGGCCATCACCAAGCTCGACGGCACAGCCAAGGGTGGGGTGGTCATCGGCATCAGCGACCAGTTCCAGATTCCGGTCAAGTACATCGGCTTGGGCGAAGGCATGGATCACCTGCAGGTCTTCCGTCGCGAGGAGTTTGTCCGTTCACTCTTCGGCAAGTAAGCCATGCGAAAGAACAAGGTACAGGTTATCTCATTGGGTTGTTCCAAAAACTTGGTCGACAGTGAGCACCTGCTGCGGCAGTTGCAGGCGGCGGGCTACACCATTGAGCACAATCCACAGCGCATAGATGCCGAGGTGGTTGTGGTCAACACTTGTGGCTTCATCGCCGATGCGCAGGAGGAGTCGATCAACACCATCCTGGAGCTGGGCGAGGCCAAGCGTAGCGGACGCATCGGCAAGCTATATGTCATGGGCTGTCTGGCCGAGCGATTCATGGCCGATCTGGTAGCCGAGCTCCCGGAGGTCGACAAATTCTATGGCAAGTTCAGCTGGCACGAGTTGTTGAACGACTTGGGCAAGGCCTACCGTCATGACCTGGCTGGCGAACGCGTCATCACAACTCCTGGTCACTATGCCTACCTCAAGATTTCAGAGGGGTGCAACCGATTTTGTGCTTTCTGCGCCATTCCGCTCATCACTGGGCGGCACAAGTCGATACCCATCGAGCAGCTGCTCGATGAGGTGCGGCATCTGGTGGGGCAGGGGGTCAAGGAGTTTAACGTCATTGCACAGGATCTCTCGTCATACGGTCTGGACCTCTATGGCAAGATGATGTTGCCCGAGCTCATCGACCGCATGGCACAAATACCTGGTGTAGAGTGGATTCGGCTCCATTATGCCTATCCCACTCAGTTCCCCTATGACATTCTGCCCGTGATGGCGCGTCGCGACAATGTGTGTAACTATCTGGACATCGCCCTGCAGCACATCAGCGACCCTGTGCTCACCAACATGCGGCGGCACATCTCGCGCCAGGAGACGCTCGACTTGTTGGCGCGTCTGCGCCGCGAGGTGCCGGGGCTGCACATCCGCACAACGCTCATGGTGGGTTTTCCGGGCGAGGGCGAGCAGGAGTTTGAGCAGCTCAAGCAGTTTGTGCGTGAGGCACGCTTCGAGCGCATGGGTGCATTTGCCTATTGCGAGGAGGCTGGGACCTATTCGGCACAGCATCTCGAGGACAATATCCCCGACGAGGTCAAGCAAGGCCGTCTGGATCAAATCATGGCTATCCAGGAAGAAATCTCTCAAGAAATTCAGGAGGCCAAGGTGGGTCAGACCCTACGTGTCATTGTCGACCGTGAGGACGAGGACTATTACATTGGGCGCACCGAGTGGGACTCGCCCGAAGTTGACCCCGAAGTGCTCATCGACAAGTCCCTTCCGCTCAGGGTCGGCTCGTTCCACAATGTCATTGTCACAGAGGCTCTCCCCTTCGAACTCATTGCCAAACCAACCAAAACCCTAATGAAATGAAAAAAGTTGTTACATTCTTATTGTTTGCAAGCTCATTGTTGTCGGCAAGTGCTGCTGTGCGAGGTGATGTCACAGGCAACAACACGGTCGACATCGCTGATGTCAACGAAGTGATCAATGTGATGTTGGGCAAGGCCACCAACCCATTGGCCGATGTCACCGCCGACGGAACGGTTGATATAGCTGATGTCAACATGGTCATTAACATCATGTTGGGCAAGGATGTGCCGGAGCCGCAGTTGCCCACACACTACACAGTCAACGGTGTCGAGTTTGACATGGTGAATGTTGAGGGAGGTTCCTTCATTATGGGAGCAACCGAAGAGCAGACTAGCTATGCCCTGGAGTGTGAGTTTCCCGCTCATCAAGTCACACTGTCCAGCTTTCAGATTGGCATGACCGAAGTCACACAGGAGTTGTGGCTCGCCGTCATGGGGACAAATCCCAGTCGATTCACGGGCGACCTCCAATGTCCTGTCGAATATGTCAAATGGATTGACTGTCAGGAGTTCATCAACAAGCTCAATGAGCTCACTGGCGCACACTTCCGTCTGCCCACCGAGGCCGAGTGGGAGTTTGCCGCGCGTGGCGGCAACCAGAGCAACGGCTATCGTTATGCCGGGAGCAATAACCTCAGCCAAGTGGCATGGTACAAGAGCAACAGCAGCTCCAAAACGCATCCTGTAGGCAAGAAAGCACCCAACGAACTCGGTATCTACGACATGAGTGGCAACGTCTGGGAGTGGTGTAACGACTGGTATGCCGGAGTCTATCCCGAAGAGGCTCAAACTGACCCTGCAGGACCCGACTCAAACGAATGGGACTGCAAGGTCTATCGCGGTGGCGGCTGGGAGAAAGAGGCCACTTTTTGCCGAGTCTCGGCAAGAGCTAACGGCTCCTATAACGGCTTCTTCTCCAAGTATAACTTCCTGGGCCTCCGCCTCGCACAGTAGGGGGGCAGCTGAATGTATCAAAAGCATCCGAGGTCATGCCTCGGATGCTTTGTCGTTCTCGTTGGGGGCTTCTTCGTCGGCGTAGGTGCCATACAACTCTTCCTCGCGCCGCTGTCGCAGGGCTTCCTTTCGACGCAATGCAAAGTAGAGCAGCACGATGATGACTAGGCTGATGCCAATGATGCCGAAGTATTGAAAATAGTCCGGCTCTTGTTTTGTGATCTGACCTCGACCCACCCAAGCCATTACTGCCAGATAAGCCAATAGGCAAAGCGGAATTATGGTCGATCGTTTGGGTTTATTGCTCATCTTCTTTCAAGTGATAATAGGGTGATTGTTCGGGTATGAATGTGCCACTGGTCAAGCGGTTGTAGATGTCGATGCACGCCCAGGCATCGATGGCGGCATAGCGCTGCTGCTGGGGGGTGAGCACGTCACTCTCCCAGTTGGTCAGTCGCTGACCCTTGCTGATTTTCTGACCGAACAGGATGGCGTAAATCTTCTGCAGGCTCAGGTCGGTGATGCGATAGCGCTTGACCATGTCTTGAATCTCGATGAAACCTGCGGGCTGCATCTGTGTCACGCGTTGCATCTGGTGGATGTCATCGGGGGTCGACAAGCCCACCTTGGGGCAGTGGGCGTCTTCAATATATTCCTTGAGCTTGAGTGGGATGTTCTTGAGCTTACTGATGCGGAACAGGAAGCAGTCACGGGGTGTGGCCAGCTGAATCAGAGCCAACTTGTGATGCTCGCCGCGCTTGAACGATGGCCGGGTCTCAGTGTCAAAGCCGACCAGGCGGTGCTTGCGCAAGTGAGCCACAGCTGCGTTGACCTGAGACAGGGCTTCAACCACATAGATGTTGCCGTTGCTATACTCGGCCACGGGCATTTCGTTTATCTTCTCTTTCTCTATCGATACAACATATTCCATTACGAGTGCAAAGGTAGTGCAAATTAGGCGCAACACAAAATGAAAACCTAGTTTTTTATTTTTATAGCCGAAATGCAGCCACATTCGTCTCAGGCAACGCTAAGCATTTTTCGTTACTTTATTGTGCTGCCATGACTCCAAAGTGGGATTTTTGTTGTACTTTTGCACTCAAAATTTACTATACACACCGAGAATATGGATTTTGAACTCAAGGCTACCGCCGCAGGCTCGCAGGCTAGGGCCGGACTGATCACAACCGACCACGGCACCATCGAGACACCCATCTTCATGCCCGTGGGCACACTGGGGGCCGTCAAAGCCGTGCACATGACCGAGTTGCGCGACGACATCAAGGCTCAGATTATTCTGGGCAACACCTATCACCTCTATCTCCGTCCGGGCATGGACATCATCGAGCGTGCGGGAGGCCTCCACAAGTTCAACGGCTGGAGTCGGCCCATTCTCACCGACAGTGGAGGGTTCCAGGTGTTCTCGCTCAGCGAGAACCGCAAGCTCAAGCCCGAGGGAGTGACTTTCCGCAGCCACATCGACGGCTCGAAGCATCTGTTCACACCCGAGAATGTGGTCGACATCCAGCGAAGCATCGGCAGCGACATCATGATGGCGCTGGACGAGTGTCCTCCAGGCACCAGCGAGCGAGACTATGCCGAAAAGTCGCTCCGACTCACGCAGGGATGGCTCGACCGTGGCTGGAAACACTTCAACCAGACAGAGCCGCGCTATGGACACCGACAGGCGTTCTTCCCCATTGTGCAAGGGTGTGTCTATAAGGATTTGAGGCAAGATGCAGCCAAGCATGTGGCCGATTTGGGAGCCGACGGCAATGCCATCGGTGGACTGGCTGTGGGCGAACCCACCGAGGTGATGTACGACATGATTGAGGTGGTCAACGAGATTCTGCCCGCCGACCGTCCACGCTATCTCATGGGGGTGGGAACACCGGCCAACATTCTCGAGGCCATCGACCGCGGCGTCGACATGATGGACTGTGTCATGCCCACGCGCAATGGGCGCAACGGAATGCTCTTCACCCAACATGGCATCATGAACATGCGCAACCGCAAGTGGGCCGATGATTTCTCGCCGCTGCAAGAAGATGGCGCATCGGTGGTCGACAGCATCTACAGCAAGGCCTATCTGCGTCACCTCTTCATCTCGCAGGAGATATTGGCAATGCAGATTGCCAGTATCCACAACCTGGCCTTCTATTTGTGGCTCGTGGGTGAGGCTCGTCGCCACATCATCGCTGGCGACTTCAAGCAGTGGAAAACCGGCATGGTCGAGCGTGTACAGCGGCGTCTCTAGCAAGTATGTCTAGTGAATCTAGTTCATCTAGTGTCCCTAGTCGATATAATGGAAGAAGAACTGAAAAATATTGAGCAAGAACAACTGCAGGTTCAGCCATCTGAGCAAGAGCAGCCTGAGCGGAAGCCAGCGGCCAACAAGCCGCCGCGCAAGCCGTGGGTCAAGAAGTTTGACCTTTACATTGTCAAGAACTTCTTGGGCACTTACCTCTTTGCCATCCTGCTGCTCATGGCCATCGTCATCATGTTTGATGTCAACGAGAAGCTCGATGCTGTGCTCACCGCACCGCTCAAGGACACTGTCTTTCAGTACTTCATGAACTTCCTGCCGTTCATCGTCAGCCAGTTCAGCCCGTTGTTCACTTTTATCTCGGTCATTTTCTTTACCTCTCGTCTGGCCGACCGCAGCGAGATTATCGCCATGCTCTCGAGTGGCATCAGCTTCCGCCGCTTGCTCATGCCCTATCTCTTCTCGGCAACGGTCATCGCAGTATTGAGCTACCTGCTTTCGGCCTATGTCATCCCGCCTGCTAATGTGCAGCGCATCGCCTACACCAACCGCTGGGTCAAGAACAAGGCTGTCACTTATGGCGACAACATACAGATGCAGGTCAGCCCCGGGGTCATGGCCTACATCTCGCGCTACGACAACACCACTAAGACCGGCTACAGGTTCTCGCTCGACCAGTTCGACGGCAAGACACTCAAGTCGCGCCTGTCGGCCGAAAACATAAAATATGACACCCTGGGACGGTGGCGACTCAACAGTTTCACGTTGCGCCGCTTCAACGGACTCAAGGAGAGTATGACCAAGGGAGCCTCATTAGACACCATGCTCCACTTTGAGCCGCGAGACTTCCTCATCTCCAAGAACGACGAGCAGACCATGACCTCGCCAGAGCTGCGCCAGTACATCGACCGCCAGCATGCCCGAGGGGTGGCGGGAATCATGAACTTCGAGGTCGAGTATGAGCGGCGCTATGCCATGACGGCGGCGGCATTCATTCTCACCGTCATCGGCCTGTCGCTCTCGTCGCGCAAGGTCAGGGGAGGCATGGGCATGAACATTGGCATCGGGCTGCTGCTCAGCTTCAGCTACATCCTGTTCATGACCGTCACCTCAACCTTTGCCGTCTCGGGCTACACGTCGGCACGTGTGGCCATGTGGATTCCCAACATTCTGTATACCATCATTGCCATTTGGCTCTATCGCCGTGCGGCAAGATAAAAATTAGTTAAGACTTATGAGAAGAAGAATCTTTCTGCTGTTAGCTCTCGTCATGATGGCGATGACGCCCATCGTGGCACAGCACACCCACTGCGATGCCAAGCACGAATGTTGCCAAGGCAAAAATCTCACCGGCGATGAGGCCGTCGCTTGGGCCAAACAACATGTGGGCCGCCTCATCGACAACTATCTGGCCAGCGCCGGCAACAAGCTTGACCCCGACGAGGTGCGCAAGCAATTCGCCCCCATTGGCTATGACGGGACTAATGTGCCTGACTATCGTGCTGCCGAGAAGTGGCTCGTCGACACCGTCTACCGACGCATGATGCAGACTGCTGTCGGCAATGGAAACCGTAGCATAACCGTGCTTACCGGACCTGGCGGCGCAGGGAAGAGCACTAGCACCAAGGACATCGACTTCTCGGGGCAGGGGGTGCTCTATGACAGTGCGCTCAACAGCTACGAGTCGCTCAAAAAGGTGGTCGACAAGGCCATCAACGGAGGCATGAACGACATCACTGTCATCGCATTCTACAACGACATCGAGACTTGCTATAAGAACTCAATCAAGCGAGGCAAGGCGACCAATCGCTTCCTGGGCATCGCCTATCTGACCAACGCCTATCGCAACAACCAGGACAAAATCAAGATGTTGCGCAACAACTACCCACAAGTCAAGGTTCAGGCCGTAGACAACAACCACAACAACGGGGGAATCTGGGTCACGCCGGAGCAAGCCGAGCAGTGGGACTTCACCATCGATGCCGAGACCATGAACCACATGCTGGTCTATGTCCTCAACGAGATCTATCAGATGCAAATCACCGGCAACCAGATCAAGTCGGCTGCCGGCGATGTGATGGATGTCAAGGGGGCGGATGAACTGGGTCAGATGCTCATGCAGGAGATTGCCCGCCATCTGCCCAATTGATTTCACGTAATAAATGTTCTATGGGCCTCGGTATCGCCGAGGCCTTTGTCATCTCTTGTCGGTCAGGCAGCCCAGCAACTGAACCACTGGGCTGAGAAAACAGATAACGGCACACAACACCAGAATGTAGCCGATGGTGTGCAGCGCGCCACTCAGCATCGACAGGCCGATGGCAAACAGGGGGAAGGATGCCATCCACAGCAGCAGCGACTGCGAGAAAGAGTCTCTATCATGCTCGGCGAGAGCAACTTGGGGTGTCTGCTGAGCCGTTTGGCTCAGTACAGCAGTGTCAAGGTCTTGTGTATTCATCATTGTGTCAGTTTTAATGTTTGTGATTTTTACACTGCAAAATTACACCCACCGAGTGCCAAAAATAGGCACATGCGTTAAAAACTACGTTAAACACATGTGCCGTTATCCCCTTACAAGCCTGTGGCTCGCACATCGTCACATCTCGAAACTCCCAAGCCGCTTCAACGGCTCACGCTCCAAGTCGCTCCACACAATCTTGTCTTTAAAGCCATCTTGGAAAACATTTCCGTACGTTGTCTTGCACTTGTGCGTCAGGTAGTTGTAACTCTTTTCCTCGCTCTCGCCAGTGTAGCGCGAATAGCCCGCTATCTCAAAGCCTATCTGATAGAAGTCGCCGTCCTGATAGCGGAACATGTGGGTCTGACGTTCATTGCCAGTCGCACCGGCACTGTAGCTCAGCTGGCTGTCAATGCGCAGCACACCACGTTTGGTGATACTAACGCTCAAGTCCACCATGCTGAACTCCTCCTCGCTGTGCGGCATGATAGAGTCATAGGCCTCATGGAGGGTGTAAAAGCCGTTGACATCGCCCCAGTAGATGGCAAGCACGGGGCGCTCGTCTTCAGATGGGGCGGCCACAATCACAAAGTCCTCGATGCCATCCTTATTCAGGTCGCCAGTGGCCTCGGTGATGTTTAGCCATTTGTCGGGCATCAAATCCTCCTTGATATGCCCTGTCGTTCTCAAGCCAGTCTGTGCCACGGCAGCCATCCCGCACACCGCCAGCACCATCAGTATTGTCCGTTTCATCATTTTTCAGAAATTTTTGTCCACGCAAAGTTCGCAATTTCCCCACACTCTCGCAAATAATTATCTCCCTTTTTTCATAAAAACTGATAATTCCCCACCACTCTAGGGGAGGGGCTAGGGGAGGGCACATCCACACAGTAGATAATGATTGATTACAGGGGCGCAGCCGCCGCGGCTCGATTTTGTAGAGCATGATGTTGGTGTCTCAATCCACGCGCCCACGGGGGCGCGACTTGCGGTGCGGCTTGTCTAAGCCTACACCAAAAGTGTTTCAATCCACGCGCCCACGGGGGCGCGACCTACATGCACTAGCGCGGCCAGGTGATAGGTTATGTGTTTCAATCCACGCGCCCACGTGGGGCGCGACCAATTGCGCCCCATGTGCCGCTGTTTCAATCCACGCGCCCACGGGGGGCGCGACTCGCCCACACGATACAGGAAGCAATTGAACTTGTTTCAATCCACGCGCCCACGTGGGGCGCGACCCACCGCTGGTTCAAGGGTGTGAACGACTACCTGTTTCAATCCACGCGCCCACGTGGGGCGCGACATGCAACCGCCGAATTTCTTGCCGCGATACTTGTTTCAATCCACGCGCCCACGTGGGGCGCGACTTTTGACCTCGTCGTAGTGAACAGTCCCTCTCTTTGTTTCAATCCACGCGCCCACGTGGGGCGCGACGCCGGTTCTTTCAGACGCATCAGCGCAACTGGGAGTTTCAATCCACGCGCCCACGTGGGGCGCGACTTTGTCAAGGCGAGAGAGCGCTCTGGTAACGTTTGTTTCAATCCACGCGCCCACGGGGGGCGCGACCCTTGTACTGAGCCGCCAGCACCGCATCACGGCTGTTTCAATCCACGCGCCCACGTGGGGCGCGACGAGCAGGCGAGGGAGCCGAAGCAAGCGAGCGTAGCGTTTCAATCCACGCGCCCACGGGGGGCGCGACCACGACCGACGAGCAAGTTGACCAAGCCATCGCCCAGTTTCAATCCACGCGCCCACGGGGGGGCGCGACCGGTTATATTA
>CACZHT010000055.1:0-631 GCA_902781045.1 uncultured Bacteroidales bacterium | reverse complement strand
AGTTTCAATCCACGCGCCCCCGGGGGGGCGCGACCGGTTATATTATCGGCATCCTCAGCATTATGCCCGTTTCAATCCACGCGCCCACGTGGGGCGCGACAAGCCCGACAAGCCCGTCTACCGTCACCGTGTCGAGTTTCAATCCACGCGCCCACGTGGGGCGCGACACCACCACGCACCCTGGCGGGTAGCCCCACTGGGTGTTTCAATCCACGCGCCCACGTGGGGCGCGACCGATGGTGTTTGGCCTCATGGGCCGATACACCAAGTTTCAATCCACGCGCCCACGTGGGGCGCGACCCCGCGGTGTCGTGTACTGCTCCACTCTCGCCGAGTTTCAATCCACGCGCCCACGTGGGGCGCGACTTGTTGTCTCTTCATCCTTGGCTGCAAGGGTGCCGTGGTTTCAATCCACGCGCCCACGTGGGGCGCGACGTTCCGGCATCCTCCCCGCCATTGAGGCAGAGGTTTCAATCCACGCGCCCACGTGGGGCGCGACAGATTGACGCGCTGCACAACGGCTATGAGCTGGTGTTTCAATCCACGCGCCCACGGGGGGCGCGACTCGCCCACACGATACAGGAAGCAATTGAACTTGTTTCAATCCACGCGCCCACGTGGGGCGCGACCC
>CACZHT010000054.1 GCA_902781045.1 uncultured Bacteroidales bacterium | reverse complement strand
CGACGAGGACCACTGGTGCCAGAAGCCGCAGAACAGCGTGCTGTGGCAGCGTGAGTTCTTCAAGTGGTTTGACAGCTGGCTGATGCCCGACAGCGAGGCCTTCAAGGCCCGCGTCGCTGCCGATGCAGGTGAGGCTCAGCCCGCCGACAGCACCGCCACCAAGTAAAGCACATTTGCCAACTTGCGACAAATCAAGGGTCCGCCATGTGCGGGCCCTTGTTATTTTCACCAGATAGACCTTAAGGAATCTGCAACTTGGTTCACAATATACGCTAGTGTCATGCGTTGAAATAATATATGCTCAATGAACCGATTATGAGGACTTTTTTCTGTATTCTACTAATGCTTATTTTATTGCCAACCTACGGCAAGTCAGCCGATGGACAAGCGCAATTCAAAGACGTTTCGACAGACACAATAACAGTTGATAGCATCGATGTGCGTCACAACGGCGGTTGTATCCTTGGGCATCCTTTTCACAACGATTCTTATCCACATTTCACCCTATTCTCAGGTGGTGTGTTTGTCGGTATCGGCCCTAGCATGGGTGGCCATGGAACCACCTATGAGGCAGGTCTGCTCAATATCATTGGGTTGGCTTACTATACTTCACACCACAACCAGCGACTGTCGGTAGGACTCGGCTTCGTTATGCGAGGACTTCATACCCATTCAGGCCAATACCTTCAGCGGCAGGAAGACCGCACCGCCTCGCAAGTCATCGATGGTGCCCAAAAAGATAAGACCGAGATCAATATTCCCAGCCTGTTGCTACCGCTGCTTTATCGCCAGCGCATACATGGCAGACTCAATGCCTATGGCGGAGTGATTCCACGGCTGAATCTGGGTTGCAAAGCAGACAGTCATTGGAGTATCAAGAATGTGCGTCGGGTAAATGTTGACCTCACAGCAGGCATCGACTGGATGTGGATGGGAGTCTATGTCAAATACACCCCCATGAGCGACATCAAGGGGCTGAGCGAGTTCCGTCATGTGCTCACCCTGGGCGCAACTCTGGCGTTCTAAGCCGCATATTTTTACAACAACTCACTTGCAGCATTTATCTACACATCCCCTCTCATCTGACGAGGGGATGTGCTTTATAAAAGTTACAAAAAGTGAATTTTGAGTGTTGTTGAAAAGCCCCACCACGAGACACGGATT
Source organism: uncultured Bacteroidales bacterium (assembly GCA_902781045.1). GTDB lineage: Bacteria > Bacteroidota > Bacteroidia > Bacteroidales > Muribaculaceae > Sodaliphilus. Next base: position 17,647 of record CACZHT010000054.1, on the reverse strand, counting down.
CTTCCATTCTATCTGGCAATGGAGGAATACGCCGCCCGCATCATGGGACAGGATGACATCTTCTTCATGTGGCAGGTACGGCCGACGGTCATCTTCGGTCGCAACCAGCTGATTGCCAACGAGGTAAACCTGGACTACTGCCGCGAGCATGGCATCGAGTACTATCGCCGCAAGAGCGGTGGCGGTTGCGTGTTTGCCGACATGAGCAACATCATGTTCAGCTACATCACGCGCAGCGACAACGTGGAGCTGACCTACTCGCGCTACACTCATGCCGTGGTGGCCATGCTGCGCCAGCTGGGCCTAGACGCCAGCGACAACGGGCGCAACGACATTTTAATCTCTGGCCAGAAGGTGAGCGGCAACGCATTCTATCACCTGCCGGGCCGCAGCATCGTGCATGGCACCATGCTCTACGACACCGACATGACGCACATCACTCACGCCATCACCCCGAGCAAGAGCAAGCTGGAGTCGAAGGGTGTGAAAAGCGTGGCGAGCCGCATCACCACCATCCGGCAGCACAGCGACATCGGCTTGGAGGACTTTAAGGCTCATGTGCGCCGCACATTGTGCGACGGCGAGATAGAGCTGAATGAGCGTGACATTGTCGAGATAGAGCAAATCATGCAGACCTATCTCACGCCCGAGTTTATCCTGGGCAACAACCCGCGCTGCAACCTGGTCAAGCAAGGCCGCATCGAGGGTGTGGGCGAACTTGAGGCCAGCCTGGAGCTGAACCGCAACCGCATCACCGCCGTCAACCTGGCCGGCGACTATTTTTTGGTGGGCGACTTGGACGATGGCCTGCTGAACAAGCTGCATGGTGTGGCATACAGCCGCGATGCACTGGCCGATGCACTGGCCGATGTGGACGTACGGCAGATTATTATGAATTTAAGTACAAATCAATTTATTAACTTTTTAACCGACTAAATCACAATTATGGCAGACGAAATCAAAATCACCTGTCTCCACGACAAGCATGTGGCCCTGGGCGCACTGATGAGCCCCTTCGCTGGCTATGACATGCCCATCCAGTACAATGGCATTGAGACCGAGCACAACGCAGTCCGCAAGGCTGTTGGTGTGTTCGACGTGTCGCACATGGGCGAAGTTCGCATCACCGGTCCGCAAGCCGAGAAATTTGTTAACTATATCTTCACCAACGACATCGCCGGTGCCGAGGTGGGCAAGGTGTTCTATGGCATGATGCTCTATCCCGACGGAGGTACTGTCGATGACCTGCTGGTCTACAAGATGGGCGAGAACGACCTGTTCCTGGTCATCAACGCCGCCAACATCGACAAGGACGTTGCTTGGATCAACGAGCAAGCCGCCAACTTTGATGTCAAGGTTGACCACCAGAGCGACTACTACTCGCAGCTGGCTATCCAGGGTCCCGAGGCCGAGAAGACCATGGCCGCCGTGCTGAACATCGACTGCAGCGACCTGACCTTCTACACCCACAAGGAGGTAGAGTATGACGGCGAGACCATCATCGTGAGCCGCACAGGCTACACCGGCGAAGACGGCTTTGAGGTCTATGCCAGTGCAGCAGTGATCACGAAGATGTGGGACATGCTCATGGCCGCCGGCGTCCAGCCTTGTGGTCTGGGTTGCCGCGACACCTTGCGCTTCGAGGCAGGTCTGCCGCTGTATGGCGACGAGCTGACCGCCGAGATTTCGCCCATCGTGGCCACGCTGGGCATGTTCTGCAAGCTCGACAAGGAAGGCGGCTTCATCGGCCGCGACGCCTGCGCCCAGCAGAAGGCTGAGGGCAGCGCCAAGAAACTCGTGGGCCTGGAACTGAAGGATAAAGCCATTCCTCGCCACGGCTATGAGGTGCTGGACGGCGACAAGGTGGTGGGCTACATTACCACCGGCTACCGCAGCATCTCTTGCGAGAAGAGCCTGGCCTTCGCGCTGGTTGACCGCGCTGTTGGTGCCCTGGGCAACGAGTTGAGCGTGCGCATCCGCAAGAAAGTGTTCCCCGCCACAGTGGTGAAGAAACGCTTCTATCAGCCCAACTACAAGAAGTAATGCCTAGTGCATGTTTTTCAATTGACAATTAACTAATTAAACAATAATAATTAACACAATGAGTAAGATTATCGAAGGACTCTATTACAGCGAGTCGCACGAGTATGTGAGAGTAGAAGGCGAGTTTGGCTACATCGGCATTACCGACCACGCACAGCATGAGCTGGGCAACGTGGTCTATGTCGACATGCCCGATGTTGACGACGAGGTGACTGCCGGCGAAGACTTTGGCGCCGTCGAGAGCACCAAGGCCGCCAGCGACCTGATCTGCCCTGTGAGCGGCACTGTGGTCGAGGTCAACGAGGCCCTGGAGGACGAGCCCGGTCTGATCAACAAGGATGCCTTTGAGAACTGGATCATCAAGGTTCAGCTCAGCGACAAGGGCGAGCTCGACAACCTGATGGATGCCGCAGGCTACAAGGCCATGATTGGCGAGTAAATGCCCTTACAAACAAGACATAAGAACAAAAGAACATAAGTTTGTTTCTTCATCTTCTGTTCTTATGTTCTTATGTCTTTCAACCAACAACTAATTCTAACGATTAACAATGAACTATAAGTTTTTTCCGCATACCGATGAGGATATCCGCGTGATGCTCAACACCTGTGGCGAGCGTTCGCTGGACGACCTCTACAAGGACGTGCCCAGCGAGCTGGTGTTCAAGCGTGAGTATGCTCTTCCCGACGCTTTCAGCGAGGTGGACATCCGCCGCTACTTCGACGAGCTGGGGTCGTTCAACACTCCTCTGACTTGCTTTGTGGGTGCCGGTTGCTACGACCACTACTCTCCCAGTGTGGTCAACGACATGATGCGCCGCAGCGAGTTCCTGACCAGCTACACCCCCTATCAGGCCGAGATTTCGCAAGGCACACTGCAGTACATCTTCGAGTACCAGAGCATGATGGCCGAGTTGACAGGCATGGAGGTGAGCAACGCGTCGATGTACGACGGCTGCACCGCCACTGCCGAGGCCATGATGATGGCCGTTGCCAATGCCAAGAAGCGCAACAAAGTGCTGATCAGCGACACGATGAACCCCATCGTGACTCGCGTGGTGGAGACCTACGCCAAGTTCCACGGTGTTGTGGTCGAGCACATCAAGGCCGAGAACGGCGTGACCAGCCGCAGCGACTTTGAGGAGAAGATTGCCAAGGGCGACGTGGCCGGCGTGATTGTTGCTTCGCCCAACTTCTATGGCATTCTCGAGGACTACACCGGCTGGGCCGACCTGTGCCATGCCAACAAGGCATTGCTGATCATGAACTGCGTGGCCAGTGCCCTGGGCGTAATCAAGACTCCCGGTGAATGGGGAGCCGACATCGCTGTGGGTGACGGCCAGAGCTTGGGCATCCCGATGAACTTCGGTGGCCCGTATGTGGGCTACTTGTGCACAAGCAAGAAGCTCATTCGCAAGATGCCGGGCCGCATCGTCGGTGCGACCACCGATGCCGACGGCAAGCGCACATTTGTCCTGACGCTGCAAGCCCGCGAGCAGCACATCCGCCGTGAGAAGGCCACGAGCAACATCTGCTCGAACGAGAGCCTGATGGCCCTGTATGTGACCATCTACATGTCGCTCATGGGCAAGCAAGGCCTGCGCGAGGTCAACGAGATGGGCTACAGCGGTGCCCACTATCTGGCCGAGAAGTTGTCAGAGACAGGCAAGTTTGAGCTGGCTTATCCCGGCCAGCCGTTCCTCAACGAGTTTGTTGTCAAGACCGACCTCGACATCGATCAGTTGCAAGACTGGTGTGTGGACGAGGGCATCCAAGCCGGCTTGAAACTTGACGACCACCACCTGCTGCTGTGCGTGACCGAGATGCGCAGCAAGAACGAGATTGACGCCCTCATCGAGAGCATCCAGGATTTCATCAATTCTAACCAAGAGGAGGCATAACACAATGAACAACGTATATTACGGAAAACTCATATTCGAGTTGTCGCGCGAGGGTCGTCGTGGATATTCCCTCCCCAAAAATGAGATGAGCGAGTATAAGTTGGAGTCGCTTCCCGGCACGCTGCTTCGCAGCGAAGCTCCGGGTCTGCCCGAGTGTGACGAGCTCACCGTGGTGCGTCACTACACCAACATGAGCAACAACAACTTCGGCGTCGACACCGGCTTCTATCCCCTGGGCTCATGCACAATGAAGTACAACCCCAAGATCAACGAGGACATGGCCGCCCACCCCGCATTCAGTGGCCTGCACCCGTTGCAGAGCATCGACACCGTGCAGGGCGCGCTTGAGGTCTACTACAAGCTGCAGGAGAGCCTGGCCGAACTGGCAGGCATGAAAGAGTTCACGCTCAACCCATTTGCCGGTGCTCATGGCGAGTTGACCGGCCTGATGGTGATGCGCAGCTACCACATGAGCCGCGGCGATGTGAAGCGCACCAAAGTCATCGTGCCCGACTCGGCCCACGGCACCAACCCTGCCAGTGCCGCCGTGTGCGGTCTGGACGTGGTGGTGGTCAAGAGCCGTCCCGACGGCACAGTGGATGTCGATGACCTGCGTCCTCTGCTCGACGACACCATTGCCGGCATGATGATGACCAACCCCAACACGCTGGGCATCTTCGAGCACTCGATTGCCGAGATTGCCAAGCTGGTGCACGACTGTGGCGGTCTGATGTACTATGACGGGGCCAATCTTAACCCCATGTTGGGCAAGGTGCGTCCTGGCGACATCGGCTTTGACATCATGCACATCAACCTGCACAAGACCTTCTCGACCCCTCACGGTGGTGGCGGTCCCGGCAGTGGCCCTGTGGGTGTCCGTGCCGGCCTGGAGCAGTTCCTGCCCAGCCCCCATGTGGTGCGTCAGGACATCGACGAGGACTCCTATCGTTACGACGTGGAGTTCGGCGGCGACTCGCTCGGCTCGATTTCGGGCTTCCTGGGCAACTTCGCCGTGATGATGCGTGCCTACACTTACATTCTGTCGCTCGGTCACGAGAACGTCAAGATGGTGGGTCCGCTGGCCACACTCAACGCCAACTACATCAAGGAGTCGCTCAAGGATGTGTATGAGTTGCCGCTCGAGGGCGTGTGCAAGCACGAGTTTGTGTTCGACGGTCTGAAGGACAAGTCGACAGGTGTAACCACGCTCGATGTGGCCAAGCGCCTGCTGGACTATGGCTTCCATGCCCCGACCATCTACTTCCCGCTGCTGTTCCACGAGGCCCTGATGGTGGAGCCTTGTGAGACCGAGAGCAAGGAGACGCTCGATGCTTTCATTGCCGTGATGCGCAAGATTGCTCAAGAGGCCAAGGAAGAGCCCGAGATGGTGAAGACCGCTCCGCACTGCACTCCGGTGCGCCGTCTGGACGACACCAAGGCCGCCCTGCAGCAGATTGTGACCTACGCAGAGCTTCGCTCAATGGAAAATTGAGCATTGAGAATTGACAATCACAGAAACTCGGAATTCTCGGAGGACTCTGAGAACTCCGAGTTTTCGTGAACTAATGAACATTCTGAAACATAAGAAAAATGACATTTGACCTTATTATAATAGGTGCCGGCCCCGGCGGCTATGAGATGGCCGCGTCGGCCGCCCAGAAAGGGCTGACCGTCGGCATCGTCGAGCGCGACCAGATGGGTGGCACCTGCCTGAACCGCGGCTGCATCCCCACCAAGGCACTGTGCCGCAACGCCGAGGTGCTGGGCAACCTCAAGGAGGCATCGGTGTGGGGCATCCATGCCGAGGGGTTCAGCTTTGACTTCGGTGCCGCCATGGCCCGCAAGGACGAGGTGGTTACCCAGCTTCGTGAGGGTGTGAAGCAGCTCATGCAGTCGCCTGGCATCACCGCCATCGAGGGCGAGGCGTGCTTTGTCGACGCCCACACCATCGAGGTGGCCGGTGAGAAACATGACGCCAAGAACATCGTCATCGCCACCGGCAGCGCTCCCAAGGGACTCCCCATCCCAGGTGCGGAGCTGGCCATGACCAGCGACGACATCCTGTCGATGACCGAGTTGCCCCAGAGCTTGTGCATCGTGGGCGGCGGCGTGATTGGCATGGAGTTTGCCGCCATTTTCAACACCTACGGTGTCGAGGTGACCGTGGTGGAGTTCTGCAAGGAGATCTTGCCACCGTTTGACAAAGACATCGCCAAGCGCTTGAAGCAGACGCTGAGCAAACGCGGCATCAAGGTCATCACCCAAGCCGCCGTCAAGGGCATCGCCCAGTGCGACAGTGGGCTGCAGGTGAGCTACGACCTCAAGGGCAAGGAGCAGAGTCTTGTGGCCGAGCGCGTGCTCATGTCAGTGGGCCGCCAGCCCGTGCTTCCGCAGGGTCTGGACACCATCGGCGTGACCGTGGGCCGTCGTGGCATCGAGGTCAACGACCAGATGCAGACCTCGGTCGAGGGTGTGTATGCCATCGGCGATGTGAATGGCCGCATGATGCTGGCGCATGCCGCCAGCGCACAGGGCGAGGTCGCGCTGGCCGCCATCTTGGGCAAGCCTTGTGAAATCAAACTGGACATTGTGCCCAGCGCGGTGTTCACCGTGCCCGAGTTGTCGATGGTGGGCCTGACCGAGGAGCAGTGCGCCGAGCGCGGCATGGATGTTGTTGTGAAGAAAGCCTTCTTCCGCAGCAACGGCAAGGCCGTGTCGATGGCCGAGACCGATGGTCTGATCAAGATGATTGTCGATGCCCAGTCGCGCCAGATTGTGGGTTGCCACATCTGCGGCGCGCATGCCGCCGACCTCATCCAGGAGGTGGTGATGGCGATGAATGCTGGCTGTACGGTCGACCGCCTGGCCGATAGCATCCACGGCCACCCTACCCTGACCGAGGTGGTGATGACCGCCGCCCGCCAGTTCTGAAGGGCCTAGATTTGCCAGACTCAAGTCAATATTACTTTAAATCACTGAAAACTCGGAATTCTCGGAAGCCTCTGAGAATTCCGAGTTTTTGTCAACTGAAAAAAACCTGCTTTTTGCCCGAAATGCTTGCATAGTCCGATGGTTTGTGCTACTTTTGTTGTCTTATTCACAAACGCTAAAAAAACATGAAGAAAATAGCATTATATCTGGTGGGCCTGTGTGCCGTTCTGGCAGCAGAGGCTACCGTGCCTCAAGGCTACTACAACTCACTCAAGGGCAAGACCGGCGAGGACCTGAAGGATGCCGTCCATGCCATAACAGTCAACCACACCGTGCTGAGCTACAACAGCCTGTGGTACTACTATGTCGAGACTGACGCCCGTCCCGACAACCCCAACCAGGTGTGGGACATGTACAGCAACAACACCTACTATTTCAGCTCGACTCGCGGCAATGCCGTGAGCGGGATGAACAAAGAGCACTCATTTCCCAAGAGTTGGTGGGGTGGCTCGAAGAACGCCGCCTACAGCGACCTGCACCACCTGATCCCGACCGATGCCAATGCCAACAGTGCCCGGTCAAACTGGCCCTTCGGGGAGGTGGCAAGCAGCGACTGGGACAACGGTCTGAGCAAGCGGGGCACGCCTCGCAGCGGCCAGGGTGGTGGTGCCAGCAGGGTGTTCGAGCCAGCCGACGAGTACAAGGGCGACTTTGCCCGCATCTACTTCTACATGGTCTCGTGCTATCAAGACCTGAACTGGAAGACCACTTATATGCTCACCAACAGTGACTGGCGCACATTGAACCAGTGGTCAATCGACCTGCTCCTGCGCTGGGCGCGTGAGGATCCTGTGAGCCAGAAGGAAATCACCCGCAACGATGCCATTTCCCGCTATCAGAACAACCGCAACCCCTTTGTCGACAACCCCGATCTGATGGAGTATATCTGGGGTACGATGGTGGGCACCGCATGGGACGGCAGCGGCACGGTCAATCCCGATCCTGATCCTCAACCCACCGATGTGGCCACGCTCATCTCGCCCACCCAGGGCACCGTGCTGGAGTTTGGCGATGTGGCCGTTGGCGACAGTGCCACACTCACGCTCTATGTGCGCGGCGAAAAGTTCAGCAGTCCGCTCACACTCAAGTGCTACCTCAACGACTACAAGATGTTCAGCTTGTCGACCACGAGTATCGACACCACCTCGCTCAACAGCCTGGAGGGCTACCCCCTGCAGGTGACCTATAAGCCCACCTCGCTGGGCGAGCACAAAGCCAAGATTTTGTTCAGCGGCGGCGGCATGAGCAGCTCGGTGGGCATCCAGCTGCGTGCCACCGGTGTCGAGTCGACAACTCCCGAACAGCCGGGTGACATCAACGGCGACGGCGTGATTGACATCATGGATGTCAACATCCTCATCAATATCATGCTGGGCATAGCAGCAGCCGATGACTACGGCGACAGCGACCTGAGCGGCAACGGCATGGTCGACATCGGCGACATCAACCTAGTCATCAACCTGATGCTTGGCAAATGATACTGGACTATCTGAGTGGCCCGGCTGTGGGTGCCGTGATTGGCTATATCACTAATGACATCGCCATCCGCATGCTCTTCCGCCCGCGCCAGCCGAAGTACCTCTTCGGGTGGCACATTCCGTTCACCCCCGGCATCATCCCCAAGGAGAAAAACCGCATTGCCGGTGCCATCGGCAAGAGCATCAGCGAGAACCTGATGAACCGCAAGGTGCTGGAGCAGAACCTGCTGAGCGATGAGATGATTGCCAAAATCCGACAAGCAGTCCAGGATTTCGCCGACACGCAGCTGCACAACGACGAGACTGTCGAGCAGTTTGCCCGGCACTACCTCACAGCCGACGAAGTGAAAGTGCTGCGCGACAATGCCATCACCGAGGCAACCAAGCTGCTCACCACCAAATTGCAAGACAGTGCCGTGGGCGAACAGATTGCCCATGTGGCCACCGAGCATGTGATAGAGAAGACACGCCACAGCCTGGCAGGCAAGCTGGGTGCCGACAAGCTACTGAGCGCCTTGTCGGGCCCGGTGAAGAGCCATCTGGCCAAACACATCAATGAGGTGTTGCGCAGCCAGTCGGGTGACATGGTTTCCCGATTGGTGCGTGACGAAGGCGACAAACTGTTGTCCTTGCCCATGCGTCAACTGCTGGCCGGCCATGAAGAGCAAGTCAAGCAGGCCCAAGACAGCATCGTCAGTGTCTACCGCACTGTCATCACCGAGCATCTGCCTCGCATCCTCGAGGCCATCGACATCAGTGCTATCGTCGAGCACCGCATCCGCGAGATGGACATAGTCGAAGCCGAAACCATCATCATGCAACTCATCCGCAAGGAGTTGCGCGCCATCGTGTGGCTCGGTGCGCTGCTGGGCTGCATCATGGGCACCGTCACTACCCTCATTAATTCATAATTTATAATTGATGATTCTTAATTGATAATTTACGGATGAAGATATATAAGGGACATCTGTTGTTCACTCCTGAGCGTACTGGCTTCGAGGTGATTGAGAATGGCTATGTGGCTGTAGAAAACGGCCGCATCGTGGGGGTTGCCTCTCAGCTGGCCGACCTTGACATTGCCGATGGTGAGCTAGTCGAGTTCGGCGACCGCCTGGTGATTCCGGCAATGTGCGACATGCATGTGCATGCCCCACAATACCGCAACCAGGGCATGAGCATGGACCATGAGTTGCTGACGTGGCTCAGCACCTACACCTTCCCCGAGGAGGCTAAGTTTGCCGACACGGCCTACGCCGAGCGCATCTATCGCCGGTTTGTGCGTGACCTGTGGCGCTATGGCACAATGCGCGCCGCTGTATTCGCCACCATCCACGGCGAGAGCACCCGTCTGTTGATGCGTCTGTTTCATGAGGCAGGCATGGGTGCGCTGGTGGGCAAGGTGGACATGGACCGCAACTGCCCCGACGCATTGTGCGAGACGGTGGACGAAGCCGTAACGGCCAACGAGTCGCTCATCGCCGAATTCAGTGACCCGGATGGACTGGTGCGCCCCATCATCACGCCGCGCTTCATCCCCTCGTGCACACCACCTATGCTTGAGGCATGCGGTCGGTTGGCGCGTGAGCATGGCCTGGCAGTGCAGTCGCACTTGTCGGAGAACCGCGACGAGATTGCACTGGTGCGCGAGCTGGAGCCAACGAGCACCTGCTATGGCGACGCCTACAACCGCTATGGCCTCTTCGGGCAGACCCCAACGCTGATGGCGCATTGCGTCTACTCGCCTGATGAGGAGATAGAACTGATGAGACGCAATGGTGTGATGGCTGTACATTGCCCCACATCGAACCTCAACATTGCCTCTGGCATGTCGCCGGTGCGCACGTTGCTCGACCGCGGCGTGCGTGTTGCGCTGGGCAGCGACATCAGCGGCGGTCACGACCTGAACATGTTCCGCATCATGGTCTATACCCTGCAAGTGAGCAAGCTGGCGAGTGTCGTGCAGGGTGTGAAGCCCCAGCTGACACTGCCCGAGGCATTCTGGTGCGCGACCAAGTCGGCCGGCAGTTTCTTTGGCCGTGTGGGCAGTTTCGAGCCGGGCTATGAGTTTGACGCGCTGGTCATCGACGACAGTGGACTGAACTTCGACCACTACACGCTGCTTGAGCGTCTGGAGCGCTTCATTTATCTGGGTGACGACCGCCACATCGCACATCGCTACTGCCGCGGCATGGAGATTCCCGAGCCCAAAGCCGATTGATATTGCCAGACGGACATGCCTGGACATGGCTTCAGGTGATCGGTATATGGGAGCATCGGGTAGATTGTTGGTCGCTTTTTACTGGCTGGCGAGCCACTCCTTGGGGGTGAGGCCGGTGATGGCCTTGAATGCTCTGTAAAACGAAGTCTCGTTGGTGAAGCCTGATGCCAATGCCACCGAAGCCAGCTTGGCGTCGGGATGCTCTTGCATGATGCGCTTGGCATGGTCGACGCGATAGCGGTTGGCAAACAGTGTGAACGGCACGCCGGTCTCCTGCTTGACGCATCGTGTCATCTGCTGCTGCGTCACTCCGAGCATCGCCGCCATGTCGGCCAGCCGCAGTTCGCTCTGCAAGTAGACTTGTTCGTGCTGCATGAGCGCTGTGATGCGTTGCATCAGCTGTTTGCTGTCTTGGTCATCGAGTGGCTCACACGCAACCGCCTCGTCATCGGGTTTATGACGCTTACCCCCAAAAATCACCACCAGCATCACCGCGACAATGGCGGCGATGCCCACCCACATCATCCCGCGCCACGGTGCTGCAGCCTCGACGGCAGGAGCCACCTGGAGTTTAAACACACAGGCCAGCGGCTCAAAGTTAGAGTCGCAGATGCCACCCGCCACGGCCAGGTCGCCATCGGGCATGAGCACAGCATGGCTGTCGTTAACGCATCGACCGACCGGCTCGGAATAGTAGAGTGTGACCGTTGCCCCATTGCCGGCAGCGGCCTTGGCGTAGTCGACTGCCGTGACATACAGGCGCATGTCCCTGCCTGAGCCCACCAGGTAGGCCCGCTGCGCCTTGCGGTCGACCACAAAGCTGAAGTAGTTGATGTCGGCCCATGGCGAGCTCATGGGCAATGGGCAGGCGGTGTCGAGCAGCACGAAGTCAGTCGCTGTGACCACTAACAGGGCCACCTGCCCCTCATGATTCTGAGCGGGCAGCAGATAGGCATACTCGCCCTTGCTCTCATCGCCGATGGCACAGTTGTCGCTGTCGAGGTCTTGCCCGGCTTCCCCGTTCAGTGCCTGCCACTGGCCGAGCAGCGGCACCTCAAGCGGCTCACCCTTGAGCCGGTCGACAATGGCTGAGGGCTGAACGTGGCCATGCGCGTCCATTGAGCCCACGATCATGACGTCATCGGGGGCTGTGCGCAGTATCCATGGCTTGACGCGCGGCATGGACACGGATCTGACCGAGTCGCAGTGGCTCTTGCCGTCGAAACACTCGATGTAGTCATCATTGTACCAGTTGCCGGCGATGACCACCTTGCCGCCGGCCAGCACGACCGCCGAGGCGAACGCCCGCTTCTTGTCCAGACACCCCACCCCCTTGAAGGTGTGGGTTGCCGGTTCGTACAGTTCGATGCCGTAGGTCTGTCCGATGCCCATCTCCTTTTCCAGTCCTCCGGCGAGCATCACCTTGCCCGACGGCAATGTGATGGCTGTGCCGTTGTCATGAGTATACACCATATTGATTATCTGCCATCCGGTGGAGGTGAGTCGCTCGGCAGTGGGTGTGGGCACATAGCCGTCGGTATGTCCCCCGAATGCCATCAGCTCATCGCCGACAACCCTCAACGCATGACCCATGCGTGGCAGTCGCAAGTCGGGCAGTCGGTCGACGCGCATCTTGACCACTGAGTAGGCCACTCGGGTGGTGTCGCCGGCTATAGCGACGGTGATTGCCACAGCGAGGCAGAGCGATAGGAGGACAAACCTTTTCATGTTGCAAATATAGCCTTTTTTATTGAGAATTGAAAATTTCCTTTTGGGCCGTGGGTCAATCCCCACCCCTGCCCCTACCCTTTGGGAAAGGGGAGGGGAACTGCCGGGCTGCCAATGGGCGTTGTGCATTGGCCCCAAACCCCACCCCTGCCCCTCCCCTTTGGGAAAGGGGAGGGGAAATGCCTGGCTCAACTATAAACTATGAACTAAAATATAAACTAGTCCTTGCCTAGCATGATGTTGATGATGGCATTGACATCGGCCACGTCCACATTGCCGTCGCCAGTGATGTCGGCCGCGGCAGTCGCCGCGCTCTTGCCCAGCATCATATTGATCACGCCATTGACATCGGCCACATCGACTTGGTCATCATCGGTGACATCGCCACGGATAACCACATTGCTGACGTTGAAGAAGTTCTTCCAGACATCGGCATCCTTGTAGGTGTCGATGGCCGTGCGCGGCACATAGAGTGTGGCTCCAGTGAACGTCGCATTGCCGAATGTCTCGCTGTCGCACACGGGCGGCACGGTGTTGAGGCTGGTGACGGCAACGAGGGCATCATCGTTCCAGAACGACCGCCATCCAATCTGTGCCACACTCTTGCCCAGCGTCACCCGCTCGATGGACGACTCACGGAACACTTCTTGTCCGATGGTGACAACTTTGTCGGGTATGACAATCTCCTTGGCCGAGCACTGATAGAACGCCTTGTCGGGTATGGCCGTGAGGCTCTTGCTCAGTTGCACAGTCTGGAGCTGGCTGCACCCTTGCAGGTATTTCGGGGCAATCTGTGTGACGTTGTTGCCCATGACGATGGCCTGCAGCTTGGTTGAGTAGAATGGCGGGTCGGTCGACTCAATGGTACGCCCCTGATAGACGGTGTAGGGATTGTCGAGGTGGAAGAACGAGCCGTTGCCATAGTCCTCACGCCCCAGCATCTTGAGCGTCCGTGGGGAGTCCTCGATATTGATTTCGGTGATCTGGCGCGAGTAACGGAAGCTGTTGCTGTAGAGCGAGTCGAGGCTTGCGGGCAGGGTGAGCGAGGTGATATCGATGGCATTGAAGGCCCGATCCATGATAAACTGCACCCCATGCCCCAGGTCGAGCTGCTCGATGCCGGCATTCTCAAATGCCTGACTGCCGACGACGCGCATCGAGTTGGGCAGTGTGAGCTGCTTGAGTCCGGTGCAGTAATTGAACGCCCGGCGGCCAACATTGGTCACTCCCTCCATCAGGGTCAGTTGAACCACTCGCTTGTCGTTGTAGAAGAGTTCATCGTTCATCTGCGTCATCTTGGGCGAGATGGTAACCCGCTTTTCCGGCCCGTTGTCGCTGCTGTTGAACAGCATGGTCTTGCACACGTAGTCGCGACCCAGATAGATGTCCTGGACCGGACTCCAGTCGAAGGGTCTATCATACCAACGGTCGACCTCAAACTCTATGGGCTGGTCGCCATCGGCCAGCGTGACCTGCTTGAGCGCCGTGCAAGCTCTGAACACATTGGATGTGACATAGGTCACCGTAGCCGGGATGGTGATGGCTGTGAGGTTGGGTGCGTTGATGCACTCGCCCGAGTTGCCGATGAACTCCAGCCCATCGGGCAGTGTGAGTTGCTGCACGGTGGAGCCACCGCTGGCAAAGAGTTTGTTGCTCCAGATTCCCACCACCGGATAGCTCTTCCCCTGGATGGTGACGTGGTCGGGCAGCACCACATTCCCCTGCTCGAAGACCCTTAAAATGGCGGCGATAGAGTGCTCTTGGTTGTAGTAGACACAGAACGCATACTGCAGGGGTTCTTCGTCCGAGATACCCTGCGCGTTGGCATCAAGGTAGTAAATCTCCATATTGACCGTACCGTATCCGGGCAAATCTTGGTTAACCGCTGTTGCCACCAGGCTCGCCGCCAGTACAACCAGCATCATCAGTAATTTTCTCTTCATAGTACACAAATTTTAAAAGTGAATAATCGTTGTTTGCCACTGTCTGCTGTAGGCATTGACTTTGGTTATGCAAAATTACTGTCGCGGCAGTGCTGATGGGCTAACAAATCACAAAAAACGACTGACATTTTTAAAAATGCCAGTCGTTTTGAGGGTTTTAAGGGGAGCTAGACTAGTTCTTGCCGAGCATGATATTGATCACGGCGTTGACGTCCTCGATGCCCACCGAACCGTTGCCGTCGAGGTCGGCACCGGTGTTAGTGCCTTGTCCGAGCATGGTGTTGATTACGGCGTTGACATCCTCGATACCCACCGAGCCGTTGCCGTCAACATCGCCGGGCACGTCATAACTTTTTCATTGCTTGTTGAGATTGCTTGAATTTGTTGAAATTCTAGATTTTCTTGAGATTCTAGATTTTCTAGAGATTCTTGCTGAATTATGAATTGAGGTTGAGCCACTCCTTGGGGGTGAGTCCAGTGACGGACTTGAACACACGGAAGTATGAGGTCTCGTTGGCGAAGCCTGATGCCAGTGCCACCGCCGAGAGTTTGCTGTCGGGCTGCTCACGCATCATGCGTTGCGCGTGGTCGATGCGGAAGCGGTTGACCAGCTGCGAGAACGAACAGTCGCGCTCGGCCTTGATGCATCGCGATACCCTGACCGTACTGGCATCGAGCATGACCGCCAGATCCGAGAGCTTGAACTCGGGCTGCAGGTAGACTTGCTGCTCTTGCATGAGCCGGTCGATGCGCTGCATCAGTTCTTGCCTCTGCTGGCCTGCGGCCTGTTGCTGCTCATGCCCGTTGTCCTCGACCGGGTTTTGCGGCTGCGTGCGCCTGCCTCCCCAGACCACCACCGCGACGATGGCCGCCACGGCCAGCAGACCGATCCAGAAGAGCCACCGCCAGCCGGCAGCCTCGGTCCGGACAGGTGCCACATGGAGCTTGACGACTGTAGCGAATGGCGCATAATTGGAGTTCGGACTACCGCCGGTGACCACCAGGTCGCCCTCGGGCGAGATCGCTGTCGCAGCTTCAATCCAGGGATGATTGAATGGCTCGGAGTAATAGAGCGTGACCGGTGCCCCACGGGTGGGCGACACCTTTCCATAGTCGACCGCCGCGACATAGAGACGTGTGTCCTTGCCGAATCCCACGAGATAGGCCCTGCGTGCCTTTCGGTCGACCAGCATCTGCCCATAGTAGATTTCGCTCCAGGGCGAGTGCATGGGAATGGGACATGCCGTGCCCAGCAGCTCGAATTGCTTGCCCAGCACCCTGATGATGCCCACCTGCCCATCGGCGTTGGCGGCCGGAACCAGGTATTCGTACCTGCCCTGGCCCTTGTCGCCGACGAAGAAGTCTATTTCTCCCCGCACCATGAAGATAGGGTTCCACTGCCCCAGCAGCGGCACGTCGAAAGGCTCGCCGCGGTAGCAATCGACCGTCGTGCAGAATTGTTGCTTTCCGTGCGTGTCAATGCCGCCGAAGATGATGGCTTCGTCGCCGGCCACCTGCAGCACCACAGGAGCGGTTCGCTGCATCGTCACCGGCTTGACCGAGTCGCTGCGGCTCTTTCCGTCGAAGCACTCGATGTAGTCATCATTATACCAGTTGCCGGCAATGACCACCTTGCCCTGCGCCAGTTCGGCCGCCGAGGCGAAGGCGCGCTTCTTGTCGAGGCAGGCAAAGCCCTGAAAGACGTGTGTGGCGGGGTCATATCGCTCGACGGTGAACGTCTGCCCGATGCCCAGTTCGCGCTCCATGCCGCCCAAGAGCAAGATCTGTCCCGATGACAGTCTGACGCAGGTGCCACAGTCGTGGGTATAGACCATGTTGAGCGTGTGCCAGGTGTTGTTGGCCAGATATTCGGCCGTGGGTGTGGGGACAAAGCCCGAGGTGTGTCCGCCCATGACCACCAGTTCGTCACCGACGTACATCGCCTGATGTCCGGTTCGCGGGATGCGCATTTCGGGCAAGTGGTCGACCTGCATCTTGACCACCGAATAGACCACTCCCGTGGTGTCGCCGGCGGCCAAGGCCGTCAGCGCAACCATGATGTGGCACAGGAGTATGAGCAATCGGCGGTTCATGCTGCAAAATTACGATTTTAAAATGAAAATTAAGAACCAGGAGGGAAGAAAAGATGAGAGCACCGGCCTAGAGACCGTGACACGCCGGCACTCTCTCTTATTCTTTTCGGAGAACTTGGAAATCTCGGAGAACTCAGAGAACCGAGACTTAGAACTCGGTCAAGGGTTGGGGGACAGGAAATACCATAACCCTTTAGCTGCCCCCCTTAACCCTCAACCTAAAAGTTACTTGCCGAGCATGATGTTGATGACCATGTTGATGTCGGCGATGTCAATCTTGCCGTCGCCATTGAGGTCACCGCCGTCAAATTGCTCGCCGGTCTTGCCCAGCATGGTGTTGATGATGATGTTGATATCACCAATGTCGACCGTGTCATTGCCGTCGATGTCGCCACGCTTGGCAATCTTCTGGATGTTAGTGAACAACTCCCAACCAATGGCAGCCTGATAGGCTGCAATCGAGTTCTTGGGCACATAGACGGGGATGTCCTTGTTGACGTTGTAGAACACGTCGGCGCTGGGGCATGTGGGCACTGCGGTGGCTGCACTGGTGATTTTGGTAAGTTTCTTGCAGTTCTCAAACTCACTGTCGTTGAGCGGCCCCACGGCGACGCCCAGGGTGAGTTCGCCCACCTTGCTGGCGCGCAGCTGGGTCGGCCAAGCTCACGCCGGCGTCATCATCGGCGTGCAGGTCGAAGTTGCGGCCCATGTAGCAGGTGAAGCCCTCGGCGAAGTCAGTGAACAGACCTTGCTGGAAGCCGCGGTAGTGCTGCACCCACAGCGGCGTGGCGCTGTCCTCGATGGTGAGCGTCTTGACCCCGGTCATGCCCTGGAACGCCCAGACGTTGATGCTCTGCAGGCTGGCCGGCAGCGTCAGGCTGGTGACCTTCTTGCAGTCGCGGAAGGCATACTCGGCGATTGTCTTCACCCCCTTGCCCAGGTCGAGCGCGACCATCGAGGTGTCGTAGGCAAACGCCTGAACACCGATGGCCGTGACCTTGTCGGGCACAGTGAAGCCAGTGAGCTTCTCGTTGTTATAGAACGCTCTCTCGGGAATCTCGGTGATGTTCTTGCTCGGCGTGACCGTAGTGAGCAGATTGCAGTTATCAAACTCGTAGAGGTTCAGCGCGGTGACCCGGTCGCTCATGGTGACCTTGCCCACCTTGCTGGCGCGCAGCGGTGGGTCGGCCAAGCTCACGCCGGCGTCATCATCGGCGTGCAGGTCGAAGTTGCGGCCCATGTAGCAGGTGAAGCC
>CACZHT010000053.1:14185-32188 GCA_902781045.1 uncultured Bacteroidales bacterium | reverse complement strand
ACAAGTAATGTCAAGCGTTTCTAAGCCCAGAGTCAGACAGAATCGTCACAAGCAAGGGCTAAATCAGACACTCGAAAAAATATCTGCGGATTTTAGGTATATCTTAAAAACTCAAGTTTCTGGAGTAATTAAGGAGTTAAAGGGAGTTAAGACGTTACCTGATTAGCGAGCAGCGAACAGTGGACAACGAACAAAAAAGCAATCGTCTTAACTTCATAACTCCTTAACCCCTTTAACTACCGAAAAGTAGCTACTTGTAAAAACAAACTCCAATGTAGTCCAGTGAGCCGACTATAGCTCATATACTACATAGGAGTTTGTTTTATCTTAATCGGTTAAGTGGTCATCGGAGTGCTGCCTGAAACAGACCGGGCTATCCCCATGACTTCTCTGATTGTCTAGAAGTCGCTGAAGAAGTTGGGGCGAATGAGCAGGCCGATGCGCAAGCGTGAGTGAAACTTGTTGTAGTCAAGCAGGTTCTCGCCGTAGCCATTGTAGTAGTGCAGCATCAAGAACTGGTTGGCGTTGGGGAAGAGGCGGAAGCCGATGTTGGCGATGATGTTGCCGTTCAGGTTCCATCCCTTGCGCTTGACAAAGGTCAGGTCAAACACCCATCGCTTGTTGTTGGTGATGCCCTGTATGCCGGCCTGGTATATGCCGCTATACTTGAGAATGTCCTTGTTTCCCTGACCGTCGATGATGGGTATCCAATACTTGGCGTGGACCATGATGTTGGGGTCGATAAATGCGGCTCCGCTGATTGAGATTTTGTTCCAGCTGCGCGATGCCTCGCCGTCGCGGCCGTTGCTCTCGTGCTCGAGGATGAGCGACACCTTGCCCACAAGACGCCCCTTGGAGATGATGAGCTTTGACCATCCGATGCCGGGGTTGAAGTTCAGGTCGTGGAAGGGCAGCGACTCCTCAAAGACGTTCCACATGGCCTTCTGCGAGTAGAAGAGGTAGAGGTAGCTGTGCCAGGGCAGCACGCTTTTGGTCAGCCGTTGCGAGATGCTGATTTGGAACTTGACGTCGCTGTTTGATCGCGTTGGCTTGCTGCCAATGCTGGTGCCGATGGTGAAGTAGTTGTCTTTGTACAGCCCAAAATAGGGACGGTTGTCATAGTCACGACGGATGCTGTCGGCATCAATCTTCTCCTGGTCGCGCATGACAACAATCTGCGCCGATGTGGCACTCCACAGCATCAGCGCAATGAAGACGTTCAGCAGTCTCAATGGTTTCATGGCCACAAAGATACAACTTTTTTATTTCATAATTCACATTTCATAATTCATAATTTGTTTTTTGAGCCTTAAAGTTACGAATTTTGCGCTCAGCGTCACGGGTTGGGCGGTGATTGCAGATGAAATGGTGTAGGTTGTCGGTTGAACCGAAAACAGCCCTGTTAAACCAAATCAAAAAAAATCAGTCAAAACAGACACGCATTCGGTATTTATGATTACCTTTGTTGATTCAATCACCAAAACAAAACTGCAAAGACAATGAAAAAAGCATTATTAGCCCTGGCCCTGGGCGCCATCATGGCAATGGGTGTGCAAGCACAGAGCGTGGTCACCTCGCAGCACAGTGTCCTGCAACAGCAGAGTGCTAGCCAGGCCAAGCAACGAGCCGAAGAGGCCAAGAAGCAGGCCAAAGAGGCTAAGAAGCTAGCCGATGAGGCCAAGAAGCAGGCCAAGCAAGCCAAGGAGCAGGCCAAGAAGGCTAAAGAGGCCGAAAAGCAGGCCAAGAAAGCCGAGAAAGAGGCCAAGAAGCAAGAGAAGCTGCGCAAGCAGCAGGAAGACGCTCACAAGAAGATTGAGAAGGAGAACAAGAACATCGAGAAGGCTCAAAAAGAACTTGTCAAGGCGCAACAGGAGGCTCAGGACCCCGACCTGAAGAAGCAGGCCAAGGCACTGAAGAAAATCGACAAGCTCAACAAGAAAATCGAGAAGGCCAAAGAGAACATCCTGAAGGCGCAGAAGAAACTCTGACACCATCACAAACGCGGAAGTAAAGTAGTAAAGTAGTAAAGTAGTAAAGCAGTGGGGTAGTGGAGCCGATACATGATGGTGGCGGCTTGCAGAGTGACGGCTTTACCACCCTACAACCTTACTACAAAAGCCATCGGCGACCGTCCCCGCAACTGAGCCATGTTGCGGGGACGGTTGTTGATGTTGCCACCCTCGTCAGGCATGACACTGTCGCCCAGGCGGGCACTAACTGTCCAGGGCGGGCAGACTGTCGAGTGCGGCTGCGTGGAAGCAGTAGCACCCATCAGCGGGACGCACCACACATCGCGCCAGCTCCAGAGCGACAGTGCTGCCCGGCTCCACGCTGTAGAGCACCAGGTGGTCGCCATGGTCGGTGGCGGCAGGCCGGCACGCACTGCCGCGTGTCCAGGGGTTGAGCTGCAGACGCACCAGCGGGTCTTGTGGGTCGAGGAACGTGGTCACGCTGCTGTGCCACCCGGCCAGACGCCACTCGACGGGACGCACACACCGCGTGGGCACAGTTGCCGTCACCACACCGCGCTGGTCCACGGTCAGTGACACATCTGCCTTGACATCTTCAACCGGCAGCCACTGGACAGGGGCGGTCAGCAGCAGCTGGGCATACCACTGCTTGAGCTTGAGTGTGAGCCACTGGTCCAGGTCGATGCCGTCGTCACGCTCGATGCTGCAGTCGCGCCGCACCGTGATCAGGTGAGTCATGGTCTTGTACAGGGCGAGCATCTCCTGCTCGTTGAGGTCCATCATCTGATTATTGTTCTCCATGCAATTATTATTAAGGTGAGAAAGATGCTGCAAAAGTAGCCCCTCGGGCTCCTACTGCGCCACCCCACCGTCCAGCAACAACAAAGGTCTCGACTAATCCATAGTCAAGACCCCCAATACTAATAATTACTAATACTTGAAAACTATACTTACATC
This sequence comes from uncultured Bacteroidales bacterium, assembly GCA_902781045.1. Classification (GTDB taxonomy): domain Bacteria; phylum Bacteroidota; class Bacteroidia; order Bacteroidales; family Muribaculaceae; genus Sodaliphilus. The sequence goes on along the minus strand of CACZHT010000053.1, from coordinate 29,261 downwards.
TCAAGCCTTATGCCCACCAGTGGCACAGTTGCTCGAACTGCATCCGCTACGCCGTTTCACAACGACCTCACAGCGAGTGCAAAGTAACAACATTTTTTGTTCACGGCAAAATTTTTGACTACTAAAAAATCTAAAATTCAGATATTGTCCATCTTTTTGGCGGTTTGGAATAGTTTTCGGCTGGCAAAAAGTGCTTTTTTTTCGCCATCTGCACAGAATTTCTTACTTTTGCAGTGTTTTTCCAAAAATCACCCGTGTCGTGACTGTCAAACTACCCCTGCGCAACATCTATGACAAGCGCCGCATCTGGAAGATGGGGCTCATGATTGTTTCGGTCATTCTCGTGGCCGGGTTCATCTATATGTCAAGCCGCATCGTGCGTGACCTGGCCGAGCAAGAGCGCGACCGCATGCAGATTTGGGCCAATGCCACCAAGGAACTGGCCACCATGGGCAACGACGACTCGGGAGGCACGGCCATGCAGACCGATGTCGACTTCCTGCTCAGCATCATCGAGGGCAACCACAACATACCCGTGCTGCTGGTCGATGACCAGGGCGAAATCATGCTGCACCGCAACTTCCACCTGCCTGAGCCCATCGACTCGCTGGCTCCCTACGCCATCAGCGACGCCAACATGGCCTATCTCAAGAAGAAGCTGGCACGACTCCAGAACTCGAGCAACAAGATTGAGATCAAGATAGACGACACCACCACACAGTACCTCTACTACGAGGACTCGACCACACTGCGGCGGCTGGCTTGGTTCCCCTACATCCAGCTGGCCGTGATGCTCATCTTCCTGGCCGTGGCCTACCTGGCCCTGATCAGTGTGAAGAAGGCCGAGCAGAACCGCGTGTGGGTGGGCTTGTCCAAGGAGACGGCCCACCAGCTGGGCACACCCATCTCGTCGCTGATGGCATGGACACAGATGCTCGACTCGATGGGTATCGACCCCAGCATCGTCGCCGACATGGACAAGGACGTGCACCGCCTGAGCGTCATCGCCGACCGCTTCAGCAAGATTGGCTCGATGCCCGACAAGGAATTGACGTTTATCAACGAGGCCGTCGAGCAGAGTCTGGCCTATATGCGCACACGCATCCCCAAGCGCGTCGCGCTCACCATGCACCTCGACGACAGTCAGAACTGCGGCATCATGCTGTGCCAGTCGCTGTTTGAGTGGGTGATGGAGAATCTGACCAAGAATGCGGTCGATGCCATGGACGGCGAGGGACAGCTCGACATCACAGTCACCAGCACGCCCGAGCAGGCGCTCATTCTGGTGCGTGACACCGGCAAGGGCATTGCGCGCAAGAACTTCAAGAACGTGTTCAACCCCGGCTTCACCACCAAGAAGCGCGGCTGGGGACTGGGGCTGACGCTGGTCAAGCGCATCATCGAGGAGTATCACGACGGGCGCATCTACATCAAGGAGAGCGAGGTGGGCCGGGGCACAACATTTGCTATCGAGTTGCCCACGGTCAAGAGTAGTTGAAAGTTTATAGTTTATAGTTTATAGTTAATGGTTGAGAGTCATGAGTGATTTGACGACCAGTCTGACAATGCTGGGCACGGGCAACGCCATGTGCACACGGTGCTACAATACCTGCTTCTGGATCAAAACTCCGGGCGGAGGCATGATGGTGGACGCCGGCGGAGGCAATGGCATCTTCCGCCAGCTGCGGCGTGCCGCCATCGCTCCCGAGCAAGTGCATCACATGTGGCTCACCCATTGCCACACCGACCACATCATGGGGGTCATCTGGATGATACGCAAGATTGCGCCCATGATGCACAAGCAACGCTATCAAGGCACACTCACCATCTATTGCCACGACGAGGGCGAGCACGCCCTACGCACGATGTGCGGCCTGATGATGCCCAGCAAGATCACCAGTGCCATCGACCACGGCATCACCTTGCGACAGGTCAAGCATGGCGAGGTGCTGCAGGTCGACGACATGACGGTCACCGCATTTGACATCGGCTCGACCAAGACCAAGCAGTTCGGCTTCAGCGCCCTGCTACCCGACGGACAGCGGCTCACCTGCCTGGGCGACGAGCCCTACAGCGAGCAGAGCCAGCCCTGGGCACGCGAGGCCGACTGGCTGCTGAGCGAGGCGTTCTGCCTCTACAAGGACCGCCAGCAGTTCAACCCCTACGAGAAACACCACTCGACCGCACTCGATGCCGGACGCGTGGCCCATGAGCTGGCAGTCAAGCACTTGGTGCTCTATCACACCGAAGACACACACCTCACCACGCGCCGCCTCACCTACAGCGCCGAGGCCGCCCAGCACTACACCGGACCCATCTACGTGCCCGACGACATCGAGACTATCCGCCTCACTGCCCAGCAATAATTTCGCTCAACGATGCAGTGTTTCGGGCGATCGTGCGTTTATTGAGTGTATGATGACCGAGAACGACATCGTCAAGGGCTGTAAGCAGGGGCGGCGTGAGGCACAACGTGCGCTCTACGATGCCCACGCCCCACACCTGATGACCATCGCCCTGCGATATATGGGCGACCGCGACGATGCTCAAGATGTGCTGCAAGACGCGCTCATCAAGGCCTATCAGTCCATCGCCCAATTCAACTGGAAGGGGCAAGGATCGCTGCAGGCATGGCTCGACCGCATCGTCATCAATACCGCCGTGAGCCAGCTGCGACACCTGCGCAACCAGCCCAGCCAGGTGGATGTCGACCAACTGGCCGATGACGCCGAGCAGCCCGACACCAGCGATGTCGCAGCCATCGACTCGGCAACCATTCTCGCTATGGTCGCCTCGCTGCCCGACGGCTACCGCACCGTCTTCAACATGCATTGCATCGACGGATTCTCGCACCGCGACATCGCCCGCCAGCTGGGCATCAGCGAGGGCACATCGTCGTCACAACTGTCAAGGGCTAGAGCCATTCTTGCCCACAAGATCAAGGAATATATCAATCAACATGCCCCATGAGCAGTCAATCGCAACATAACAACCCCGAGTGGCTCGACATCGTGGCTCACAAGGCACAGCAGGCACAGCAACCCGCCGATGAGCAAGTGTGGCAACGCATCGAGCAGAAGCTGCCTGCCCGTCGCCGCCGCCCGGCATGGCTGTGGTGGAGTGCCGCAGCAGCCACTGCAGCAGCCATCCTGCTGCTGGTCATCACCACTCCTAGCCCCATGGTGGATGAGGTGGGCAGTGAGGTGACCGCCCAAATGACGCCGGTGACTATCGCCTCGCCCATCACGCAGGAGACAAACGTCACAGCTCCCCAACCCTCTCAGGCAACTCACACACAGTCTCCCCAACCCTCTCAGGACAGGGGCATCGATGGGGTAGAAACACACACCGAGGGTGGGATAGAAACAGCCACGCCTTCTGGCGGCACTCACGTCACTACACCTCTCGCCTCTATTACCGAGAAGGAGCAAACTGGAACCACTATAACCACAGCAAACCCACCAAGCACAGCACAGCAACAAGGCGATCCTCTATTTTCAATTCACAATTATCAACCAGCTGAGAACGATTCGCAATTCTCAATTGGCAATTCTCAATTTAAAGCAGACGATTCACAATTCTCCATCAGTCTCTATGGCAGTGGCAACTTGCTGGCGCAGAACAGCTACCACGCAGTGCAACGCCCAGTGCTCATGGCCATGGGCAACGGACGCTTTATGGAGACACAGGCCTCGACGCGCTATCACTACAAGCACCGCATACCGCTCAATGTGGGCATCATGGCGAGCAAGTCACTGCCCCACAACCTCAGCGTGGGCATCGGGGTGAACTATGCCCGATATAGCAGCGAGGTCAGTGCCGACCTCGAGCGCTTCGACCAGACGGTGCAGTTCATCGGCATACCGGTGGCTCTGCAGTGGCACTTTTGGCACTATCGCCGACTGTCGGCCTATGTCGGGGCCGAGGCCATGGCCGAGCGGTGCATCGCCGTCGACCGTGGCGACGAGCAGGTCGATGTGCCGCGCCGCATCCAGTGGTCGGTGCACGGCATGGCCGGCCTGCAACTTGCCATTACCCACCATTTGGGCCTGTTTGTCGAGCCCAAGGTGTCGCACTACGCCACCCGGTTCACACTGCCCACTGCCCGCAACGAACATCCCCTCACCTTCAACCTCAAGATGGGAGCAAACATTAATTTTTAATTACACACGATATGAAGAACTTAGTTACATTTTGTTTTGTGCTGATACTGATCATGTCCGGTCTCACATCATGTCAAGAGAATTCCCTCTTGGGTGATTGGGAACCCATGAAGTGGACCGAGCCCACCCCTGAGGGCCTGGTGAAAATCAGCAACCACGTCTATCAGATGTCCAGTAGTGGCGGCACCTACACCATCACATGCCTCAACTACAGCATGCCCTGGATGTCGAGCGCCCAGTCGGGCGATACAATCTATTGGCCAGGCGGCAAAACCTACGTTATACATCTGGCTGATGAGCACCGTGATTCAATTGTCCGGACATGGGAGAATGACAATCAGGACTGGAATCGCCTGACGGGCTACTGGTTTGACGCACACTTTGACGAGGCCGACCTGATCATCACTGTCGCGCCACTGCCCGACAGCATCGACAAGCGGGAGTTCGAGCTTACGGTCACTGCAGGTGACATCTTCGACTATTTCACTTTTAAACAATCTAAAACACTTTGATTATGAACAGATTGCTCCTTACGCTGTGTGCCATGTCGCTCATGGTGCTATCATGCACTGAAAACGACATGAATGACCTGTCGAATGACAATGTGTTCAAACCAATGGGCTCACTACTTCCTGGCCAGCATCAAGCCTACGTCATGGTTGGTAAATATCAAGGCATTTATTGTGAACTTACCGATGACCTTGACCGCAAATGGCTGCTGAACACCTATATCATCAATGGCCAATTGCCTGAAGGCCGAAGCCTATTGACTTATGAACTATACGACGGTCACATCGACGGATATGATGTGCTCGCCAACCTGAATGGCATTACCATGTTCAGCATCAGCGATGCCATTGTGGCACCCACAGTGGCCGAACAAGAGGCCCTGGGCACCGACCCGATAATTGTCCAGAACATTCATCTGTCCGAGAACGGCAAGTGGGTTGATGTCACATTCGCTATCTACACGACCAGTTCCAGTGGAACACACCAGTTCTCGCTAGCGGCAATCCCCGAGGGCGATGAATACCGTTATGTCTTGCACCACAAAGGCCAGAATGTGCTCCACGGCAGCACCTATCTGGAAGCCAGAGTGTCGTTCAAGCTGCCCGACGAGGTCAACCCTGTCAAGAACGGCAAGTCCGGCATCAATGTCCAGTTTGTCAACACCCAAGGCAGCCTCCAGGACATATTCCTCTCAACATCTTTTCCGACCTCAATCACTCCCCCCGAGTTCGGTGCACCCCGCTCCCCACACCCCTACCCGTCACCGGCCAGTCTGCCCTTGGCTGATTGAAATCAGCAATTAAAGAAAATAATTTGCATAAGTGACAGAGTTTTGTTATATTTGCCGAAAATTCTATGAATTGTCGGCATCTAATGGTGTGCGACTACAATTAGTAACAAGTCTAACATTCGCAATCATGCACAGAACAATGAACATCAAAGCGACATTTCTGATTCTAGCACTGGCGGCAACAGCTGCCATGGCACAGACGGTCAGTGTCGGTCGGCCAGTACGGGTGCCCACCGGAACAGCGGCATTCTACCCGCTGCTGACCGATGATGCCCAGGCCGTGCTGGTCACACAGCAGGACTATACGGGGCTAATCCGCATTGACCTCTCAACAGGAGAGCAGCAGGTCCTCTCGACACAGCCGCGTGCCGGACGCAATGCAATGAGCAGTGCCGTCAGCACCAACGACCGACTGCAAATCGAGCTTTTGCGTGGCGACTCGACCATCTTGCTCACTCCCAACGGAGCTGACCAGCGATACCTATGGCCGCAGTTGTCGCCCGACCAGTCCAGGCTCGTCTACACTGTCTCGGGCAGCGGAACCTATGTCTGCGACCTGATGACCAGGCAAGTGTCATATGTAGGGAAGATGCGAGCTGCACGCTGGTTTGACAACCAGTGGCTTGTGGCTATGCAAGACAGTGATGACGGATATCAGGTGACGGCCAGCACCCTGGTCATGGCCAGTGTCGACGGGACTACACAGGTTGCCCTCACCGGCCCTGACATCAAGGCCATGTATCCCAGCGCACAGGCTGGGCATGTCGCCTTCTGTACTCCGCAGGGCGAAGTCTATGTGATGACAGTCGATTTGAATCACCCTAAAGCCCCACAACAATGAAAAAGCTAATCACACTCTGCTTGGCACTGGCCGTGACCGCATCGCAAGCCGGCGACCTGACCGGCAAGAGAATCTATGTCAATCCGGGTCACGGCGGCTACAACACCAGCAACGACCGCAACGTGGTCACCATACCATTTGCTGCAGGCGACACACTGGGATTCTTTGAGTCATCATGCAACCTTACCAAGGGGCTGGAACTGAGGCGACTGTTGCTGCAGGCCAATGCCACGGTAATGATTTCGCGCACACAGAACCGCGACCAGGACGACAAGGCTCTCAGCGAGATTGCCGAGGAGGCAAACGCTTTCGGAGCCGATGCGTTCGTCTCGCTGCACAGCAACGGCCTGGGAACCAACAACGGAACGAACTATCTGCTCTCGCTCTACAAGGGCAACGCCGATGCCGCGTCGGGAGTGGCATGGAATGCGACGAGCAAGGACATGGCCACAAAGGCATGGCCATACCTCTACGACAACAACCTCACTGTGTGGACCAGCGGGTCGCCCAGCAATCCCATCGTACGCGATGACTACCACTTTCTGGGCTACTACCTGGGTGTGTTGCGTTCGCTCACCGTGCCAGGGTTTCTCGTCGAGACATCGTTCCACGACTACGAGCCCGAGACGCACCGGCTGCTCAACAAGGACTATGCACGCATGACGGCGGTCAACCTCTACCGCTTCTTTGTCGACTACTTCGGGGCCGACGCGCCACAGGTGGGCGAGCTCATGGGAGCAATCAAAGACAGTGAGCGGGAGATGGATGACTCACGGTTTGACAATTTCATTGCCGGTACGCACGACCAGTTCGTGCCCATCAACGGTGCCAAAGCCACTCTGCTCGATGCCGATGGCAACGCGTTGAGCACCTACACCACCGATGACTATTACAATGGGGTGTACGTCTTCCGCGACTTGGCTCCCGGCAACTACAAGGTGCGGCTTGAGGCGGCAGGCTATGAGGCAATGACACAGGATGTCACTGTCGCCGCGGCCAAGACCACAAGCCTTGTCTCGCAACTGGATGAGGTTGTGGTTGACCCGCTGGACTTGCTGCCCAAGCCCAACATCTATGCCAGCGAGCTTAGTGCCACAAAGGCCGGAGATGCGTGTTATGACCTGGCGTTCAAACTCAACACCGATGCCGCAAGAGTGCAGATCAGAGTCATGGATAAGGGCATTGTAGCTAAGGAATTTGATGCCGGTGCGCTTGCCAAGGGGAACCATGTAGTGACCATTGACCTCAATGGCATAGACCGGCAGAACCTGACCTGGAGTGTAATGGCCACAGCACAGTCATCCGGCATCGACGCACCCCAGCAGTTCACTGACCGTGCACTGCAGCGACAGCTCAACTTTGCCAACCTGCGAGGTGTGGCCGTGGACAACAGCACCGAAAGCCCCTACTTCGGACGCATCTACATGACCGAATCCAAAGGTGGAACATCTAATGGACGAACCACACAGAACGGACTGTATGTGCTGGACGCAACACTGGCCGATGTCACCGCGCAGGGCGACAATGCACACACCGGAAACATCACCTGGGCCAACGCGTCAAGCCCAAACGACGTGAAGGTGGCACAAGATGGAACGCTCTATTTGGCTGACTGGAGTGATGCGCACAGCGGCGTGTGGAAGGCCGACCCGTCCCACCTTGATGGCACGTTCACTCCCGTCTTTGGCGGCACCCGCGCCACCGGCGGGCTGAACAGTCACAATGGTGTCAACATCGGTGGATCAGTGTCATCGTGCTGGGTCGAGGGAGCAGGCGAGAACACCGTGCTCTACACCATCGACGAGGATATGCCGTCGGCCAGCTCTAGCCGTCTGCCACTGCTGCGCTACGACATCGGCAATGCCGATAACCTCTGGATTACGGCACCAACTGCAGTGGTGTTTGACAATGCACCCAACCCCAACGACTCGGAGGCAAACGGCTTTCTGCGCAATGCGGCATGCCGCATACAACCCGACACGTGCGGCAACTGGTGGATCTCGCAATATCGATGGACTGACAACAGCATCGTGCCATCGCTCATTTGTGTGCGCGACAACCGCATCGTCTACAGCTCTGACGGCATGATGGGCACTTCACAGAAGGGAGCAATGGCCCTCAACACTGATGGGTCGCTGCTGGCCATGGGCTGCGGCAACGAAATCAAGGTGTTTGCCATCGACCTGACCAACCCTGCCACACCAGTGCTCACCCTCAAGTACACCATCGCTACCGGCATGGGAAGCGAGAGCTTCGGGCTGGCATTTGATGTGGCCGACAACATCTATCTGGCCGCAGCGGCAACAGGAATGGCCGCCTGGGCACTGCCCAAACAGTACAACTCGCATGAGACGGCTGCCCCCAGCACGATGACGCTGGACGGAAAACCTGCTGGTGTCAGAGGTGATATCAATGGCGATGGCAAGGTCGATGTGGTCGATGTCAACACGGTCATCAACATCATTTTGGGCAAAACGTCAGACGACCGGTTGCGTGCCGCAAGCGATGTGACAGGCGACGGCACAGTCGATGTAGCCGATGTCAACACGGTCATCAACATCATCTTGGGCAAGTAACCCAGGCAGAAAGCATCCATCGAGGGGCAGGCGCGGACGAAACAAATTCAACAAGGGCGGTTCTCTATGAGCCGTCCTTGTGGTCGTGGCCTGAATAGCTGACAAAAACAGATGCGACAACTGAAAATCAGGAGCAAACATGTCTCGATTTTGTCCCGGCTGGAGCAAAAATAAGGGATAACTTGCAGGCTGACTGCTTGTTATCCCCTGTCGGGTCGGGGTGAGAGGACTCGAACTTCCGACCTCCACGTCCCGAACGTGGCGCGCTAACCAACTGTGCTACACCCCGATTCCTTAATTTGTGCTGCAAAGGTACTGCTTTTTTGTGAACTGGCAATAAAAAATCGGAAAAAAAACATCATTAGGGGTAAAAAAAGCTTTTTGGGGCAAAAACAGGGGCACAATAACAAAAAATGTGAAAAAACATTGTCGCTATTCCAAAACTTATCCGTATCTTTGTCGGTTGGGAACTAGGCTACTAGCAAACCATATTATATTAACCTATAAAAATTGTTTCACAATGAAGAAATTTTTCACATTCATCACGATGAGTCTGCTCATGGCTGCTGCGGCTGTGGCGCAGACCACCATCACCTTTGATGCCAGTGTTGACCAGTCGGGCAACACCACGGCAGGCGAGCAGACGCTCACCAAGGACGGCATCACACTTCATGTGACCAACGGCATTCTTGGTGCTTTTGACCAGAGCAACAGCACCTATGCCTATCGCATCTACAAAGATGCGACACTGACAGTGTCGTCGACAGTGGGTGCCATCACCAACATTGAGTTCACTTGCGCAGCAAGCGGCACCACAAAGCATGGCCCCGGTTGCATGACAGCCGACTGTGGCACATATACCTACGCCGACAAGGTAGGTACTTGGACAGGCAGTAGCAGCACTATCAAGTTCACTGCTTCGACTGCTCAAGTGCGTGCCCACAAGATTGTGGTCACCGTGGGTGGCGCGGCCGAAGAGACTGTTGGCACCCCGACGTTCACTCCTGCTGCCGGCACCTACTACAGCCCCGTCAATGTTGAGATCAACTGCGGCACCACCGGCGCCAGCATCTACTACACCACCGACGGCACCACTCCCAGCGCCAGCTCGACGGCCTACACCGAGGCCATCGCCCTGAGCGAGAACACCACGCTCAAGGCCATCGCCATCAAGGGCGACAAGCAGAGCGAAGTGGCCGAGGCGGCCTATGTCTTCGAGGAGGGAACCCAGGTGGCCAGCATCGCCGCCTACAACGCCCTGGACGATGGCACGATGGTGCAGTTCACCATCCCGGTGACCGCCCTGGCACAGAACGGCAACAACCTGTATGTGACCGACGGTACTGACTATGCCCTGATTTATGGCTCGACCGGCAAGACCTACAAGAATGGCCAGTCGATTCCCGCCGGATTCATCGGCAAGAAGACCACCTACAACGGTATGCCTGAGCTGACTAATCCGCTGAGCGGCTTTGAGGCTGGTGTCGACGGCCCGGCCATCGAGGCCGAGGAGATCCAGTGCGAGGACGTCAGTGGCGACCTGTGGGGCCACTATGTGCTCATCAAGGGTGTGCACCTGAGCTACATCAACAAGACCATCACCGACGCCAGCGGCTCGGCTCCCATCCACACCGGCATGGGCGGCTATGGCAGCTCGACCGACACCACCAAGGTCTATGACGTGTATGCCATCATCGGTGCCTACCGCACGGCCCAGATGACCGAGACTGTCTTCCAGGTGCTGCCCGTCAAGCTCGTTGAGCAAGGCGGCACTGTCGAGGGCGGTGACCTGACCATCGCCGAGTTCCAGCAGCTGGCCGATGGCACCGACACCGAGGCCTTCAACGCCGTGACCACCCTGGCACAGAGTGGCAGCCGTCTGTTTGTCAAGGACGAGACGGGCTACATGCTCATCTACGGCAACGTGGGCAAGACCTACAACACGGGTGACATCATCCCCGCCGGTTTCAGTGGCCAGAAGACCTCTTGGGACGGTGAGCCCGAGCTGAAGAACCCCAAGGACTTCGCCGAGTCGACCGAGAGCACCACTGTGAAACCTGTCGAGGCCAATGCAGCCTATCTCAAGCACGAGAACTTTGCACATTATGTGGTGTTCAAGAATGCCACCATCAGCGGCGGCAAGATCTACGACGCCGACGGTGCCGAGGTAGCCTTCTACTGCAACATGGGTGCCAACCTGCCCAGCGACGAGACCAAGACCTACGACATCTATGGCATCGTGGGCTCGCACGGAGCAACCAACACTGTCTATCAGCTGCTGCCCACCGAGTTCAAGGCAACCGACGGCAGCGAGGAGGAGATTCCCGAGGTGGCCGATGTCGAGGCTCTCTATGAACTGAACAAGGGCATCAACGCCCGCATCAAGAGCGACCTGGTGGCCATCTTCCAGCACGGCAACCGCCTGTTTGTCAAGAACAACGACACCTACACACTGGTCTATGGCCCGCTGACCGAGACCTTTGAGAACGGTGACATCATCCGCGACGCTGTGGCCAGCTGGAGCGAGTACCAGGGCGCCAAGCAGCTTGTGCCGGTCGACTCGACCTTTGTCGTGGCCGAGAAGGGTGCCGCTATCGAGCCCATCGAGATGCCTCTCGAGGAGATGGGTCAGGACATGGTTCACACCTACTTCCTGGTCAAGAACGCCACCATCACCGCTACCGAGACCGAGAACACCTATATGGTCAACGACGGCACGATGGACATGAAGGCCTTCAACCAGTTTGGCATTGAGATGCCCGAGGATCTCGAGGCACAGTACGACATCAAGTGCTTCCTCACCGTCTACAAGCAGGAGCTTGAGCTTTATCCCGTCGAGATCACCAAGGTGGGCGGCGAGCAGCCGGGCAAGCCGGGTGACGTCACCGGCAACGGCGTTGTCGACATCGCCGATGTCAACGCCGTGATCAACATGATGCTGGGCAAGGACGAGCAGACCGCCGCCGGCGACGTGACCGGTGAGGGCATCATCGACATCGCCGATGTCAACGCCGTGATCAACATCATGCTGGGCAAGTAAGTTGCCGCTCATGGTTCCAGAGCCAGCTCTGGACGCAGCAATTGCTGAGATTTAATCACAAGAGGGTGTGTCAAAATAGGCGCATCCTCTTGTGTTATGGCTACGGATTTATGCCATCAAACTTGCCAATGGTGTTTACATCATCACCGGCGGCGCAATAATGTTGACCGCCACCATGCAGGAACGCAAGCACACTCAAGCCGAAGAGTCACGCTGGTTGAGCGGCAACCACAACTTCACGCTCGCCACGCTCGGCAAAATGTGGCTGCCGCAGTTGTCTGATGCCTACAAATTTCAGAAAAATTCGCTGATTATTAAATATTTCTGCCGTTTGGTGATGGTTATGTCAAAGATTATGTTTACCTTTGTTTTTCGAACAAGGTAATAATGACTATGGTTGCTACCGCCTATATATCCGCAAGAAGGGAATATGACCTGTGTGATTTGCGCAAGTTGTTGATTGCTAGTGTCCTCCTCCCCCAATTTTGTAAGGCAGTCTTTTATACACTTTATACGGCACATTCCGGCTTCGGCTGGAGTGTGCCGCTTTGATTATATAACCTAAATGTTCACACTTAAAACCTTACGCTTATGAAAAAGATACTACTCCTTCTCATGATGCTACCGGCAAGCATGGGCGTTTGGGCCGAGACGAAGTACATCGCCGAGGTGATGCTCATAGGAGGCACCAAAACCGAGACCGACGAGCTTAAGGATACCTACACTGACCAAGGCTGGACGGTCATCGACCAGGACCTGAATGCGGGCTGCGGCTCGTCGAGCGACTACATCTATCTGCTCTACAAAGAGGGAAGTACGGCATCGCCCAACCACACCTTCGTCACGCATTTCCTTATCAGCGACGCCTCTGGCACTGTCCCCGACACCCGTGACCACAAAGGCCACCGCTATAAGCTGGTGCCCTATGACGGCGGCGACCACTTCAAGCAGAAGAAGGGCGACCTGAACAGCAATGCCGGCGGTGACGACATCCACCTCTACTACACCACGGAAATAATGGAAGATATGAAAGCAGTCAGCCAAATCACCTTCAACGCGACGCAGAGCGGTGGCATATACACCTTTAGTGCAAACACGGCCTACGACCTGAACGATGGTGCCGGTGGGGACTACATCTATATGCACTGCGAACGCAACGCTGCGCCAGGTTGGGATATCCAGAAGAGCAGCGACGGCTCTCAATGCTACGTAAGGGAACTCTCTGCTTTGGGCTTAACGAAAAGCGACATATTAGCCTTCCCCGCCATCATCGACGGCGCAGCAGTGGTAGGAATAACCGGCATGAACTTCTCGGAACTCAGCGAGCTCAAAACGATATACTTCAGCCAAGACTATGACGCCAGCACGATACCGTCGGCCAATACGTGCAGTTTTTTAAAGAATGTCCATATCGTGGACAACAGCGGCATAAAGATAAAGGAAGATGAACTACCTGCCTCCGTCACGAGCATCGCTGACGGAGCATTCGCATACACCCAACTTGAGACCCTCAAGATGCCCAATGTAACGAGCATTGGAAATGAAGCCTTCAAAGGTTGCAACGACTTGACGAGCGTCACATTCCCATCTGGCCTGACGAGCATTGGGAATGAAGCCTTTTACTGTTGTGGTGCCCTGACGAGCGTCACATTCCCGTCTGGCCTGACGAGCATCGGGACGAAGGCATTCATCAGTTGTGACGCCCTGACAAGCATCACCCTCCCGAGCAGCTTGACGAGCATCGGGAATGATGCATTCTACAGTTGTGACGCCCTGATCTCAGTTACCATCAGCGGCAATCCGACGATGGGAGCGCGCGCCTTTCCCGACGCAACGACGCTGGTATTGAAGCCAAGGACGAATAACTGGGACGATGCGAGTTGGACGACGTTCTACAACGACTACGCCAATTTCAAGGCGCAGGGTGCGGCGAAGGTCTATAAAGCCACGGTGGCAGACGGTAAGGTGGTGTTGACCGAGGTGAAAGACAAGATAGTGAATGTTGGAACGGCGGTGGTGCTGAAGACGGGCAAGAGCAACAATTTCGTGCAACTGAACCGCACCACCGACACAAGCAGCGACATACTGGCTAACGAGCTGCACGCCGAGAACGCCCCCAGATCCATCCCCAACTGGACAGCTGTAAACTACCCAGACCATACCTTCTACTTGCTGGGCAACAACTACGGTGTGGGCTACTACCGCTACTTGGGCGACATGATGCCGCAGAACGAGGCGTTCCTCGCCCTGCCGCCGGGTACCGACACACCCCAGATGATGCCCATCGTAGAATATCAGCCATTTGCCATTACGCTGCCCGAATCGTTTGAACACGGCTCGGTGACTTGCAACAAGACTGAAGCCGCCGAGGGTGAGACCGTAACGCTGACCGTGACCCCCGACGACGGCTACGAGTTGGAAACGCTCACCGTGACCATCGTTGACGGCGATCCGAGCGGCGTACCGCGTCGAGCCCCGCTCCGCGCCAATGTGGATTTGATCTCTGGCGAGAATGCCACCTACATCTTCCTGATGCCGGCGGCCCCCGTGACCGTCAGTGCAACCTTCATGGAGACTGCTTCATTGCGGGGCGATGTCAACGGAGATGATAAGGTTGATGTAACCGATGTCAACATGATGATCAACATGATTTTGGGCAAGCGAGACGAGACGGCCGCTGCCGACCTCGATGGTAGCGGAAATGTTGATGTGTCTGATGTCAACGAGTTGATCAACATTATTTTGGGTAAGTGAAGCTCTCAAGGCAAATGTAGGCTCCGCCCCCAAAAAGTAGGGGCGAGCGGGTTGAAATATGCAAAAGGCATTTGTGAGGCCGCCTACCGCGCCCAGCACTGCCAGGGCTGTCCGTTGAAAGCCAAATGCTACAAGAAGAAAAAAGGGAACCGCGAGATCGAGGTCAGCCACAGACTCATCGCCTACAAGCAGAGGGCACGGGAAAACCTCACCTCCGACAAAGGGAAGAAAAAACAGCCGCCTGAAAAATATCCCATTCTCAGGCGGTTGATTTGCAAAGAGGGTGAGCCATAACTGAATTACACAGAATCTGTTCAGCGATTGCGTCGGAGACGCTAAAATGCTTCGAAGAAGCTATTTGTTCGAAAGACCATGCAAGAGGGCCGGAGGTCCTCGCCGCTT
>CACZHT010000053.1:0-14145 GCA_902781045.1 uncultured Bacteroidales bacterium | reverse complement strand
TCTTCGATGCACTTGCATGGTCTTTCGAACAAAATCGGGTCTTCGACCCGCTCTGCATCTTCGATGCACAGGGGGGTAAGAGGAGATTCTTCTGAATCGGTGAACAGATTCTATGACACACCCTCTTGTTAATTTTTGTAATTTTTTTCAATATTCCGCTTCTTGTCTAGATTAATTGTAGTACTTTTGCGGCGCTTTTTCAGAAGCATCTGGGTCGTTAACTTTGATTCTAAACAAACTGAAAAGACATGTCCTTTCTAACCCTGGCGATTATCGTCGCCTTTGTCGCGGGCTATGTGTGCATAGCCATCGAGAGTGTCACTCACATCAACAAGGCCGCCATCGCACTGCTCATGATGGTGGCTTGCTGGACGTTGTTCATGGTCAACCCCGGCGAGTTCTTACCTGGCTACACCGGTGAGGCACTCTACAGCCAGGTCAACCACCTGCTGCAGCTGCACCTGGGTGACACAGCCACCACACTGTTCTTCCTGATGGGTGCCATGACCATCGTCGAGGTGGTGGACCAGAACGGCGGTTTCAACTTTGTGCGCAATGCCCTGAAGACCACGCACAAGCGGCGACTGCTGTGGAGCATCGCCTTCATGACCTTCTTTTTGAGCGCCATCCTCGACAACCTCACCACCACCATTGTCATGATCATGGTGCTGCACAAGCTGGTGGACGAGCGTGCCGACCGCCTCATCTATGCCTCGGCCGTGGTGCTTGCGGCCAACTCGGGTGGGGCCTTCTCGCCCATCGGCGACGTGACCACCATCATGCTCTGGAACGCGTCGGTCATTACAGCCGCCGGCGTGATTATGGAGATTTTCATCCCGTCGCTGGTGTCAATGGTCGTGCCGGTGTTTATGCTCCAATATATGCTGCACGGATCGCTTCAACAGCCGGCATTGGCCGGTCCCGACGATGATGAGAACGAGCTCACCGGTCGCGAGCGCAAGTTCATCTTCTTCCTGGGTGTGGGTGGCCTCATGTTTGTGCCCGTGTTCAAGCATCTGACCCACCTGCCCCCCTACGTGGGCATCCTGATGGTGCTGGGCCTGCTGTGGCTCACCAGCGAGATGTTCTATGCCCACCTGCCGCGCGAGCGTCGCGGCGACCACATGCAGAAGCGCGTGAGCAACCTGCTCTCACGCATCGACATGGGCACCATCCTCTTCTTCCTGGGCATTCTCATGGCCGTGGCATGCCTCGAGGAGGTGGGTGTGCTCACCGTCATGGGGCAGTGGCTCAACAATGTCTCGGGCGGCAACCACTATCTGGTCACCGGAGCCATCGGCATCATCTCGAGCATTGTCGACAACGTGCCCCTGGTGGCGGGCTGCATGGGCATGTATCCCCTGGCCGCGACGGGCGACATGGCTGTGGACGGCATCTTCTGGCAGCTGCTGGCCTATTGTGCCGGCGTGGGTGGCTCGATGCTCATCATCGGCAGTGCGGCCGGTGTGGTGGTCATGGGGTTGGAAAAGGTCACCTTCGGGTGGTATATGCGCCGCATCACCCCCATCGCCCTGGTCGGCTATTTGGCCGGCATGGTGTGCTACTGGCTGCTGCGCACCTTCGTCTTCTAGCCACACACGAAAGTTTCGGGTTTCTGACACAACTCGAAACGCTCAGCCAAAACTCGCGCAGGTCTCGCAGATAAGAATCTGCGAGACCTGCGTGGTTCGGGCTGTGAGGTGATTTGCCCCACTTTTTGATGTTGACACTGGATTGTTGATGAAAAAAGTTGTATCTTTGCACCGTGAAATAGTGCAACCATGGATTTTGTCGACTTGTTTTCGGGTGCCGGGGGACTGTCCGAGGGGCTGTCCGAAGCGGGATTTCATTGCCTTTTCGCCAATGAAATCAATCCTGTGTATGCCCGTACATTTGCCGGCAACCACCGTGAGGCCAAGGTCACCACAGCCGACATTCGCACCATTGATGCCGACCGCATCCGATTGTTTCCAGACCATTTCATCCTCTACGGCAGTATGGCCGAGCAGTTTGCCCAGGTAGGGATACGCTGTTCCACCACTACTGGCACAGATTATCGGATTGTCAATCAAACAATTTGTTGAATGATGGCAGGAAACATCTGGTGTAGAACAACGCCTCGTCACTGAATTTGTCCGAAGGCAATGTCTATCGCGATGCCATTTTAAGAAGTCTCTATGACTGATATTGAGATAACATTAACTAATTAACATAACCTATGATTCATGAAATCAGTGCCGAGCATCTCACTATCGAGCGCGTCGGCGAAATTATCGAGAAGAACTATCAGTTGCGCCTGAGCGATGATGCCCGTGCGCGCATCATCCGTTGCCGCCAGTATCTGGACGAGAAGATTGCCAACAGCCCCGTGCCGGTCTACGGCGTGACCACAGGATTCGGCTCGCTGTGCAAGGTCAGCGTGAGCCAGGACCAGCTGTCGCAACTGCAAATCAACCTGATGAAGTCGCATGCCTGCGGCGTGGGCGAGCGCGTGCCCAACGAGATAGTGCGCATCATGATTCTGCTCAAGGTGCAGTCGCTCAGCTATGGCTACTCGGGCTGCAAGCTCGACACCGTCGAGCGCCTGATTGACTTCTTCAACGAGGGCATCTGCCCCGTCGTCTATCGTCAGGGCTCGCTCGGCGCATCGGGCGACCTGGTGCCGCTGGCACACCTGTGCCTGCCCCTGGTGGGTCTGGGCGAGGTCGAGATGGACGGCCGTGTCATCTCCGGTGCCGAGATGCTCCGTGCCAAGGGCTGGGAGCCCATCCATCTGGCCAGCAAAGAGGGTCTGGCACTGCTCAACGGCACCCAGAACATGGGTTCGTTCGCCGTGTGGGCTGTGCTGCACGCTATGAAACTCAGCGACTGGGCCGACCGCATCGGCACCATGTCGCTCGAAGCCTATGACGGTCGCATCGAGCCGTTCACCGAGGCCGTCCACCTGGTGCGTCCCCACAAGGGCCAGCTCGAGACCGCTGCCCGCATCAAGGAGTTGCTCCAGGGCAGCGAACTCATCGCCCAGCCCAAGGTGCATGTGCAGGATCCCTACTCGTTCCGTTGCATGCCCCAGGTGCATGGCACCGTCAAGGACACCATCCGCTATGTCAAGAGCGTGATTGAGACCGAGATCAACAGTGCCACCGACAATCCCACCGTCTGCCCCGACGAGGATCTCATCATCAGTGCCGGCAACTTCCACGGCGAGCCCATCGCGCTGCCCATGGACTTCCTGGCCATGGCCCTGAGCGAGCTGGCCAACATCAGCGAGCGCCGCATCTACCGCCTGGTGAGCGGCACACGCGGCCTGCCCGACTTCCTGGTGGCCAACCCGGGTCTGAACAGCGGCTTCATGATCACGCAGTACACCGCTGCCAGTGTGGTGAGCCTGAACAAGAGCCTGGCCATGCCGTCGAGCACCGACAGCATCCCCTCGTGCCAAGATCAGGAAGACCTGGTGAGCATGGGTGCCAACGCCGCCATCAAGCTCTACAAGGTGGTGTTCAACACCGAGCGCGTGCTCGCCATCGAGCTGTTCAACGCCGCCCAGGCACTGGAGTTCCGCCGTCCGCTCAAGTCGTCGCCCGCCATCGAGCAGCTGCACGCCGACTTCCGCCAGGTGGTGCCCTTCATCAGCGACGACGACGTGATGTATCCGCACATCGAGGCCGCCATCCAGTTTATCCGCAACAACTGATCAGATGAAACTGTTAGTCAAGAATATCGCCACCCTGGCGGGAGTTGACCGCCAGGCGTTGCTGCGCCGTCAGGGCCGGCAGATGAGCGAGCTGAACGTCATCAACGACGCTTATCTGCTGGCCGAAGACGGTGTCATCGCCGACTTTGGCAGTGAGGCCGACCTGGTCATGCCCGAGGGCGATGTCGCCGTCATCGACGCCGAGCGCGGCACTGTGCTGCCCAGCTGGTGTGACTCGCACACCCACATCGTCTATGCCGGCAGCCGCGAGCAGGAGTTTGTCGACAAGATCAACGGCCTGAGCTATGCCGAGATTGCCCGTCGTGGCGGCGGAATCCTCAACAGTGCCGACCGCCTGCACGCCATGAGCGAGGACGAGCTCTACGAGCAGGCCATGCAGCGCGTGCGCGAGGTCATCGCCAAGGGCACGGGTGCCATCGAGATCAAGAGCGGCTATGGACTGAACACCGACGATGAGCTGAAGATGTTGCGCGTCATCCGACGCATCCAGCAGAACACCCGCTTGCGCGTGGTGAGCACCTTCCTGGGTGCCCATGCCGTGGGGCGCGCCTACGCTGGTCGGCAGGCCGAGTATGTCGACATGCTCATCGCCGAGATGCTACCCGCCGTGGCCGCCGAGCATCTGGCCGACTACGTGGACGTGTTCTGCGACGAGGGCTTCTTCACGCCCGACGAGACAGGCCGCATCCTCGAGGCCGCACTGCACTATGGCATGCGCGGCAAGATTCACGGCCAGGAGTTGGCCGACAGTGGTGGCGTGGAGGTGGCTGTGCGGCACTGCGCCCTCTCGGTCGACCACCTGGAGAGCATGACCGACCGCGACATCGAGCTGCTACGCGGCAGCGACACCATGCCCACGGCTCTGCCCGGCACATCGTTCTTCCTGAACATGCCGTTTGCCCCGGCCCGCAAGATGATTGAGGCCGGACTGGGCGTGGCCATCGCCAGCGACTACAACCCCGGCTCCACACCGTCGGGCGACATGAAGTTTGCCGTCTCGTTGGCGTGTATCAAGATGCGGCTGCAGCCCGCCGAGGCCATCAACGCCGCCACCATCAACAGCGCTTACGCCATGGGCGTGAGCGACAGTTACGGCAGCATCGCGCCCGGCAAGGTGGCCAACTTCTTCATCACCCGGCCCATTGCGAGTGTCGACTTCATCCCTTACGCCTACACCACGCCCATCATCGCCCGCGTCTTCCTCGCCGGCGAGGAGCAGTGAAAATGGCGGAAAAGAACCGTCCCCAATTCGCCATTTTTGGCGGATTGGGGACGGTTCTTTTCCGCCATTTCTTTGCCCTATAGCCACGGTTTTTATATTTATGAGTTTTCAACTTCTGTCCTTCACACTTGGTGTGTTGTGTATATATGCAATAATTGAGGCGAATCGAGCTAAATTTAATATATTAACGAATATTAACAGCAAAAACCTTGGTTATTTCAACATATCGTGCTAAATTTGCAGCGAAAAACTATTATTTATTCAAGATTTTAAGATTTAGGGGATTCAAATAGCTTGATGCCTTTTATTGTTAAATAGCTTAAAATCAATAACATTTCTACATCTTGAGCTAGTGGGCTAGACCGTCGTTTGTGGTGGCTGTACTGGTCAGGTTTCACGTCGATTCATATTTTTGTCGTTCAAATAAATACATAAAACTATTCGCTTATGGAAAAACTAAACATTTTGCAGATAATGCCTCGATGGCGCATGGCAGTCTTGCTGGCCGTGGTCGCCTTGGTCGGCATCAGAGTGTGTGGCGAGGGGCTTCCGGCACCGGTCTATCCCGTTGTGCACGACCGCCAGTGGTATGAAGAGCGGAACTTCATATATCAGTGGACCGATGAGCGTGGCATCAGCCACTACAGCAACCTCCTGGAGACGGCCACCAACCCGCACCAAATCGAGGCCATGCTCAAGTATGTATACGTCAATCCCGAGATTCCGGGACTGCTCTACGCCATCCCCGACTCGGCCGGCAAGGAGAACATCTACCCCTATATGTTGACGCGGAATAACTTCCCGAACTACAACTTCAGGGCCGATTTCGACAAAGGAAGAGCCGATGGTTCCTGGACACGAAACACCTGGGAGGACATCCCCATCCGCGCTAACAACCTGAGCACCATCATCGACTATGAGCGCCATGTCGACACCCACAACTTCACGGGTGACATCCCGCAGGGTGACTCCCGCTGGAGCTTTGAGAACGGCCTCAATGCCGGCACCAATGGCCAGGGGGCCTGGGGCCTGGGGCTGTGTGGCGGCCAAGCGCGCGTGCCACAGCCCTACGAGCATGGCTTGACCGTGTTCCTGGTCAAGATGAAGGACACCTACGAATATGATGATGCCGGCAAGCCCTTACACACCTATTCCAGCGGCACGCCCACGTCAACGCCTACACCGCTCACTCTTGCCATCACCGACGAGATTGAGTCGGTGACGCTGCTCACCAACTTTGTGCGCATCGAGGACTTTGAGCGCGACGCGAGCGGCCAGCGCATCATGACCTCCGACTATATGGACAACCACAACTCGGGCACGCTCTACAGCGTGAGCGATGACAACATCAACCGCTTCTACTTCATCGCCAAGGGCACGCCGCGACAGTCAGTCAAGATGCCCACCAAGCCGCTGTTCGAGGAGTTCAGCCCCATCGGGTCGCTGGACAATGCCATGGAGGGCGACTTCTACCGCGAGCTCATGGGCGGCAAGACCTACACGATGAAGCACGACTGCTCGAGCGTGCCTGAGCAGGCTCATGCCTTCTCGACCCACGGTCTGCTGAACCACCAATCCGCCGACCACCGCAAAATTAAGGGTATGGCCCTGTGGATTCCGGACTATCGCATGGAGTACTGGACCTGGGGCGGACCCGATGACTATTCTCCTCGACCCGGCGACGTGACCAGCCGCGAGGGACTGGGGCGCGACAACTTCAAGATGTATGTCAGCAAAAATAGTGATGGCACCCCCAAAGAGGATTCGCGCGTCTACCGCGTGATCCGCTACTTCAACTACAATCCTCATCACATGCCCACGCTGGCACTCTACACCTGCCAGCTCAAGGCATCGACCCAGCCCATCAGCGACTGGGACGGCACAGTCGAGGAGAAGCGAAAGTATGACGTGACACTCGACTGGACCACCACGGTGAGCAAGATTGCGTCGGGCAACCTCATCCCCGAGGACTTTGAGGTCTATGAGGTGGTCAATGGCGTGCGCAGTGCCGAGCCGCTGTTCACATTCACCTACGGCAACGACGGCTACTGCACCGTCAACCAAAAGAACAGCGCCTCCTCGCAGGCATCGCCGGCAACCAAGTACCGCGAGTATCAGCACACCTATCCGGTGCAGCAATATGAGGACCACGGCTACTGGATCAACTACCAGATTTACGCCCGGGTGCACAAGGAGGAGGGAGTCCCCGAGAGCTTCGAGCCGGTGCTCTCCAACATCGACCGCGTGTGGATTCCGCCTCTGGCGGTGCCCTCGCACATCCAGATGCGTGCCGAGGCACACACGTCCAGCGCCTACGACCCGGTGCGTGAGGTCAACCGCTATGTCAACACCATCCGCATCACCAACAACCCGCAGAGTCCCATCATGGTCAGCCGCATCCACGACCGCAACGATGATATGACCTACTATGAGAAAGAGGGGTACTATGGCCCGTATGACCCGAACAATCCCGATCACCCGAAGTGGAAGGATGACGGCCACGGCTCGGAGATCATCGTCTATCGCTACGACCGCTTGAATCCTGCCAAGAAGACCCAGATTGCACAGATCTACTTCCACGGCACCAACGAGACCAGCGATCTGGCTCCCAGCGTCGCCGGCGGGACCTACAGCGAGTTCCACCGCTTCGATGTGCGCATCCCCGAGGGCACCCAGGCCGAAAATGCCCAGGACGGCGAATACGTCTACAAGAAGGGGGGCACATACCCATGGACGCAGCGCACCATCACGACCTACGCCGTGCCCGCCAGTGCCAACGAGGCTGCAGCCGCAGCCGCCCTGGCCACAGTGCGTGACGCCACACCGTTGAGCTTCAAGTCCTACGGCTATCCGTTGGGCCTGGCCGATGGTGCCAAAGATGTGGGCGGTGCCAACACGCTGTACGACGGCCTGATGATCACCGACGTGTTTGAGGAGTCCACCAAGTTCAACGACCATCCCGACCACTACGACTACATCGCCGAGTTCCACCAGTATGCCAACCCCGATGGCATCAAATATCCCGAGATCACCTGCTACAGCAACGACGTCATGGTGGATGTCTTCAAGACCATCAGCGAGTCGGCCGAGCACACCTTCACTCAGGCCGAGGTGGATGCCGACACCAGCCACGGGCTGGAGCTGGGCTACGAGGCCGGACTGACAGTGACCAACATGCAGTATCTGCCCCAGGTGGCACGCTACGACCTGATGTCGCGCGAGAGTGCGAGCAGCGGCGTGAGCGGTGTCGACAGTTATGCCGAGAAGGACACGCCCAGCAACTACCTGGTGTTCTCGCAGCGCCAGCGTGTGGGCGAGCCGGACGCTAACCAGACCATGATCAACATCCCCGACCGTTCGCGGCAGGCATCGCTGATCACCCATCAGGACTATGTGCCCGTGCTCACCGCCAACCTCATCAAACGTGCCGAGTGGATTCTGGGTCAGGAGGCCACCATCGAGGAGAGCACCTATGGCAGCAACTACCACGGCACCGACAACACCAAGGTGGAGCTGAAGAAAGACACGCATCACCCGGAATATGAGGAAATCATCACCGAACTGGGTGGAGTTTACGACGACAGTGGCAACAGTGGTTGGGCCGAATACTCGCCCGTGGGCTATGGCAGCTCCGACAACTTCTACGGCTATTTCATGACCGTCGAGAGCGACATGTCGCGCGATGTCGAGGTCTATGGCGTGCGTGTGTGGCGCACCCGGGCCAGCGACCACGAGGGCAAGCCCGAGGACGTGCTGGTCAACGAGTGGTTTGCCGGCGACGAGAAACCCGCCCTCGACATGCCCAAGTCGTGCTACTTCATCCCCACCCTCAAAGAAGGCAAGTTGCAGGTGGCCATGAAGGATGCCTTCCGCGGCCCCAAATTGGATACATACCAGAACAGTGCCGATGTCAGACCCACCTACATCGTGCGGTTCTATGGCCGACTCAAGGAGGGTGCGTCGCCGCGCCGCGCGCCGCGCCATGCGCCTGGCGATGCCACCGCGCTCGTCAAGACCTACTATGTGTCCGAGAGCCAGCTCACGGCCGATGCCGAAGACGAGATTGTGACTGCGGTCGACCGTCTGGCCATCGGCGGCGAGGTGGTGAGTGTCCGCTACTACGACACGATGGGCCATGAGAGCGACCGACCGTTCGACGGTGTCAACATCATCGTCACCACGCTGGCCGACGGCACTCGCCTCACCCACAAAGAGTTTAATCACTCAGAATCCAGATAGTTTATAAAAGAAGTAATAGTTTTATCATTGTGGGCCGACATGTCGCGACGACACGTCGGCTCTTTTTTTACCTCGTTGAAACCGCCCCGGCTGTCGCCGCATCACTGACCAACAAGGCAACGAGTCCCTCTCCCCCGACAGGGGAAAGAAAAGAATAACCGCGAATGTCGCGGATGCTCTTATGTCTTCGATGAGCGTTGTCTTGTTGTCTTTGAGAGGATGTGAATATCTTCTCTGTCATGGCGTTAGGTGTTGTTTGCCTCACCAGTTGTAGATGACGTTGACCAGTGTCTGGCCGACGGCGCGGAGGGTGGCGGGGTCGATCTGGTCGATGGTGTCGTGGGTCGTGTGCCAGCCATCGAAGAAGCCCGACTCACTGTCGAGGTGCATGTCGATGATGTCGATGCAGGGAATGCCGGCTATGCGGTTGACCATCACATGATCGTCGGTGATGGCTCCGCCGTTCTGGTTGATAAAGTAGCTGCCATAGCCCGCCTGGCTGGCCGTGCGCCACACTAGGTCAACCACGCCCTGTGCATACTGCTTTGAGAAATACTCCTGTGTGAAGCGTGCGCCACGGGTGCCCACCATGTCGAGCAGGATGCCGCAGTTGGCGCTATAGCCTGGCACATGTGGGTTGTTGGCCCAGTGTTGTGTGCCCAGTGCCCACGAGTCCTCATCCTCGTTCTGTCCCCAGTCCTCGGCGTCGACCAGCAGCAGGTCTAGGCCCACCTGGGGCCGCTGCTGCGCCATCAGTCGGGCCAGCTCAAGGATGACTGCTGTGCCGCTGGCGGCATCGTTGGCTCCCATCACGGGCTGCCTGCGCAGCGAGGGGTCTGGGTCGTTGTCGGCCCAGGGTCGGCAGTCCCAGTGCGCCAGCACCAGCAGTCGGTCGGTGGCTGTGGGGTTGAACGTGCCGATGATGTTCTTGATGTTGAGAGCTGTGCCGTCAAAGGTCGTGACCTGCGCTTGCTGCACCACGACCGTGTCGCACCACTGGCCCAGTAGTGTAGTCAGCCAGCGGGCGCACTGCTCGTGTGCCGGTGTGCCGGGCACGCGCGGTCCCATGTCGCACTGTTGCTTGACGTAGGCGTAGGCGCTGTCGGCGCTGAAGTCCATGGTCTTCTCGGTCTGGGTTGTATTGTTGTCGTCGTTGTTGCTCGCTGTGGTGGCGCTGTTGTTGCCGCTGCCGCAGGCCGCTGCCATGGCCAGTGCCAACCCCAATATGGCATGAATCATTCGCATGATGTTTAAGATTGAAAGATTAAATCACCACCATGGCGTTGCCGACGATGCCGGCCACTGTGCCCTTGAGCTGGTGGTTCATCCAGATGCGTGTGCAATGGGTGCCGGTGTCGTGGTTGTGCTCGACCGTCATGACATAGATGTCGCTGCCATAGACCAGCACCTGTCGCGCCTCGGCAGTGACATTGCCGTCGGCCTGCCAGTAGGTCTTGACATCGTCGGTGTCGGTCGATGCCGAGCCAATCCACACCGTCGCGACTTGTGTGGTGGCATTGCTGCGGCTGCCCACAGCGATGATGCTCTGGTTGTTGTGCGCCACATCCATCACTTGGCCGCTGGTGTAGGTGCGGTTGTTCTGTTCACGCTCGGTGTAGTTGATGTCCAGGGTGGTAGCTTCGGCCGAGCCATTGAGCCACAAGCATGGCAGGTGCATTTCCTGGCCGTTGACCATCTGGTAGATGTAGCCTGAGATGTTGAATGTAGTGGCCGCCGCCGTTGCCAGCAGGTCGGCCCCGGTGGCGCGGACATTGTACTGCGATGTGCTGCTTGTTGTCGAACCAATCTTGTAGGTGATGCCCTCATCGGTGTTGCATGCCACTCCATATCCTCGTGCGTCGCGCACGATGGCGACCGGATTGCCCTGGTCAAGGGTGGTCGCCGGTGCGTCGCCCACATAGAGCGTGCCGTTGCTGCCCAGCACGTAGATGTCGTTGTGCACACGCACAATGTCGACAGTCGAGCCAGTGGTGTTCAGGCTCACCGCGCGTCCATTGGCCCAGTAGGTGAGTGTGCCGTCGGCTGTGACACCGGTGGCATAGTAGTTCTCGCCATGCATCGCCATGGCAGTGATTTGGTTGCATCCCGGCAGTGTGGCATAGACACTGCCGCCCTGCATGTTGTAGAGTTTGCCGTCATCGGCTCCAATCAGCACGGTGCGGTCGGCTTCGTCCTTGACGCGGACAACATCGTCATCGCTGGTGCTTGGCTTGGGCTCGTCGCTGCCGCATGCCCCCAGCAGTGCGGCCATTGCCGCTATGGTCAGAATCTTGAATTTCATCAATCAATTATTAATTATTGTGCACCATAAAACGATGCACTATGCCCTTATGAATTATGAATTATAAATTATGAATTCCCTAAATGGTTCCTTGCTCCACACGGACACAGATGCGCTCAATCATTGCGTCGTTCTTGTCCTTGCCAGGGTGGTAGCCTTGTTTGAGGCTCACCCCGAAGAAACGGCCGAATGTCTGCCAGAAGCCCGCACGGAACGACCCCAGGAACGCCTTGATGATGTGGTAGCTGTCTTGGTTGGTCTCGCGGTTGATGAGTTTGATGAGCATCTTGCCTTGGCTCTTGGTCATCTTTTTCATCACGGGCTTGTATTGCTTGAAAATCTCTTTTTCAAACTGCACCATGTAGGCCTGTTTCTCTTTCTCGTTCTTGTAGGTGCCCATGTACTCGTAGGTCTCAAGCAGGGTCGATGCGATGAGCTTGGCGTAGGGCAGTGTCTTCTTGACATCGCGCACGGTCTTCCAGTAGAACTCTTCGTCTTTCTTGTTGCGGAAGCGCTCGCGGGGATAGACGCGGATGGGGTTGAACACCAGCATCATCAGGGTGTCTTGTGTCTCCCTCTCGACGAAGTGGTAGTAGCCGGCAAACACCTTCTGCAATGCCGAGGGCACCTCCAGCTCGTCGATGGCGACCTGAGCCTGGCTGCGTAGCGGCACCACCAGTGCAGCCAGTGTCAACAATATGAACAATATCCGTTTCACGCCGCAAAGATACTACTTTTTTAATTACAATTATGAATTGGCGATTGAGAATTCTGAGTGGTATGAATTCTAAATTTCTAAATCTTGAATATGAATTATGAATTATGAATTATAAATTATGAATTATAAATTATGAATTATGAATTAATTAGTGTCGTTCACTCCATGATGTTGCTCAGCAGGCCGCTGTAGGTGACGTTGAGCCCCAGTTGCATGCCACTGACGGCGGGCACCACGCTCTTGTGTCTGATGCTCGTGACCCACGGCGTGACGCGCAACGACGAGCGCAGCCGCTGCTGCGTGCCCAGCACGTCGGTGTAGGCATCGTGCAGGCGGATGTCGACGTCGACCGACGCTATCCAGCTGAGCCGCCCCTGTGTGGTGTGGTGGTTGTCGGTGACCTTGAAGTACTCGCGGTCTTGCTCGTCGGTGTCCCACTCGATGTCGTTGAGCCGCCAGCTGTAGCGGCTGTAGTAGAGTCCGGCCGCAGGAGTGATGCTCACTCGCCCCAGGCGTGCCACGGTGTAGCCCAGCTGTAGCGATGTGCCCAGGTGCGAGGCGTTGGCCACAGCGTTGAGCTGCGCGTCGCGGCCCTTGTCGTCGAACACGGCATACATGTTGCGGTTTTTGAACGATGGCTGCCCGTAGGTCACGTCGGCCTTGAGGCGCAGGCGGTTATAGTCGGCGGTCAGCCCGGAGGTGAATCCCACGCAGCCCTTGAAGTTGTCGCTCAGCGTGCTCGTGGTGGTGTGTGCCGTCACGCCCGCCTGAATGCCGTAGCTCCAGGGGCTGGTTTGTGCGGCCATGCCCATGGCCATCGCCACACAGGCCACACAGGCCAGTATCTTGTAGTTAGTCATCAGTTATATAACGCAAAAGTGGCCCACTCATTGCATGGCGTGTGCCAAACAATGACGTGGACCAGTAGTTGGATAGCTCAGTGCTTACTTCTTGAAGTAGCGGTTGTAGAGCCCCTGGAAGCCCTGTCCGTGACGTGCCTCGTCGCGTGCCATCTCGTGCACGGTGTCGTGGATGGCATCCAGATTCTGGGCCTTGGCCAGTTTGGCGATGCGGAACTTGTCCTCGCAAGCGCCAGCCTCGGCGTTCATGCGTTTCTCCAAGTTGGTCTTGGTGTCCCACACGACCTCGCCCAGCAGTTCGGCGAACTTGGCGGCGTGCTCGGCCTCTTCCCAAGCATAGCGCTTGAAGGCCTCGGCCACCTCGGGATAGCCCTCACGGTCGGCCTGGCGCGACATGGCCAGATACATGCCCACCTCGCTGCACTCGCCGTTGAAGTGATCCTTCAGGCCTTGCAGAATTTCGGGGTCCACGCCCTTGGCCACACCCAGGGTGTGCTCGGCGACAAACTTCAGGCCCTCGTCCTCGTTCAGTTCTTTGAACTTGCTAGCGGGAACCTTGCACTGCGGACATTTCTCGGGGGGCGTGTCACCCTCGTGGACATAGCCACAGACGGTGCAAATCCATTTCTTTGCCATAATTCTTGTCTATAAAATGTGTTTAGTTATTAGTTGTTTATCACTTTTTTTGCAAAGTTACATCTTTCTCATCATTCCACCAAACGTTGCAACAATTTTTAAGAACTTTAGAACACAAATCATGCACTGTATCTCAGCAATTGGTTCTAGTGAGCCTCCCCTCCCCTTTCTCCAGGCTGCCTCCAAACCCCACCCCTGACCCCTCCCCTTTGAGAAAGGGGAGGGGAAACGCGGAATCGCTGCCATGTAACACTTTCGCATAGTATTGATAGTTAGCTGATTGTGGAATTGTGTTTTTTTGGGTCTTTTTGCGTTCTGATGTATCTGTTCAGCGATTGCGTCGGAGACGCTAAAATGCTTCGAAGAAGCTATTTGTTCGAAAGACCATGCAAGAGGGCCGTAGGTCCTCGCCGCTTGGTCCACACAGGAGCAGAACAAAAGTGCCTCGTA
>CACZHT010000052.1 GCA_902781045.1 uncultured Bacteroidales bacterium | reverse complement strand
CATAATTGCATAAATTGTTGAGAGGTTTGTCCCAGCCACCAGAGCCGCTCAACAATTCGTGCAACTCAGGGCAATTACCGCCTTGCTGGAACCTATCGCTGAACAGACACATTACCACGTATTTGTTCAGCGATTGGTTCCAGCTAGCCTCCCCTCCCCTTTCTCAAGAGGCCGCTGAAAAAGTACAGACAAATAATTGATTTGCTTCACGATGGTTATATTCAAACCTAGATTTGAATAAATTATCTGCAGATTACGTGATATTTCAAATTATATCCAAGAAATATTCGCGGTTTATTCGCGTAATTCGCGGTTTTTTACTTTTTCAGCGGCCTCCTCAAAGGGGAGGGGCTGGGGGTGGGGTTTGCAACGAGCATGTTTTGCCACATTTTTATAATTATAGCTGTATCGAAACCCCACCCCTGACCCCTCCCCTTTGCGAAAGGGGAGGGGAAACGCGGAATCGCTGAACAGACACATTACCACCCTATCGAGTTAAATATCTTCAAAAATTGGCAGGAGTGCCATAGTTTTTTGTAACTTTGCGGATTGTGAGCTCGAATGCGACATACGACGTGATAGTGATAGGCGGCGGCGTGACCGGTGCCGGTGTGGCGCGCGACTGCGCGCTGCGCGGCCTGCGGGTGCTGCTGCTTGAGCGCCACGACTACAACCACGGGGCCAGTGGGCGCAACCACGGGCTGATGCACAGCGGTGGCCGCTATGCCGTGACCGACCCCGACAGCGCGCGCGAGTGCATCCTAGAGAACGAGGTGTTGCGGCGCATCGCCTGCCACTGCATCGAGCCTACCGACGGACTGTTTGTCACCCTGCCCGACGATGATTTGTCCTACCAGGCCACCTTTGTCGACGCTTGCCGCCAGGCAGGCATCAGTGCCGAGGTCATCGACCCACAGCAAGCCCTGCAACTTGAGCCGCTGCTCAACCCCGACCTGCGGGGAGCGGTGCGAGTGCCCGACGCGTCGATTGACCCGTTTGCCCTCACCCTGGCCAATGTGCTGGACGCCCGCCTGCATGGAGCCGAGACACTCACCGAGCAGGAGGTGACCGACCTGATTGTAGCAGGCGGTCGTGTCCAAGGGGTTTGCACCCTGGACCACCGCACCGGGCAGAGCCATGAATTTCACGCAGCCGTAACCATCAATGCCGCCGGCATCTGGGGAGCACAGCTTGTGCGCCATGCCGGCATCAACATCCAGATGTTCCCTGCCAAGGGGACGATACTTGTCTATGGCCAGCGCGTGGGCCAAATGGTGTTGAACCGTTGCCGTCGCCCCTCGAACGCCGACATCCTGGTGCCCGACGGCACAGTGAGCCTGATGGGCACCACCAGCGACCGCATCGGCATCGACGAGGTCGATGACATGCGCGTCACCGAAGCCGAAGTCAACCTGCTCATGCGCGAGGGCGAACAGCTGGTGCCGCAACTGGCACAGACGCGGCTGTTGCGCGCCTTTGCCGGCGTGCGTCCGCTCATCGCCAGCGATGACGACCCCTCGGGGCGCAGCATCAGCCGCGGCATCGTGTGTCTGGACCACGCTACACGCGACGGTGTCGAGGGACTGATCACCATCACAGGCGGCAAACTCATCACCTATCGCAAGATGGCCGAGCTGGCCACCGACCTGGCCTGCCGCAAACTGGGTGTGGACGCGGCCTGCACCACCGCCACCCTGCCACTGCCGGGGTCGGAGCAACGAAATGTCATCACCGGCGGCTTCAAGCCGTCGGGCAAGAGCAACGCATCGAAGCGCCACGGCGACCGCCGCCGCGCCATCCCCGCCGATGATGCGCTCGACCGCATGAGCATCTGCGAGTGCGAGAACGTGACCATCGGTGAGGTGCGCTATGCCATCGAGCAACTGCAAGCCCATGACCTGGCCAACCTGATGCGCCGCACGCGTCTGGGCATGGGGCTGTGCCAAGGCCGGTCATGCGCCTGCCGCACGGCCAACCTGCTGGCGCACCTCACCGGAAACCCTGACAGTGCCCTGCGCGACCTGGCTCGTCTCATCGACGAGCGCTGGCGGGGCACAAAGCCTGTCGCCTGGGGCAGCGCTCTGCGCGACGCACAGTTGGCCGCCGCCATCTACCAGGGCCTTTGCGGCCTGGACAAAGCCATCAGCCGAAAGGAGGTGGAGCCATGACCACCCTGCACACCCTCATCATCGGAGCCGGCCTGAGCGGGCTGGCGTGTGGCATCGCCCTGGCCAAGACGGGCCGGCGGGTGACCATCGTGTCGGCCGGGCCATCGACACTGCAGCTCAATGGCGGGGCCATGGAGCTGCTGGGCTGTGTTGACGGTCAGGAGGTGACTAGCCCCATCGAGGCCATCGCCCGTCTGCCACTCGACCACCCTTACCAGAAAATTGGCGTCGAACACATCGCCACGCTGGCTCTGGAGGCCCAGCAACTGCTGGGTGACGCCGGAGTGACACTGACCGGCGACCCGCACCACAACCACTGGCGCATCACGCCGCTGGGCGTGCTCAAACCCGCCTGGCTGTCGCTGCGTGGCATGGCCACCGCCACCCGTCCCGACCGACTGCCGTGGCAACACGCCACGTTGCTCAACCTCAAGGGGTTTGTAGATTTCCCCATTCACTTTGTTGCCCACAACCTGTCGCAGCTGGGCTGTGAGGTGACGGTGCACGACATCGAGGTCGAGAGCCTGGGTCTGCCGCGCCGCAGTGCCTCGGAGATGCGTGCCGTCAATCTGGCCCGCACCATCGGTGCCGGCAGCAAGCTGCGCCACCTGGCCGAGGCCATCAACCGAGTGTGCGACGGCGACGAGGCGGTGTTGCTGCCGGCCATCGTGGGGATGGAGGACGACTATCCTGTCAACCTGTTGCGCCGCTGGGTCACCGCCCCACTCCACCACCTGGCCACGATGCCGCCATCGGTGCCGGGCACGCGCATGGCCGCCCTGCTGCGCCACTACTTCAAGATGCTGGGCGGCAAGTTTCTGACGGCCGAGAGCGTTGGCCACGTCAAGCTGGCCGACCATCACATCGCAGCGGTCTACACAGCCAAGTCGCCGGGCATTCCCATCACCGCGCAGCACTATGTACTGGCCTCCGGCTCGCTGCTGAGCCAGGGCCTGGTGGCCACATGTGATGCCATCGTCGAGCCGCTGATGGGCCTGGACGTGGACGCCCCTGCCTGCCGTGAGCAGTGGAGCCATTATGGCCTGATGGGCGACCAGCCCTTCATGCGCTGCGGCGTGCTGACCGACACCGCCCTGCGCCCACTCAAAGCCGGCACAGCCATCGACAACCTGCATGCCATCGGCTCGATTCTGTCTGGCCACAATCCGCTCACCATGGGTGACGGTCAAGGCGTTGACCTGCTCACGGCTCTCTCGGTCGCTCACCAGCTCACCACAAAGTGCTCGCTGCCACCGGGCAGAGAATAAACACTGAATACACTGAAAATTAACAACAAATTCTGTGTGTTCTGTGCATTCTGTGTGTGTTTGTCTCTCAGCAACCACGAGGTGCTCGCGGTGGGAACGAGTTTTTTATCACGAATTTGAGAATTGTCGAATCTCTGCCACATTCGCGCTATTCGCGGTTTTTTTCAGACAGAAGAACATAAGAACAAAAGCTTTTGGTGTATTTGCGGTTTTTTAGGCATAATGGCATAAGAATATAAGCATTGGTGGCATTCGCGGTTTTTATTTGTCAGAATTGGGCATTTTTTGAGCAAAAAAATAGCAGGGGTTTAAGATTTTTTTTCTATCTTTGCAGCTTGAATGAGAAAAATCTTGAATTCACAATGACTAAAACATTGAGACATATTGGGTTAGCTGCGCTTACACTTTGGTTGCCGTTGGCACTGAGTTCGTGCTTCAAGGACGAGCCTCTGAATGCCGAGTGCGACATCGAGCAGGCGACGGTGCATGTGGCCAACCCCCAACAGATGTTCTTTCAGGTGACCGACACACTGAAGCAGGTGCTATACACCGACACGGTCATCAACTTCAACGTGCGCTCGCACGCCGACCTGACCGCCCTGGCCCCGCGCTTCAAGTTGACCGAGGGTGCCACCATCGTGCCCGAGAACGGCTCGATGCATGACTTCAGCCAAGGCCCTGTGACCTACACCGTCACGTCGCAGGACGGGCAGTGGAGTCGCCACTACAAGGTGAGCTTCACCCCGGTGGTGGTGACCGTGACCGACACCATTAAATTTGACTTCGAGAAGTTTGACTTGGTGACCTCGGGCACAAGCCAGTATTACCAGTGGTACAACACCTCGGGCGTTCAGACCCTTGGCGAGACCTGGGCCAGCGGCAATCCGGGCTTCAAGCAGAGCAAGAGCAAAGCCAAGCCCGACGAGTACCCCACCATCCCGATGATTGACGGCTATGACGGCTACGGCCTCAAGCTCATCACCCGCGACACGGGTGCCCTGGGCCGCATGTCCGGCAAACCGATTGCCTCGGGCAACCTGTACCTCGGCACATTCGATGTTTCCTACGGAGCCCAAGAGGCACTCAAGTGCACCCGCTTCGGCATGCCGTTCAACCAGCGACCTGTCAAGCTCACAGGCTACTTCAAGTACAAGCGCGGACCTAAATTTATGGTTCTTGGGGCCGACGGCAAGTTTGTCGAGGACCCCACCCGTCAGGACGACGGCTCAATCTACGCCGTGTTCTACCGCAACCACGATGCTCAGGGCAACGAGGTGATGCTGCTGGGGCATGACGTGCAGACCAACCCCAACATCGTGGCCCTGGCCAAGATGCCGCGGGTGGACAACACGAGCCAGTGGACACCGTTTGAGATTGAATTCAATTACACCGAAGACATTAACATGCAACTGCTTGAGAACTTCGGCTACAACCTGACCATCGTGTTTGCGTCGAGCGTCAAGGGCGACCTGTTTGAGGGCGCCATCGACAGCGAGCTGTGCATCGACAAGGTGCGGCTCATCTGCAGCAAGCAAGAGTAAAACTAATTCATAATTTATAATTCATAATTCATAATTTATAATTCATAATTTGTGATTTATAATTCATAATTTGTGATTGAGGATTAAACCCCACCCCTCACCCCTCCCCTTTGGGAAAGGGGAGGGGAAAGAAAACGAACAAACCCCACCCCTCACCTTTGGGAAAGGGGGAGGGGAAAGAAAACGAACAAACCCCACCCCTCACCTTTGGGAAAGGGAGAGGGGAAATAAAAAAGAGAAGATGAAATTAATAACTACGATATTGACATTGTTGCTGGCAGTGGGGCCGATGACGGGCCGCACGGTGATTGACCGCGTCAAGCACACCTTCGGCGAGCGTCTGCTCTACACCCTGCGCGTGGGCTACAACGTGGGCGGCAATATGCCCATCGGCATGCCGGCCGAGATCAGGAAGCTCAACAGCTACACGCCGCAGCTCAACCCCTCGGTGGGCGGCGACGCACTCTATCCCATCACCGACCGCTGGGGTGCTGTGGTGAGCCTGCGCTTTGAGAACAAGGCCATGAGCGAGGATGCGCGGGTCAAAAACTACAACATGGAGATGGTCAAAGGCGGCGAACGCATGGCGGGCCGCTTCACCGGCGATGTCACCACCAAGACCACCGAGTGGATGCTCACCCTGCCCATCCAAGCAGTGCTGCATATTAATAAGGTGGACTTGCGTGTGGGTCCCTATCTGTCCTATCTGCTCAACCGCGAGTTCAGCGGCTGGGCGCACAACGGCTATCTGCGTGTCGACGACCCTACCGGGGCCAAGATTCTGCTGGGCGAGGAGGCTAATGAACGTGGCGACTACGACTTCAGCGAGCACATGCGCCGTTGGCACTGGGGCATCGGGCTGGGAGCCGACTGGCATTTCGGCAAGCGCATGGGTGCCTACGCCGAGCTGAACTGGGGCGTTTCGCCGACAATGAAGAGCAACTTCCACACCATCGAGCAGAAGCTCTTCCCCATCTATGGCACGCTGGGGCTAACCTACCGGCTGAGGTAGTGGAAAGTTAATAGTTGAAAGTTAACAGTTTATAGACAGATATTATTTAAGATTAATCAACAATGAAGAAAATTTCTACACTACTGGCTGCAGCGGCATGCGTGCTGGGTCTGCAGGCACAGACGGTCACCGTTTCGCCACACGACAATGTGTGCGACGTGACTGTAGATGGAACTACCTACAATGATGTAGCGGTCACCACCGTGGGCGACATCCACCTGGTGGCCCTGAACCGCGATGGCGTGTCGCTGCTGGTGCGCTACACCGATGCCAACACCGTTGCCGCACATGGCACTTTCAACGGCCAGCCGGTCGACTACACCAGCGGCGCAGTCGCCGCCTACGCCCAGACTTTCCAAATCCCCAACAGCGACTTCGAGACCTGGAGTACAGATGAAAGTATTACCGAACCCCGATATTGGCACGGCTTCAAAAGTGCGACTGGCAGTCTGGCAAGCCAAGCAACAAGCACACTCCTCAAGAGCAATGATGTGCGCACCGGTGCTTCAGGCTCAAGTGCAGTTATTGCTTCAAAGAGCATTTACGGCATTGTGGCCAATGGAACCATGACCAACGGTCGGCTCATGGCTCAAAGTATGTCTGCCGCCAGTACTTGGAACCACAGCGAAATGGACCAAACTTCCACAGCAACTGACAACTGGGGTGACAAGTTCTATACAGCCCTCAATGCCAAGCCAGATGCCATCAAGACCTGGCTCAAGTTCACCCAAGGCACCACCAATGCCCAATATCCATACGCTACGTTAAGCGCCATACTCTTCGACGGCGACAAATATCAGGATCCTGAGCCCAAAAAAGGAGATTCCTCCTCTTTAATTGGGGGAACAAAATACACTCAAGACGATGTAGACTATGCCGCAGCCCGTGTTGCCGCTAAGGCACAAAACAAACAGATAGCAACAGGCGATTGGCGCGAGCTTTCTATCCCCTTCAGCTACACAGATGCCAGCAAAGCCAAAGCCATCCTAGTTACCATCTCGACCAATGCAACACCTGGCAAAGGTAATGCCAACGACCAAGTATGGGTTGATGACATGGAGCTGGTGTACGACGCTAGCATCAGCAACATTGCGCTCAATGGTGTGACGCTTGAGGGCTTCAGCTTCGATGCCGCCACCAAGAGCTACAATGTGAGCTACACCGGCGAGGCGTTGAATCTGACAGCCGAAAACTTTGATGTCACTGCCGCGGGCCAGAGCGCCATGGTGGTAAAGAATGTCGAGAACCTGGGCTATGGCAACTATCGTGTGGCTATCGGCGTGACCGGCCCCGACTTCAAGAACTACGACCTGTACACCATCAATGTCACCCGCAACCCGCTCACCGGCAAGGCCTACGTCATGGGTACCGTCAATGGCAACACCTGGGCCGCCAATGTGGGCTATGAGATGACCGCAGGCGAGAACAACGTCTATACCGCTCGCATCACTACCACGGGCAGTGCTGATGGATATGACTACTTCAGCTTCACCACCCAGTTGGCCAATGATGCCGATGGCTGGGATGGCATCAAGGGCTTCCGTACGGGTGCCGAGAGTGCTGACCTGCTCATTGACGACTCAAATCTAGGTACAGCCCTGTCGCTCACTGACTGGGGCATCTACAACTCCTTCAAGATTGCCGCCGGCGAGTGGGACCTGACGCTCGACCTAAACAACAAGACACTGACTGTGAGCAAGGTGTTCAACCCCATCACCGGCAAGGTATATATCTTGGGCGACGTCAACGGCAATGGCTGGCATGCCAACAATGGCGTGGAGATGACCACCGAGGACCAGAAGATCTACACTGCTGAGGTGACCACCGCCGGCGAGAACTCCCTTTATTACTTCGGCTTCACCACCGAGCTTGCCAACGATGATGACGAGGGCGGTTGGAATTACATCTTGCCCTATCGCTTCGGTGCGCCCGGCGAGGGAACCGATGTGTCAATCACTATCGAGGATAGCGACCTGGGCACAGCTCTGGCTCTGGGCGAGTGGGGTCACACCCGTGCCTACGCCCTGCCGGCCGGCCAGTGGAACTTCACCCTGGACATGGAGGCCCGCACGTTGACTGTGACCAAGGCCACGGCACCGGGTCTGCGCGGCGACATCAATGGTGATGGCGTTGTCGACAGTAACGACATCAACACGATTGTCAACATGACCCTTGGCAAGGCCGAGAAGCTTGGCATAGCCGACCTCAATGGTGACAACGCAGTCGACTCACAGGATGTCAACATCCTGATCAACATCGTGCTGGGCAAGAGCTGAGAGCACTCCGCCGCCGGACAGTTTCCCCCTCACGCCAAGAGGGGGGAACAGCCCCCGGTGCAACTAGCAACATTATCCATCTTAAACAATAATCAAGACCAATGAAGAAATTATTCGCAATGCTTGTGGCGGCCGCTTGCACCCTGGGTGCCATGGCCACCGACTATGCCGGCAAGATTGCCGTGTCGATCAATGGTGAAGGTGCTTCGCAAGCCGCCAATGTGACTCTCAACCAACAAGAGGATGGGACTTACACCCTGCTGATCAAGAACTTCAAGCTCGTTACACCTGAAACCGAACTGGGCGTGGGCAACATCGTGGTCGACAGTCTGGTTGCCAACACCGAGTTTGAGGAGTTTGGCTACACGCTGACCAGTGTCGAGAACCGCAACGTCACCATCGCCGAGGGAGATGACCCCAATGTGGACTTTTGGTTCGGTCCCACGCTGGGTGAAGTGCCTATCACGATGACCACCCACTTCAACGAGCAAGCCCTGCTGGTGAGCATCAACATCTACTTTGCCCCACTGGAGCAGAACATCAAGGTGAACTTTGTGGGCAACAACCCCGATGCACCGCAGCCCGTGAAGGGTGACGTGACTGGCGAGGGCACGGTCGACATCGCCGATGTCAATGCCGTGATCAACATTATGCTCGGCAAGTAAGACCGCACTGTGCGCTGGGAGACCGTTGCACTGGTAGACCGCGCTGAGTGCTGGTAGTGGGTAGAGGTTTAGTTCTTTACCCACCGACCGATTAGCAACTGAACAATTATTGTCGGCTCATTTTGTGGCAAATATCCACAAAATGAGCCGACAGTTTGGTTGTTTGGACAAAACTCATTAACTTTGCACAAAATTATTAAGGTCATGACTACTGCACAACTACAACTCAACGAGGAACTATTTGAGACTTTAGCCGAAATCTCACAGGACGAGAGTCTGATGCGCAAGGCCGTCAAGGCCCTGAAACGCATTGTGGCGAAAGCCCAAAAGGATGACCCCACACTGATGACCAAGGAAGAATTCTTCGCCCGCATCGAAGAGGCCAGCAAGGGACCATCAGTCACTTTTGATAGTGTAGAAGAGTTTGATGCTTATATCAGAAGCTTATGAGTTATAAGGTTGAATTTAAGACTAAAGCCCAAGAAGATTTCCAAAGGTTGCTGAAGAGCGAACCAAAAGCCTATAAAAAAGCGCTGAAATTGGTTGGCGAGCTCTATGAGCATCCCCAGACGGGCACAGGGCATCCCGAGCAACTCAAGGGTGAGCCAAAGGGCCGCTGGAGCCGCCGCATCACCGCGCGGCACCGGCTAATCTACGAAATCCATGATATGGAGGTCATCGTCATCGTACTGGCAGCTTACGGCCATTACGATGACAAATGAGGCATGAAAAGGACACAGAACGGCTCATTTTGTGGCAAATACCCACAAAATGAGCCGTTGTTCTATATAATTGAGAAAAAAATTGTAACTTTGCAGTTTGGAAATATTTTTTAAGACTAAAGAAGATGAACAAACTAGCACCGACATACGACCCCAAAGCGGTCGAGGACAAGTGGTACCAGTATTGGGAGCAGCACGAGCTGTTCAAGTCGACACCTGATGAGCGCGAGCCTTACACCATCGTCATCCCGCCCCCCAACGTGACGGGCGTGCTGCACATGGGCCACATGCTCAACAACACCATCCAGGACATCCTGGTGCGCCGTGCGCGCATGGAGGGCAAGAACGCCCTGTGGGTGCCCGGCACCGACCACGCCAGCATCGCCACCGAGGCCAAGGTGGTCAAGCGCCTGGCCGAACAGGGCATCCGCAAGCGCGACCTGACGCGCGACGAGTTCTTGAAGCACGCCTGGGACTGGACCCACGAGCACGGCGGCATCATCCTGCAACAGCTGCGCAAGCTGGGCGCATCGTGCGACTGGAGCCGCACCGCCTTCACCATGGACGAGAAGCGCTCGCAGAGCGTGCTCAAGGTGTTTGTCGACCTCTATGACAAGGGCTACATCTACCGTGGCCTGCGCATGGTCAACTGGGACCCCAAGGCTCAGACCGCACTGAGCAACGAGGAGGTCATCTACCGCGAGGAGAAGAGCCATCTGTTCCACCTCAAGTACTATGTCGATGGCTTGACCGAGCTGCCCGACGAGGCCCAGCTGCGCGAGCAGGGCAACGTCATCCACCGCGACGAGCGGGGCTACTATGCCGTGGTGGCCACCACACGCCCCGAGACCATCATGGGCGACACCGCCATGTGTGTCAACCCCAAGGACCCCAAGAACCAGTGGCTGCGTGGCCGCAAGGTGATTGTGCCGCTGGTGGGCCGCGTGATTGACGTCATCGAGGACCACTATGTCGACATCGAGTTTGGCACGGGCTGCTTGAAGGTCACCCCGGCGCACGACACCAACGACTATATGCTGGGCAAGACCCACAATCTCGAGACCATCGACATCTTCAACGCCGACGGCACCATCAGCGCCGAGTCGCCCCTGTATGTAGGCATGGACCGCAACGACTGCCGCAAGCAGATTGTCGAGGACCTCAAGGCCGCCGGACTGATTGAGAAGATCGAGGACTATGACAACAAGGTGGGCTACAGCGAGCGCAACCCCGACACGGCCATCGAGCCGCGCCTGTGCATGCAGTGGTTCCTCAAGCTCAAGCACTTTGCCGAGATGGCCCTGCCGCCGGTGATGAACGACGAACTCAAGTTCTATCCGCCCAAATACAAGAGCACCTACAAGGTGTGGCTCGAGGGCATCCAGGACTGGTGCATCTCGCGCCAGCTGTGGTGGGGACACCGCATCCCGGCCTACTTCCTGCCCACCGACGACGGCAGCGAGGCATACGTGGTGGCCCTCACCGAGGACGAGGCCCTGGAGAAGGCCCGCCAGATTCCTGGCTATGAGCACATCGAGGCCAGCCAGCTGCGCCACGACGAGGATGCGCTCGACACC
This sequence comes from uncultured Bacteroidales bacterium, assembly GCA_902781045.1. Lineage (GTDB taxonomy): Bacteria > Bacteroidota > Bacteroidia > Bacteroidales > Muribaculaceae > Sodaliphilus. The sequence continues at coordinate 7,755 of CACZHT010000052.1, read as the reverse complement.
TGGTTCAGCTCATGGCTGTGGCCCATCTCGCTGTTTGACGGCATCAACAACCCCGGCAACGCCGAGATGAAATACTACTACCCCACCAGCGATCTGGTGACCGGCCCTGACATCATCTTCTTCTGGGTGGCACGCATGATTATGGCCGGATATGAGTATGTGGGCGACATGCCGTTCCGCAACGTCTACTTCACCGGCATCGTGCGCGACAAGCTGGGTCGCAAGATGTCGAAGTCGCTGGGCAACAGCCCCGACCCGCTCAAGCTCATCGAGGACTATGGTGCCGACGGTGTGCGCATGGGCATGATGCTCAGTGCTCCGGCAGGCAACGACATCCTCTTTGACGAGGCACTGTGCGAGCAGGGCCGCAACTTCAACAACAAGATCTGGAACGCCTTCCGTCTGGTCAAGGGCTGGGAGGTGGCCGACATCGAGCAGCCCGAGCACAGCCGCCTGGCCGTCGAGTGGTTCAGCAGCGTGCTCAACGCCACGCTGGCCGAGGTCAAGGACCACTTCAGCAAGTTCCGCCTCAACGACGCGTTGATGTCGGTCTATCGCCTATTCTGGGAGGAGTTCTCGGCTTGGTATCTCGAGATTGTCAAGCCCGCCTACCAGCAGCCCATCGACCGTGCGACGCTCGAGGCCACGCTGGGCTTTTTCGACACGCTGCTGCGCCTGATCCACCCGTTCATGCCGTTCATCAGCGAGGAGCTGTGGCAGCACCTGGCCGAACGCCGCGACGGCGAGAGCATCATGGTGGCGCGCCTGCCCGAGCCCGGTGAGGTGAACCAGACCCTGCTGACCCAGATGACGCAAGCCAAGGAAATCATCAGCGGCATCCGCAGCATCCGCAAGGCCAAGAACATTGCCAACAAGGAGGTGATGCAGCTGCATGTCATGGGCAGTCTGGACAACCCGTTCACAGGCATCATCGCCAAGGTGGCCAACCTGGATGCCATCGTCGAGAATGCCGAGAAAGATCCTACCGCCGCATCGTTCCTGGTGGGCACGCTGGAGCTAGCTGTGCCCCTGGGCAACAATATCGACGTGGCTGCCGAGATTGAGAAACTCGAGGGCGAACTGAAGTACGCCCAGGGCTTCCTGGCCGGCGTAGAGAAGAAGCTGGCCAACGAGCGCTTTGTGGCCAATGCGCCCGAGGCCGTCGTGGCCATGGAGCGCAAGAAGAAGGCCGATGCCGAGAGCAAGATTGCTTCGCTGACCGCCACTCTGGCTGCCCTGAAAGGTGAATAAACGAGTTTCGGATTTCGATTTTCGAGCATTCGAACAATCGAGCATTCGAATTAACAACTAACCATCATCTAATGAACAACATACTGAAAGAAGGAGTGCCGGTGGGGCTGTGTAGCGACCACGCCGGCTGGGCGACCAAACAGGCCGTCATCGCTTGGCTGGATGCGCAAGGCATCGCCTACAAGGACTTTGGAACCTACAATGAGGACAGTTGCGACTATCCCGACTTTGCCCATGCGTGCGCACTGGCCGTCGAGCGCGGCGAGTGCTACCCCGGCATCGGCATCTGTGGCAGTGGCGAGGGCATCAACATGACGCTCAACAAGCACCAGGGCATCCGCTCGGCACTGTGCTGGCTGCCCGAGATTGCCCGCCTGGCGCGACTGCACAACGACGCCAATGTGCTGGCATTGCCCGGCCGCTTTGTCACCGACGATGAGGCCATCGCCATGGTCGAGACGTTCTTGACCACGGCCTTTGAGGGCGGTCGCCACCAGCGGCGCATCGACAAGATTCCGGTGCACTGACCCCCCACTACCCTATCACAAAACCGAGAGCCGCTTCCCAGCCAGGGAGGCGGCTCTCAAAATAGTTTATAGTTTATAGTTTAAAGTTTAAAGTTAATAGTTAACTATATATTAACTATTAACTATTAACTGTTAACTATTAACTATTACTACTTGCCGAGCATGATGTTGATGACGGCATTGACATCAGCGATGTCGACATTTCCTTCGCCCGTGACATCGGCTGCGGCAGTCTGCTCGACTTTGCCCAGCATCATGTTGATGATGGCGTTGACATCGGCGATGTCAACCAGTCCGTTGCCCGTGACGTCGCCCGTGACACCCACCGGCTGGAGCAGGGGCACCATTTCGCAGTTGATGACATTCTTGTTGGTGCCGGCACCACGCAGGTGCACCTGTGCCACGATGTGCATCTTCTCGGGCTTCCAGGCACTGTTGAGCGTCACCATATAGCCTTTCTCATACTCAGTCTTGCCGCTGACCGAGATGACATCGCCATTGTAGGCCGAGGGGATGGCACGCAACACATTCTCGTGCACATAGTTGTTGTCATAGACTCCCTGATTGATCTGACGAGCCACCAGGCTGTCCTCGGTCACATAGACTGTGAGGCCCATGTTGGAGCCAAAGATGGTGCTGAAATCCTCGCTCAACTGTCCGCTCACCTTGATGGCCAGCTTGCGATCGGCCTCGTTGTAGGTCGGCTCGATCTTGACCGTGGCCAGTGCCGGTGTGGGGTTGTTGTCGAAGTAAACCTCCTTGATCATCTCGGCAGCCATCTGCGTGTACTGCTCATAGTAGCCCAGCGACTGGCAGAGTGAGCCGGTCAGCTCAGCGTCAAAGCGGTCGAATGCAGCAGAGGGATCGCTGTTGCAGCCCAGATAGGTGGCCAGGCTGGTACCCTTAGCAATCACAAACGGGTCGCCCGCCTGGGGGATATTGTTGTGGATGGCCACCCAAGCCATCTTGTCGCCCATCATCTCGCGCATGGCCTTGAGCACAGCCGTGCCCAGCGGGCACCAGGTGCAAGTGGTGCTGGTGAACTGCTCGACCAGATGCCTCTGGCGCTCAAATCCTTCGATATATGCGGCAAATGTGGCAGTAAGCTCTGTAGCATCGGTCACCTGCTCGCCGGCGACAGTCTTGGCACGCAGGGTGAGTGTGTGCTGTCCGGTAGTGACACCCTCAAGCGGGCAGATGCCCTGATAGACCGAACCGGCAATGTTGAGTGGCATGGGCGAGTCGATCGTGCCCATGACTTGGTCATCGACTAGCATCTCGATGGTGTAGTCGGTGAGTGCCTCGGCGATGCCATAGTTGCTCAGGTTGACCGAGAATTGCAGTCCGTCGCTGACCTTGGCATAATTGTAGGCCTGCAGGTTGCTCATCGTCAGGTTGTACTGCGGGAAGTTCTCGCTCTCGACGATGGCCTGGACACTGAGGTTGCCGTATTCCGACAGACCGATGTCCTGCCAGCCATTGGTGACACCAGGAGCATTGGTGTAGGACGGCAGAATTGTGCCCTCCTGGACCACCGAGATGGGATAGCAGTCGTTGGCAGTGCCTTTCTTCTGCTGATACTGATAGCCAATCATCAGACCGACGATTCCCTCGGTTGAGATGGTGAAGGGATTTTCCAGTTCCACCTGGTTCCAACCGATAGTGGTCGATGCAACCAGCTGCTCGGCCAGGGGCTCGCCCAGTGTGAGGGGCGAAAGGCTGGTGACGGGATAGACAAACACACCACCATCGCTCACTGCAGCACAGAGACCGAAGCGGATGGCCTTGACCACGCCGCCCTCAAAGGCCTGAACCATCTCGATGGGCAGGATGGTGCCTTGTTTAAAGATTCCCGAGGAGCCAGTCAGACCCATGCCGTACTCAGCCAGAGCATCGCTCACGTATGGACCCATATAGAGCTGATTGGGTCCCAGGGTTTTCTGAACAGGAGCCTTGGCGGCACGCGGTGTCAACAATTGTGCGGCAGGATTGCGCTGAATCAGCTGCGCACTGACCGTGGTGGCACACATTGCCATCAGAGCCAACGAAAGTAAGATTTTTTTCATAATCTTTTAGTTATTACAAAAATTTGTTTCAGATTTCGGATTTTGAGTTTTGCGTTGCGGGTTTTGAGTTTTGAGTTTCGAGCATTCGAGTTAACAACTAAAAACTAACAACTAAAAACTAGAAACTACTTGCCGAGCATGATGTTGATGACGGCATTGACATCAGCAATGTCGACATTTCCTTCGCCCGTGACATCGGCGGCGGCAGTCTGCTCTACCTTGCCGAGCATCATGTTGATGACGGCGTTGACATCGGCGATGTCAACCTGTCCATTGCCCGTGACATCGCCCGTGACCACGTCCTCGATGCCGTTGCGATAGTGCAGCGTCACCGTGGGTCCGTCGCACACATAGGTGTAGGTAGGATTAAGAATCGAGCCTGACATGTTCAGCACCTCGACCGTGAGTGTCACGTCACAGCCCCCCTCGTCAGTGGGGATCCACTCGGTCATCAGGTCCTTCAACTCATTGCCGGCTATTGTTCCGCCCTCGGTGACAATATTGGTCACATCATAATAGGACTTGCATGCCATGGGAAAGCAGAGCTGGTAGGCTCCGTTGTCGATGCGCTCGATGAACATGTTGATGCGCAGATAGCGGGTCTCGCTGGTCTTATTGCGCAAATTCAGGTGCGAGTACATCGTACTGGTGACCTCGCCAAAGACATCCTCCTCGGTAGTGACCTCGGTCAGTGTCAGTGTTGTGCCGTCGGGCACCACGTTTCCGTCCTTGTCGACAAACTCAAAGTAATCGGCTTGTGCCAACATTGTCATGCTCGTCAGCACAGATGCAATCAATAGTAAAAATTTTTTCATATCCAGTATCATTTATAGTTACTAATCTCTAATCTCTGCTGAGTGGCTTGTAGCACGCCGGTCGAGTTGTAGACAAATGCCACAACGCGCAGGTGCGCCAGATTGTAGTCATCGCTGACGGTGATTGTTGCCTCTCTTGCGACAGTCTCACCTTCGGCCATCGCCACATCCTCGCCCCAACTGCCGTTGATGCTGGTGCGGAACACATGGTTGTGCACATAGTCTGAGACCCCGCTGCCGTCCGGCATGATTTGCGGGCTGACGATGCTGTCCTCGACCAGCCACAACTGCAGTTTGCCGGCCACCGCGCCATCGACAGCCATCATGCTCGTGTTCACCTCGAGCTGACGGTCATTGGCATCGACAGTGGCATTGAGCCGGACAGAAACGGGTGCGGTGTGCTGAATCTGCTCATAGACCTGTGCCGCCCATGTGGGATAGTCGCTGGGTGCCTGACGGCTGACCATGCCCATGGGCTGATGCTCAATATTCCAGTATTCATAGTAGGCATCGCCCTCGGCTGTCCACAGCGGCATGGTCGACGTGTGCCGTGCATTCCAGGCAAAGGGGCCACTATGGATGGCCACGGCAATCACCACCGAGTCGCCATACTGCTCCTGCAGCTGGTGAATGGTCGCAGTGGCTTCGGGGCAGTTGAGGCAGCGCTGGCCGGTGAAGTCCTCGATGAGCACGGCACGCGAGACAGCGGCCGGCTTGATGTAGATGAGGCGTTCGTCCTCTGGGATGTTGTCACAGGCGGTGAACAGTGCCATGGCAGCCACTGCCATGACAGTGATATGCTTGAATATCTTCATGATGGTCTAGAAGTTATAGTTATAGGTAAGCGTGACACCACGGCTTGCGGGCACATAGCGGCACACACCGCCGGCGCAGTTATAGCCCGCACGCGTGCGGCCATAGCCCAACTGAATGCGGTGCGACTTGACGTTGTAGGTCACCAGTCCCTGATAGTAGTGCAGTTTGGTCTCACCACTGTTGTACATGTCGGCAATCGAGAACATCCAGTGGGGTGCCCACGAGAGCTCGAGCAAGCCATACCACCAGTCTCCCTGGTCGTCCTTGGTCGAGAGGTACTGCACCTCGCCACGCAGGGTGAGCTTGCGGGTCATGTTCCATCGCACGTCGGCCACAGCGATGTCGCTGTGCACCATGCCTCCGTGTCCCTCGACGGCGGTCTTGTTATAGAACTGGTTCATATACATCAGGTTAATCTTGACTGTGCGCGAGAGTTTCTTCTCGATTTGCACATTCAAGTCCTGATAGTAGGTATTGTTGCCCCAGCCCCAATAGCTGGTCTTGACCCCATCGGTGCCCATCTCCTTAGCACCCTCCTTGACCTTGAGCGAATGGATATGCGAGAAGTTGAGTCGCACCTTGGTGCCATACTTACCGCCCAGGAAGGTCTTCTTCTTGAACATGTAGCTCAGCTCGGCCTGATAGGCCCACTCGCCCAGGGTGTTGGTGGCGTAAGGATAGAGTGCCGCCAGGGCGTAGGTGTGCTCCATCGAGAACGCCGGCAGGTGGTTGATGGTCGACGAGATGCCGGTCATCGAGCGCCGGCTGCGGAACGACATGTTCTCGCTGCGCTTGATCTGGACCAGTGCGCTCAGTCCCGACCGGGCGTAGGATGCCGAGAGCATCTCGACGTGCCCGGGGCCGTAGACATAGCCGTTGTCAAACGACGGGTCCTGCGACTTGTGGGCATACTCGAGCAGGACGCTCACCGGGCCTTGCTGGTAGCGTGCCCGCGCATCCCAGGCGTTGACGTATGTGGGTAGCTTGAGCTTGTGTGTGGCATCACGCATGATGTCCTCCTCACGCTCATGCTTGTTGACCCAAGATGCTCCCAGCATCAGGTGTGCGCCATGATTCTGTAGTGGCTTGGCCCACTGCTCCAGGTTGACCTCGGCGTCGGCTCCGGTGATCCACGCCTTGTTCCAGTTCCAGTAGCGGCGCTGTCGTCCGGTCAGGGCCTTGACGGTGAATCCGTCGGCCCGCCACACTGCTCGCGCGCCCAGCAGCGAGTTGTCCACTCCCAGGCTGCGCTGCTCGTAGGTGCGGTAGATAAACCCGGAACCGAACTGGTCGTAGGTCGAACCGAGCGTCAACTCCACACGGTTGAGCTTGCCCTTGACCCAGAAGTTGGGCAGACCCCATCCCTTGAAGTCCTTCTCAAATCCCGGGAGCGGGAACTGGGTGAACTCAAACCGAGCACCGGCGTCGACCCACTTGCTCATCAGGGCGACGTCGGCGTAGGTGTTGGTGAGCACTTTGTCTTCACTCTTGGCGGCGCCGATTTTCTCATCCTCCTGCGGGACGAGGATCTCGCTTTGCACACTACCGGTGACCGTAACCTTCTTCTCGCCAGGTGCCTGTCCATCCTGTGCCACTGCGGCCAGGGCACACAGCGCCGTCACACCAAGTATTATCGTTCTCATCACTTCTTGGTCAAGACTTCGAGCAGTTCGTTCTCGGCACCGTCGGTATATCCGTTGTGCTTATAGATCATCTTGCCGTCCTCGTCCAGCACCACCACATAGGGGATGAGCTGGATGCCCAGGGCGCGCTTGAGCTCGCCATTGGGGTCGAGCAGCACACGATAGGGCCAGCCGTTGGCCGCCACCAGGGGCTTGACACGGTTGATGCTCTGTCCCTCGTCGATCGACACAGCAATCACCTCGACACCGGTCTCCTCCTGCCACTCGTCATAGACCTCGGCGATGGCACTGAGCTCGCGCTGGCAGGGTTTGCACCAGGTGGCAAAAAAACTCACAATCACAGGATGTCCAGGCCGAGCCAGGGTGTCGGTGCGCACGGCATTGCCATCAATGTCGTTGAGCGTGACGGCAGGCATCTGGGCCTGCGCCATCAGGGTGCATGCCAGCAAGGCAGCAAAAAGTAATAATGCTTTCTTCATCATCGTAGGTTTTTAGGTCATTAATATCTGCATGCAAAAGTAGAACATATTTCTGTCCTGTGCAAGCAAATTCGGTGCAACTTTTGCCCAAATGACGCAATTGCCGAGCATTTTTCCGAATGAGGAACAAAAATCACGAATTTCGGCCACAAAGATTA
>CACZHT010000051.1 GCA_902781045.1 uncultured Bacteroidales bacterium | reverse complement strand
CCAAAATTAGATTTTTTTCTCGATTCTGGCAAGTAATATTGAAAAATACTTGCCAAAATCGCTAAAATGGCGGATTGGGGACGGTTCTTTTTCGCCAAAGGTTAAACGAATTAACAAATGGCGCAAAAAGAACCGTCCCCAACGCACCAGAATTTTCCAGGTTAATAAAACAGTTGGTCTAGGGTTACTTCTGATGAAACGATATTAGACTGCTTGTTGGGGAGGATGCCAAATGTTGTGATCATCGTGATGACAGTTGACATTTTGGTCTTGCTCTGTGCCATAAATAATGCCCTGCGGTCGCTCAACCACTGCCCATATTTCTTGTCGATGACAAAGCGATCTTGTGTAAATTTTATTTCACACAGGTTGATAACTCTGTCGGCACGTTCGATTACTAGGTCGATTTGGGCTGGATGATCTGCGTCTTTTGATCGCCAAACCGAGGATTCGTTGAGCATGACTTGTATGCCTAGGGCGCATTTGATTTGTTCCAGGTGCTGGATGCACAGCAGTTCGAAACTAAGTCCTTGCCAGCTGGATACTTGTGGTGAATTCAGTAAGTGTGACCATCTGTTGGGGTCTTTTGTGTCTCGTCTGTTGGCAAACTTGTGATAGAACAGGCTATAGAAGTCCTTGATGCGATAGATGACATTGTTTGATTTGGTGCCATATCGCGAGTAACCGAAAATAAAGTCACTTCGTTCTAGATTCAGTAATGTTCTGGTCAGTCCGGCACCGCCTTGTTTTCCTAATTCTGAAATTTGTTTGCGTGACAGACCTTCACGATGCTTACACAGTAAGTCGATGATTATGGCATAATTGTCGGGATGATTGAATAGGGAGGTGAACAGTTCGTCATACTCCATGCGCAATGGGGCATTTGGCCCGTTAAAAAACAATTGGTCAATATTCTGACTCAGGCTTTGCGAACGGTCGAGTAGAGATAGATAGTGGGGAACTCCACCCAGAATCATATAGCATTGAGCGATTTGATATCGGTCCCAGTTGAAGCTTTTTGAGTCCAAATATTGTTCGACTTCATTCAGAGTGAACGGGCGCAGGTAGATGTGACGTGTCACACGATTAAACAAGCCTCCCTTGTTGTGGAAGATTTTATCGACCATCCACGACGTTGATGATCCGCAAATGATGAGTAGAATGTCGTTACGAAGGCAGGCCCAACCGTTCCAAAATCCCTCAAGAGCATTGACAAAGTTGCTTCGGTGGTTGTCCAGCCAGGGCATCTCGTCGATGAATACAATTTTCTTTTTTGCTCTAGAGTGAGCTAAATAGCTCTCTAGGGCATGAAATGCTTCGTACCAGTTGTTGAACGAGGGGCGTATGACCGATTGCGACTGCATCTGCAGCGCGGCAGCAAATTGTGCAAGTTGCTGTTTTGTTGACAGATTGCGAATACCAACGTAAGCGAATGTGAAGCGGTCATGGAATGTTTCTTTGACAAGAAAGGTCTTGCCGATGCGTCGGCGGCCATATACGGCCACAAGCTCTGAACGGCCCGAATGGCTGCATTCTTGCAGAGCCCAAAATTAGATTTTTTTCTCGATTCTGGCAAGTAATATTGAAAAATACTTGCCAAAATCGCTAAAATGGCGGATTGGGGACGGTTCTTTTTCGCCAAAAGTTAATCTTTTTAACTTATGGCGAAAAAGAACCGTCCCCAATCCGCCAATCGGCTGTAGCAGATAAAGCAAGGCCGCCCCACATCGGGGCGGCCTTGTGCTTGGTAGTGACTTGTCAGCGCTTACTCGCTGATGCCGGAGTTTTCAGGCATCTGCTGGGTCTGGTCAGGACCGTAGGGCTGCTGCGGATACTGCGGCTGCTGTGGATAGGGCTGACCGGGCTGTCCGTAAGGCTGCTGCGGATACTGCGGCTGTCCGGGCTGTCCGTAAGGCTGCTGCGGATAGGGCTGACCGGGCTGTCCGTAGGGCTGCTGCGGATACTGCGGCTGTCCATAGGGCTGCTGCGGCATCTGCTGAGTCTGCTCCATGGGCTGCTGGGGCATCTGCTGCGGCTGTTGCGGTGCCTGGTAGGGCTGCTGCGGCTGTTGCGGTGCCTGGTAGGGCTGCTGGGGCTGCTGCGGAGCCTGGTAGGGCTGCTGGGGCTGCTGCGGAGCCTGGTAGGGCTGCTGGGGCATGCCGGGAGTGGGGCCTCCGTTGCCGGCCATGGCAGGAGCGGTTTCCACTGCGGGTTTCTTGTTCTTACCCCTGATGACCATCCAGGCAATCAAGCCGCCGGCAATCACCAGGAGCGAGATGCCCAAGATCGGGCGATAGAACACCCAAGCCAGACCGATGACAATGAGCGACCATGCCAGGCCAAGCACTGTGCAAATCAGGCCCACGCCGAAGTTCATGATGCTGGCCAGGAACGGCACGACCTTGAGCAGGATGACCAGGAAGTTGAAGATGCCCTTCAGGCCACCGATGACGAGCAGCACGCCCAGCAGGCGCAGCGCCCACTTGATCATGTCGTTCTCGTCCTTGGCCTGCTGCACCATCTCGGCGGCAGTGGCGTTGCCGTTGTTCAGGCGCGAGAAGGTGTAGCCATTCTTGGCCACATACTTTGCAAAGGTGTCCCCCTTGACCTGGGCCATGATTGACACCTCGTTCTGCGGCTTGACACCCTTGAAGGTCACGCGCACGTCACCCACTTGGGTGTTGCTCGGGTCGCCGTAGTAGACCACATTGCCCGAGATGTCGTTGAAGTCCAGGTTCATGCCCTGCAATGCGCGGTCCACATCCTGCTGGGTGACCTCAACACTGTCATTGCCCATCAGGGCCTTGGTGTACTCGGCCGGGTCTTGATAGACGTTGAGATCTTCGGCCGTGCCCACCTGCTCGATGAAGAACTTGGGCAGTTTATAGGCTCCAAAGGTCACGTCCTCGGCATAGACGGTCTGGTCGTCAAACTGTGCGCGCACGGTGTTGGCACCACGGTACTGCGGGTCGTGGAAGCTGCCCGAATTGACGGGCTCGTCGACCCATTTGCGGTCGTAATAGTAGGTGGTGACGGTCTCCTCGCCGCCGCCCAGCTTGTCGCGCTTCTGCTCTTCCTTGCGCTCGACCCACTGGTAGTATTCCACCTCACGGTCAATCTTGGTGTAGTTGCCTGCCACGGGGAAAGTGCCGTCCTTGAGCAAGTCGTGTGCCACGGCAGTGGCGGTGGCATGCACCATCTTGCCCTCTAGCGAGGCATCTTTCTTGTCAGGATGTTCCATCTCGACAGTTGCCTGCTGTGCCTCGACGATGGCGTCACCGGTCTTGACGGTGCGGCCTTCGTTCCACCACAGCAACACGGTTCCGGCCAAGAACATCAGGAAGCCCGTTCCAATCTGCTTGAACGAGTTGCCCACGCGGGTTCCATAGCCTGTGGTTGTTGTTTCTGTATAAGCCATAAGCGTTTAAATTGATGAATTAAAAGTATTGTTACTATTTCTGCCCACAAAAGTAACAAAAATTATTATAATTTGAACTTTTTTGGGCAAATATTTTCCGTTTTTTCGTCATTCTTTAACTTTTTCGTCTCTTTTGGGCCACTTGTCCTGGCTCAATGGCAGGGTGTAGTAGGCGCTGATGCTGAAGGCCAGGGCACGTGAGCGAGGACCGTAGCCGGGGATGTACCATGGCCGGCCATGCTCGGTGTTCTTGCACTTGAACAGGTGGTGCCACCGCACTGTCCAGCCCAGCGACCATCGGTCATAGATCTTGACCTTGAGGCCGGCCACCACCTCGCCCCACAGTGCATGGCTGCGCTCGCCGCGCAGCTCGAAGCGTTGCTCCTCCTGCCAGTAGGAGTTGTAGTAGTGGGCCGTGATGTCATAACCGAACGTGCTTGCACCCAGCCGCAGCCCGACAAATGCCTGATAGTCGGGGCGGCTCTTGAACAGAAAGTTGTAGTTGGCCCCAACCTTGATGTATGGGCTGACCTTGGCACGATAGGTGAAGTTCATGTCGTCGGGTGTGGTCTTGCCCCAGCCCATCCCCAGCTCCAGGGTGGGCTGCAGACGGTTCCACAGGTTGAGTGTGGCGTGTACGTCGGTGCTGGCATAGTCCTGCCCCAGTGCCATGAGTAGGGGGTCGATGAAGTTTGCGCCCAGCCACAGCGAGGTCAGCCGTGGGTAGCGGGGATAGCTGCGTCGCACCGAGTCTTCTCGGGCCTTGCGCTGTGCAGCCAGGGTGTCGCCGGTGATGTATTGCTCAATCAGCTCGGGGCTCACGTCGCGGCCGGGCTGCTTGACCACATTGGTGCTGGGACGCACCGGTGTGATGTGCCGTCCTTGGCTCACCGTGGTGGTGTCCTGTGCCCAGGTGGCTACAGCCACGAGCAGGGTCATCAGATATGTTGTCAGTCGTCGGGTCATGGCTGGGTCAGTTGGTGGGTAGGTAGATGCGCAGGTTCACTTGGTCGACATGCGTCACTCGTGGCTGCGACACGACCACCGAGTCAATCATGTTGTCGGTGTGAGTCACACCGGTGATGTCGAAGTAGTACATCGCGCCGCACTCCACACTGGCGAAGTACTCCACAGGGTGATAGGCGATTGTCACGGTGTCGGTCACGGTGGTGCCGTCGCTGGCGGCAAAGGTCATGAGCCACTGTGTCGAGCCGGTGCTCACGCGCAGGGGTAGGTGCAGGTCGCTCACGGTGGCATTGTTCACGAGCAGGGTGTCGCCGGGTGCCCCGATGGCACTCACGGTCATTCCTGTGGGGTTGACCTGCGTCGTTGTCCCCGACTGGTAGAAGCGCGCCATCGGCACAGCACTCCCGTTGTCATAGCAGCTCCCATCCCCACACCCGACCAGACATAAGCTGCAAAAAATCAAGACATAAGTACATAAGGACACAAGGTCAGTCTGTTTGTTTTTTAAGACATAAGAACAAGAGGACATAAGTTTATGTCGGTTGACCTTAGCTATGTAGGAACTTATGTGCAAAAAAACCATGAAGTCAGTTCTTTTCATTAGTTGGGGTATAGATCCTATATTTTCTTTTTGGTTCATATTTTTCAGAGCCAAAATTGATGAGAAGCCCATTGTCGATTCCGGTTGCTGTCAAATAATTAACTAGTTGGACTTCAAAAGCTTTGGTAATGTGCTCCACTGCTTTTAGTTCAAGAATCAGGCGGTTCTCTACAATGATGTCTGCATAATAGTCTCCAACAATATGACCTTTATAATGCACTTGGATTTTGACTTCCTTTTGGGCATGAAGGCCTGCGTCGGCTAGTTCAATCATCATAGCTTTCTTATAAACTTCCTCGACATATCCTGGTGCCAGAGCCAAATGCACACGATAGCCACAGTCCATCACTTCCTTAATCAGAGTATTAATGTCCATTGTTATGTTGAATTATCGATTCTGTATTAGGAAATTCCTGAAAAACCTTTTGTTCTTCTGTCCTAAAAAGCCTTCTGTCCTTATGTTCTTCTGTCTATAAAAAAACTTATGTCTATGGGAGCTCGTGGCTGATTTCGTAGTGGTTGCGGCCGGGAGAGTTGCGCGTGATCAGTTCGCCCAGGAAACCCGTCATGAACAGCTGCGTGCCCAGGATCATTGCTGTCAAGGCCAGGTAGAAGTAGGGCGAGTTGGTCACTAGCGTGTAGTGGTTGCCCACATGCATGTTGTAGAGCTTGAGTGCCCCCACCACAATCACAGCGATGAAACCCAACACAAACATCAGGCTGCCCAGCAGACCGAAGAAGTGCATCGGCTTGACACCAAACTTGGCCTGGAACCACAACGTGAGCAGGTCCAGGTAGCCGTTGACAAATCGGTCAAGCCCGAACTTCGACACGCCATACTTGCGCGCCTGGTGGTGCACCACCTTCTCGCCAATCTTGCTGAAGCCGGCAATTTTGGCCAGATAGGGCACATAGCGGTGCATGTCGCCATAGACCTCAATGTGCTTGACCACCTCGGCGCGATAGGCTTTCAGGCCGCAGTTGAAGTCGTGCAGGTTCTTGATGCCGCTCACCCGACGGGCGGTGGCATTGAACAGCTTGGTGGGCAGGGTCTTCGACAGGGGGTCGTAGCGCTTTTTCTTCCAGCCGCTCACCAGGTCATAGCCCTCCTCTGTGATCATGCGGTAAAGTTCGGGAATCTCGTCGGGGCTGTCTTGCAGGTCGGCGTCCATGGTGATGACCACGTCGCCCTGGGTGCGCTGGAAGCCCGTGTTCAGTGCCGGCGACTTGCCATAGTTGCGGCGGAAACACACCCCGCGGATGGCAGGGTTCTGCTGGTGCAGCTGCTCGATGACCTGCCACGAACGGTCGGTGCTGCCGTCGTTCACCATGATCACCTCGTAGGTGAAGCCATGCTCCTGCATCACGCGCTCAATCCATGCCGCCAGCTCGGGCAGCGACTCAGCCTCGTTGTATAAGGGTACTACTACTGATATGTCCATAGTTTGTCATTTATTTATTAATGCACAATGCACATTAGTTACTTGCTTCTCGTTTATTGCCGCTCAGTTGCGCAGCTTGGCAAAGGCGGCGGTGATGGCGCTCATCAAGCAGCCCGAGAAGGTCACCAGCCAGAATGTGCTGGTCACCATCTCGATGGGCGAGGGCAGCGCACCCGTGTCGATGGCACGCTGCATGACCTGCAGCAGCTCGTTGTCCTTGAACTCGGGCATCGTGCTGTACAGGTCCACAAAGTTCTGTGTCACCTCGTAGATGTAGCCCGGCCTGACCCACTGCAGCGTGGCCCAGGTGATTAGCCCGGTGATCAGCGCACCATAGATGATGGTCAGTATGCCCAGCATCCACAGTGTGGCATACTCGCTGTTGTAGCCGTCCTCGATGTAGTATCGGCGCTGCATGCGCCACACCACCCAGGGGCCGGCCACCAACAGCACAATCACCACCCACGACAGGGGCGGCACGCGGTCGGCAAAGATTGAGCACAGCGAGATGGTGGCCATGTACAACCCCATGGGCAACCCAAACTCCGCGCCGCGCTTGAAGACGCTTTTTCGTTCGTCCATAACAACTTCGAGTTTAGTCTGAAATTGCAAAGGTACAACAAATTCAAAAAAAATCGGGAAAACTCCCCTACTTTTTAGAAAAAAGTGCTACTTTTGTGCCAATATTTGGCAATCCAAGAGACAATGTTGCGCACAGTGCATCGCATCGGTCTGTTCGTCATGCTGGTGGCGTGTGTTTGCTGGTCCTGCGGCCACCATGTGGCCACACACGACCGCACCCGCCTCGATGACCTCGACTCGGCCTTCCAGCAGGTCGGGTCGATTGAGCGCATGCGCACGCTGGTCGACAGTCTGGGCCGTGTGGGCGACCTGCCCGGGCAGATGCTGGCCCTCAAGCAGCTGGGCAAGCTCTATCGCAACAACAGCCGCTTTCAGGAGGCCATCACAGCCCACACACGCGAGTTTGACATCGCCCGCCAGCTTAAGGATACGGTCGAAGTCGCCCGCGCGCTCAACAACCTGGGCACCAACTTCCGCCGCATGGGCATCCTGGAGGAGGCCACCAGCTATCACTACCAGGCACTGAGCTACTGCGACAAGTACAGCCGGCAGGACGACCCGGTCATGCTCAAGAACCGCGTGGTCTCGCTCAACGGCATCGGCAACATCTACATGACCATGGGCAACTATCAGGCCGCCGACTCGGTGTTGCGGGCTGCCCTGGCCGGTGAGCGCCGGTTGAGTAGCGAGCTGGGGCAAGCCATCAATCTGGCCAACATCGGGTCGATTCTTGAACACCAGGGGCAGAACGACTCGGCTTGGACCTACTACCGCCAGTCGCTGGAGTTGAACAAGCAGGCCGGCAGCCAGCTGGGCATCTCGCTGTGCCACACCCACTTCGGACAACTCTATGAGAAGACCGGGCAGCTGCAGCGGGCAGTCGACGAGTATGAGCAGGCCTACCAGATCATGCACCACAGCAGTGACTCGTGGCACTGGATGGAGTCGTGTGCCGCCCTCGCGCGCGTTCATATTAAATTAGGAGACTATGTCAGTGCTCAGCGCTACATCGCTCTCACCGACAGTATCGCCAATGCCATTCACTCGCTTGAACACCAGGGCACGGTCTACCAGCTCAAGTACCAGCTCGCCGCTCGTCAGGGCGACAGCCGGCAGGCGCTGCGTTACTTCCAGCTGGCCGATGCGCTCGAGGACAGTGTCCATGCCACTGGCCTCTCCAGCCAGATGCAGAACGCGCGTGTCGACTATGAGCGTCAGCGGCGACAGGCCGAGTTTGACCTCATCAACCGCAACTATGAGAACGAGCGCAAGCTCAAGAACATCTTCATCCTCACGGCAGTGCTCATCGTGCTCATGGCGGCCATCACCATCGCCTTCCTGCTGTTCACCCTCAGGACACGACGTCGCGGCGAGCTGCTGCGTCAGCAACTGGAGCAGATGCGCACCAACTTCTTCACCAACGTGACCCACGAGTTCCGCACGCCGCTCACCGTCATCATGGGGCTGTCGCAGCAGATGCAGAGCCCTGACACCACCCTCGACCAGGCCAGGAACAAGGCCAACATCATCAACCGTCAGGGCAACAACCTGCTGCAACTCATCAACCAGCTGCTCGACATCAGCCGCGTGCGCAGCGAGATTGGCGACCCCGAGTGGCGCACGGGCAACATTGTCACGCACCTGGCCATGCTCATCGAGGCCTATCAGGTGCTGGCCGCACAGCAGGGCATCAATCTGCAGTTTGCCGCACAGTGCCGCGACATCGACATGGACTTCGCGCCCTATTATATGCGCCGCATCGTGAACAACCTGGTGGGCAACGCGCTCAAGTTTACGCCCCGGGGCGGCACCATCAGTGTCACCTGCGGCCTCACCGGCGATGACCAGGTGCGGCTCACCGTGGCTGACACCGGGCGCGGGATTGCCCCGGATGACCTGCCACACATCTTCGAGCCGTTCTACATGGGGCATGCCGTCAGTCATGGCGACATGAGCACCGGCGTGGGGCTGGCGCTGGTCAGCCAGATTGTGGCGGCCATGCACGGCACCATCGTGGTGCATAGCGACGTGGACAAGGGCTCGGTGTTCACCGTCACCCTGCCGCGCAAGCATGGCGAGGGTGGCTGGGCGCGACTGGACGACATCGATGTGGCTGCACCGGTGGTCTCCAACGTCGAGGCCACGCTGGCCGACACCGTGGCCGGCGACGATGACCAGTGCCGCATCCTCATCGTCGAGGACCACAACGATGTGGCCTACTACATCGGCGAGCAGCTTCGGCACAACTATGGCATCTATTATGCCGGCAACGGCATTGAGGCACTCGACAAGGCCGAGCAGCTGGTGCCCGACCTGGTCATCACTGACCTGATGATGCCACAGATGGACGGATATGAACTGTGCCGGCGCATCCGTGCGCACCGTGTGCTCAATCACATCCCGGTCATCATGGTCACAGCCCGATGCACCGACGAAGACCGCATACGGGGGTATGAACTGGGGGCCGACGCCTATCTGGAGAAGCCTTTCAATCCCGATGAGCTGCGCATGCGAGTAGCCGCGCTGCTCGACCAGCGTAGGCAGTTGCGACAGCACTTCCTGCAGCAGTTGGGTGTGGCGGCCACGCAGGCCGAGGGCGCTGAATCTGTCGAGGGTGCCTCGGCGCAGCGCGATTTCGTCCAGCCCGGACAAAGTGGCGGCACCGAGCCAGACAGCCACCCCGAGCCAGGCCACAACCCCAGTTCAGACAGCCAGCCCGAACCGGCCGTGGAGCCGGCGAACGCACCCCGGCAGAACATCCGGGTCATCACACAGGGCGAGCAAGAGTTCATGAAGTCGCTCCTTCAGCTGGTCGAGCAGGCGCTGAGCAACCATCGTGTCGACCTGGAGCAGATGGCGGCACAGCTGGCCATGACCTCGACACAGCTGCGGCGCAAGGTGCATGCCATCACCGGAAAGACACCCATCAACTACATCAACGACCTGCGCATGAGCCGTGCGGCACAGCTGCTGGCCAACCTCGACCTGACCGTGGGCGACGTGGCCGACCGCTGCGGATATGATGACTTGGCCTACTTCTCGAGGCAGTTCAAGCAATATTACGGGAAAACGCCCAGTCAGTATCGAAGTGGGTTAAATGCTTGATGGATATTGTGTTATATCCATTTGTAATTTTCTGTCCTATAGGTCAAAAACGCATTTTGTAAGAAATCTCCAACTTTTTGTCAGAAAACTCCTAACAGCCACTGCGGCGGCGGCAGTAATTTTGCAACATGAAAACTAACAGTCAACATCTGGCTGCCGGACACCGCGCCGACTATGAGCAACTGCAACGAGTCATCGAGCAGCAGTTGCGCAACATCGCGCGCCGAGGATTCACCCCACGACCCGACAATGCCGTACCGCAAGGATGGTTCAAACGGGTCAGGCAAATTCTTGCCGGTGGGCGGATGTCATGACAACACCTTATTTATTAAATAGTAAGGTGAAAAGACCCCCAGCCGTCGGCGACATGCGTCCCGGCAGAATACTAATGCTTGCATAACTGTTGATGCCCAGGCACGGAGGCATCGGTTGATGAGTTTTTTAACACATGCGCGCCTCGGCTCGCAACTTGACAAGCCGAGCCGAGTGGCAATGAAATGAAAAAAATGATGAAAATTTTGAAGAAAATTTTGTCAGTTTAAAAAATGTTCGTAATATTGTAGTCGAAAAATGAAACGATTTTTTCGGTGAACTGCTAAATGGCTGAAATCCAGCAGGGAATTGCGAGACAATCGCATCACTCGACAACGGAGAAGCCGAGGCAAAATCACCTTTACGGCCTAGAAATGGACTTAGAGACCGAAAATAAAATTTTATTAACAATTATTAACTTTTTAAAACGTTTTAATTATGAAGATGAAATCTTTACTCGTGGCTGGCCTCGCAGTTCTCGCTATGAACGCTGTGGCTGAGGACAAGAGTGGTGTCAGCGAGATCAACCTGGACATCGATGCCATCAAGGCTATCGCTGTCGGTGAGACTAGCGGCTTTATCAACGCTGAGTGCACCATGGACCAGAACATGGGCAACTGGAAGAACGTTGAGTTCCAGCTGGTTCTCCCCGAGGGGCTGGTAGGTGCTGCTTGCAACGCTCACAATGACACCAAGGTTTACGATGAAGTTGCCGAGGAGGATGTTCAGGTGCTGAGCTGGAGCTGGGGTATGCTTGATGGTCTTGGCCTGCCGCAGAACATGCGTTGCATCGGTGCCAACTTGAGCGCTACTCCCATCGAGAAGGCTCAACTGAACCTCTGCCGTCTGAAATTCACCAAGAACGCTGAGCTCGCCGCTGGTTCGGTGATCGAGGTCGTTGACTTCAAGGTGATTGACGAGGGTGACAACACCTGGATCAATGCTAACAAGACTATCGACCTGAAGATCGAAGAGGTTGCAGTTGAGAACATCAACGCTGGCAAGGCTGTTGCTGGTGTGAAGTACTACAATGTTGCTGGCCAGGCTGCTGACAAGGCTTTCGACGGTGTGAACGTTGTTGTTACCACCTATGCCGATGGCACTCAGAACGTGAGCAAGGTTGTGAAGTAATTTCAACCCAAACGAAGCTTCAAGAGAGCTCCCATTTCTGGGGGCTCTTTTTTTGTGCCTCCTCGCCCCGACAGCCATTGGCACCAAGTGCCCGAGGCGGCAGGTCGACGGCAAGGTGGCGGTTGGGGTCTGACCCGATGTGCCACCGAGTTTACTCGGCTGGCAACAGAGGGTCAGACCCCCTGTAGCGACGGAAAGGAGGCAGCAGGTAGCGACGGTAGGGTGGCGGTTGGGGTCTGACCCGATGTGCCACCGAGTTTACTCGGTTGGCAACAGCGGGTCTGACCCCCTGAAGCGACGGAAAGTAGGCGGCAGGTAGCGACGGCAGGGTGGCGTCGTGTCGCCTCTGTGCAGTTCAGGTGTTTCGTGCATCGCCGCGCGACATTGGGTCAGACCCTCTGTTGCCAGCCTCGCTTCGCTCGGTGGCACAGGAGGGTCAGACCCCCTGTCGCACCGTTCTCTCGGGCGGAGCTCAGGGTGGCTGAATCTGTGGCAACAGCGGGTCTGACCCCCTGAAGCGACGGAAAGGAGGCGGCAGGTAGCGACGGTAGGGTGGCGGCAGGGGTCTGACCCGATGTGCAACCGAGTTTACTCGGTTGGCAACAGCGGGTCTGACCCCCTGTAGCGACGGAAAGTAGGCGGCAGGTAGCGACGGTAGGATGGCGGCGTGTCGCCTCTGTGCAGTTCAGGTGTTTCGTGCATCGTCGCGCGACATTGGGTCAGACCCTCTGTTGCCAGCCTCGCTTCGCTCGGTGTCTCAGGAGGGTCAGACCCCCTGTCGCACCGTTTACCCGGGCGGAGCTCAGGGTGGCGGAATCTGTGGCAACAGCGGGTCTGACCCCTTGAATCGGCGGAAAGGAGGCGGCAGGTAGTGGCGGCAGGGGGTGACATGGGGAAGCGGCGACGCGATGTTGCACCGTTGTGCCTAACGGGAATCTGGAGGTTGCCGAAAAGAAGTTGAAAAATTAGGACTGTGATTTTACTGTGTCAATAAATTGTCGTAACTTTGCAGCGATTTTTAGCGATTGACACGTCGATGTTGACAATGGCAAGCGACATAGCCGCTCACTCACATCCCGCCGCAGGAGGCACTGTCCTCTTGTGGCGAGTGTTGTGTCTGAACACTAGATGATTATTCAATTCAATTAATATTTTTTTACTAACTAACAATTCTACAAATGCTTAAGAGAATGAAGTTTTGGTCGCTGTTGCTCGCGCTGTGCGCGGCACTTGGCCTGAACGCACAGGTTACCACATCGGCACTGTCCGGCGTGGTGACCGACGAGAACAATGAGAGCATGATTGGAGCCACTGTCATGGCTGTGCACCAGCCCTCGGGCACCAAGTACACTGCCGTGACCAACCTGGATGGACGTTACACCATCCAGGGTATGCGCACCGGTGGGCCTTATCGGGTCGAGGTGACTTACGTAGGCTATCAGCCCCAGGTGGCCGAAGGCATCACCCTGCAGCTGGCCGAGACGTTCAACCTGGACGTGACCATGAGCCTCAACGCCAACACCCTGGGCGAGGTCGTGGTTACAGCGCTGGGCACCAAGTTCACCACCGAGAGGACCGGTGCGGCCACCAACATCAATAACTCGCAGATCACGGCACTGCCCACGGTCACGCGCAACCTGACTGATGTCACCCGTCTGTCGCCCTACGGTGGCAGTGGCATGAGCTTTGTCGGTACCGACGGACGTACAGCCAACTTTACCGTCGACGGTGCCAACTTCAACAACAACTTCGGTCTGAGCGATAACTTGCCCGGTGGTGGCAACCCCATTTCTCTCGAGGCTATCGAGGAGATGCAGGTCGTGATCTCGCCCTATGATGTGCGTCAGACCAACTTTATCGGCGGTGGTGTGAACGCCATCACCAAGAGCGGTACCAACACCTTCCGCGGCAGTGCCTACTTCTATCACCGCAACGAGAACATGCGTGGTGATGCCGTCGAGCGCACACAGATTGGTCAGGCACGCGAGAAGTTCCAGGTGTCGACCTACGGTCTGACCCTGGGCGGGCCCATCGTCAAGGACAAGCTCTTCTTCTTTGTCAACGGCGAGATGACTAAGCAGCCCGGCACGGTCAATGCATGGCGGGCTTCGGAAAATGGTGTGGGCAATGCCGAGCAGTATGTCTCGCGCACCTCGCTGGCCGACCTGGCCCGCGTGAGCGAGTTTGTCAAGAGCAAGTATGGCTATGACACGGGCAGCTTCACCAACTTCCCCGCCGATGAGAACAACTACAAGGTGCTGGCTCGCATCGACTGGAACATCACCGATGCCCACCACCTGGCACTGCGCTACAACTACACCAAGAACCGCTACTGGGTCAACCCCAACGCCTCGTCGATGGACGGTGGCACGCGCATGGCCAACGCCCGCGTGTCGCAGAAGTCGTTCTCGTTTGCCAACTCGATGTATGGAATGGACAACCTGGTGCACACTTTCTCGTTTGACCTCAACAGCCGTCTGACCGACAATCTGTCGAATCAGTTCCTGGCCACATTCTCTAAGCTGGACGATGTGCGTGCCAGCAACTCGAGCGAGTTCCCCTTTATCGACATCACCATGACCGATGCCGACGGCAACCGCGACAACTACATGGCCCTGGGCTATGAGCTGTTCACCTGGAACAACGCCGTGCACAACACGCACTGGAACTTCAAGGACGATCTGACCTGGTATCTCGGCAACCACAAGCTCATGGGCGGCCTGTCGTTTGAGCACCAGATGGCCGACAACCAGTATATGCGCAACGGCACGGGTTACTATCGCTATCGCAGTGTCGATGACTTTATCAACGGCGCAGCTCCCGAGATTGTCAACCTGACCTACGGTTACGGTGGCGAGACCAAGCCCGCCGCACGCGTCCGCTTCAACAAGGCCGGCCTGTATGTGATGGACGAGTGGAACGTCACCCGCCGCTTCAAGCTGAACTATGGCATTCGTCTGGATGCGCTCTTCTTCAACAATGGCGACCTGCTCACCAACAACGCCATTCTTGACATCGACTACAATGGTCGTCACATCGACACCGGCAAGTGGCCCACCACTCAGATTATTGCTCAACCGCGTGTGGGCTTCAGCTGGGACATCAAGGGCGACAAGACCCTGAAGTTGCGTGGAGGAACAGGTCTGTTCGCAGGCCGTCTGCCGCTGGTATTCTTCACCAACATGCCCACCAACGGTGGTCTCGTTCAGTATCAGGCTAACCTCAGCGGCAACACCAAGGTGTGGGATGGCAAGACTGGCGCTCCCACCCGTGGCTTTGAGAACTACACCGGTGCCTACACCACCGATGCCAACGGCAACCGCTACATCGACATGAACCAGTTTGCCGGTGGTCTGGTGGTTGACGCCAACGGCCATGCCAACATCTCCGCCCTGCAGCAGAAGCTCTTCAGCATGGGTTATCCCCAGAACGTGACCTCTGACATGGGTACCGTTCCCTCGGCCATCTCGGCGGTTGACTCTAAGTTCAAGATGCCGATGGCCTGGAAGACATCGCTGGCCATCGACTACACGATTCCCGTTTCGTTCCCCTTCACCGCCACTGTCGAGGGTATCTTCACCAAGACCGTCAAGGCGGCCACCATCAGCGACTGGAGCATCCGCGACGTGACTGCCTTCCCGCGCTTCAACGGTGTGGACAACCGTCCCATCTACAGCATGAGCGAGTTTGACCTGCCGTCGATGCGCACGGCCACCAAGGCATTTGTGCTCGAGAACACCAGCAAGGGCTATGGCTGGACCGCCAATGTGACCCTGAATGCCCGTCCCGCCCATTGGATCAGCCTGATGGCTGCCTACACTCACGTGGTCAACAAGGAAATCACCGGCATGCCCGGTTCGGCCGCCGAGAGCGCCTTCACCTACGTTCCCACCGTCGAGGGTCCCAACAACATCAAGCTGCACAACTCGCAGTATGTCACTCCCGACCGCATCATCCTGTCGGCCATGGGCCACGACAAGAGCGGCAACCACTATGGCTTGATCTATGAGACCTGGCGCGGTGGTTACAACTACTCTTACATGATGGTCAACGACATGAACGGCGACGGATACAACTACGACGCACTCTACATCCCCACCGACGCGCAGGTCGAGGCCGGTGAGTTCCGTTTCGTCTCCGCCGACGACCAGACTCGCTTTATGGACTATGTGCACAACAACAGCTATCTCAAGAACCACCAGGGCAAGTATGCCGAGGGCTACAGCCTGTACAGCCCCTGGGTGCACCGCGTGGACCTGAGCTACAAGCACGACTTCTCGTTCAAGGTGCGTGGTGCCAAGCACACCCTGCAGCTGAGCTTCGACATTAAGAACGTGCTCAACCTGTTCAACAGCAAGTGGGGCGTAGCCAAGTATCTCAACCCCGCCATCGGTTCGGATGCCCGCATCCTCAAGTATGAGGGTGTCGATGCCGAGGGTTATCCCACGTTCTCGACCCCCAGCGTAATCAACGCCGACACGCAGACCTTTGTGCGCAACAAGGCTATCGGCCAGTGCTGGAACGCTTCGATTGGTATCAAGTATATCTTCAACTAAATTATTTGATTTCGGAGAACTCGGAAAGCTCCGAGAGCTCTGAGAATCTCCGAGTTCTCCGAGAATCCTCAAAAAAACAAATTCACAACAATGAAACTCAGATATTTCATTCCCGCGATAATCGCATTGTTCACACTGGCACTGACCAGCTGTAATGATGACGACAGCGCAACGCTACTCGATGAGATTCAAGTCACCTCGTCGAGCGTGGGCATCGACGTCAATGGTGGCTCAACATCAATCGGTGTGAACGCCAAGGACACCTGGTCGTTCGACCCCGAAGAGATTCCCAGCTGGCTCACTGTAAGCCCGATGACGGGCAATGCGGGCCAGACCGGTGTGACCTTCACCGCTCCCGAGGCTTCAGAGGCCGAGAAGGGCCGTCAAGCCATCCTGCACATCAACTGCGCCGGCAAGCAGCAGACCATCAATGTG
Organism: uncultured Bacteroidales bacterium; assembly: GCA_902781045.1. Classification (GTDB taxonomy): domain Bacteria; phylum Bacteroidota; class Bacteroidia; order Bacteroidales; family Muribaculaceae; genus Sodaliphilus. The sequence goes on along the minus strand of CACZHT010000051.1, from coordinate 12,120 downwards.
TTCCAGGGCCTGCCGACAGTGACCGATGCCACCGTTGCCGAGGTGCTCGCCGGCCCCGAGGGCAAGACCTATCGTGTGACGGGTGTGGTGAGCAGCATCGCCAACACTGAATATGGCAACTGGTACCTCAAGGATGAGACCGGCGAGGTGTATGTCTATGGCACACTCGACAAGAGCGGCAGGGACGGCAAGAACAATTCGATTGCCGCCTGGGGCATCGAGGTCGGTGACATTATCACGGTTGAGGGTCCCAAGGTGCTGTATGGCAGCACCATCGAGCTGAAGAACGTCACCGTTGTCAATATCGAGAAGTCGCTGGTCAAGGTCGAGAGCACCGACCCCTCGGACGCAACATTACCCATGGAGGGTGGCGACATCACTGTCAACCTCACTTGCAAGAGCAACAATGGTATCTCGGTCGAGATTCCCGAGGCCGCCAAGGAGTGGCTGTCGATAGTCTCGATTACCGGCGGCGCAACGCCTATGGTGCGTTTCCACGCCGCTGCTAATGCCGGCGGTGCCCGCAACGTGACCGTGGTGTTCAAGACCACCGACGGCAAGAAGGAGTACACAGCCCAGATCACCATCAATCAGGCCGGCTCGATTGTCGAGGCTCCCATTGCCGACTTCCTGGCCGCTGAGGAGGGCGACACCCAGTATCGTTTGACCGGTGTCATCACTGAGCTTTACACCAGCGACCGCCAGGGCAAGAGCTTCTACATCCGCGACTACAGCGGCACGGTGCTCGTCTACCGCGCCGAGGGCTTCATCGAGGCCGGCGCCAAGGTGGGCGACGTGGTCACCGTGGTGGGCAAGCGCAGTGCCTATAATGGCAGTCCGCAAATGGGTTCGTCCACATTTGAGGAACTGAAGTATTCGGTGCAACCGATCAGTATCGCTGATTTCCGCAATCTGCCTGATAACAAGGAGGCTTACTACCTGATTTCGGGAGAGATTGTCACAGCTACCGAGGAGAACACCAAGAACGATGTGACTCAGTATGGAAACTTCAACCTTAAGGACAATACTGGCGAGGTTTACGTCTATGGCGTGTACACCGGTTGGGGAGGTCAGAAAGGCCACTTTGGAGAACTCGCCCTCACCTGGGGTGATCAAATTTCCATCATCGCTTACAAGACCACCTATAATGGACTGGTCGAGGCCGTAGGAACCTACCTCTCGAGCGAGAAGGCCAACCGATAGGAACCAACCATCCATCAACTCATCAACCGCGCGGGCTGCAAGCCTAGCGCGGTTGTTTTTTGTCTATAAACAAAAATAATTGTACCTTTGTCGGCGTATTGCGAGCCATCGGCTCGCACAAATCACAGCGACAATGAAAAGACTCTTTCTCACACTCTGCACAGTAGTGCTCGCTCTGGCCGGATGGGCGGTGAGCCGTGACCACTACACGGTGATTATCTCGCTCGACGGATTCCGCTGGGACTATCCCGAGGCTTTCGACACCCCATTTCTCGACCAGATGGCACGCGACGGGGTTAAAGCCGTGATGACACCGTCGTTCCCCAGCAAGACGTTCCCCAACCACTATACCCTGGCCACGGGACTGGTGCCCGACCACCACGGCATCATCAGCAACACCTTTCTCGTGCGCAAGACGGGCAAGGTCTACTCGCTAGGCAACAAAGAGACGCGCAACGACCCGCAGTACTATGGTGGCGACCCCGTCTGGCTCACCGCCAAGCGGCAGGGTGTCACGACGGCAACTATCTTCTGGGTGGGCAGCGATGTCGCTGTCCGTGGCGACCATGCCACCTACTGGCACGACTACCAGAAGGAGCACAACGAACTCACTTACGACAAGCGTTGTGACGAGATTGTGCGGCTGCTGTCGCTGCCCGAGGCCGAGCGGCCCCACCTGGTCATGGCCTACTTTGACGACCCCGATGCCACAGCCCACAAGCAAGGCCCCATCTGCCGGGCCACCCGTCAGGCGATGGAGGACATGGACCTGCGGCTCGATGTGCTGTGGCGCCGCATACAGATGCTGCCTATCGCCTCGCAGGTCAACCTCATCGTCACCGGCGACCACGGCATGACCTGGCTCGACCCCGAGCGACAGATTCTGTCGACCGACTACCTTGACTCGGCCTGGGTCGAGAGCATGTACAATGACTTCCCGGTGCTCATCAATGCCACTCGCCCCATGTATGTCGATAGCATCGTCAATGCGCTGCAGGGTGTTGACCACTTGCGTGTGTGGCGGCGGGGCCAGGTGCCTGCCTATCTCAATTATGGCAATAATCCCAACATGAGCGATGTCATTGTCCTGCCCGACATCGGGTGGCTATTCGGCGACAAGGAGCAACTCAAGAAGAAAGACCGCGGCTCGCATGGCTATGACAACACCGCCAGCGACATGTGGGTGGCATTCCGCGCCATGGGACCTGACTTCAAGCAGGGCTATCAGCGGCAGAGCACCTTTGCCAACGTGTGCATCTATCCGCTGCTGTGCCACCTGTTGTGTGTCACGCCCAGCCCCAATGACGGCTCGCTCACTCAGGTCGCCGACCTGCTTCGTTAGCCTGCTTTTGCGCTACGCTCTTTTTTGCAGGGCGATAGTTCCCGGCGATATTTGTGATGGTTCGGAGAAAAAACTGTCTGCATCCTTGCGGTATGGCGTTTTTTTATTATTTTTGCAGCAAAAATAAAGCGGCAAGCTACGATACTGAAAAAACGACATTTTCAGCCTTTGAGATGATGGACCGGCACCCGTTGTTGGGCCGATTGCTCGATAGACCCGTGGAGACGTCAAACAGTATAAACAATAAAAACAGTATAAACTCATGGATGACAACCGATTCATCATAACAGTTAACCGCGAGTGTGGTACAGATGGTCGCGCTATCGCTTTGCAATTGGGGCAACTGCTCGGAGTGAAAGTTTATGACAGGGCTATCCTTGCCGAGCTCACCGAGAAGTTCCACCTCACCGTAGAGGAAATCGAGCGACTGAAAGCAAAGAAGACCTACTGGTGGAACGACTTTGTGAACTTCTATAAGCAGTTCAATGCCTTGTTTGACAGTACTGTCGATGAGGACCGAAGAGTGACCTCAGCGGAGATTTATCATGCCGAGGCGAAAATCCTGCGAGGACTGGCTGAACAGGAATCGTGTGTCATTATCGGGCGGTCGGGTTTCCACATCTTCCGTGATGACCCACACGCGATGAAAATTCTCATCATTGCCGACCTGCAAAGCCGCGTCAAGCGCTATGCCGCAAAGTATGGAAAAACCGATGAAGAGGCGTTGCGCATCATCAACAAGGTCGACCGTGAGCGCGAGGCCTACACCAAGACATTTGCCGGCTCATCGCGTTACGATGCCCGCAACTACGACTTGGTGTGCAATGTGAGCAACTATCAGACCGAACACGTTGCAGGATTCCTCGCCGATGTGATTAGGCGCCGCTTCCGCATCGCACAATAAGAGCCCTTGCACCCGGGTCAGTTGTTGGCCAGGATGTGCTCAATCCAGCGGCCCACGCTCAAGGCGATGGGGCCAGCAGCGGTGCGTGCCATGATGCGGTCGTTCAGGTCGTGGAGCAGTGGAGTGGCATCGTTGTCGCCACACCGGGCGATGATGCGTTGTGCCTCGGGGTGTGCCGCACTGGCTGCCGCCTCGGCCCAGGGGCGCAGCAGATAGCTCTTCCAGAACAGCCAGTAAGCCAGATTGTAGGCCTTCTGCGCATCGTTCTCGTCGTTGAGGTCCACGTCGAGCAGCAGTTGCAGGTCTACAGGCACCGGAGCGGTGACATAGACCTCGTCGAGCAGCGTGTGCAGCATCTGCGCCAGGGCCAGCAGACGGGCATCGTGCGGATCCAACCGGTGATGCAGACTGAGCGTGTAGTGCAGCACTGTGCGCACGTCATCGACGTTCAGTTCATAGTCCACATAGTCCTCACCTCGGTCGTAGTGGGGCAGGGGAGTGCCGTTCAGCTCGGTGTGCAGGCGGGTGAATGTGCGCCACAGCCCTGCGTCGGCCACAATGTCCTGAAAGTAGCCCACCACAGCCAGCACGGCATCTCGCCGGCTGTCATCATCCATGTCATCGAGCAGCAGGCTGTTGTCCCAGGCACGGGCCAGCTGTCGGGCCAGAGCCAGATAATAGCGGTCGGTGTGGGCCACCAGTGGCCATGTGGGTTGCCGCTCCATGAAGTCTCTTGCGCTGATTTCCATATTCGTTTTGGTCTTAAAGATGTGGCACGACCGCTCTTCCTTGATTGCGGAAAAGCGGTCGTGCTCGTGAGCCGCGAGCGGGACTCGAACCCGCGACCTTTTCGTTACGAATGAAATGCTCTACCAACTGAGCTATTGCGGCTGATGCAATGCGTCATCAGGCATTGCGGGTGCAAAGGTACGAAATAATTAAGAATTAAGAGCTAAGAATTAAGAATAATTTTTTCTGCACCTTTGTATTTAAGTTTCGTTAACACGGCATCGCTACATCGTATCTCAGCGATTGCGTCGGAGACGCAAAAATGCTTCGAAGAAGCTATTTGTTCAGTCTCAGGACCAAGCAGCGTGCATCTTCGATGCACTTGCATGGTCTTTCGAACAAAATCGGGTCTTCGACCCGCTCTGCATCTTCGATGCACAGGGGGTTAAGAGGAGATTTTTCTGAATAGGTGAACAGATACGCTATATCGTAACTTTTCAGCGTTTTGCGTTTCCCCTTCCCTTTGTGAAAGGGGAGGGGGAGCTTGCTGGAAGCAATCGCTGAAAGATACGTTACATCATCATCTTGCTGTAGGTGATTTTTACCTTGGCCTTGTCCAGGCGCAGGCGGGTGATGGCCGGCTCTGACACTTGTGGGGCAATCTTGGTCACCACAGTCTGCGACGACGTGTAGTAGCTCGCCTGGCTGGTAAAGGTGGTGATGTCGACCGGTGTGACAGTCAGGTTGATGTCATCCTCGCTGGCTATGCCGCCCTGGTTGTTGATGATGTTGACAATGTAGTCGCGCAGGCCATTGAACACATAGGCGCGTTTAGTGCTGCTGTATGTGGCATAGAACGAGTCCTTGTTGTTGGTCAGACTGTCGCTGGCGATAAACTTGTCCTTCTTTGAGGTTTTGACCATCAGCAGGTTGGTGGGCGGGTCTATGTTGTAGGCTGTGGCGATGTTCTCGACGGGCAGCGTGAGTTCGAGCTTGTTGATCACGCCCAGGTCGTCACCCACATTGGCACGAAAACTGTCGATAATCTCCTGGATGGGAAAGCGCAGCTGCACCTCGTAGCCCGCCGGGGCAACGATGATGGCCTGACCATCGGCAATGCGCTGCTCGATGTCGGCATCCACCTCCATGGTGATGATGTTGTCCTGCAACGTCTCGGGTGTGGCGGCCATGTAGGTCGAACGGTTTTCGGTGATGGTGTCGTTTCCATTGAGGTTGGTGGTCGCCTTGCGGAAGAACACCTGAAACTCAGTGCGGTTGAAGTTCATCACCCGTCCGCTGCCATAGCTGTTCTTGATGTAGATGCCCGGGAAGAACTTGGCAAACGCGCTGGGCGAGCTGAACGTCTCGGGGTGCTGGCGATACTCGTTCTGGATGTCGCGAGCCAGGCTCACCGGCATGGGCACAAACACGGCTTCGTAGCTGTAGGTGACACCGTTGGTCTCGTGATAGACTGTGGTGGCCGACTTGGGCGAGTAGGAGTTTGAGCCCAGCAGGTCGCTCTCGTCGTAGTATCCGGTGGGGTCGAAGTCGCTGTACAGGGGCGACGGCAGCTGCTTGTTCAGCCGATAGACGTTCATGCGCATGGGCGGCAGCGAGTCGCCGGTGAAGCCATTGCTGGTGATGGCGAGCATCAGCCGGCAGGAGTCAATCATTTCGGCACTCACTCCGGTGGTGTCGACCATCGAGGCCGGGATAAACTGTGTGACCACCTCGCTGCTCAGTGTGCCATAGCCGCCGGCCTTGAGCCGGCCCACCAGCTGCGTGCTGGTGCGCGCCTGCAGGCGCTGGTTGGCCACACTGTGCCCGGTCAGCACAAACGATGAGTCCTCGATGATGGCCGTGCGGGTGTCGGTGAGCGACGAGCCGATAGTCTCGTCGGTGCACGACTGCACACCCATCAGCACGGTCAGGGCGAGCAGTGTGAAGATGATTTGTTTCATCATGCCGATAAAAGCGGAATTTTATAGCGATTCATAGAATTGTGCCATGGCCTCGATGCGTCCCTCCTCGCCCGTGTAGGGCAGCAGCGGCAATCCTGACTCCTGAGCGAGCTGGAGCAGTTCGGGCTGAACCGTGTCACTGCACTGGACGATGGCGTCGCTGTAGCGCATGGCCAGGCGCGACAGTGCCAGGTAGTCGACAGGCTGGTCCATGATGTCGCTCACAGCCTGGATGTTGATGCCATCCTGCACCAGCAGGGCACCCAGTCGGTCGTTCAAGGGCTGGTCCAGACAGTCGTCCCACAGCTCGTACACAATCTTGGCATCACGGAACGACGGGTCGTCGGGGAAGAGCTCGCGCATGTACAGTGGAGCCAGGGCACTGATCCAGCCGCTGCACTGTATCACGTCGGGCGACCAGCGCTGCTTGCGCAGGGCCTCAATCACCGAGCGGACAAAGAAGATGCTGCGCTCATGGTTGTTGTCGGCAAACATGGCAGTCTCCAACTCCTTGGGCGGCTCCTTGATTTCCTTGTCGCGACCGACACTGATGAAGTAGTCGTCGTTGAAGATGAAGAACACCGAGATGCGCGAGGGCGGCAGCGAGGCTGTCTTCATGATGAGCGGGTGGTCGGTGTCGTCGATGATGATGTTCATGCCCGTCAGGCGGAACACCTCGTGCAGCTGGTTGCGGCGCTCGTTGATAAATCCATACTTGGGCATGAAGGCGCGCACCTCGGCACCGCGCTCCTTGATGCCCTGTGGCAGGTCGCGGCTCCACACCGACATCGGCGTCTCTTCAAGATAGGGGGCTATCTCTTGCAAGATATATAAAGCTTTCTTTACCTCCATGATGCTTTCTAGTTTAAAGTATGCAAAGTTACTGAATTTTCTGCAATTTGGCTTGGTTTTGTTGCCTATGACTGACTTTTTTAGCAAAAAACTCGCCATTTTAACATCTTGTAATCCTTTTGCCCGCATTTGTAACTCTAAAGTGATTCCGTGTTTCCCCTCCCCTTTTCCCAAAGGGGAGGGGTCAGGGGTGGGGTTTGGATACAGCCATAAAGAAAAAATATGTGTCGAAACTTGCTCGTAGCAGACCCCACCCCCAGCCCCTCCCCACTCCCACCCCTCCGCCGCAAGCGGCACCTCCCCTCGGGCAGGGGACGATCAAAGGGCAGGGGAGGCTCGCTGGAAGCCATCGCTGAACAGATGACCCATTTTGGACTGTCGCACCCACACTGTGTTGGTCTAGTCTTTTTGCCCTTTGGTCAATGTTTGCTGCAGGTTGGTCACGAACTGTTGTAGCGAATATTTGCTTATGTCAAAATTAGGCATTAACTTTGCAGCGTCATTTAGTGACAAACTAACATCATTTCTTTTAATTCAAAATCAAAACAAGCAATGAAGAAGACATTTTTTGCAATCATGATTGCGCTGCTGGCTGTTGCCGGAGTGTGCGCGCAACCTCAAGACCGTGGTCATCGCCGCGGTGGCATGAACCCCGGGCAGATGGTGGAGCGCCGCATCGCCATGCTCGACAAGGAACTCACCCTCACCCCCGAACAGAAGACGGCCATCAAGGCTATCTACACCGAGCAGGCCGAGAAGATGAAGGCACAGATGGAGCAGATGCGTGCCGACAAGCAGCATGCCGCTCAGCCCAAGCCCGAGGACATGAAGGCCCGTCGTGAGGCCATGCGTGCCCAGCAGGACGAGGTCGACAACAAGGTGGCCTCACTGCTCAACGCCGAGCAGAAGGCCAAGTTTGAGAAGTTGCGTGCCCAGCAGGCCGAGCGTGGAATGCGTCATGAGGGCAAGCGCGGCTTCAAGCATCAGGACGGCAAGGCACCGCAAGCACAGGGCGACTGCTGCAAGCAGGCCGGAAAGGCTGACTGCTGCAAGGATCAGACACCTGCCAAGTGAATGCACTGATTGTGTCAAAACGCAAAAAGCAGAAAACTGCAGACATCGGTCTGCAGTTTTTTTAGTACCTTTGCACGATTTTTGCAACATCACACAGCAAGCTATGGACGCGTTTGTGCAATTCTTTGTCGACTGGGGATACTGGGGCATGTTTGTCTCGGCATTCATTGCTGGCAGTATCATCCCGCTCAGCAGCGAGGCGGTGCTTGTGGCCTGTGTCGGGCCGCTGCACCTTGACCCCTGGTTGTGCCTGCTGGCTGCCACAGCCGGCAATGTGTCCGGGGGTATGACGTGCTACTGGCTGGGCACGCTGGGCAACATGGAGTGGATTGAGCGGTATGCCCACGTGAGCCACGAGAAACTGGAGCGCGCCGAGCGATTCATTCACGGCCGGGGGGCGTGGATGGCATTCTTTGCCTTTGTCCCGGTGCTGGGCAGCGCACTGACGGTGGCGCTGGGCATGATGCGTGCCAACATTCCCATCACTGTCCTGGCCATGGCCATCGGCAAGGTCATCCGTTACGCTCTGGTCATCGCAGGCACTCTGGGCGTCGCCGCCCTGTTGTGAAATCGGGCTTGCCACGCGATGCCGAAAGAAATACTAACCGCGAATATTGCGAGATTGTTTCGCAGTATTCGCGGTTTGTTGAACCAATCGGTGGGGTTGGCAGTTTAGAACTCGGCGTTGTTGGGGGTGCGGGGGAACGGGATGACGTCGCGGATGTTGGCCATGCCCGTGACAAACAGAATCAGGCGCTCGAAGCCCAGACCGAAGCCGGCGTGAGGCACTGTGCCGAACTTGCGGGTCTCGAGATACCACCACATGTCCTTCATCGGGATGCCGCGGCGCTCAATCTCGCTGATGAGCTTGTCGTAGTTCTCCTCGCGCTCGCTGCCGCCGATGATTTCGCCAATCTGCGGGAACAGCACGTCCATGGCGCGCACCGTCTTGCCGTCGTCGTTCTGCTTCATGTAGAACGCCTTGATTTCGCGGGGATAGTCGGTGAGAATCACCGGGCGCTTGAAGTGCTGCTCGACAAGGTAGCGCTCGTGCTCGCTCTGCAGGTCTACACCCCACTTGACGGGGAACTCAAACTTCTTGCCCGACTCCTCGAGAATCTTGATGCCCTCGGTGTAGCTCAGACGCACAAACTCCTGCTTGAGCACGCCCTGCAGGCGGTCGATGAGCGTGTTGTCGTACATCTGGTTCAAGAACTCGATGTCGTCCTTGCAGTGGTCCAGGGCATACTGCACGCAGTACTTGATGAACTCCTCGGCCAGGTCCATGTTGTCGGTGATGTCGTTGAAGGCCACCTCCGGCTCAATCATCCAGAACTCGGCCAGATGGCGCGGTGTGTTGCTGTTCTCGGCGCGGAACGTCGGGCCGAAAGTGTAGATGGCACCCAGCGACGTGGCACCCAGCTCGCCCTCGAGCTGTCCGCTCACGGTCAGGCTCGTCGGCTTGCCGAAGAAGTCCTTGGTGTAGTCGTTGCTGCCGTCCTCGTTCTTGGGCAGGTCGCCCAGGTTGAGTGTCGTGACCTGGAACATGTCGCCCGCACCCTCACAGTCGCTAGCGGTGATGAGCGGCGTGTGCATATAGAAGAAGCCCTTGTCGTTGAAGAACTTGTGGATGGCGAATGCCAGGTGGTGACGGATGCGGAACACGGCCCCAAAGGTGTTGGTGCGCATGCGCAGGTGAGCCTTCTCGCGCAGGAACTCCAGTGTGTGTCCTTTCTTCTGCAGTGGGTACTCATCGGGGTCGGCAGTGCCGTATATCTCGATGCTCTGTGCCTGAACCTCAACGGTCTGCCCCTTGCCTTGCGAGGCCACCAGCGTGCCCTCGACATGCAAGCTCGAACCGGTGGTGATGGGTTTCAGCTCATCTTCGCCGAATTTCTCCAGGTCGATGACAATCTGGAGGTTCTTGATGGTCGAACCGTCGTTGAGTGCCACAAACTGCACGTGTTTGTTGCCACGGCGCGTGCGCACCCAGCCCTTGACGCACACCTGCTCACCGATGAGTTCAGGCGAGAAGATGTCGACGATTTTAGTTCTTTTCAATGCCATGATTTCTGTCTTTCTTTTTCTGATTTGTTGGTAAGCCGAGGCATGCCTCGGCCTACTATAAAATTATTCAAATGAACCCTGGCGCAGGAAGTTGACCTCCTCCTGGGTCAGATAGCGCCAGCGACCACGAGCCAGGTTCTTCTTGGTCAGGCCTGCAAAGTAGACGCGGTCAAGCTTGACCACGCGGTAGCCCAGCGACTCGAAGATGCGGCGCACAACCCGGTTGCGGCCCGAGTGAATCTCGATGCCGGCCTGCTTGCGGTCGGTAGTCGAGACATAGCTCACGGCGTCGGCATGAATCGGGCCGTCGTCCAGGTCGACACCGTCGGCGATGTGCTGCATGTCCTCCTCGCTGATGGGCTTGTCGGTCCACACCTGATAGATTTTCTTCTTCACATATTTGGGATGCGTGAGCTTCGAGGCCAGGTCACCGTCGTTGGTGAGCAGCAGCACACCGGTGGTGTTGCGGTCCAGACGGCCCACGGGATAGATGCGCTCCTCGCAGGCACCCTTCACCAGGTCCATCACTGTCTTGCGGCCGTTGGGGTCGTCGCTGGTGGTGACGCAGTTCTTGGGCTTGTTGAGCAGGATGTAGCACTTCTTCTCGGTGGCCACAACGTTGCCGTTATATTCCACAATGTCCTTGGGTGTGATTTTTACACCCAGTTCGGTCACGACCTCACCGTTGACCTTGACCTCGCCTTTCTGGATGAGCAAGTCGGCCTCGCGGCGCGAGCACACGCCGGCATTGGCCATAAACTTGTTCAGGCGCACCTCCATGTTGGGGTCGATGATGGGCTCTTCATACTCCACCGGCTTGGGACGTGGCACAAACCGCATCTGCTGATGCGGGGTGGCCGACTTGCGGGGCTTGCGGGGCTTGCGGTAGCCGCCCTGCTGGTAGCCGCCCTGCTGCTGATAGCCACCTTGCTGCTGACGGTAACCACCCTGCTGCTGGCGATAGCCGCCCTGCTGCTGGCGATAGCCGCCCTGCTGCTGGCGATAGCCACCCTGCTGCTGGCGGTAGCCGCCCTGCTGGCGGTATCCACCCTGCTGGCGATAGCCGCCCTGCTGGCGATAGCCTCCCTGCTGATGGGGCTGATAGCCGCCCTGGTTCGGCATGCTCTCGCTGTTCATGCTTTCGCCGGACATCGGTTGCTCGTAACCGGCCTGATAACCTTGTTGTTGATAGCCTTGCTGGTAGCCTCGCTGCTGGTAACCGCCGCGCTGCTGGTAGCCACGCTGCTGATAGCCACCACGCTGCTGATAGCCGCGCTGCTGGTAGCCGCGCTGCTGGTAACCTCCTTGATAGTGAGGCTGATACCCTTCTTCGGGCTGCTCGTTTCGGGCTTGTTGCTGTGATTCGTGCTCATAGTCAACCTTCTCGTAGCGGCTGCTGTCGCTTGTGCTCTCGGGGTTAGACTTCGCCTCACCGATGCGGGGGCGTTTCGGTTTCTTCTCTAGATTCTCGTCCATAACGAATGAATTGAGGTTAGTGTTTTGTACATTAAATATATAATAACCCGGCCTCGCGGCCTTCTGTCATTTTGCTCTGGTTTGACTTGCGATGTCGTGTGCAGAATTCGTTTTGCAAATTTACGATAAAATGCCCACTAAATTGCACGGCAAACGCCTTTTTTAGTCTTTTTTAATATCTAAGCGCTGTTTTCTGTGCACATAACTTGCATATTTGAGATTTGTTGCGTATTTTTGTACGCCTAAAATCCGCAACTAATAGCAATGCAGTCTAATTTTGCTGTCAAATACCCAATTTGATGATTCTCATGTCGTTATAAACGTGTTTATGCATGGTTTTTGCCTACCTTCCCCTTACCCCAATAAGCATTGCAGGGGCTTTATGCTGTCGTAACCCTCAAAGTCGGATTCTCAGCCGTCAGCGAGAGTAAACGGGTTCTGGTATGAGCTGTTGTCCGTGTAGATGTTCAGTACGTAGTGTCTTGCTGTCCTTATCCATTTGGCGGGGACGC
>CACZHT010000050.1:21043-35183 GCA_902781045.1 uncultured Bacteroidales bacterium | reverse complement strand
CTCTATAAGCGATAGACATTTCTGCGCAGCGGATGTCTTGTTTAATGCAGAGAAGTCGTCCAATAAATAAAACAGTTCAGTCTGATACTCTGAAATACGCTCTGAGTGTGCAATCTCATTAAAGGCCGCATCAAACGCCGCACCAGCTTGTTCTAGTTTGTGCATAGCAAGATAAGCTGTGCCAATATGAAGATACGGAAGAATTCTGTCTTTCTTTATCTGTTGGGCAAGTTCAAGCTCCTTTTGCGCCATTCTAAGTGCATCATTATAATTTTGCACTTTATAATAAAGGTCATTTAGATTGGAATAAGAATTGCGCAGCATTATCGAATCACAACCGCCTCCTGCATTAGCATATTCTACGGCCTTGAGGAAATATTCCAACGAGCGGGGCGTATCTTGTAAATCACGATATACGCTGCCCGCATAATAAGACACTTCTTGTTTTTCAAGTATAGAGCCCTTATCCTCAAAATAACCGACAAGTTTTTTTATCATCATGTCTGAACTTGGCAGATTGTCTGCCTTGTCATTTAGTCTGATACGTAATAAATCATACTTGTTTTTGACATACTCACTCTTCTCTCTGACCCCAATTTCTAAGGAGTCAAGCATAGATAGTGCTTTCTTGGGGTCTTCATCTCCAACTATTTTTATTCTCTCAAATTCCTCCAAATAACGCTCTCGAGAACAAGAGAGAAACAAGCACACACAAATTGCACTTAAAACAAGAGCAACATTCTTTCCTATACTCATATTTAATATTGATTATGCTGGTGCAAAGGTATAAAAAACAAGGCAGATTACCGAATTTTGAGTAATTTTTGTTAGTCGAAGAAGTTCATAGGGAGTCACATCAGCTTGATGAAGAAGTCCGATATGTGTGAGATGATTACGGTCATTCATTCTGTATCAATTGCATTTCAGGAGCCCTGCTTTGAAATTGAGTCTTACAGTTTTATCTTGTTCTCATGGTCCCTTATTATGTCGTTTTCAAGCTCAATTTTTTTCTTGTTGTTCTTCCTAAAACTCCATCTGAACAATATCCATGGAGTAAATGTCTTTCTTGTCGTGTAAGTAGAGCTTCTATATGTGCCGGTGCTTACAGTTGTCTTACTTCTCGGATTGCCTATAAAACTTGTGCATCCTATTGACAACAAGATGTCGGGAGTGAAACTATATGAGAGCGCGAGGTTGCTTTCCGGATTATCGTTCTTAGTCTTTGAAAATTCAGTGTTTATGTGGTTCTGATAGGAGAAATTAGTTCGTATTTCGAACTTACCCCACTTCTTGCTCAACAGCAAAATGCCTGTGAGATGTTTTTTTGCTCCAGTTGTGTAATAATTTACGTTGTAGGCTATGTCCATCAGCAAGAACAATCCTCTTATGCGCCATGACATATTGCACTTCAACCGCAGCGAGCGGAAGCGCCCTATGTTCTTATAAGTCGTCAGCAGCACACCATTGTCTTGTGCAAGATGCACAGGCTCGATAATATCGCGAGATATTCCGTATGAAACACTTGTGCCGAGCACCAGTCCGTTGTTGAAATATGAGGCATTCCAACCAAAAGTGTGGGTCTTAGACGGCATGAGAAAAGGATTTCCATGACAGACAAGAAGCGTGTCGGCGGATGTGTTGTATGGGTTAAGCATAGCAACAGAGGGTGGTGTGTTACTATATGTGTAACTGACCCTTGTACTCATACTGTGTGTTATGTTGCAATACATACCCAATGACAATCTTGGCCTGAAGTAATGATGATGAATGCTGTCAGACTTCATTGATACATACTCCATTCCGGCAGTGGCATCGTATGTTAGTTTTCGAGTGAGCATTCCATTATATCCAGCAAATACAAACTCGTTCAAACGATGGTGTCTGAAAAGATAACTTCGGATGCCGATGTTTTCAATTCTATCATAAGAATATTGCAATTCGTTCCCGATATTCAGACTCCCGCCATTGTCGAAATCTTTGGAATAATCCAGTGTCGATGTAGTCAGTTTGCGGTCATTGTGATATTTTAGGGTGTACAGCTCTCCCCTTCCCTCTAAACTTTCTTCCAAGCTGTTAGTGTTATTCGCTTGATTACCAGAACAAACGGCATAAATCTCCATTTCCTCGTTATCAGAGAAGATATGCTTATAATATGCCGTTGCTGAAAACAGATTTGAATAGTAGTCACTGGTGTTGTTACGCGTGATGCTGAGCTCGTTCTGCTCGCCGGCAGACATGTTCCGGCTTGTTTCCTTGCTTGCGTTACCTTGAACATACGCGGCAAAATAGTCTCTTGCTGAAATGCGCCACTTAGCCATCAAGGAATAATCATAGTCTTTGATTTTACTTTTTGACTCACCAGAATATTTTTTGGCTAACACTGGTGTTTCCAAATTGTAGCAGCTCGTTTGCCTGCCATGACCTATGCTGAAAATAGCATCACCATAGAATGAAAAGCTGCTGTTTCCGATCTCAAGTTTTGGAGATACGGAATAGGATTTCTCAGGGTAGTCGGCACGTGCCGACTGCTGCAAGTATGTGTATAGCGATGTTTCTTTCAGTTTTATGTTCATAATGCGTTTCACCCCCTGCCGCATATACTTTGCTCCCACTACGTCTATAATCTCCACAGACTTTATTCGAGACGGATCAATCGGGCTTATTCCGGAATTCACTCGCATGCCGTCAATGAGTATCACCATCGACTGTCCGTCGGACGAGCGCACACTTTCACTAACCGGATCGCTATAGAGTAGTGGTATTTCCTGCAGGGCGACAAAAGGGTTTCCACTTTCTCTCGCTTTCTTTGAAAGGAAAAACACATGTCCCTTTGATGTAAGTCGGCTATTTTTCCCTTGGACTACAACACTGTCAAGCATAATGCTCCTCGCTTCGAGAATGAAATCCAGGGTGACATCTCGGTCTATATCCACCGAATCATCCTTGCTATCGAACCCCATGCAACTAACAACAGCATGATATTTTCCTTGTTGCACTTTGCCGGTGCGGTATTCACCTTTCTCATTCGTATGTGCCAACACCTCCAGTTCTCCGTTCAGGTAAAGATATATTTGCGCTTCGCCTATGCCAGTTCCTTTGTTATCAGTTACTTTTCCTTGCATACAATATTGAGAGAAGGCGGTTACTGGCATTAGCAAACTTAGCATTGCAATGGCATACATGATTGCCAATGATTTGAGGTTCTTTTTCATAAATTGAATTTTAGAATTAAAGTTTTCTGGGAGCAAAATTACTTGTGATTATCCGAGTGCGGACAACAATGGCTGTTTCAATGTGTTTCTAATCTATGTTAAATTATATCGTTCCTCCCTATTTTACACCTCTATCTAATTGTATTTCAATAATTTACAGATTATTGATTATTCGTGTTTTAGACTTATCCAATAACTCGTCAAGAAACTACAAGAAACAAATATAATCAGTTTTATGGACACTCTATCAAATATCAACCTACTGATTTGACAAAGAAGGTATCTTCAGAGCGAGAACAACAAAGAGGTAATAGTTGATGCAATAGAAACCGCCAAGAGTATTCGCCTTGATATCGCCGACATTCACCAACTAGTGAAGCTGTAGAGAGCTGGTGACAAGCCTGCTCGGCGCGTTCAATTAGAGACTATAACAAAGAGGACACCTCAAAATGAAGTGCCCTCTCAACTTTGCTCTGGGCTATAACCCCTTGATGACTTTGAACTTCTTCCAGTTCTTGGCCTGCTGATAGGCAGTGACCGACTGGGCGGGGACATACAACTCGATCTTGCTGTTGCTCTCACCGGCCAGCTCGGGTGGAGTGATGGCATGGCACTCGATGCGCTGCAGTTGCTGGCATTTCTCGGCCACTTTCTTGCCCAGCTTGCGCACAGTGGATGGGAGCGACAAGCGGCGGATGGCAGTCTCGCGCAGTGCGTTGTCGTCGATGGTCTGCAACCCGTCGCCGAGCGTGACCTCGCTCAATGCCGTGCACTCGCGGAACGCTTCCTTGCCCAGCGTTGCCACCAGGCTGGGCACAGACACCTGCGTCAGGGCCTTGCAGCGGCGGAACGCCTCCTTGCCGATGCCGGTCAACTCATCGCCCAGGGTCACATAGGCCAGCGACGTGCACTCAAAGAACGCCTTCTCTTCGATCAAGGTCACACTTGTCAACTCGGCAGCCGGCAGCCTTGAGCAGCGGTCAAAAGCCTGTTTGCGCACCTGGCGCACCTGGCTCAGGTCGATGGCGCTCAACGCATTGCATTCATGGAAAGCTTTTTCCTCAATGACTGCTACGCTAGATGGCAACTCCACAGCCGAGAGGTTGCGGCAATTCTCAAAGGCAGCTTTGGCAATCACCTGCAGCCGCCCGTCGAGCCGGATGGTCTGCAATGACGAGCAGCCACGGAAGGCCGACTCGCCCATCAGGTTGATCGGGCCCAAGTCGATGTTGTGCAGCGAAGAGCAGTCCTCGAACACATGAGCCGGCAGCTGGACAACCCCATCGGGTAGCCACATACCCGTCAGCCGCGAACAGCCCGAGAAAGCCGACTGCCCCAGCTGGGTCACCGTGTTGGGCAACAGGATCTCGCTCAAGCGGCTCTTGTAGAATGCCCGCTCGCCAATCAACTCGACACCGTCAGGAATCTGGCAACTGCCTGTCCGTGCCTGGGGGAACATGATGAGCGAGCGGCCGTCGCGGTCATACAGCGCCCCGTCTGTCGAACTGCAGGTAGTGTTGCCGCGCTCAACGTCGATGCGCTGCAACTTGGGCATCTCGCCCAACGTGTTGTTCTCAATCTCGCAGTAGGCAGGGATGTACAGCTCGACAACGCCGCTCCCGTCGAAAGCATTCTTGCCGATGACACGCACATCGCGTGGCATGTCGAAACGCGTGAGTCTCTCACAGTTTCTGAAGCAACTCTCACCGATTGTCTCCAGCCGCTCCGGCACAGTGAAATACTTCAGGTCGTCGCAGCCCTCAAAGGCTCTGTCGCCCAGCTCATACACACGCGGTGGCATCACCACCTCCTCCAGGTCATAGCACGAGCCGAACGCTCGCTCGCCCACCGCCTTCATGCGGCCGGGCAACACTATCGAGCGCAGATGGCTGGCATACTCAAACGCTCGTCGGGGCAGCACGTCGTGGTTGATGCGCGACCCATATTTCTCCATCACGTCGGCATACTCCAAGTCCACGTCCAGGTAGTTGTCCACGCTCTTGCCTTCGGCATTGAGCACCTTGCTTCGCTTGGCCAGCTTGGTGATGTAGGCCAGGTCGCGCTCGTTCAGCGGCCCCTCGACGCGCAGCACGCGCACACGCTCATGCATGTCCTTGGGCATGCGCTCCTCAAGTGTGCCGGGTTCGCGCACGGTCACTTCGACCAGGTCGGTGTAGCTCCGGCTGTTGGTATGACGATAGTGCCGCGACATGCCGCGGCTATATTGAGCCAGAACAGGCTGGACAGCCATTCCGGCCACTAGCATCAGGGCAATCAGTAGTCTCTTCATTGTCTTTTCTATCTTTAAATTAGTCTTAACAATTCAGCAATTCCGTGTTTCCCCTACCCTTTCCCAAGAGGCTGCTGAAAAAGTAAAAAACCGCGAATTACGCGAATAAAACGCGAATTTTTGAATATAATTTGGAATATCACGAAATTTGCAGATAATTTATTCAAATTTAGTTTTGAATATAACCATCGTGAAGCAAATCAATTATTTGCCTGTACTTTTTCAGCGGCCTCCTTAGGAGGGGAGCTTGTGGATGCATGCCTGGCCGAGGGGAACCCCACCCCTGCCCCTCCCCTTTGGGAAAGGGGAGGGGAGGCTCGCTGTAACCAATCGCAAACAGATACGATTAGTCACGGCAAAGTTAAGCATTATTTACAATTTGTGCAACAGATGGGCGGATGACATTATTAAAAAGCATTAACAAACCTCAAACACTTTGCACAGTGAGCGATTTTGACTACTTTTGCAAGTTGAATTCATTCAGACAAACATAATTTAAACAAAATAACTACTATTATGAGTTTAAACATCGTTGTCCTGGCCAAACAAGTGCCAGACACCCGCAACGTAGGGAAAGATGCCATGAAGGCCGACGGCACCATCAATCGTGCCGCGCTGCCTGCCATCTTTAACCCCGAAGACCTCAATGCCCTTGAGCAGGCATTGCGACTCAAGGAACAACACCCAGGCACAAAGGTCGGCATCCTGACCATGGGTCCGCCGCGAGCCGGCGAGATCATCCGCCAAGGGCTGTATCGGGGAGCAGACACCGGATGGCTGCTCACCGACCGCCTCTTTGCCGGGGCCGACACCCTGGCCACGAGCTATGCACTGGCCATGGGCATCAAGAAGATTGGGCCAGTCGACATCGTCATCGGCGGTCGTCAGGCCATCGACGGCGACACGGCCCAGGTAGGGCCACAGGTGGCACAGAAGCTTGGGCTGAACCAGGTGACCTACGCCGAGGAGATTCTCAAGGTCGAGGACGGAAAGGCCATCATTCGCCGCCACATCGATGGTGGAGTAGAGACGGTCGAGGCCCCGCTACCCGTAGTCATCACCGTCAACGGCAGTGCCGCCCCTTGCCGGCCGGCCAATGCCAAGCTGGTCATGCAGTACAAGCGCGCCACATGCCCCATGGAGCGCACCGGCGACGAGCCGTGGAAGGCACTCTATGACGAGCGCCCCTATCTCACGCTCAACCAGTGGAGTGTGGCCGACGTGGACGGCGACCCCAATCAGTGCGGCCTCAGCGGATCGCCCACCAAGGTCAAGACCGTGCAGAACATCGTCTTCCAGGCCAAGCAGAGCAAGACGCTCACAGGCAGTGACGCCGATGTCGAGAGCGTTATCAAAGAATTGTTGAACGATAAAATCATTGGATAGACAATGCTCAATAGCCTCACCCCCCAGCCCCCTCTCCAGAGGGAGAGGGGGAGATGGTTGCAAAACAAGACGGGATAGATGATGAAACCTAAATGTGCTTCTGCTTCGCCTGACAGGTATAGCATTTTAGAAGCTAACGCTAAGAGTTTAAGGCTGAATATGACTGTGGCTGAGTTCTTGTTATGGCAGGAGTTGCGCAATAGTCAGTTGGGAGCAAGATTTAGGAGGCAACATGTAATAGGTGATTATATCGTGGACTTCGTATGTTTGTCGAAGCGATTGGTCATCGAGGTTGATGGAAAGTATCACAGCATTCCTCAGCAAGTCAAAGAGGATGAGGCGAGAACTGAAGCATTAAGTCGAATGGGTTTTCGAGTTGTGAGGTTTACTAACAATCAAGTTTGCAACCATTTGGAGGAGGTCATTGAAACGATTATGCAACAAATAGCTTGAGATAACTAGTTTATTTGAATTATTTAATTAAAATGGACAAAAATATGAATACGAGTGGAACAAACTCTCCCCTCTCCCCCCGGAGAGGGGACGGGGGTGAGGCTCAGAACGTCTTTGTATATTGTGAACTGGAGCAGACCACAGTGGCCGAGGTGTCGCAGGAGCTGCTCACCAAGGGCCGCAAGCTGGCCAACGAGCTGGGAGTCGAGCTGCATGCCGTGGTGGCCGGAACTGGCATCAAGCATAAGGTCGAGGAGCAGATTCTGCCCTACGGGGTGGACAAACTCTTTGTCTTCGATGGCGAGGGACTCTTCCCCTACACCTCGGCACCACACACCGACCTCATGGTCAACCTCTTCAAGCAGGAGCAGCCACAGATTTGCCTGATGGGTGCCACGGTCATCGGGCGCGACCTGGGGCCACGCGTGTCGTCGTCGCTCACCAGCGGCCTGACTGCCGACTGCACCGAGCTGGAGATTGGCGACTTTGACGACCCCAAGACCGGGGCACACTATGACAACCTGCTCTATCAGATTCGCCCGGCTTTCGGCGGCAACATTGTCGCCACGATTGTCAATCCTGAGCATCGCCCCCAGATGGCCACCGTGCGCAGCGGCGTGATGCAGAAGGCACTCTATGACGGGCAGGCCCGCGGCGAGGTGGTCTATCCCGATGTCGACCAGTATGTTCCACAGACGGCCTACGTTGTCAAGGTGCTGGACCGCCATGTCGAGGCGGCAAAGCACAACCTCAAGGGGGCATCGATTGTTGTGGCTGGAGGATACGGCGTGGGCAGTAAGGAGGGGTTTGACCAACTCTTCCAGCTGGCCAAAGAGCTGCATGCCGAGGTCGGTGCCAGCCGCGCTGCAGTGGATGCCGGATGGGTCGACCATGACCGGCAGGTGGGCCAGACGGGTGTCACTGTGCATCCCAAGGTCTACATCGCTTGTGGCATCAGCGGGCAGATTCAGCACATCGCGGGTATGCAGGATGCCGGCATCATCATCTCGGTCAATAGCGACCCCGATGCTCCAATCAACCGCATTGCCGACTACGTGATTGTGGGCACTTGCGAGGAAGTGATTCCCAAACTCATCAAATACTACAAACAAAACAGCAAGTAAATCA
Organism: uncultured Bacteroidales bacterium; assembly: GCA_902781045.1. Taxonomy (GTDB): domain Bacteria; phylum Bacteroidota; class Bacteroidia; order Bacteroidales; family Muribaculaceae; genus Sodaliphilus. The sequence goes on along the minus strand of CACZHT010000050.1, from coordinate 26,714 downwards.
CTAGGAGTTACAGTAGTTCTGTAGTTCAGTAGTTCAGCCAATACATAACCGCAATGGTTTCATTTCAAGACATAAAAGCATGGCAATTAGCCCATGAACTAGTATTGTGTGTCTATCAAGTGACACAGAACTTTCCAGAGGGAGAAAAATATGGACTCACCTCACAGTTCAGGCGTGCGGCTGTTTCGGTGCCGGCCAATATTGCTGAAGGTTTTAAGAAACTGGGCAGTTCAGACAAGCTCCGCTTCTACAATATTGCTGAAGGCAGTCTTGAAGAGAGCAGATATTATGTCATTTTATCCAAGGATTTGAATTACATCAATAAAGATGATTATGACAAATTAATCTGCCTAGTCGAAAATACGAGTAAGGCTCTAATTGCCTATTGCAGAGGACTTGTTAAGAACAATTACAGCAATAGTTACTAATCAGAAAGGTAACGGCTGAACTACTGAACTACTGAACTACTGAACTACTTAAAATACAGAAATTATGGCAAAATATAACGTACCTGAGATAAACTTCCAGCTCACGCATCCGTTGATGAAGCGCATCGTCGAGCTCAAGGAGAAAGGCTTCGCCGATGCCAAGGACTATCCCGACGCACCGGTCGACCACGACGACGCCATCGAGAACTACCGCCGCATCCTTGAGATTTGTGGCGAGGTGGCCGAGACCATCATCGAGCCCAACAGCGAGAGCGTCGACCAGGAGGGTCCGCACCTGCAGGACGGACGCATGGTCTATGCCAGCAAGACGTTCGACAACCTCGATGCTACACGCAAGGCCGGTCTGCACGGCGTGTCGATGCCTCGTCGCTACGGTGGCCTTAATCTGCCCAACGTTGTCTTCTCGATGTTGAGCGAGATGATCTCGAGCGCCGATGCCGGGTTCCAGAACATCTGGTCGCTGCAGAGCTGCATCGACACGCTCTATGAGTTCGGCAGCGAGGAGCAGCGGCAGCAGTTCATCCCCCGCGTGTGTGCCGGTGAGAGCATGTCGATGGACCTCACCGAGCCTGATGCCGGCAGCGACCTGCAGCGAGTCATGCTCAGGGCCACGCGTGACGAGGCCAACAATTGCTGGCGACTGAATGGTGTCAAGCGATTCATCACCAACGGCGACAGCGACATCCATCTGGTGCTGGCCCGCAGCGAAGAGGGCACCACCGATGGCCGTGGTCTGTCGATGTTCATCTACGACAAGCGCGACGGCGGTGTGGACGTGCGACACATCGAGCACAAGCTGGGCATCCACGGCTCGCCCACATGCGAGTTGGTCTACAAGAACGCACGAGCACAGCTCTGCGGCGACACACGCCTGGGTCTCATCAAGTATGTCATGGCGCTGATGAACGGTGCGCGCCTGGGCATCGCCGCTCAGAGCGTCGGCGTTGAGCAGGAAGCCTACAACGAGGCACTGGCCTACGCCCGCGAGCGCATGCAGTTCGGCAAGAAGATCATCGAGTTCCCAGCAGTCTACGACATGCTCAGCCGCATGAAGGCCAAGCTCGACGCCGGACGCGCATTGCTCTATCACACCGCTCGCCTAGTCGACGTCTACAAGGCACTCGAGGACATCGCCCGCGACCGCACACTCGCGCCCGAAGAGCGCCAGGAGATGAAGCGATACCAGCGCATGGCCGATGCCTTCACGCCGCTGGCCAAGGGCATGAACTCGGAGTATGCCAACCAGAACGCCTACGATGCCATCTCGGTGCACGGTGGCAGCGGGTTCATCATGGAGTACAAGTGCCAGCGGCTCTATCGCGACGCGCGCATCTTCAGCATCTATGAGGGCACCACGCAGCTCCAGGTTGTGGCAGCAATCCGCTACATCACCAACGGCTCCTATCTCAACTACATCCGCGAGATGCTGGATGATGAGGTCTCTGACGACATGAAGCCACTCAAGAGTCGTGTCGAGGCCATGATAGTCCTGCTGGAGCAGTCCATCGCCATGGTCAAGGAAGCGGGCAACCAGGAGTTGCACGACTTTGTTGCACGTCGCCTCTACGACATGACCGCCGAGACTGTCATGTCGCTGCTCATCATCCAGGATGCCACGCGCTGCCCCGAGCTGTTCGCACGCAGTGCCAACGTCTATGTCCGCATGGCCGAGGCCAATGTCGCCGGACACTACACCTACGTCAAGAACTTCAGCACCGATGCCCTCGACGCTTTCCGCGCCCAGTAGTCAAGGCTGGAGCACTCCGACACAATCGCCCCTCCCCGTCATCACGACTGGGGAGGGGCGATTGTGTTGACAGGGTCGCCCCTATCTGCTGGGCTTAACCGCTCATCAATTTTTGCTATTCCGTGCAATTTCTTTGGGGCTTTCTAGACCTCTCAACAATTTGTGCAATTTAGTGCAATTATTTGCGCTTGTCATACCCCTCCAAGCCCTCCTAGCTTAGGGAGGGGCGTTGAGAATTGCACTGAATTGCATAAATTGTTGAGAGGCTTAAACCCAGCAAGGCGGCTATTGCACTGAATTGAGTTGCGAAAAAACAGATCAGCCCGACAATCTGTGCCGAATGTGATGAAAAATCACTAACTTTGTGGTTGCAAAACCAAAAGCGACACAAAAATGAAGAAAACAACCATCACTCTACTCATCCTGACAAGCATCTGCTTCACAGGCTTGAGCCAGTCGTCGAGTCACCAGTATGTGACTGTGGTGGCCGAGCCCGACCATGCCGACTGGACCTATCATGTGGGCGAGAAAGTGAATATCACCGCCTACGCCATCCGCGAGAATGTGCGGATGCGGGACTGCGAGATCACCTACAGCTATGGCCCCGACAAACTGGAGGCCGTCAAGACCGCTACGGTCAAGACCGGGCGCGACGGCTTGGCGCACTTCAGTGTGCCGTCGCCCAAGGAGCCGGGCTTCACCAGCGTGCGTGTCAAGGTCGCGCTGGACGGACGCACCTACACGTCGATGACCAACATCGCCTTCGACCCCTATTCCATACAACCGACAACGACAATGCCCGCCGACTTTGAGCAATACTGGCAGGGAGCTGTGGCCAAGGCCGCCCAGGTGCCCATGCGCCCCAGTCTGCGCTATAGCGCCGAGGAGAGCAACGACCGCGTGGATGTGTACTATGTCAAGATACAGTCCTACAGGCGAGGCAACTATGTCTACGGCGTGCTCACCGTGCCCAAGACGCCGGGGCGCAAACCCGCCATCCTGCGTCTGCCTGGAGCTGCGGTGCGGTCGTTCCACGGGCCACACGAGTTGGCCTACGAGGGATTTGTGGTGCTGGAGATTGGTGTGCACGGCATCCCAGTCGACCAGTCAGAGGAAATCTATCGACAACTGGAAGACGGAGCGTTAGCCGGCTACACCACCATGGGCATCGACAACCGCGACACCTATTATTACAAACGCTCTATCCTGGGTTGCGTGCGTGCCGTCGACTATCTGTGCACGCGCGACGATGTCGACACTACGCGCATCGCCACCTACGGCGGCAGCCAGGGCGGTATGCTCTCGATTATGACAGCGGCATTGAGCCCGCGTGTGAGCGCGTTGTTCAGCTACTTCCCGGCCTTCTGCGACCTGACGGGCTACTACCACGGCCGCGGCGCTGGGTGGCCGCATCTGTTCCGTGACCGCAATGAGCCCAACCTGCAAGCCCGCATCGAGGTGTCGCGCTACTACGACACGGTCAACTTCGCCCGTCTGCTGCGTGTGCCGGGGTTCTATGCCTGGGGGTTCAACGACCCTGCTTGCTGCCCCACGTCGACCTTCAGCGCCTACAACGTCATCACCGCGCCCAAGCAGCTGCAGGTGGGGCGCGACACGGGCCACTGGCTCTACCCCTGGCAGGTGGACAACGCCCTGCGCTGGCTCAAGCAGCAGTTTGGCATGGAGTAAGCCCGCCAGTCCACCGACCGGCAGCCTGGCTGGTTTTTGGCCGCTCAACAATTGGTTCATTTTAGTGCAATTACCGCCACGCTGGTTTTTTGCCGCTCAACAATTTGTGCAATTCAGTGCAATTACCGCCTCGCTGGTTTTTTGCCGCTCAACAATTGGTGCAATTTAGTGCAATTACCGCCACGCTGGATTTTGGCCGCTCAACAATTGGTGCAATTTAGTGCAATTACCGCCTCGCTGGATTTTGGCCGCTCAACAATTGGTGCAATTTAGTGCAATTCAGTGCGCTTGTCATACCACCCCCAACCCTCCTGACTTAGGAGGGGAGTTGAAAATTGCACTGAATTGCACTGATTGTTGAGCGGATGAGCCCGGCTGGTTGTCATCCCCCCGGCCCCTCCTAGCTTAGGAGGGGAGCTAGAGGTGCCATTATTAGGTCGGACGTGATGTCAATTATCTTGTGTACTTCTTGCCGTTCTGGATGTAGATGCCATGCTCGGGTATGCTCTTGAGCTGGTGGCCCATGAGGTCGAAGATGCGGTTGTCCACAGTCTGCTCGGCAGCAATCTCGCTGATGGCCGTGGAAACGGGACGAGTTTCCACAACATCACCGGCCTTGGAGAGTTCGAGCACGATGGGATTGTCGGTAGTCCAAGCGCGAGAACCCTCCACACCGCCATTGTAGCTAAAATTGCAGCCTAGGGGAGTTGCGGGTGCGTAGATACGATAGTCGCCATCCGGGCAATTGCTCATGTCAACGGTGAAGCGAGCGATGGGGGCCGGCTCCTCGAGAACGGGGAAGAAATGGCAGTCGTCGGTGTCTAATATTTCAATGATAACGAGCTCGCGCATTTCCGTTCCGTCAGCGGCATAGACACGCTTAGTAGCGCATTTACAATCACACATGTTGAAAAGTTCGGTCTCACGCAGGCTGGGGTCGGTGACATCCCATCGGGCCAGAATGGTGTGGCCATAGCCACTGAAACCTACCAAGTCATAGTCTTCAGAATCATTGACCCATTCCATCTCGGGGCAGTACTCGCCGTCGATGGTCTGTTTTTGAATCTGCATGTTGAAGCCATTGAGATTCTCGCTTGAGTTGGTGAGCATGACTTCAACCACAACATTGTTGGCACTGACTTGCTCTGCGGCTTCATACGCGCCATCGGCATTTTGCGCCGCCAGCCGGAACGAAAAGGCCGAGGGACAGGGGACGTCGTCGGCAAATGCACTGAGTCCCATCAATCCAACTGCCAGAAGTGTAAGAAATTTTTTCATAATGAATGATTCTTTTGTGCCTATAGCGTCCCCGGATTCAGCGTTAGCGATAAAAAGAAAAGACGTGGGTCGCTGTACTTTCTTGCTTACCCCACGTACCGGCTCTCGCATTGCCTTCCCACAAGATAAGCAACGCAGTTAGCCCACGCCGTGACATACTATACAAGCCTCTGACCCGTCGCCAGACGAGGCCAGTGGGTATAATACACCCGACATGGACGTTGCCGTTGCCGTTCCTTCGGTGGGAATGAATTTGCGAGATTCGTACGTCGAAGATAAACGCCACAAGTAACGTCCTTGATATGTCATGACCCACCCAGCCCGCAAGCGGGCTAACTGGATTCGGTGACAAAGATAGTGAATGTTTTTTAATCTGCCAAGGATTCGCGGCAGAAAATGATGAAAGGTGTCTATTCACCGATTGCGTCGGAGACGCTAAAATGCTTCGAAGAAGCTATTTGTTCGAAAGACCATGCAAGAGGGCCGTAGGTCCTCGCCGCTTGGTCCA
>CACZHT010000050.1:0-20978 GCA_902781045.1 uncultured Bacteroidales bacterium | reverse complement strand
CTTCGATGCACTTGCATGGTCTTTCGAACAAAATCGGGTCTCCGACCCGCTCTGCATCTTCGATGCACAGGGGTGTAAAAGGACATTTTCTGAATCGGTGAATAGAATACGATGAAAGATACAAATAAAAAATGGACAGAAAAACATTTCGGGCAAAAACTTGATTTTATTAATGTTATCGCCCGAAATAAGAACTGCTCAGTCCCCCACTTAGGCTGCGCCTAAGGAATTAATAGAGGTAACATAAGGTCATCAGAACGCAAAAAGACCCAAAAACGCAATTTCACAATCAGCTAACTATCAATACTGTGCGGGAGTGTTACATGGTAGCGATTGGTTCCTGCGAGCCTCCCCTCCCCTTTCTCAAAGGGGAGGGGCTGGGGGTGGGGTTTGCAACGAGCAAGTTTTGCCACATTTTTATTATTGCTGCCTCCAAAACCCCACCCCTGACCCCTCCCCTTTGAGAAAGGGGAGGGGAAACGCGGAATCGCTGAACAGATACCCAAAGCCACACTGTTGTGCTATGCCGAAATCGTCCTCGCTAGGCATCGGGGGTGAGGTCGTCGTAGCGCTGGAAGAGGAAGTCGTTGTAGGGGAAGCGCTGGGTATGGACGATGCGTGCCTTGTCGTAGAGCATCTGCTTGAGTGCGTCGATGTTGACGCCCTTCTTGGCACTGATGAAGACGCAGTTGCCGGCCATGCGCGCCATCCAGGTCTCCTGTAGCTCCTCGAGCGGGATGTTCTCACGCAGTCGCGGCGTGAGGTCGTCCTCGTCCTTGGGTGTGTAAGAGAACTGGTCAATCTTGTTGAACACCATAATCATCTCCTTGCCTGCGGCATCGCACACCTCCTGCAGGGTGCGATTGACCACCTCGACCTGCTCCTCAAACTGCGGATGCGAGATGTCGACCACATGCACCAGGATGTCGCTGTCGCGCACCTCGTCGAGCGTGGTCTTGAACGACTCGACCAGGTGGGTGGGCAGCTTGCGGATGAAGCCGACGGTGTCGCTCAGCAGGAACGGCAGGTTCTCGATGACCACCTTGCGCACGGTGGTGTCGAGCGTGGCAAAGAGCTTGTTCTCGGCAAAGACATCACTCTTGCTCAAGACATTCATCAGGGTGGACTTGCCCACGTTGGTGTATCCCACCAGGGCGATGCGGGTGAGCTTGCCGCGGTTTTTGCGCTGAATGACCTTCTGCTTGTCCCAATCGGCCAAGCGCTGCTTGAGCAGCGAGATTTTGGTCTTGATGATGCGGCGGTCGGTCTCGATCTGCGTCTCGCCAGGGCCGCGCATGCCGATGCCGCCTCGCTGTCGCTCGAGGTGGGTCCACATGCCCGTGAGCCGCGGCAGCAAGTATTGGTACTGCGCCAGCTCGACCTGCATCTTGGCGTTGGCCGTCTGCGCGCGCTTGGCAAAGATGTCGAGGATGAGCGTGGTGCGGTCCAGCACCTTGACCTGTGTGGCCTTCTGGATGAATGCAATCTGCTTGGGCGAGAGGTCGTCGTCGAAGACGACCAGGCTCACCTCATTATTCTCGACATAGTCGACAATCTCCTCGAGTTTTCCCTTGCCCACATAGCTGGTGCTGTTGGGCGCATCGCAACGCTGTGTGAAGCGCTTGACCGTCACGGCACCGGCCGTCTCGGCCAGGAACTCCAACTCGTCGAGATACTCGGCTGCTTTTGCTTCGTTCTGCTGGGGTGTGATCAGACCCACAAGCACCGCAGTCTCCTGCTCGACGGTGCTGATGGTGCGTTTGTTGTCGTCAATAAATCCCATCTGTTTTTCTGCTATAGGTTTAAAAAAGGCCTCGGCAGAACCGAGGCCCACAGAACCATATCAGTTCTCGTCTCTTTGTCTCCAGGCTCTCGACTATTTCTTTGCCACCTTGTTGTAACGCTTGTTCAGCCCCTCAATGACATCTTTAGTCACGTCATACTTCGGGTCGATATAAAGTGTGGCACTCTTGCGCAACACCATGTCATATCCCTTCTGCTTGGCATACTCACTCATGAAATTGTTGATCGAGTCCATGAGCTGGTCCTGGCTCTGGTTCAACTCGTTCTGTATGCTCTGCTGCATGTTGCCCAGGTAGTTCTGTGCGTCGTTCTGCATCTTCTGCAGCTTTGCCTGGTCGGCATTGTAGCTCTCCTCGGTGAGATAGCCGTTGGTCTTCATCTTCTGCTGCATGGCATTCATGAACTTGTTGATTTCGTTGCCCTTCTGTGTCTGTGCCGCGTCAAACTGATTCTGCCGACGCAACATAGCCTCGTTGATGTCTTTTGCCAGGTTGTAGTTGTTCATGATTGAGTCCTCGTCGACATAACGTATGGTCATCTTTTCGGTCGCAGCCTGTGGCATGCCCTTTTCAGGCTTGGGCTGAGCCTGCTGCTTGTTGTTGCACGAAAACGCCATCACTGCCATTGCAGCAATGAGTACCAACTGAGCAAAGTGTCTTGTCAATTTCATTTCTAGTATGTATCAGTTATTCGTAAAATTTTTCGTCTTGTGCGCATGTGATGCCTCGTCGTCTCATTTCAGGATTGGAGTGAATGTGTGTGTTAGGGAATCGTCCTCCCTTGACAAAGAAGATTTTGACACCTAACAGTATCACAGCCAGTCCAATAAGTAGTATTGTAGACAATAAAACAGCCATCGTTGCGTTTAAGAAATACTAAAATCGATGCAAATATAGTGCTTTTTTGCCGCTCATTTCAAAAAAAAGCCGTAACTTAGCGGTGCTTTTTGCGAGTATTTAACAATATTTCGCCCGACATAACGATAACTAACATTTCTAACCTTTTTAATAACATCACAATTATGACCGTAAAAGATCTGAAACCGGCACGCGTGTGGCAAATCTTCGATGAGATTACGCAGGTGCCCCGCCCCAGTGGCCGTCTGGCCAAAATCCAAGCTTGGCTTGTTGAGTTCGCTAAGAAGAACAACCTTGAATATAAGGTGGATGAGGTTGGCAATGTAGCCATGTTCCGTCCTGCCGCTCCTGGCTTTGAGAACGCCAAGGGTGTCGTTCTGCAGGGTCACATGGACATGGTGGCCGAGAAGGCCGCATCGTCGAACCACGACTTCGACAACGACCCCATTGAGACCATCGTTGACGGCGAGTGGGTCCGCGCCAACAACACCACGCTGGGTGCCGATGACGGCATGGGTCTGGCCATCGCTCTGGCCGCCATCACCGACCCCGACATCAAGTGCGGTCCGATGGAGGCTCTGGCCACAGTCGACGAGGAGACCGGTCTGACGGGTGCCAGCAACATCAAGGCCGACATGCTGCGCGGCGACTATCTGCTGAACCTGGACAGCGAGGACGACGGTGTCATCACGGTGGGTTGCGCCGGTGGTCTGGTTTCGATTTTCAAGTTTGACTACAAGGAGGAAGATGCTCCCAAGGATCTGGTATACTTCCAGATCAACTTTGCCAAGTTCCACGGAGGCCACTCGGGCACCGACATCAACAAGGGCTTTGCCAGCGCCACCAAGCTCATCACCCGCCTGCTGTGCACGATGGGCATCGACTACCGCCTGGCCAAGATTGACTCCGGCAACCTGCACAATGCCATCGCCTTCACCGCCGAGGCCGTCATCGGCATCAAGCCCGAGGACAAGGAGAAGTTTGCCGTGGCCTTCAACACCTTCCAGGCCGAGGTCAAGAACGAGTATCATGTGACCGAGAAGTGCTTTGAGATGGAGTGCAAGAGTGTCGACGCTCCCGCCAAGGTGGTGGACGACTGCACCGCCAAGCGCGTGATTACCGCCGTGTTTGCCGCTCCTCATGGTGTTGCCTCGATGAGCATGGAGATTGAGGGTCTGGTCGAGACCTCGACCAACCTGGCCAGCATCAAGATGCGTGACGGCAAGTTTGTGGTCGAGGCGTTCAGCCGCTCGGCCGTCGAGAGCCGCAAGATAGAGCTCGTCGAGCAGATTGAGGCCGTGATGCGCCTGGCCGGTGCCAACGAGGTGCTGCGCGAGGGCAGCTATCAGGGCTGGGAGCCCCGCATGGACAGCGCGCTGCTGCACCTGGCCGTGGCCAGCTGGGAGAAGCTCTACGGTGTGAAGCCTGTGGTTGAGGCCATCCACGCCGGTCTGGAGTGCGGCCTGTTCCTGCAGGCAGCTCCGCACATGGAGATGATCAGCTACGGCCCGACGCTGCAAGACGTTCACTCGCCCGCCGAGCGTTGCCACATCCCCGCCGTGCAGAAGGGCTGGGACTTCACCGTCGAGCTGCTGCGCGAGATTGCCGCCGGCAAGTAATCGCATATAGCAACTGAACACCCTCAAGAATCAGGAGACAGATGGTTATCTGTCTCCTGATTCTTGTGCCTGGATGAGGTGGCCGTCACAGGAGTGACGGCATAGAGAGAACCGAATCAAACCATCGTAATGACCGCACGCAGCACCAGTCACCAGTGGGTTAGAGACACAACGAGGGGCGCACCAGCCAAAGGTGCGCCCCTCATCATATATATTATCAAACTCGCCTGCTGTGATTACTCGCCGACGTTGATTGTGCAGACCGACACGCGGTTCCAGTCAGGCTCGCTGAACATGTCGCCCACGCCCAGTCCCTTGGCGTTGATACGCTTGGCTGCAATCTTGTACTTGTTGACCAGGAGGTCGCGCACTGCGGTGGCGCGTGCATTGGCCAGACGCTCGTTGATTTCTTTGCTGCCCTCGGGCGAAGCATATCCGCGAATGACGACCGATGAGCCGGGGTTGTTCTTCAGGAAGGTAGCCACACGCTCGACGTTGGGCATCTGAGCTGCAGTGACCACACTCTTGCCCTGAGCAAAGAAGACGTTGGTCTCCAGCGACTTGGTGCTGTTGTCCACCACATGCTCGACGGGCTTCTCAACGACTTTCTCAACAATCTTCTCGACAACCTTGGTCTCAGGCTTGCGTGCGCGCAGCGCGTTGATCTCGGCGTTCAGCGCATCGATGTCGGCCTGTGTGTACAGCTTGTCGCACAGTGTCATGTAGTGCTCGCCATTGCTGTTGCCGAAGTGGTAGGTAACGCCTGCCTCCATCTCGACCATTGCGCGGTTGGCGTTGAATGCAGTGGTGCTCTGCTTTGCTCCACCGCCCATGTGCCACACCACAGCGGGCTTCAGAGCCAGAGTCCATGCCTTGCTCTCGCCCAGGTTCCAGTTGATGTTCAGTCCAGCCTTGGTGTACCACGAGTTGTCATCCTTGACGTGCGTCGTCACGCCATCAATCACCTCGTTGGTCTTGTAGCCGTGCCACCATCCAGTTCCCAGGACACCCTCGACCTCCAGTGTGCGGGGCATGCCCTTGTAACCACCGAACCAGTTGGCAAAGTTGATGATACCAAATGCGCCTACCAGCTGGTGGTCAAAAATGTTCTTGCTGTGTGGTCCCCACACGCTGTACTGCTTGTTCCAGCTCGAGGTGTTAACGGTCCACTCGCCCTCGACACCGAGTCCGAGAACACTGGTCACCTGCTTGCGCAGCTCCACGCCCCAGATGCCGCGTGCGGCAGGCCAGTAGGCATAGTGCTGGAAGGGCGACACAGCACCTCCCTTGAGTGTGATCGACCAGTTGTCAGTAAACTTGCTGCCCTTGACGGTGACTTGTGCCTGAGCAGCGGTAAAGGCCATCGCGATGGCCATAATCATCACAAACTTTTTCATCTTCTTGAAATGTTTGGTTTATAAATACATATTTGACTTTTTCCAAAAATCGCGGCAAAAGTAGCAAAAAAACAGCATTAGGCCAATAAAAAAAGACAAAAAAGACAACTTTCTCGACCAAAAGCGACAATTCACCCCACTATCACTGGCAATTTTCTATCGTATTCAAGTTCCTACAGGAGTGAGGTAGTAGAGTTGTGTGGTAGTGAGACCACTACTCTAGCCGCCTAGAGTCGATGCACAATGCACAATAAAATGTGCGGCTTCGATGCTGGTGGTAGAGAGCATTATAAATAATGAATATAAAATGGCCATGTATCGGCTCCACTACTCCACTTCATCAACTTGCGTACTGCATCAGATGCTAGCAAGTGTCTGCTTGCCTAGCATCATGTTGATTATCTGATTCACATCACCAACATCGACCAAGCCGTCGCCGGTGACATCGGCATTGCCCCTGAAGTCCGACGCATTGGCCTTGCCCAGCATGAGGTTGATGATTAAGTTCACGTCGGCCACATCAACATTACCGTCGCCATTGATGTCGCCCGGTTTGGGTTGCTCTGTGCCTCCGGCGGTGACTGCCCAGACCTGAACTTGCTTGACAGCCGGAAGATTGTTCTCCGATTCCATCGCCCTGGGGGCTGAGAAGAGCAGTGTCGCCTGCTGCAGGACGGGCACAGCCACTGTCACCACCATCGTCTGCAAGAACTGATTTGGCTCGACAGTGAAGTCGCGCGCCTCGACAGCAGTGCGGTCGGCATCGAGCAGTTCGACTCGCGGTGCCACCTTGTTCGGGCTATAGTCGTTGTCATAAGCCAGCCGGCATTGCAGTGCCACTCTGAGCGAGTCGATTCCCTGACAGGCGAACGCCGGAGACTCCAAGGTGTATTGCCGCCCATCCTCGCTGGTAAAGAGGGTAATCTGATTTAAATTAATGGCATCATTATCAACGACAATATAACTACGGTTGTAAGTCCAGTCCTCATAGTGGTTGAGTCCGAAGAAGAGCATCGTCTCGTCGGCAACACCAGCCCGCACTGCCATGGCGAGCATAGTCATCACAATCAGCAAGTAAATCTTTTTCATAATTATATCAGTGTTAAAATTGAGCGTAGATGAATGGCTGGACATCGGCAGCCGCAAACTCAAGAACTAGCTGCACCACGATGACAAACGCCAACAACTTGACCCACCAGGGCGAGCGGATGAACCGCCGACGCAAATCGTTCCAGATGGCCTGGGGCAGAAAATGCAGTGCAAAGGCCAGCACCATGACGATGCACCAAGTGTTGCGCACCTGAGCAAAGACCGGGAGATAGGCCATGTCGAAGCGCGAGACCGTTCCCCAGATGACATCGCATGCCGTGCCGAAGGTGTCGGCACGGAAAAAGACCCACAAGAGCGACACGACGAGAAAGGTCAGCAGCCACGAGACGAAACGCACCCACCCGGTGTCGGGCAGTGCCTTGAGCCGCGGCATGAGCCACTTGTGCAGACACAGCGCCCCCCCGTGCCCAGCTCCCCAGAAGATGAACTTCCATGCCGCCCCGTGCCACAGCCCGCCGATGAGCATTGTGGCCATGAGGTTAAGATACTGCCTGCGCTTGCCACGACGGTTGCCGCCCAGCGAGATATAGACATAGTCGCGCAGCCAGAACGACAGAGACATGTGCCAGCGCCGCCAGAACTCGGTGACGTTGAGCGAGAGGTAGGGAAAGTCGAAGTTCTTGGGCAGACGGAACCCCATGATTGAGGCCAGGCCGATGGCCATGTCGCTGTAGCCCGAGAAGTCGAGGTAGATTTGCATGGTGTAGCCCAGAATGGCCATGAGCAACTCGACACCACTGTAGCCTGCAGGGTTGCCAAAGGCGATGTTGACATACTGAGCGATATAGTCGGCCGCTACGGCCTTCTTGAGCACACCCATCAACACCAGCCACAGGCCGCCATAGACCATGGCTCGCGTGGCAGGCTTGTTCTGCCTAATCTGCGGCAGCAACTCGGTGGCACGGACGATGGGTCCAGCGATGAGGCAAGGGAAAAAAGAGATGAAGAACAAGTACTCCAGCAGGCTGTCGGTGGGCTGCAACTTGCGCTTATAGACATCGACAACATAGCTGATGGTGCGGAATGTGTAGAACGAGATGCCAACGGGCAACACAATGTCCAGCGGCTGGAAGTTGCGCCCAATGATGGCATCGATGTTCCACAGCACGAAATTGGTGTACTTGAATCCAACCAGCAATCCCGCCGAACAGACAACCGACAGTGTCATGAGCCAGCGCCGCCGCCGGTCATCGCCCGACTGCGCGATGCGCTGCGCCAGCAGCCAGTCGAGTGTTGCCGTGAAGACCATGAATAACAGATACCAGCCGCTGGACTTGTAGAAGAAGAACAGACTGAATGCAGTGACAAAGAGCAGCATCTGCGTCCGCCTCGGCTTGACCCAAGCATAAAGCGGGATGAACAAGAGGAACAGAACCCAGAACAATCCGCTGGAGAACAGCAACGGCTGGCTAGGGTCGTAGGCCAGCTGTGCCGTCAGATTATGCCAGAGGTTTGTGAGGGAGTAGTCCATGAGTATCGAGTTGAGGGTATAAAAGTTATCGTTGTGGCTGATAGACAATGGTGCGGCACCGGGCCTTAGCCACCTTGGGCCGATTGAGCTTAATGGGGTGAGCCGACTGAGTCATCACCCACTTGCACACCCTGTCGCACCATGCAGCAGCCGAGGCATGGGTTGGATGCGCTCCGTCCTTGGCGCGGTCGAAGTGCTGGCCATTGCTCAAGTAGAACGAGCCTTGAGCACACGACTCCTGCAACATGTCGTTGATGCCGGTGTCGGGCTTCCAGTTGGGCGGTCCTATCCAGACGTAGGGTATGTCGCCAATCTGCGCAAGCATATTGTCGAGATACCTCTGCCGCTTGCGCTTGATGTCACTGACAAAAAGTTCGTTGGCACCAAGGCATACAAAGATATAGTCGGGGTGGAACTCGGCGATGCGTTCCTTGAGCCGGGTGCAGCCGCCCCAGACCTCGGTGGTCGAGCTATACCAGATGACATTGATGAGTGTGTGACCATTCTCATTGGCGTAAGCGGCCAGGCGCGGCCCCAGCCCCTCAAGCATCGAGTCGCCGATGAAGAGTATGACCTTGGCCGTTGTGTCCATGGCGGCCTTCTTGGGCTTCGAGGGCTGGACAGCCTTCCCGGGCTGCTCATCAGTGCCTTTCCCGACTGGTTGTGCCACAGGTTTTGGCACCTTTTGTGCAGCAAACATCGTCTCGGCAAACGAGCCGGTCTTGAGCCTCGCAAAGCCCAAGTCAATGCCATCGGGCACAAACGACAGGGCGGCGAAAATCGCCAGCCCTGCCGTCAAGATCCCTATCAGTCCTCGCAATGCCTTGCTCATGTATTGCGTCTACTTACCGGGGATGGGAGTGATGCCCAGTCCGGGGATGTCATGTAGGGTGATTTTACCGTTCTCGACCGTCATGCCATTGAAGCGGTCGTTGGCGATAAGCAGATTGCCATCGAGGTCGGCAAAGTCGACCAGTGGCGAGAGGTTGGCCGCCGCCGTCACTGCGCACGAGGTCTCTGTCATGCAGCCAATCATCACCTTCATGTCCAGGGCACGCGCCAGGGTCACCATCTTGTAGGCCTCGTGCAATCCCGTGCTCTTCATGAGCTTGATGTTGATGCCGTCATACACCCCCTTGAAGCGGACGATGTCGGGCAGTCGCTGGAAAGCCTCGTCGGCAATGATGGGCAGCGGACTGCGCTCGCGCAGCCATGCCGTCTCGTCAATCCACTGCTTGTCGAATGGCTGCTCGACAAAGAGGCAGTTCCGCTCCTTGAGCCAGTGGCACATTTCTAGCGCATGTTCCTTGTCTTTCCAACCCTGGTTGCAGTCGACACAGATGGGAATGTCGGGCATCATCTCGCGTATGATTTCGACAGTCTCCTGGTCGTTGTCCAGTCCCATCTTGACCTTGATGAGCTTGAAGGGGCGTGCCTCCTCGACCTTCTGCCTGACAACCTCCTCGGTGTCGATGCCTATGGTGAAACTGGTGACAGGAGCCTTGCCAGGATCAAGTCCCCAGATTTTGTACCAAGGTTGCCCCATGATTTTGCCCAGCAGGTCGTGCAACGCGATGTCGACACTTGCCTTGGCCGCGCGGTTGTTGGGGGCCTTCTGGTCAACGTAGGTGAGAATATCCTCGATGCGGAACGGGTCGGTAAACTGTCCCAGGTCCAGGCTATTGAGAAATGTGGTGACACTCTCGACAGTCTCGCCCAGATAGGGTGGCATCGATGCCTCGCCATAGCCCACATAGCCATCATACTCCAGCTTGACCTGAACGTCTGGCGTTGTGGTGCGGCTGAAGCGCGCCAGATTGAACGCATGGCGCAGCTTGAGTTCATAGGGGAAGAAGGTCAACTTCAGTTTTTTGCTGCCACCGGCAGTCTTGGCAGCAGTGCGTGCCCGCCGTGCCTTGCGCGTGGCGGCATCGATTGAGATAGGCGCTGCAGCGGCCATCAGGCCCAGACCAGCACTTGCTAGAAATTTTCGACGATCCATCATTTAGTCTTTTATAAATTGAGAATTGACAGTTATGAATTATAAATTCAAAAGTACCAGCTGTGTTCACGCACATAGGTGATGCCCTTAGTGCCAATCATGCCGTCGATGCGACTGATTGACAGAGGCGAGTAGAGATAGTCAGCGTCCTTGGTGTCAAGGCTGTTGACCTTGACCTGCCCCGAGCAATGGATGTACTTGCCGTCGCGCAGATAGATGCCCACATGGGTCACTCGCCCCGTCTTGCTGTTGCCGAAGAAGAGCAAGTCGCCCAACTTGGCTTGATGCCAGTCATTGACTTTGCGTCCAGTGAGTGCCTGCTGCGAGGCATCGCGCTGTAGAATGATTCCATTGGCTAGATAACACACCTTGACCAGTCCCGAACAGTCGGTGACCTTGGTCGATGTGCCTCCCCACAAATAACCCGACCCCATCATGCGCCGTGCTGTTTTCTCGATGAGCGTGGCATCGAAGTTCTGTGAGCTCCACTTGCCGATGGTCTCGACCTGACTCTTGTGAATGTAACCCTCGCGTCCGTCAGGTGTGGCCAGTCGCACCCAGTCGCCCTGCTCGCCTCTGAACTCCAGGATGCAACTCAACACCAAGTCGGTGACGGTCTCGTCGCCATTGGGTTCGGTGACCAGGCGGCTGTCGTAGACATTGACCACGCGGCGTTCGGCCTTGCGCCAACTGTCCATCTGAGCGCCAGTCTTGTAGCAAAGCGAACTCTCGGGCACATAAGAAATGTAGCTGTCGGGTGTCTGCACCCTGCACCAGTCATCGTCACGCTCCAGCACCTTGACCGGCGTGCCCATGATGGCCTGTGTTGCCACCTCGGCCGAATGCTTCCCCTCGGTGCGCAGTGTGGCAATCGAGAGTTTGACCAGTGCCCATCGCTTGCCCTCGGGCATTGAGTTCTCGACCACAGTGAGGTTGTTGCGCACATTGTAGCCCTTGAAAGCTGTGTTGATGGCATCGAGCATGGCTTGTGTTCCCACCTTTCCGGTGAGCGTAGTAACGCCCTTTTTGCTTGTCGTAGCCTTTATGTCCCAGATAGCCGTACGCTTGTCGGGTGCGTGACGTGTCTTGAGCATGTCGAGCAGCTCTTGCGGCTGCAACATGGCCTGTGCTCCCGCAGTCATCACCACAACGCACAGTACTATGATAGTCAGTAGTTTCTTCATCTGTCTTGTTGTTATAATAACTTACTTGATTGTTGCACCGATGATGCGATTCAGTGGAGTGATGCCATCGACCTCAAGGTGCGAGTCCCAAGCGTCGTAATAGAGATTTCCTCCGCGCCACTCGACTTCGCCCGGCTGAAAGTCGACCGTCTCACTGCGTATGTACTTCTTGGGCGGACTGAGCACATCGCCCACATCTTCGTTCGAAGCCATGCGATAGACATCGATGCCGGTGGCATAATAGCTGTTCATGGGCGTGCCCACCGAGCTGCGTCCGAAAGATGGGTCGGTCGGCACCCAGCCGACACCCTCAAAGTATGTCTCGGCCCAGTCGTGGTAGTTGACCTCGTCGGGGTGCAGCATCCATCCGCTCTCCCATCGTGCTGGAATGCCCAAGGCTCGCACCAGTGTGATGTAGAGCAATGCCACCTGACCACAGTCGCCATGTCCACTGTCCAGGACATACTGGGGTATGTTGGCCAGGGTGCTGTATTCTCTGGCACCGGCCCAAGGGAAGTGCGAGATCCACTCAAACACCTTGGCTGCCTGCAACACCGGGTTCTGCTCGTCACCCACAATCTGTTGCGCCAGCTTGCGCATCTGGTCGGTGATAATGACGTGGCGCGGCTCGTCGCCCGTGTAACGCCGATAGACTTCGCTATGCACGTCGTAAGGCTCAATCATGGCCAGCAAGTCCTGCTGGGCGATGTGGCGCTCACCCACCTCATAGCTGAACGAGTACTCAAAGTGCGTGGGTTTTCCGGCTTCGGCCACCGCCTCCATATAGACTGTGTGATGCTTGCTACCCTGGCTGAATGTTGCTTCATGATTGCCGCCCCGATACTGAATGTTGCGCTGCCTGATGTTCTCGTAGGGCAAGGGCATCCACACGCGCAGTGTCTCGCCTGCCGGCACAGCATCGGCCTTGACATCGAGGCTAAAGGTGATGTTGACGCGCCGCCAGTCGCGCACGCCGTTGCGGTCGGCCGGTGTGCGCATGGCCTCAAGGTAGTATTTGCGGCGCGTGCGATAGGTTTCGTCTCGGTCCTGCGCGTTCTGCTCGGCAAACTCCTCGCCCAGCAGCCACAAGTTGCGCACACTCTTGCGGAACCACCACTCCTGTCCGTCGATGTTCATCACTTCCAGGGCCTTTTTCTGCTTCCAGTTGGCGATTTGCGCATCAGTGGCCTCAGGCATGCGCTCGCGAATCATCTTAGTGCCTTGCTCAGGTGTGATGTTGAAGTCCTTGCGAATGCGCTGGATGATGGTTCGCAGCGAGTCGATGCGCACAGCATCGGCCTGCCGTGTCTTCTTGGGCAACTTGTCCATGACCTTCTCGGCCTTTTTGAACTCTCCTTGCGCAATGAGCTGGTCGACTTGGGTCTGCCAGTCGGCATTGGCGGCCATGCATGTGCTCCCCATTGCGAGCAGAGCCCATGTTATAAATGACAATCTGTTCATGTCGGTTGAAAATAAAAAGACCAACAAAGATAGGGATTATGTTTGACAATGCCAACAAAAATGCAAAAAAAATAACGCCACCCGATTGGGCAGCGCTATCATTTAGCAGAGGCTCAGCACGATTTGTTTGACTTTTTCGCCTAGTTGTGAGGCTTTTTCCATGGTGTGCGCCTCGCTGTAGATGCGTATGATGGGCTCGGTGTTGCTCTTGCGCAGATGCACCCACGAGTCATCGAAGTCAATCTTCACGCCGTCGATGGTAGTCACCCGTTCGCCAGCATAATGCTGCTCGACCGCCTTGAGTATGGCATCAACATCCATCTCGGGCCGAAGCTCCAGTTTGGTCTTGGCTATGCTATATTGCGGATAAGTGGCCTTGAGTTTGCTCACGGTCTTACCGCTCTTGGCCAGCAGAGTCAGGAACAGTGCCACTCCTACCAGCGCGTCGCGTCCATAGTGCAACTCAGGATAGATGACTCCACCGTTGCCCTCGCCACCAATGACGGCTCCGGTGCGACGCATCTCGGTGGTGACATTGACCTCGCCCACTGCTGCGGCGGTGTAGGTGCAGCCATGCCGCTCGGTCACATCGCGCAATGCTCGTGACGAAGACAGATTGCTCACCGTCGCTCCAGGAGTGTGACTCAACACATAGTCGGCCACAGCCACCAAGGTGTACTCCTCGACAAAGAACTCTCCATTCTCCATGACAATGGCCAATCGGTCGACATCCGGGTCGACGACAAAGCCCACGTCAGCCTTGCCCTGGCGCATAAACTCACTGATGCCAGTCAAGTTCTCGGGGATGGGCTCGGGTGTGTGCCCGAAGTTGCCAGTGGGGTCGCAATAGAGCTTCTCGATTTGTTTCACCCCCAGTGCCTCAAGGAGCTTGGGGATGGCGACACCGCCCACCGAGTTGACGGCATCGACCGCTACAGTGAAATTAGCCTGGCGAATGGCCTCGACATCGACCAACGGCAGTGCCAGCACCTGTTCGATGTGCCGGCGCAGGTAGGTGTAGTTCTTCTGCTCTCTGCCCAGGTGGTCGACATCTGCATAGTCGAAGTCCTCGGCCTGCGCGATGCGCAACACCTCCTTGCCCTGCTCGTCGGTGAGGAACTCACCCTGTTCGTTGAGCAACTTGAGTGCGTTCCACTGCTTGGGGTTGTGCGAGGCGGTGATGATGATGCCTCCGCAAGCCTGCTCACCCACGACAGCGAGTTCGGTCGTCGGTGTGGTTGCCAGGCCGATGTTGACCACATCAAATCCCATGCCGGTGAGTGTGCCCACAACCAAGTTGAGCACCATGCGTCCCGACAGTCGCGCGTCGCGACCGACGACGATGACGTTGCTCGCCTTGCTGGTGGTGCGTCGAATGTAGGTGGCATAGGCCGATGTGAACTTGACAATGTCCAGTGGCGACAGTCCGTCGCCGGCGCGGCCACCGATGGTGCCTCGAATGCCAGAAATAGATTTAATCAGTGCCATATAACTATCTAAACATTAAATTTGACTGTGGAAGTAACGGATGTGGTAAAGGTAAGGCTGGACATAGCTGATTTCGCTGGTCCATCCAAACTGCGACTTGATGATGAGGTTGACCTCACACTCGGCACCCAGATAGTTGAGCGGCAGCTGGATGCCATAGCCCCATTGCGCCGACAAGGCCTGTGTGAAGTCCTTGTAGAGGAAATAGGTGGGTTGCTCGCTCATGTCATTCTCATTGCCGCCCGACGAGCCCAAGACCTTGGTCGAGTACCACTCCTCAAGGTTGAAGCGCGTGTAGCGGAAATAAATGGTCTGCGAAGGCTTGGCACGGTCTCCCACCCGGTCGCCCGGATTGAGAACCTGCATGTAGACATTACCCTCGGGGTCAATGCGATAGAAGGGGGCATCTTTTCCAATCTCAAACACCGAGTCGGCAGGCACCTCATTGACCACACGCTGTGTCTTGAGATATGCGTTGGTGGCATTGCGTTCGACATTGAGTCGGTCACTGTAGCTCTCGGTGTCTTTGCACGAGGCCAGCATTATCGCCATGACTATGGCCAGGAAACCAAGTTTCTTCATTGTCTTATTTCGTTGTCGGTTGAGTTTTCGTTATTTGTGGCCGGAAACAGCTCGATGAGCAGTTGCTCAAAAGTTTCCACTGCCTGGTCGAGCGTGCCATAGAACTCTCCTCCGGCGGCATTGATGTGTCCGCCGCCGTTGAAATACTTGGCACAGATGTCGTTGACGGCAAAATCGCCCACACTGCGGCATGAGACCTTGACATACTCCGGGTCTTCTCGCAAGAACACCGACCACTCCACACCCGGTATGGCCAGTGGTTTGTTGACCATCCCCTCACTGTCACCGCGCTTGTAGTTGTATTTCTTGAGTTCATCGGCTGTGAGCGTGATGAGCGCGGCATGTTGGGGGAGGTAGAGACGCATCTTCTGCGACAGTGCGTAGCCCTGGAGTCGCAGACTGTCGGCACTGAAAGTGTTCATCGCCATGTTGTATAGCCACTGACGTCCCACCTTGCGCCGCATGAGCGATGCTTGTATCTCATAGAGGTCAGGGTCTTCGCAGTTATAGGCAAAGTTCCCTGTGTCGGTCATCATGCCAGTGAGCAGACACTGTGCCGCATTGCGGTCAACCAGACGCAGCAGCTGCATCTGCATGAGCATGCGGTAGACCAGCTCGCAGGTCGATGACGCGTCGGGAAACGAGATCATCACATCGAACATTGGCTCTGGGTCGACATGATGGTCGATGAGGATGCGCGGGCAAGGATTGGCCATGACCAAGTCGCCCAGCTTGTCGATGCGGTGCAGCGCATTGAAGTCAAGACAGAAGATGAGTTGCGCTGTCTCGATGGCCTTTCGCGCTCGCGCCTCATGCTGCGTGAACGACACCACGCTCCGCACATTGGGCAGGAACAGCAGCGAGCGTGGCATCATGTCGGGTGTTACCACAAGTGCATCCTTTCCCAGCCGGCGCAGCACATGAGCCAGAGCCAGCATCGAGCCGATGGCATCGCCGTCGGGCGACAAGTGGCAAGTGATGGCAATCGTGTTGACACCATTCACCAGTTGGGCCACCTTGTCGATGACTTGTTGGTCTATGATGGGTTGAATCATACTTTACTGAAACGTAGAATTGACAAAATTAGTACATTTTTTGCAGCCTGACGCTACCATTGCGACAGAATCTTAGTCAGGATGTCAAATTTTAAACTTTTTTGTCATTACAATGTGCGGGACTTGCGGCCATAGCCACAAGTCCCGCATGATGTCGCATCGGATGTTGACAACAATCAGATGCCCTCGATGATGGTGCACCAGTTGTGAGTGTCCTCGACCTCGCCCAGCTGGATGGCACGCAGACGGTTGTAGAGCTTGGTGGTCCAAGGACCGGGCTTGCCGTCCTTCGAGATCTGATAAGTGATGTCGGTGCCATCGTCATAGATCTTGCCGATGGGCGAGCACACGGCAGCGGTGCCGCACTCAGCAGCCTCCTGCACCTCGGCCAGCTCCTCGACGGGAACGGGTCGGCACTGCACCTCCATGCCCAGGTCGCGGGCAATCTGCTGCAGACTCATATTGGTGATTGAGGGCAGAATCGAGCCACTCTTTGGGGTGACATACACTCCGTCCTTGATGCAGAAGAAGTTGGCCGGACCGCACTCGTCCAGATATTTCTTCTCCTTGGGGTCAAGGAACAATGCAGCCGAGTAGCCGTTGGCCTTGGCCTTGGCAGTGGCGCGCATGCCGCAAGCATAATTACCACCCACCTTCAGGCGACCGGTGCCCAGAGGAGCAGCACGGTCAAACTCACGATAGATAGCCACATCGGTTGTCTGGAACCCACCCTTGAAGTAGGGTCCCACCGGGGTAACAAAGATGATGAACAGATACTCGGTAGCAGGATTGACACCCACACGAGGCTCGATGCCAATCTCCAGCGGGCGCAGATATAGTGAGCTGCCCGTGCCGTAGGGAGGAATGAAACGGGCATTCAGCTCGATGACCTTCTTACACATCTGCTCGAACAACTCGATGGGCACAGGCTCCATCATGATGCCGTTGGCGCTGTTCTGCAAGCGCTTGGCGTTCTCGTCGACACGGAACAGACGCACCTTGCCGTCCTTGCCACGGAAAGCTTTCAGGCCCTCGAAAATCTCTTGTCCATAGTGCAGGCAGCTGGCGGCCATGTGCAGTGTGACATTCTCGTCGCTGCACACCTCAATCTCGCCCCATTTGCCATCACGGAATGTGCAACGCACATTGTAGTCAGTTTTCATGTAGGAGAACGAAAGGTTGCTCCAATCAATTGTTTCGTTTGCCATTTGCGATTTAGATTTTATGTTTAATGGTTAATCGTTTGTTCTTACACATTAATAATATTAGTGTTATAACGCCACTTTCTGGGTTAAGTTGCCAATCTTGACGATGAAAATTCCCCGTGACCCGACGCGCAACTCCGATGTGCCGGGGTTGAGTGTGGCAGTGGACACATTCTGCCCCAGGATAGTGAACACCCTGACGGTGATGCGCCGCGTGGTGCGTATGGTGATGACACCGTTGCTGCCATAGATTTCAACTCCATCGGTCTGTCGAGGGTCAACAAGGCTGCGGCCCGGGACGTCTCGCGTCTCACGCCACTGCAACTGGGCGACAGCTAAATTGCTCATTGACAGCCCAATCACCACTGCCAATATGGCCAATCTTCGTCTCATCGATGACCGACACACCTACTTTAATTTGCAAATGTACAACTTTTTTCGACATGGTGCAACATTCGTCCCATTATTTTAGGATTGTTTTATAATTCATCAAGGTGTTTGGCCATTATTGCAGCTCATTCTACAGCCTCATCGTCGCCGTCAGGAAACCGTTCGGGAAAGATGTTGCAATAATCCACCACGTTCTGATTTCCATACAGAAACACTCCATACCTGCACACATTGCGGACACTGCTCATCACCAGCAACTCATTGACGGCAAACTTGTCGCCACCCGTCCTAGCGACTTCGCGCAAGATGGTGCGCAGGCATGCCACCTTAGCTTTGTTGAAGCACTGGTTGAGCAGGTCAGAGTCCTTTGACGAGCCATGCGCGTGCTGGACGAGGGTTCGCCAGGTACACCAAACCTCCATCAGGTAGATAGAGTATTGGCCAGCCTGCAAGCATTGGAGCAATAATGGGGCAGCAACACTCACACCATCGTCATCGGTCAAGTCGGTGACGTGCGCCAGTTCCAGCGCAATGACGCACTTGTGGTCGATATCGCCAGCATGCGCAAAGTCATATTTAAGCCTCATGTTCAGCTGATTGTCGTTGCTCGCAAATTGCTGTTCAATCTGGTCATAGTTTTTGTCAATGCGCCTTTTGTCATACTGTTTCCAGTAGGTTTCCTCATCAAGCCTGACAAAACGGTCCACATTGTAGTTGTCGGCGATGAGCGAGTCGAGTGCATCATACACACTTATTGCCTGAAACAGTGTGCCATAGCGGCGAGCAGGGTCGGCAGTGGTGTCGATGAGTGCGCTCAACTCCTGCAAATATCGCCTAACAGCGCTACGCAATTTAGGGTCAGCAATGACTTCGGGCCTGGCTGCCATGATGGTGGCGGGTGAGAACATATTAAAGCGAACCCAGCACTCAAAGTCGCTCCAGGCGTTGTGCAACACGGCATGAGCATTGCAGATGTCGACCAGCGTACGCAATGTGGGTCCGGACCATGCGGCAGTGTCGAGGTAAAACTCCTGTTCGCTCAGGGGGCCATCGTCAGGCTCATATTCGATGGCAAACTCGGTGTTTTCGGCCTTGGTGACATGTTTCGGCATACATGCCACATAGGTCGTGATTGCTATGAAAATCAGCAAGAAAGGTAAAATCTTTTTCATGTTCAACGATTAAGATATGAGTAGAAAAGCAATGTTCAAAAAAAAACAGCCTCCGGGCATTATCGCCTTGTCATCGATATGCCCGAGAGCCGGTGTGTTGCTTTGGTCTATGAAACTGAAAGGTTTGTGAGTGGCCCATGCCAGGCATGGTATCAGTGACTGACATCGCAAAATTACAGCCATTGCGTGACAACGACAGCATAAAAAAGGTGCATTTGTATCAAATGCACCTTTGGTTGTATGAAATGCAGCCTAATGTGTCATTTCGTCCAGACAATGTAGTTGACATTGTCTGGCCACAGTTTGCCATCATTGAGTGCATCCGTGTCAGGAGCGACGATAGAGTCTCCCAGGTTAATCCACCCGGTACTCATGCGCGAACCCACCAGATTGATGGCAGTGGTGGCACCGATGTCGACCAATGCCTGCGAGAAGTCGTGCAGTGACTCGCGCGAGCGTGTCGCCACGACAACAACCTGCCCATCCAGCATGACCAGAGCACGGCGTATGGCTTTGTTCTTGATGCGATTCTCGACCAGTTTGCCATCGGCCACCAGCGGATATTGGCGAAAGAAATCGCCTCCCTCGGCAATGGCTCGCTCAAAGTAGGGTGTCGCCTCGTCCACACCCAGTGTCACCTTGCCATCAATGATGGCACAAAAACCCAACTTGGCCGTGCCTCGCGACAACAGCTCGCCATGCAAGACGAAGGCACTGACTATCTGCATATTGTCGGCGCGCAAATCCGCAGCTTGCAGGGCCATCAAGACACTGTCACTGGCCGTGTCGGGCAATTTGCCCACCCGAAGTGCCATTCGCAAGTTGTGCGGACAATAGATAGCAATTGGAATGTCGTTGACCACTGTGTCACAAAGGGTTATACCTACCAATGTGTCGGTCGAATGCGATGACGGACGCGCAGACTGCTCATTGCTCTCTACCACAGTCGTTTTGTCAAAATACACGTCTTCTGTCTCTTGTGCACCTGGGCTGCGACCGCACCACCACAAGGCGACGCATAGCAGCACTACAGCACACACGAGAGCGACCCATCGCCAATGTGGTGGCCCTGATGGGGGTGACGAAGTAGCGTCACCGATGATGCGTATTTCATTTTCACTGAGTTCCTTCATTTTCCTTCTCGACGACAACCTTCAACTGCTTCAGGGCTTCGCGCGAGGCTTGAACTGTATATTTCTGGTTCACCTTGTCGTTCAGTTCCAGGCGTTGCTGGTTGATATTGATATAATAAATGTAGTCTCGATTGATAATCAGACTCTTGCCGATGCGTATGAACAAGCGTCCGAAGATGCCTAGCTGACTTCCAATAAGTCGCTCGACCTGCCCCAGCTGCACGGTGACCATGCGCATGTCGCCACCCGACAGTAGAAACTGTGAGTAGTTCCCATCGCTGGTAATATAGACGATGTTGTCGTATTGCAGACGCAACAGGTCGTTAGTTGTTGATATGATCAAGCACTTGCCCATAAGCAGCTGCAAAGTTAATATTTTTTACATGAATGAATGAAAAGTACAGAGTTTTTTTTATAGCATCTTTCGATAAATAAATTTGGTTGATTCAGAAAAAGGCAGTACTTTTGCAGACCGTAAAAGGGGCATTAGCTCATTTGGTAGAGCGCTACATTCGCATTGTAGAGGTAGGCGGTTCGAGTCCGCTATGCTCCACAATCATTGTGTATTTGCTGTTTTTCCACATCAATATATTGCCCACAGTCGCGCGTCACTGCACGAGTCACCTGACCTGCACAGAAGACACACGAAGCGACCCATGCCGCCACCTTTCCGCCGCTACCCTGCCTCCCTTCCGTCGCTGCACCTATCCGTCGCTGCGCCGCCGCCTGTCCGTCCCCCGCTACATCCTTTCCGTCGCTGCGCTGCTTCCTTTCCGTCGCTACAGGGGGTCAGACCCGCTGTTGCCAGCCGAGTAAACTCGGTGGCACATCGGGTCAGACCCCTACCGCTGCCCGTAGCTGCCCTGCCAGCAACCCGAAGGCCTGCTGGTGTCTGCGGTCGAGCGGATGAAGGACACTGTCGTTGGCAACTCGGGAGGCGGAAGCAAATAACAACGAAAAAAGGGAGACACTCATCGAGTGTCTCCCTTAGGGGGCGGTTACCTACTCTCCCACTTTCGCAGTACCATCGGCGTGGTGAGGCTTAACTT
>CACZHT010000049.1 GCA_902781045.1 uncultured Bacteroidales bacterium | reverse complement strand
TTTTTATTATGAAAAACACCGCGGGGTTAGCCTAGCGGCTGGGGGCGCGCAGCCCCCAATGAGCGTTTTCCCGATTGCAAACATAATATCTTTCGAACATAATCGGGTCTTCGACCCGCTCTGCATCTTCGATGCACAGGGGGGGTAAGAGGAGATTCTTCTGAATCGCTGAATAGATTCAGAGATTCGATAATTCGAAAATTCGTGATAAAAATCGTGACTACCGCGAAGAAACGCGAAGTTTTTTTTCCTTATGTCCTTATGTCTTTTTTAAACCGCGAATTACGCGAATGTGGCGGATATTCGAAAATTCGAAAATTCGTGATAAAAATCGTGACAACGGTTGATGGGAGGAAGAACGACATGGGGTCAGACCCTCTGCCGACCAGTAATGGCACGGATAGGTCTGACCCCATGTTGCTCAGAATGATTTAAGTATAGAGCTTGGCAGAAAAAAACCAGAAATTTGCTAACTCGTGAACACTGCCAATGCTCTACTTGATGATAAGGAACTCGGCCACCTTCTTGGGGTTCCGGTCGTTGGCCTGCTGCGAAGCATAGACGGTATACAAGCCGGTGGGCATGCGCTCGCCAGCCTCGTTGCAGCAGTCCCAAGTAGCAGTGCCTCCCTCGACCTGCCACTGCTTGACTGTGGTGCCGTCGGCGTTGGTCACACGCAGGTAGGAATTGCTCATCAGGTTGGTGATGGTGAGCAATCCGGTGAAGTCGGGACGCACCGGGTTGGGATAGACGTAGACGTTATCGTAGTTTGGCGCCGACGGGATGGCGTCGCTCAGATACTCGACAAAGCCATTGGCCGTGAGGATATACACCGAGTTGGTGTTGGTGTTGCAGCACACGGCATAGATGGTGTTGCTCGGCAGATAGGAGTTGTCGGTGTTGAACTGCTTGAGAATCTTCGATCCATCGGGGCTCACCTGATAGAGGCCATTCGCATTGGTTCCCAGCCACTTGCAGTTGTTGGCATCGACGCCGACACAGTTCACCTGTATGCCATCGAGCAGGTTGTCGTAGAGTCCCGTGCCGTCGTTGCGCATCACCTTGGGGTGAATGACAGTGAAGTTGTCGTCAAAAGCGCGTGCGGCGTCAAATCCGACCACGCCATTGTCCATACCCGTCCAGATGATTCCGTTCAGGTCCTTCTCCATGCAGCGCACATAGCGCCAGGTGATGCTCTTGCCGTCGGCATCCTGGAAACTGTTGAAGTTGGCAATTTGTGGAGTGCTGTTCAGGCCGTCGGGCTGATTCCAGAAGACATAGCTGCCCTGATAGCCACCACCGTTATAGACCTTGACATCGTCGTTGCCGATGGCAAAGCTCGAGCCCTTGAATTGCTTCTGCCGCGTGGGGGGAACCTCCACCGGAATCCAGTCGCTCTTCTTGCAAGTGGCCGCCTCATACTTGGCCCTGGGCAACACCGACAGGTTGACCGACGCCGTCGATGCAGTGGGCGAGCTGTAGCATACCCACAAATTGCCCTGACTGTCGAAGGCGCACGCACCCTTGTAGTAGCCTGACCCGAAATAGCTGTTGGACGAGTCGTACTTGTAGGTGTACTTGTCATCCTTGATTTTGAACACGCCATATTTTCGCGAGGGATAGACGTATGTCGTGGGGTCAAGCGGGTCGAGTACCAGCTGCCAGTTGGCACTCACGCCATTGCCCGGCAGCCCTGTGGGCGTGACATCAGTCCACTTGTTGCCGTCGAAGGTGAACATCTGTGTCACCGACCCCATATTTGATCCCCACTCGGCAAACATGTTGTCGCTGGTTGTGCTCAGGTACACCAGGTTCTTCTCCTTGTTGAACATCATGTAGAAAGCCCCCACCTTGATGCCTATGCCATCGGGCTTGTAGTAGGTGCTGTTGCCGGCACGATGGATGCCGTTGGCTCCCAGTGCCCATAGCGTGCCGTCGCCCGAGGGACAGCTGGTGAACAACTCGGTCGACGCACCCTTGCGTTGTGCGTTGGCTCCCTGCGCGTCGGTGGTGTAGTAGACATTGTAGACACCGAAACTTGCCACATAGCCCGTGGATGTGGGCTGGACGATGGTGGCACGCTTGGTGTAGACAGTGTCGCTATGAGTGACCTTGGGCGCACCGCTTGATGATGCTCCCAGCGTGTAGGTGATGAGTCCCGCCGACGAATTGAGCATAAACCGGTTGCTCGACACCGGAATCAGCCGCATGTTGTTGGCCGAGTGCATGCCCGACACCGCTGAGTAGGAGCCGGTTGTCTCGCGCGTTGCGCTGGTCTTGGCGGCATAGACGCGTGTGCCTCGTGCAATCAGTGTCCACTGTCCCACCTCAGTGGCCGACATGATGTTGCTGCTCCACAGGCGCGACTCGGCCACAGTCATGGCATTGTCGTCATAGACCACCATGCCAAACTCGGTGGCGACATACATTTTGTTCGGACCGAAAGTCACATCGTTGATGCCCTTGACTGCCGTCAGCACAGCATCCTTGATGTCGGGCAGGTTGACAATGGTTCCGTCGTCATAGAGCACGTCAATGTTGCTGTTGAGATAGGTCACCACCAGGTACTTCTTGTCGTAGTTGTAGTAGATGCCTGTCACCAGCACGTCGTTGAGGCTGACGCGCTTGTTGAGCGACGCGTTGGTGTTAGTGGCCTTGTCGAAGCAATACAAGTCATTGCCCACCAGATAGTAAATCTTGCTATCGGTGTCGATGACATTCTTGATGTCACTGCTCACATAGTAGGGGTGGACACGCCAGTCGCCCTTGCCCGGCTGAGCCTGTGCGGCCATAGCGAGCAGCGCTAAGATGAGAAAAGCGATTTTCTTTGCCATGGGTCGTATGTTATTTCGCGAAACTGTAATTATCTTAACGTAAAATGCTTTTATTTATTATTTGACCACAAGGAACTTGGCTACTGTGGCATGCGCTGAGCCGCCTTCCTTTTCCGAGGCCAGTACATAATAGACTCCTGTGCTCACTCGCTGGCCATTGTCGCCGGTGCAGTCCCATGTGGCCATACCTCCTGTGGAGCGCAGCTGCTTGACCACATGCCCGCCCGAGTCGGCAATCTTGACCAGCGAGTTGTCCATCAACCCCACAATGGTGACCGAGCCCATGAAGTCGGGTCGCACCGGGTTGGGATAGACGTGCACGTTGCTGTAGCTTGCCGCGCCCGGGGTGGTGTCGCTGAAGTACTCCAGGAAGTCGTTGGGCGTGATCACATACACCGAGTTGTTGCTCGGGTTGCAGCACACATTATAAATAGTGTTTGAGCTCAAGTAGGAGTTGTCGGGTGTGAACTGCCGCAGCACTTGCGAGCCGTCGGCACTGACGAGGAACAGCCCAGAGTTGTGGGTGCCTATCCACTTGCGGTTGGCGCCGTCGACGGCGATGCAGTTGATCTGCGAGCCGTCCAGCAGGTAGTCGGCCAGTCCGGTGCCGTCGTTGCGGGGCACCTTGATGTGATTGACGGTGAATCCCTGGTCAAAAGCCTGTGTCGGGTCAAAACTGATGATGCCGTTGTTCAGGCCGGCCCAGACGATGCCATTGTGGTCGGCCACCAGGCTGTAGACGTTGTTCCAGGTGATGGTCTTTCCGTCCTGGTCGGTGAACGAGCTGTGGTTGGCACGTCGCGGCGTGCTGGTGATGCCTTCGGGCTGTGACCAGAAGGCAAATGCCTGCTGGTAGCCACCGCTGTTGTAGATGTTCACGCCATTGGCAATGACCAGGTTGGATCCCTTGAAGTAGTTCTGTTTGGTGCCAGGGACCGACACCGTCACCCAGTCCGAAGCTTTGACACTGGCCTGCTCATATTTGGCCCTGGGCAGCACGGCCACATTGCGCACACCTTCGGCCGAAGCCGCGGCCGAGCTGTAGACGACCCACAGGTTGCCCTGGGCATCGAACTGGCATGCACCCTTGTAGAAGTCCGAGCTGGCAAACAAACTGTTGCTCTCGTCATAGACGTTGACAATCTTGTCATTGGTCACCTTGACCACGCCATACTTGCGTGACGGATAGACGTAGGTGTTGTTGTCCAGCGGGTCGACCACCATCTGCCAGTTGCTGCTCACGCCATCACCCGGCAGGTTGGCCGGCGTGACATCGCTCCAGTGGTCGCCATCGTAACAATAGACTTGCGTGACGGTGTGCATCTTTGAGCCCCATTCGCCCAGCAGGTTGTCGCTTGAGCTGGTGGCATAGAGGCGTCCCTGCCCCTCGCTGTAAGCCATGTAGAATGCTCCCACCTTGATGCCCAGCCCATCGGGCTTGTAGTAGGACTGCGTGTCGCCGGCCTTGTGTGCTCCACGAGCGCCCAGTGCCCACAGCGAGCCGTCGCCACCCGGGGCCGAGCTGTACAGCTCCAGTGCTGCATCGACCCGAGTGGCATTGAGTCCCTGTGCGTCGAGGGTGTAGTAGCAACTGTCGCCAGTCAGATAGCTGGCCACATAGCCCGTGTGACTGCGCTGCACCTGAGCCGCGCGACTGGCGGTGATGACAGTGCATGTGTCCAGCGTCGGGGCATCGCCATCGGTGCCCAGTCCCAGTCGGCACAGCCCATTGTCGGCATTGCACAGCATGGTGGTGTTGTCGATGGCGAGCAGACGAGCATTGTTCGACTGTCCGAGCGATGGGTCCAGAGGCTGGAACGACGACAGGCTCTCATTGTGCGCGCTGGCAGGAGCAGCACGCACCACTCCACCCTGGGCCATCACCAGCCAGTCGCCCACGCGGGCTATCGAGCTCACGTCCTGTCCATAGATGCGCGACGTGATGACCTCGAGTTTCACCACGTCATAGGTCACATAGCCAAACTGCGTGGCCACATACATGCGGTCGTTGTCGAATGTGATGTCGTTGATGCCTTTCTGGCTGGTGAGCACCGCGTCCTTGATGTCCGACAGATAGGTCACATTGCCCGAGTCGTCAATCACGTCCATTGCCGAGTTGGCATAGGTCACCACCAGGTAGTGCCGCTGGTGGTTGTAGTATATGCCCGTGACGGTGACATCGTTCAGGTAGTTGCTCTTGTTGTAGCTCTCGTTCTCGTCGGTGTCCTTGTCCAGGCCGAACAGGTAGTTTCCCACCAGATAGTAGACATGGTGTTCAGTGTCGATGATTGTCTTGATTTCGCTGCCCACATAATAGGGATGCACGCGCCAGTTGCCCACGCCGTTCTGGCCGCAGACAGCTAGCGCGCACATCAGCGCGGTTGCCAGTATGATTCTTTTCAGCATGATTCGTCGTTTTTATTATTAAACGGAAAAATGCCAGAAAATTGCTTTAGATCACAATCCTGAATCAAGAATTAAGTCCGCTCTAGAGCGTCTTCTGCACCTCGACCTCCTCAAATGCCTCGATTATATCGTTCTCTTGCAGGTCGTTGTAGCTCTGAATCGAGAAGCCGCAGTCATAGCCGCTGGTGACCTCCTTGGCATCGTCCTTGAATCGCTTGAGCGAGGCGAGGTTGCCGGTGAACTTGACGATGCCATCTCGGATGACGCGCACCTTGCATTGGCGCTTGATTTTTCCCTCGGTGACCATGGCTCCGGCGATGGTTCCCACCTTGCTGATATGGTAGACCTGTCGCACCTCGGCCATTCCGATGACCTCCTCCTTGACATCCGGCGAGAGCATTCCCTCCATGGCACTCTTGACCTCCTCGATGGCATCATAGATGATTGAGTAGATGCGGATGTCCACACCGTCCTGCTCGGCCAGACGTTTGGCCGCTCCCGACGGGCGCACCTGGAAGCCGATGATTGACGCGTCGCTGGCTGCCGCCAGGGTGACGTCGCTCTCGGTGATGGCTCCCACAGCCTTGTGGATGACATTGACCTGCACTTCGGGGGTCGAGAGCTTGATGAGCGAGTCGCTCAGAGCCTCGATTGATCCGTCCACGTCGCCCTTGACAATGATGTTCAGCTCGTGGAACTCGCCCAGTGCGCGCAGACGTGCGATGTCGTCCAGGCCGCGGCGCTTCATCGTGCGCAGCCCCAGCTCGCGTTGCAGTTGCTCGCGCTTGTTAGCGATCTGTCGTGCCTCCTGGTCGGTCTCCATGACATTGAACTTGTCGCCAGCAGTGGGAGCTCCGTTCAGTCCCAGGATGAGCACCGGGGTTGACGGCCCAGCCTCCTGGATGCGCTGGTTGCGCTCGTTGAACATGGCCTTGACCTTGCCATAGTGCGTGCCGGCCAGCACAATGTCGCCCATGCGCAAGGTGCCGTTGTCGACCAGCACGGTGGCGATGTAGCCACGTCCCTTGTCGAGCGACGACTCGATGACCGAGCCGGTGGCCTTGCGGTTGGGGTTGGCCTTGAGGTCGAGCAAGTCGGCCTCGAGCAGCACCTTCTCCATCAGTTCTTGCACACCTGTGCCCTTCTTGGCGCTGATGTCCTGACTCTGGTACTTGCCGCCCCACTCCTCAATCAGGTAGTTGCGGTTGGCCAGCTCCTCCTTGATTTTGTCGGGGTTGGCTCCGGGCTTGTCAATCTTGTTGATGGCAAAGATGATGGGCACGCCGGCTGCCGAGGCGTGGCTCAGGGCCTCCTCGGTCTGCGGCATGACGTTGTCGTCGGCGGCCACGATGACGATGACGATGTCGGTGACCTTGGCACCACGGGCACGCATGGCCGTGAAGGCGGCATGGCCGGGAGTGTCGAGGAACGTGATGCGCCGTCCGTTGGGCAGCTTGACGTTATAGGCACCGATGTGCTGCGTGATGCCACCAGCCTCGCCTGCGATGACGTTGGTCTTGCGGATGTAGTCGAGCAGCGAGGTCTTACCGTGGTCAACATGTCCCATGACAGTGACCACCGGCGGACGCTGCACCAGGTCATCGGGATTGTCTTCCTCGTCCTGTATGGCCTCGGCCACCTCGGCGCTGGTGTATTCGGTCTTGAAGCCGAACTCCTCGGCGACGATGTTGATGGTCTCGGCATCCAGACGCTGGTTGATTGACACCATCACGCCCAGGCTCATGCATGTACCGATGACCTTGGTCACAGGCACGTCCATCATGGCCGCCAGGTCGTTGGCGGTGACAAACTCGGTGAGCTTGAGAATCTTCTTCTCGGCAGCAGCCTGTGCTACGGCCTCCATGGCCTCCTCGTGTGCGGCTTCGCGCTTCTCCTTGCGCCACTTTGCGCCTTTCTTGGGTGTCTTGGTGGTCAGTCGAGCCAGTGTCTCCTTAACCTGGCGCTGCACATCCTCCTCGTTGACCTCGGTGCGCAATGGGCGCTTGTTTTTGTCCTTTTTGCGCTTGCTCTGACCGCTCTGGTCCTTGCTCTGGTTCTGCTGGCCTTTGCCCTTGCCTCCCTGCTGTTGCTGCTGGCTGCCTGCAGCCTCGATGTCGACCTTCTCCTTGCCGATGCGCTTGCGTTTGCGCTTGCCTGCGCCCTCAGCTTGAGCCTTGGCGATGCGCTCGTTGCGGCGCTCCTCCTTGGTTTTCTTCTTGGGGCGGGTCTGCTGGTTGATGGCGTCCAGGTCAATCTTGCCCACCACAGTCAGTTGTGGTCCCTGCTTGGTGCCCAGTGTGAACACTTGGGGGTCAGCCGGCTTGGGCTCAACGCTAGCAGGAGCAGCCTGAGGCTGCTCGTTCTCGGCCGGCTCGGCCTTGGCTTCGGGAGATTTCTCCTCGGGCTCCCGGACTTCGGGCTCGGGCTGGGCTGTGACCTGCGGCTCGGGCTGGGGCTCGGGCTGAGGATTGACAACCTCGGGACGTGCCTTAGGCTGGGGTTCCGGCTCAGGCTCAGAGACAGGGCCGGCTTGGGGCACTGCCGCCTCGGGCTGCTCGACGGGCTGCTCGACGGGCTGGGACACCGGTTCGGGTTCAGGCTCGGGCTTCGCCTCGGGCTGGGGAGCCGGTGCGGCGGGCGGTGTGATGACCTCGTCCACCACAGGTTCGGGTTTCTTCTCCTCGATGGGTTTTCCTGTCGCCAGGTCAATCTTGCCCACGATCTTGGGCTTCTGCCCCGGTATGGTGGTCTCGATTACCTCGACCTTGCGTGCCTCCTGCTTGGCTTTCTCCTTTTGTCGCTCCTTGGAGAGTTCCTCGGCCTTGGCTTTCTCCTCCAGGTCGGGACGGAACTCCTTGACAAGCATCTCGTAGACCTTGTCGTCGATGCGGGCATTGATGTTGTCATCAATCTCGATGCCACGCTTGCGCAAGAACTCTTGCAGCGTGAGCCTACCCACATTCAAATCTTTGATTACTTTGCTTATCTTGATTGGCATATTTGACTACTGTTGCAATGTTTTATTAGTCCTCAAACTCGGCACGGAGCACAGCCAGCACGTTGTCGACGGTGTCCTCCTCGAGGTCGGCCTGCTCAATGAGTGTCTCGCGAGGGGTGCGCAACACGCTCTTGGCCGTGTCGCAGCCCATGTCTTTCAGTGCCTCGATGACCCACTCGTCAATCTCGTCCTTGAACTCGTCGAGGTAGATGTCCTCCTCTCCGCCGGTATCCAGGTCGCGGTAGACATCGATAGAGTAGTCGGTGAGCATTGTGGCCAGCTTGATATTCAGTCCTCCCTTGCCAATGGCCAGCGACACCTCCTCGGGGCGCAGAAACACCTCGGCGTGCTTGTTTTCATCGTCCAGACGTATGGACGAGATTTTGGCTGGGCTCAGTGCGCGTTGAATCAGCAGCTGCGGGTTGCTGGTGTAGGGGATGACATCGATGTTCTCGTTGCGCAACTCACGGACAATGCCGTGAATGCGGGCGCCCTTGACACCCACGCAAGCGCCCACAGGGTCGATGCGGTCGTCATAGCTCTCGACGGCAATCTTGGCGCGCTCGCCCGGCACACGGGCGACCTTGCGGATGACAATCAGTCCGTCGTGAATCTCGGGCACCTCCAGTTCAAACAGCCGTCGCAAGAACACCTCGCTGGTGCGCGACACTGTGATTTTGGGGTTATTGTTCTTGTTGTCGACGTTGTGCACCACAGCACGCACAGTGTCGCCCTTGCGATAGATGTCGGTCGGGATCTGCTGGTCCTTGGGCAACAGCAGCTCGTTTTTCTCGTCGTCGAGCAGCAGCACCTCGCGCTTCCACACCTGGTAGACCTCGCCAGTGACCAGTTCACCCTCCAGTTCCTTGAATTTGTTGTAGACGGCATCCTTCTGCAAGTCCAGTATCTTGCTGGCCAGCGTCTGGCGCAGATTTAGGATAGCGCGGCGGCCAAACTTGGCGAAGTCAATCTTGCGGGTATGCTCCTCTCCGACCTCGGCCTCGGGGTCGTCTTCGGCTTGCGCGTCGCTCAACGAGATTTGCGCGTTGGGATTCTCGACCTCGCCGTCGGGCACCACCTCCAGGTTCTGGTAGATCTCGCAGTCGCCCTTGTCGGGGTTGACAATCACGTCAAAGTTGTCGTCGTTGCCAAACATCTTGGCCAACACGCTGCGGAACGACTCCTCAAGCACGCTGATTAGCGTGGTCTTGTCGATGTTCTTGAGCTCTTTGAACTCCGCAAATTGGTCGGTCATGTTGACCGCTTCTTCTCTTTTTGCCATCTTGTGCTATCTTGTTTTATGTTGTTATTATTCAAATTTTGATGACGACACGGGTCTGCTTGGCGTTGTCGTAGTCGATGCGTTCAGGCACCGCCACGAGCTCCGGGCGTTTTTTACCCTCGCGCTTGACCCGTGTCATGACCTCGATGGTGAATGCCGCATCGTCGGCCGCGGTGAGCGTGCCTTTGAGCTTGCGTCCGTCGCGGGTGAGCACTTCCACCTCCTGGCCGATGTTCTTGTCATACTGTCGCCGCACCAGCAGGGGCGAGGTGAGCCCATAGCTGCCCACAGTCAACTCGTAGTCCTCGACATCACGATCAAATGCGGCCAGCACCGCGTCGTTGACCATCACGCACTGGTCGATGTCGACACTCGACATGCTGTCCAGGTCGACGGTGATGACATTGTCGTGACTCACCGACACATTCACCACAAACAGGTCGGTGCCGGCAATGGCTTCCTCTATGACGCGCGTCAGTTCGGTCTTGTCAATCATCTTCAGAATTGAGCGTTTAATTATAACAAAAACGAGGAAGCCCGATGCCCCCTCTCACGATTGCGCTGCAAAATTAAGCATTCTTAATGATTCCGCCAAATCGTCAGAACAAAATGTGTCGGTTTTTTCAGAATATCACGCAATATTTAACTCTATTTAACATTATTTCTCGTTTATGTGGGTCTAACAGACACCATGACGAACATTATTAATTCATAATTTATAATTCATAATTCATAATCGCTTAGCACAATTCTCGGTGTAAAAGACATAAGGACACTTTGTCAATTCATAATTCATAATTCATAATTCATATTTTTTGCGCGTCCTTCGTGTCTAAAAGACATAAGGACATAAGGACATAAATTTCGTGGTAATCGCGGTTGTCACGATTATTGTCACGAATTTTCGAATTATCGAATTATCGACTTATCGAATTTCTGCCACATTCGCGTTATTCGCGGTTTTAAAAAGACATAAGGACATAAGGACATAAAAAAATTTCGCGGTTATTCGCGGTCATGAGGTCCCCCGGCTTCGCGGTTCTTCGCGGTTTTAAAAGACATAAGAACATAAGGACATAAAAAAATTTCGCGGTTATTCGCGGTCATGAGGTCTCCCGGCTTCGTGGTTCTTCGCGGTTTTAAAAAGACATAAGGACATAAAAATAATTCGCGGTTTTTCGCGGTCATGAGGCCCCCCGGCTTCGCGGTTCTTCGCGGTTGAAAAATCCTTCGCGTTATTCGTGGTTGAAAGCCGTTTCGCGAGAGATTCGCAACGCGAAACTTAACCTTTTGTCGAAAAAATTAGGTGTGTTTGTGCATTTTCGTCAAAAAATATGTATCTTTGCGGTTTGTATTAGCAAACACAATAAAAGACAAGGATATGAGATGCGACAAGTGTGGACAAAACGTCCCAGACGGCTCAGTGTTCTGCAACCATTGCGGCAATCCTCTGAGCCACGACACCGTGTGTCCGGCGTGCGGGCAAACAATTCCGCAGAACTCGGTATTCTGCCCCAAATGCGGCAAGATGGTGCGCAACGACATGCACGACGAGTCCCCGGCCGAAGCAACCTCAGCCCAGGCTCAAGGTGCGACCTACAACGAGATTGAGCGCGAGCGCCAGCAGGCCAGCCGCGACCCCTGGCAAGAGGCAGAACGCGAGCGCCACCATGAGTCGAAGCCGTATTATCCCGACGACAACAACGAGGGCGACGATGATGACGAGAACCTGTCGAGCGAGCCGGCTCACTTCAACCGCAATGTGATTATCGGTGCAGTGGCTGTGGTGGCCA
The DNA here is from genome assembly GCA_902781045.1 of uncultured Bacteroidales bacterium. Taxonomy (GTDB): domain Bacteria; phylum Bacteroidota; class Bacteroidia; order Bacteroidales; family Muribaculaceae; genus Sodaliphilus. The sequence goes on along the minus strand of CACZHT010000049.1, from coordinate 10,914 downwards.
TCATCGGACTGCTGTTGCTGCTGCGCAACTGCGGTGGCCAGAGCAATGACGACCGACACAGCGTCACCGGCAGCGACTCGACCCTGCTCGTGGCCGACACCAATGCGGACCCGATGGCCATCTTCAACGCCGAGCTGAGCCGCAACAACTTCACCGGCGACGGTGCTGTTGCCGCCCATGCCGTCAAGGTGCCCGGCAACGGCGCCGACCGGCCCGAGGTCATCATGGGTGTGACCACCAAGAACGACACCGAGAGCCGCTCGTACTTCAAGATTTACAAGCTGACGCAGAACGGTCAGGTGTGGATGCCCGAGCTGCAGCACACACAGTATCTGAACGGTCGCACCATCAACATGGACAACTCGGCCCTGATTGCCGACATCCAGAACGTACCGCGCGCCGTGCGTGTCAACAACAAGGACTACTACTACTTTGCATACGTCAACAACCCGGTGGAGGGCGGCTCGATAGGCCGAGTGTCGCTGGCACTGTGGAATGTGGACGAGAAGAAGCTCACCACGCTCGACTATCAGGGTCCGATCAAGAGCCTGGATGACGGGCGCCAGTATGTCTACGGCAAGCCGCTGCAGGCCATCAACTCGGCCGAGACCCGCTTCCTGCAACAGGAGGCCCACAACGTCAAGCTCATCCACTTCCTGACCGAGGAAGAGCTCAAGGCCGAGCAGGAGGCCAAGGAGAAAGAAGAGGAGGCCAAGCGTCTGGCCGACCCCAACAATGTGGACGAGCGCTGGAACGAGGAGAACCAGGAGAATGTCGAGGCCCTGAAGAACGGCGAGGAGGTGACGATGAAGAGCGCGAGCTACGACAAGCCCATCTTCAACATGAAGGAAATCAACAAGAAAATCGAGAACGAGGGTTACATCGTGTTTGCCATCAAGAACGGCGCGGTCTATGGCTTCAACAAGAACACGCGCAAGTACTTCTCGATTTACTCGCCCAAGAGCGACTCGCAGCCCAGCGACATCGGCTTTGCCGACAGCCGCAACAACCTGATGCGCATGCGCACCGGCGAAGGCCGGTTCAGCTACAACCTGGCCACGGGCAAGACCCAGCGCATTCCTGAGTAAGTACGATGCTTCCTGACGACCCCGAGCGCCGCTACTACTGGTGGTTCTTTCTCAAGCTTGACTTGGTGATTGTGGCTCTGCTGGCCCTGTTGTGGTGGCTCAATAAGAGTTTTTAGTGAGCCCCCCTAAATCCTCCCTGAAGAGGGGGACTTCCTGTAGTGGCAGCCACGACTAAAGTCTAAGGTCTAAAGTCGTTGTTAGTTGCAGCCACGACTAAAAACTAGAGACGAAACCGCAGGGGGCAGGGAACTCGTAACTCGTAACTTATATTAACCAATTAATAACTAAACTGATTATGCTACAAGACTTATGGAACAACAATCGCATGGTGGCGATGCTGCTGGCGATTTTGGTTGTGGTTGTACCCTTCCTCGTCTACTATGTGGTCGAGGCAAAGAAGAAACACCCCAAGGGCCTGATTTCGGCTGCCCTGTCAAACATGGGCGAGCGATTTGGCTACTACATCATGAATGCAGTGCTGCTGCTCTTCTTGTGCTCAAAGTTTGGCATCAGCGATGATGTTGCAGGCTGGATTTATGCCGTGTTTTATTTCTTGATTTATGTGCTCAGCCTCCCCGGTGGCATGGTAGCCGACAAGTTGCAGAACTTCAAGGGCACCATCATGGCTGGCCTTCTGGTGATGGCCACAGGCTACATCATTCTGTCGGTGCCCGTGTTTGGCGGCAACCCCGGTAATGTCCCCATGTGGGTGCTTGTTCTCACATGCTTTGCCCTGGTGCTCATTGCCACGGGCAACGGCTTGTTCAAGGGCAACCTGCAGGCAATCGTCGGTCAGATGTATGATAACTATGAGGCCGAGGCCGCCAAGGAAGGTCCCGAGGCGCTTGCCATTGCCAAATCACGTCGCGACAGCGGGTTCCAGATCTTCTATGTGTTCATCAACATTGGTGGTGTGATTGCACCTTTCGTTGCTCCGCTGCTGCGCAGTGCGATGCTCAAGCTTGACGGCTTTATCTACAATGCCGACCTGCCTCGTCTGTGTCATGGTTTCTTGAACGGCTCGCTCAAAGGTGATGACGTGCAGAACCTGTCAACCCTTGCCCAGAGTTCGCTCATCGACGGAGGCCAGGTGGGTGACATGGCTACTTTCTGCACCAATTACCTTGAGAGCTTCAACACTGGTGTTCACTACTCGTTCATTGCATCGGCTTTGGCAATGATACTGTCATTCCTCATCTTTGTGGCCACCCGCAAAGTGCTGCCCAATCCCATCAAGAAGGTCAAAGAGGCAGTCCAGGCCACTAATGAAGAGGTTGCTCACGATGCTAAGGAGATCAGACAGCGCATGTATGCCCTGTTTGCTGTGCTGGGTGTCGCTGTGTTCTTCTGGTTCTCATTCCATCAGAATGGCCAGTCGCTGTCGGTGTTTGCCCGCGACTTCTGCCACACCGATGCCATCGCTCCTGAGATTTGGCAGTGCATCAATCCGTTCTTTGTGATTGTGCTTACTCCCATCATCATGATTGTTTTCGGTGCTCTGGCCAAGAGTGGCAAGGCTATCTCGACCCCCAAGAAGATTGCGTTGGGTATGTTTGTGGCGGCTTGCGCCTACCTCTTCCTCATCGCGATATCGCTGGTCAATGGTTATCCCTCGGGCGAGGAGTTCAAGAGTTTGCCCGAAGCCACCAAGGTGGCGATGAAGGCCGGTCCGTGGGTGCTGATTGTGACCTACTTCTTCCTGACCGTTGCCGAGCTGTTCATCTCGCCGCTGGGCTTGTCGTTTGTGTCAAAGATTGCTCCGCAGCACTTGCAGGGCATCTGCCAGGGTCTGTGGCTGTGTGCAACAGCAATTGGCAACCTGTTCATCGCCCTGGGCGTGACCATGCTCAACAGCTTCCCGCACCAGTGGCAGTGCTGGGCGGTGTTTGCCGCCTTCTGCCTCATCTCGATGGGCGTGATGCTGGGCATGCTCAAGTGGCTGGAGCGCGTCACCGAGTAACCCGATAAGACATAAGAACAAAAGGACAAAAGTCCTGAGATTATAAAGAGACTTGTCTTAATGCTAAATTCCCGAAAAGTTCAGACTTTTCGGGAATTTGCTTTGTCTGGTGGCACATTCTGAAAAGTAGGATCACCCCTCACACACAAAAATGAAAACCAGAACTTCAGAAAACCGTTGTCATTGTTTGTTTATTTCAGAATAAAGCCTTACCTTTGCAGAAGATTCTTAGGAAAAATGTATTGACACGACACAAAATCGAACAATCTTGTGCATTATGGAAATTCAACGCGACATCATCCAGACATTCAAACGGTGGCAATCATCACCGTCACGACAGCCCATCTTGCTCAAAGGTGCCCGCCAAATAGGCAAGACATGGGCTATGCAGCAGTTCGGCAAAGAGTGCTTTGAGCATTGCGTCAAGTTCGACTTTGACCGTCAGCCCGAGCTGAAGTCAATATTCCAAGTCACCAAAGAGCCTTCCCGCCTGCTCAAAGAGCTCTCCCTATATTGCGAGCAGCCAATCAAACCTGGTAAAACTCTGATTATTTTTGACGAAATCCAGGAATGCGAAGAGGCGCTGAACAGCTTGAAGTATTTCAGCGAAGACGCGCCTCAATATCATGTTATGGCTGCAGGTTCATTGCTGGGTGTTGCAGTGCGACAACGCCGGATGACCGTTCCTGTGGGCAAAGTGAATGTGTTGCACATGCATCCTCTGACATTCAAGGAATTCTTGCGCGCAAGCGACGCTCGAACTTACGAGTATATTGACAATCTTACTCAGCTAGACCATTTGCCAGAAATCATCTTGAACAAACTGCGCACGGAGTATCGCCGCTACAGCATCTGTGGAGGCATGCCACGCGCAGTTGTGTCATTATTAGACGATTCGGGGCTATCGGCAGTGGAGGGCATACTGCAGGATATACTCGACCTGTATGAACTAGACTTTTCACGTTATGCCGAGTCTCGCGAGATTCCTCGCATCCACGCTTTGTGGCACACACTGCCTTCACAACTGTCGAAAGAAAACCGTAAATTCATCTACAAGGTAATTAAAAGTGGAGCGCGGTCCAAAGACTACGAGGATGCTCTGATGTGGCTTGAGGAGGCGGGCATGATCCATCGCATCTACAACATCAGCCGCCCGGGGATGCCTTTGTCTGCTTACCAAAATCCTGATGCATTCAAGGTCTATGCCTGCGACTGCGGCCTGTTGCGCCGCTTGGCGCATGTTCCTGCAACAGTAGTGACGAGCCCTATCGCAGGTTACACCGAATTTAAGGGCGCCATTGCCGAGAATGCTGTACTGCAATCACTCATTCCTCATTGCGACGGGTTCAACCCAAGTTACTGGACCTCGGCTGCCAGTGCCGAAGTTGAGTTTGTCTGGCAACATGGCACAGACATAATCCCCATTGAAGTCAAGGCCGAAAACAATATCAGCGGCAACAGTCTGTCGGTATACAATGGCAAATACCATCCTAGGCTGAGAATACGTTTCTCAATGCGCAATCTCCAGTACAATGGTGGTTTACTAAGTTGTCCATCGCCCCTGGCAGGCTGGATTGACAAATTACTGGAATTAGTACCAGGTGGCCAATAATAGCAAATAAGTGGCTGGAACATAAAGTTAAAGCACAATCTGTAGTGCTAAATTCCCGAGAAGTCATGGAATTTTCGGGAATGTGGCATTTTGCACCAACTGAATGAATTGCAGCCAAGAAATTCAAAACCAGGGTGAGTTCACCTACCGTGGCAGGTAGGGGCTGGTTGATAAAGACTTGTATTCTTCTGTCTTGTGCAGAAAATTCTTAGAAAAAGCGTAGAGACTATACACAAAATCGAACAATCTTGTGCATTATAGAAATTCAACGCGACATCATCCAGACATTGAGACAGTGGCAACCATCACCGTCACGATGACCTCTGAATCAATTTTGGAGAAAAATATGGGGATAAGTCGCCAAAACTGCACTTTTTTACCCAGTTTTGGCGACCAATCCCCTAAAACAAGTTGTCTAGAATCACTTCAGAGGCAATCATCGACGAGTGTTTATTGCGAGCGATGCCGAATGTCGTGACCATTGTCAACAGTGGTGAATGGCGTGTCCGTGTCTCAGCCAGAAACTGGGTCTTGCGCTCAAGCATACGAGCTTCGTAGGCTTTGTCAATCGTGTAAACATCGTTTGCAAACTTTATCTCACACAAGTTTACGAACCTATCACCACGCTCAATGACCAAGTCAATCTGAGCACGGCTGTCTGGTCGCTTGCTGCGCCAGGTGCTAACGGTTGTCTGTATGCCCGAGATGCCCAACTGCCTGTTGATGGCCTCGATGTGCTGCATGCAGAGCAGCTCGAAACTGAGACCCTGCCAGTTGACAACCTGCGGTGTGTTCTGCCGTTGTGCCCAGTAGTCGTGTGACTGCAGCACAATCCCATCGACAAAGCGATAGTAGAACAACGAATAGAAATCTTTGACTTGATAGATAGCGTTATTTGTCTTGTTGCCGTAGCGCATAGCCTTGAAGATAAAGTCGCATCGCTCCAAATCGCGCAAGACAGTGGTCAATAAATCACCCTCAAAATTCACTTTTTGCGCAAGCTGAGTGCGCGTCATCCCGCCACGTTGTCCGGCAAGTGCTTTGACCACGGCAATGTATCCATCAGGATGATCGAAAAGCGACGCATAGAGTTCGCCGTACTCGACACGCAAAGGAGCGTTCACACTGCTAAAAAACAAATCATCGACATTTTGAGCCAAGCTTTTCGATCGGTCAAGCAGCGACAAATAGAAGGGGACACCGCCCAGAATCATATAGCATTGAGCAATAACATATCGGTTCCACGCGAAATCATAGGCATCAAGATACTGCTCGACCTCGCCCAATGTGAATGGCCTCAAATAGATGTGACGAGTTGTGCGATTGAACAGGCCACCCTTGCTGTGTAATAATTTATTAACTATCCATGACGTTGCCGAGCCGCAGGCTATCAGGACAATGTCGCCACGATGTGCCGCCCAGCCATTCCAAAAGTTTTCCAAAGCAGCCACAAAGCCCGACTTATGTGAATCAATCCAGGGCATTTCGTCTAAAAAGACCACCTTCTTACCTGGTGCATCGCTGGCCATGAGCAACTGCTGCAACAGGTCAAACGCCTCATCCCAATCCCTGGGCTGCGGACGATGTGAAGCCATGGCATAAGTCTGTAGTGCCTTACCAAAATTGTTTAGTTGTTGCACTCGATTATATTCCTTAACGCCTGTATAACTGAATGCAAAGGTGTTGTCAAAGAACTGCCGGACAAGGAACGTCTTGCCGATGCGCCGCCGGCCATACAGCACCACAAATTCAGAGCGGTCGCTAGACAAGCACTTGTTTAATTCCGCAATCTCGCGCAGTCTGCCAATCAATTTTGTACTCATAATATCCTATTTTTCCGCCAAAAGTAATAAAAAAATCTCAATTTTGGAGAAAAATATGGGGATAAGTCGCCAAAACTGCACTTTTTTACCCAGTTTTGGCGACTTATCCCTTGTCAAGACGTCGCTTTGTGTCGTCTAGTCGCGCAGGATGGGCATGGTCATGCAGCGTGCGCCACCGCCTGCGCGGGGCAGCTCGCTGCCCGGGAAGGCGGCGACAAACTTGTCGTAGTCTTGCATGTTGACCTTGCCACTGACGATGTCCTCAGCGTTGAGCACGGCAAAGCCCGCACGGTCGAGCGCATCGATGGTGTGGGTGTTGCGGCGATAGCCGATGACCTTGCCGTCGCCCAGCGAGAAGAAGTTGGCCCCACTGTGCCACTGCTCTCGCAGCTGCACCCAGGGGTCACTGCCCCCGCCCAGCACCGGCTCGATGTCCCATCCCAGGTGACGCAGTCCGTCGACGATGTTGGGCATCGTGCGATAGCTGATCTTGCCGTGGTCGATGGTGATGAGCGTGGTGTCCTTGCCGGCAAAGAGGCCCTGCTTCTTGAGCATCGGCTCGAAGGCCATGCACTGGTGCTGTCCCAGGAAGGTGAACACCATGTCGAGGTGGATGAATGAGTCGGGCTTGTGCGGCAACTCTTGCACCAAGATGTTGAAGTGGTCGCGCTCGCGGGCGAAGGTCTGCGCCAGATACTCGATGCCCTTGGCGTTGGTGCGGATGCCCTGACCGATGCACAGCAGGTCGGGCGCGGCGATGTGCACATCACCGCCCTCGGTGCGTGCCCACTTGTTCCAAGCCATAGCGTTGAGCATCTGCACGCCGAAGAAGTGGCCGAAGATGGCCTCATAGATCATGGTCTCGCGCTCACGCGCCTCAAAGCTCATCGAGTTGATGAGCACCCGGTCGAAGACGGTGGACGACGCGTCGCGTGTGAAAAACAGGTTGTAGAGCGGCTCGAGCAGATAGCGGTCATCATCCTGGCCGTCCCACTCGGGGTCTTCATAGCCCTCGATGAGCACAGCCGCCAACTGGCGCGTGTCGCAACTGTTGAGGTAGTCGAGCAGCGGCTGCGTCTTGGCACCATAGTTGCTCACGGTGTCGGTGACCATCTGGCGGCGCACGTCCGGGTCACGCAAGATGTGCTCCAGCACGTCCTCGACGTAGTAGACCTGCGTCCAACGCTCGAGCACACCGCAGAAGTTGGCATACTCATTGTCGACGATGGGTTTGTTGAGGATGTCGCTGTAGAGGGCATGCTCGGCGTTGAGCGGCGTCATGCGCTCAATCTCGACGCCCGGCCGGTGCAGCAGCACGGCACGCAATCGTCCGGTCTCACTGCTTACGTTTACTTTACAAGGTTTTATGTCGGTTGAGTTGAGTTCCATGAATTTACAGATTATAGTTAACAGTTTAAAGTTTATAGTTGCGTGCCTACTGCCACGCAACCATAAACTATTAACTTTAAACTATTAACTTTACTTACTTGAGGTAGGTGTAGCGATAGTCGGTGGGCGAAACCAGTGTCTCCTTGATGACGCGCGGAATGATCCAGCGGATGAGGTTGAACTCACCACCGGCCTTATCGTTGGTGCCGCTGGCACGGGCACCTCCGAAGGGCTGCATACCCACCACAGCACCTGTGGGCTTGTCGTTGATGTAGAAGTTGCCTGCTGCATAGCACAGCGCGTCGGTAATCTTCTCGACAGCCATGCGGCAACGGCCAAACACAGCACCGGTCAGTCCGTAGGGCGAGGTCTCGTTGCACAGTTGCACGGTCTCGTCGACCTTGTCGTCATCATAGGGATAGACCGTGAGCACGGGGCCAAAGATTTCCTCCTCCATCGACTTGAAGTGCGGGTTGCTGGTCTCGATGACCGTGGGCTCGACAAACCATCCGACCGACTTGTCGCACTTACCGCCCATGACAATCTGTGCGTCGGGGGCCTGCTCGGCAAAGTCGATATACTGCTGGCACTTGTTGTAAGAAGCCTCGTCGATGACGGCATTGACAAAGTTGCCTGCATCCATCACATCGCCCATCTTAATCTCGGCGGCCATGCGCTTCATGTCCTGTAGCACCTCGGGCCACATCGACTTGGGAATATACATGCGCGATGCAGCCGAGCACTTCTGTCCCTGGAACTCGTAGGCGCCGCAGAATGCTGCTGTTGCCACAGCCTTGGGGTCAGCACTGGGATGGACAAAGATGAAGTCCTTGCCGCCAGTCTCGCCCACGATGCGCGGATAAGAGATATACTTGCCCAGGTTCTGCCCTGCCTGACGCCACAGCGAGTTGAACGTGGCGGTCGAGCCGGTGAAGTGGATGCCCGAGAAGTACTTGCTCTGTGTGGCGACCTCGCCGATGAGCGCACCGCTGCCGGGCAAGAAGTTGATCACGCCGTCGGGCAGACCAGCCTCCTTGTAGAGCTGCATCAGATAGTAGTTGCTCAGCAGAGCGGTGGTCGAGGGCTTCCACAACGCCACGTTGCCCATGAGCACCGGTGTCATGCACAGGTTAGAGGCAATCGAGGTGAAGTTGAAGGGCGTGACGGCCAGCACGAAGCCTTCGAGCGGACGATACTCGGTGTGGTTGATTTGGCCCGCACCGTCCTTGGGCTGCATGGCGTAGATTTTGCTGGCATAGTGCACGTTGTAGCGGAAAAAGTCGATGGTCTCGCAAGCCGAGTCAATCTCGGCCTGATAGATGTTCTTGCTCTGTCCCAGCATTGTTGCTGCGTTCATGATGGGGCGATATTTGGTGGCCAGCAGCTCGGCCATCTTCATGACGATAGCGGCGCGGGTGGTCCACGGCGTGCGGCTCCACTGCTTGTGCGCCTCCATGGCAGCCTCGACAGCCATCTCGACCTCCTTGCGTGTCACCTTGTGGTAGGTGGCCAGCACATGCTTGTGGTCGTGGGGGCAAGTGACCTGTCCAGTGTCGCCGGTGCGGATTTCCTTGCCACCGATGATGATGGGGATGTCAACCACCAGGTTGCTCTGACGTTCCAGTTCTTTCTCGAGGGCCACACGTTCGGGCGACCCGGCCAGATAGGCCTTTACCGGCTCATTGGCCGGCAGGGGGAATGTGATTACCGAATTGTTCATAATCAGTGTTTATGTTAAAAAGGTTTTGTTCTAGACAAATGGTCATTTCCGCCGCAAAGTTACGCAATATTTTTCAATCGGTCAACAATTATCGCACTTTTTTGACAGATTGCCAAGCTCAGCTCATCTGTTCTCTCATTTTCGCCAGAAACAATAAAGTCAGATTTTTTCAGACATAAGAACATAAGGACATTGCGACTAATTCTTAATTCATAATGACATGGCAATTCGTGGAGATTTACACAAGCAGATTGGGGCAGACAACAAATCGTCATCTGCCCCAACCCCTATTACCTGCGTGACATAGGCCACCGGACATCACTTCACCACCACCTTCTTGCCCTGGCTGATGTAGATGCCGGGCTGCGTGGGCTGATCCACCTTGCGGCCTTGCAGGTCATACATTTCGGCCTTTGCAGGGTCAGCGTTGACCGATGTGATTGCCGAATGCGGCATTGCGAAGTCATCTTCGGTAAAGATGACCACTCCATTCTCGCTGCATGTCAACATTCGGCAATACTCCCCCTCGCCGGCGATGCCCATAGCGTTATTAAATAACCACTCGTCTTTGTTTATGCCAATTCCTTCCACAACATAGTAGCAATATTCTGCGTCAGCTTGGTCGACTCCAGAATCTATAAGCAATCTCTTTCGGTAGACACCATTCGCACAGACTACATCTTGCTCCAAGACATATCCGGCGTCCACCCGGTCGTGCGCCTTCAGCCCTATGTCAAACAGCAAGACTTCGGTGCCGTCGTCTCTCACTCTCCACACCTTGCCGCCCTCTTCACGAGCGACAAATGTCCTGGATGGTTGCAGACCATCTGACGGGGCTATCACAATCTTTTTGCAGTCAAGTCTGTTGACGATGGTGTCGCCATCCACCACCACATTGTATCGCCCAGTCTCGCTACGAGAGCCATCATGCCAATCATAGTGGTTGAATGTGCCCACTTCCCACACCTTGCCAGTTGTCAACACCGGCTTGAACGCTTGTTGCGCCCAGGAAAGCAGAGGACAGAGAGTGACAAGAGCGATAAGCGTAATTTTAAGGTATTTTATTTTCATGACAAAACATTTAATAGTTAAAAGCACCACAAAGGTATAGATTCTCGCTCAGAAAAGCAAATTATCTGCCGTATCTCTGTTCAGCGATTCAGAAGAATCTCCTCTTACCCCCCTGTGCATCGAAGATGCAGAGCGGGTCGAAGACCCGATTTTGTTCGAAAGATATTATGTTTGCAATCGGGAAAACGCTCATTGGGGGCTGCGCGCCCCCAGCCGCTAGGCTAACCCCGCGGTGTTTTTCATAATAAAAA
>CACZHT010000048.1 GCA_902781045.1 uncultured Bacteroidales bacterium | reverse complement strand
GTTCGAATCGGCCGAAGCCTTCATGAAGGCTTTGGATGAATATATTGACTATTACAACAATAAAAGAATTAAATCCAGGTTAAAAGGAAAGAGCCCGGTGCAATACCGAACTCTTTTCATTGAACGTTAATGTTTAACCCGTCCAACTTTTTGGGGTCACTTCACACAAAGGGGAGGTGAAGCTGCCAGGCAGTCACTGTGCATCGTGCATTGCCTCCAAACCCCACCCCTGACCCCTCCCCTTTGGAAAAGGGGAGGGGAAACGCGGAATCACTGAGCAGTTACCGAAAAATTTCATCCTGCCAGAAACATATTTGTTCCGTATAAATCGTTAGTCCAGACGAAAACACCGCCAGCACACAGGCCCAGACGCAAACACCGCCTGAACGCAGGTCCAGGCGGTTGTGCTTGTGCCGCAGAGCGCGGCATGGTTGTGAGGAGAAAAAGCGTCAGTACTCCTCGGCGTCGAAGAAGAAGTCGTCGTCGGTGCTTGGGTAGTCAGGCCAAATCTCTTCGATTGACTCGTATGTGTCACCCTCGTCTTCTATCTCCTGCAGGTTCTCAATAACCTCTAGCGGCGCGCCACTGCGCACTGCATAGTCGATAAGCTCCTCCTTGGTGGCGGGCCAGGGAGCGTCTTCAAGTTTGGTAGCCAACTCTAATGTCCAATACATTGTCTAATGCAGAATTAAAATCAAGAATTATTCTTTAATTTCAGATTTACCCCCAACAGCGGTCGGGCGCTTTCCAAAAAAGTGCGCAAAGGTACAAAGTATTTTACACATCAAGCATTCTTGTCCCAATAAATTTCATCGAAATCATGGGTGACATTGTTAAATCTTGCTAAAACGAAGAAAAAGTCACTCAAACGATTCAGGTAACGCAGCACAAGCCCACTGACAGGAGCATCGTGACTCAGGGTGATGACACGGCGCTCGGCGCGACGCGCGATGGTGCGGCAAATGTCGCACAGCGCACTCATGCGGCTGCCGCCGGGCAGGATGAACCCCCGGAAGGGGGGCAGTGCCTCGTCCATGAGGTCAATCATGTGCTCAACCTCGGTGACATCGTCCTCATTCAGCCCATAGACGGGAGCGTCCTCGGCCGTGTTCTCGGTGGCCAGATAGGCCCCAATGTTAAAGAGCTTGTTCTGCACCTTGCGCACCAGTTGCTGCTGACGGGACATGTCGGCGGGGCACTCCAGCACCAGCAGACCCAGGTGAGCATTCAGTTCATCAACAGTTCCGTAGGCCTCGACGCGCACATCGTCCTTGCTGACGCGTGTGCCGCCCACGAGCGACGTTGTGCCCTTGTCGCCAGTCAGGGTATATACTTTACTTTTCATTGGGTTGTTTGGATTTTTTCGATGAGTTGTTGCAGGTCGGTGGTCACAATGGTCTTGTCCAGATGGCAATCGCGCGCAAAGGGCGACTGCGCCATCTCGTCGAGGTAGCGCAGCAGCGAGTCATACATGCCCCGCCAGTTGAGCACATAGACCTTGCGCTGCTCATCGCCGTCAACGACCAACTGCGACAGTGTGGCCACCCATTCGTCGACTGTGCCCAGGCCACCCGGCAGCACGACAAAGGCATCGGCCAACTGATACATGCGCGCCTTGCGCTCACCCAGGTTGGCGGTGAAGACAACCTCGTCGACCAGCGGGTCGGCGCGGTGCTTGAATTTCTGGACGTTGACACCCACTATGCGACCTCCCGCATCGTGACATGCCTGCGCAACGGCATGCATCAGCCCGGCATTCACACCACCATAGACCAGTGTGTGGCCCTGGCTGCCCAGCCAACGACCCAGACCCTGAGCCAAGTCGTAGCACTCCTGGTCCAGAGCGCGACGCGAGCTGCAATATACGGCTATGTTCATCAGCGAATGATTAATAATTAAAATTCCTTTAGTAAACTACTTCAGAGCCTTGAGTTGTCAATCAAGAAGGCCACTTGCTTGAAGGCATAGTGATGCAGCGACCCGTCAGTGTGACGCAATGACAACATCCCGTCGGGAGCCACATCAATGAGGGTTGCTGCAAATTCCGTGCCATCGGGCAACGAAAACGCATGTGGCTGTCCGTCACGGCGATAAAGCACTGACAAATAGTCGGCATGAAGGGCTTGTGTACCCTCGCGCTCAACACGTGCCAGCAGCTGCTCCAAGCAGTCGCACACCTTGCGCATCACTTGATAGGGGTCATGGTCGCAACCGGTGACCAGTGACAGCGACGTGGGGTTGGGAGCGTATGGGTCAAACTCTCGCTGGTTGACATTGATGCCAATGCCGATGACCGAGTAGTCGACCTGTCGACCCTGCAGCGAGTTCTCAATGAGCATGCCACAAATCTTGCGGTCGCCGTGATAGATGTCGTTGGGCCACTTGACCGTTATCGGCTGACCGCACTCCGCGTTCAGCACCGTGGCCACTGCCAGGGCAGCCGCCTCGCTGATACAGAACTGCTGGCGTGCCGCGATGCCTTGCGGCTTGTAGAGGTAGCTGAACGTAGCGTTCATGCCTGGCTGCGCCAGCCAGCGGTTACCCTTCTGCCCGCGCCCGGCCGTCTGGCAAGGCGTATAAATGACGGTTGCGCCGGGCAGTTCCCCGGCCACCTGCAATAAATAGGTGTTGGTCGACTCGACTTGCGCCAACTTGATATATTTCGCCATAACAAAGATTTTACGAATCACATACCTGATCCACAACAACGAATTAAACGAAAAATGTATCTGTTCAGCGATTGGTTCCAGCAAGCCTCCCCTCCCCTTTCCCAAAGGGGAGGGGCCGGGGGTGGGGTTTGCAAGCAATGCACAATGACTGCCTGGCGAGCATCCTCAAGCCTCCCCTCCCCTTTCTCAAAGGGGAGGGGCCGGGGGTGGGGTTTCCCTCTGCCTGACGAGCATCCTCAGCCTCCCCTCCCCTTTCTCAAAGGGGAGGGGCCGGGGGTGGGGTTTGCAACGAGCAAGTTTTGCCACATTTTTATAATTATAGCTGCCTCCAAACCCCACCCCTAACCCCTCCCCTTTGTGAAAGGGGAGGGGAAGCTGCCAGGCAGTCATCGTGCATTGCTCACTCGGGGAAGGTCATGGTCAGCAGACGAGTGTCATCGTCTCGCACCGTGATGTCAACCCGCACCATGTCGTCGGGCAGGAGTGCGTCGATGCGCTCAGGCCACTCAATCAGGCAGACCGCACCACTGTCCAGGTAGTCCTCTGTGCCGATATCCACTGCCTCTGCCTCGCTCTCGAGGCGATAGCAGTCGAAGTGATAAATCAGCTCGGCCGTGGTGTCACTGCGATACTCGTTGATGATGGCAAACGACGGTGAGCCGGTCATGTCACTCTCCACGCCCAGGGCGCGGCACAGCGCGTTGATAAACGTGGTCTTGCCGGCTCCCATCTGTCCGTAGAAGCCATAGACCGTATAGTCGCCCATGTGGGCCATGAATTGCCGAGCGGCCTCGTCCAGTGCCGCAAGCGACGGGATATTGATCTCAATCTTCATAGTCTCTTAAAACAAAAGAGGCCTGACACATCACGTGCCAGCCCTCCATCTAAAGAATTTTTCAGATTTTATTAACCATCAATATTCATTCGCCGGCCATTGCCTTAGCACGCTCGATATACTTGTCCATATTGACCTGGTAGACCTGAGCATACTGGGGATATTTGTCGCGAATGGTTTCATAAATCTTCACCTCGTCGGCATACTTCTTCTGCGCATGCAGGACAGTTGCCTTCTTGAGCATGAACGTGGGTGCATAGACCTCGTTGTCGCCTGCCAGCTTGACGGCCTTGTCGAAGGCGGCGACAGCCTTGTCATACTGCTTGAGGTTGACATAGCAGTCACCCAACAGCGACTGCGAAGCCGGACCCACCAGGTTGCCCTCGGGGTCATACTTCTCAAGATACTGTGCTGCCTCCTTGTTCTTTCCCTGCTGATAGAGGATGATGGCAGCATTGAATGCAGCACGCTCGGCGGGCTTGTTGCTGTAGGTGTCCACCACCTTCTCGTAGTCCTTGAGTGCGTTGACGGTGTCTTGCTGCAACATCTCCAAGTCTGCCTTGCCTATCAGTTCCTTAGCTTTGTTGACATTGGGGTTGTGGATGCCATAGACATATCCCGCCACCAGCAGCACAAGCACTGCTGCGGCGCCCAGGGCCCAATAAATGTACTTCTTGTTGTCCTCCAGACGTTGTGCGGCGGTCGAGAGAGACTCATTGACCTCCTCGAGTGTTGTGCGCACGGGTTCATTGTTTTTCTTTGCCATTGTTCTATCTTATATTCTATTGTTTTCGGTGTCACTTGTCGAAACGACTTGCAAAAGTAGTAAAAACTTGACAACCGACAATTAAGAAATGCAAAATATTTTTGATTTGGGGCGTTTTTTAGCGTTTTTTGCACTCACGATAGGGCTTAATCCACTTTTTTGCAGTAATTTTGTGACATTTCTAGAGCGCCTAGAGCATCTAGTATTTCCAGAGAACTAAACAACAAACTATTGTGCAGACAACTTGTCCACAGTGCGGTAAGGTGATGACCGTCTCGCTCGAGGAGCTCTCGTTGCGCGACGGGTTGGTGGTGTGTCCACAATGCCTCAATGCCTATCAGGCGGTAGAGGCAGGCACATTGCCTGCCGTGCCAGCACAGCCCAACCAGACCCAGCAACCCAGCAAGCATTTCTGCCCACACTGCGGCCAGGACATCGGCCAGGACATCAGCCACGGCATCAACTACTGCCCCTACTGCGGCGGAAGCCTGCGACACGAGCCGAGCGGCCTGCAGCAGACCAAACAGCCGTCATACGACAGCCGACCCGACACAAACCATCACCGGCCACGCACATCACAACGGCATGCCGGCAAGTCAACGAACAATCACACGCCGCACAGCAACGAATCACCACAGGGCTTTGACTGGAAGCCCATGATCCCGAGCTACCGCCTGGTGCAACAACGCGAGAACGAACCGGCAAGCATCGGTTTCCAGGCGTTCGCCATTGCAGTCATTCTGGCATTGCTGGCTCTGCTGGCTTTCATCATCTACCACGCCATGCGGCTGTAGCACCCATCGCCACGAGCTGGCGGCACAAACTCACATAGAACCACCCTCAACAATCAAAAATCAATGAGCAAAATCACCATACTCTGGGCCGATGACGAGATTGACCTGTTGCGCCCACACATCATGTTCCTGAACAACAAGGGCTATGACGTGGTCACCGTCACCAACGGACGCGACGCACTCGACACCATCGAGGGGCAGAACTTCGACCTCATCATCCTGGACGAGAACATGCCGGGCATCAGCGGCCTGGAAGCCCTGCAGCGCATCAAGATTGCACAACCCACCGTGCCGGTAATCATGATCACCAAGAGCGAGGAGGAGAACATCATGAACCAGGCCATCGGCAGCGAGATTGCCGACTACCTGATCAAGCCGGTCAACCCCATGCAGATTCTCCTGTCAATCAAGAAAAACCTGCACAGCACCGAACTGGTGACCGAGAAGGTGGCAGGCGACTACCGCCAGGAGTTCATGAACATCAGCCAGCAAATCGGCACAGCGCAGACCATCGAAGACTGGTATGCGCTCTACACCACCCTGGTGCGCTGGGAACTGACTCTGAGCGCCAATGACACCGGCATGGCCGACATGCTCAAAATGCAGAAGGACGAGGCTAACGCCGCCTTCTGCAAGTTTGTCAGACGCAACTATGAGACATGGGTCACCACCGACAACCACCCCATCCGCAGCAACGACGTGTTCAAGAGCCGCGTGCTGCCCTTGCTTGACAAGGGAGAGAAAGTGTTCTTTGTGGTGATTGACAACTTCCGACTCGACCAGTGGAAGACCATCAGCCCGCTGCTGGCCGACTACTACAACATCGCCCAGGAGGAGCTGTACACTACCATCCTGCCAACAGCTACACAGTATGCCCGCAACGCCATCTTCTCGGGGCTGATGCCCATCGACATCGAGCGGATGTTTCCCGACCTGTGGGTCGACGAAGACTCGGAGGAGGGAAAGAACGTCAACGAGGCACCACTCATCCAGACCTTGCTCGACCGATATCGCCGCAAGGTGCACTTCTCTTATAATAAGGTGAACGACGTGGCCAGCGGCGAGAAACTGCTGCAAGGATTCAACTCGCTCAAGAGCTTTGACCTCAACGTGATTGTCATCAACTTTGTGGACATGATGTCGCACGCACGCACCGAGAGCAAGATGATACGCGAGCTGGCCAACACCGACAGCGCCTACCGATCGCTCACCGAGTCGTGGTTCCGCACAAGCTATGCCATCGAGATTTTCAAGCGAATGGCCGAGATGGGCTACAAGGTGGTGGTCACCACCGACCACGGCACCATCCGCGTGGACAACCCGGTCAAGGTCATCGGAGACAAGAACACCAATGCCAACCTGCGTTACAAGCTGGGCAAGAACCTGAGTTACAACTCCAAGCAGGTCTACGAGATCCTCAAGCCACAGCGCTACGGACTGCCCTGCCCCAACGTCAGCACGGCATACGTGTTTGCGCTCAACCACGACTTCCTGGCCTATCCCAACAACTACAACTACTACGTGTCGTACTACAGCGACACGTTCCAGCACGGCGGCATCTCGATGGAAGAGATGCTCGTGCCGCTGGTCACACTCAGCCCCAAGTAGGCCGCCCAACTCGGCGCAAAAACACAGCCTGGCTGCACATTGCGGCCAGGCTGATTGCGTGTGTTGTTTCAGGCACAGTGTGTTGTCTCAGGCATTACTGCGTGGCTACGGCCTACTTGTCAAAGTAGCCCATGCTCGACTTCTTGAGCCGCTCCAGCTTCTCCTCCTTCGAGATGCCGGGTTCGGCCAGGCATGCCGACACCGCTTTGGCCCATACTGTCCTCGAGTCGTTGTTGCGCTCAAACATCGCGTGAGTGCCCTCCACGGTCTTGTCGAACTGCATGGCATTGTCGATCGAGAGGTCGAATGCCACGGCCTCGACATCATGGTCGGCACCGATGTAGGCAAACAGCCAGCCTTCTTCCTTGTACTGCTCGATGAGCGCCTTGACCGCCTTGTGCGAGAACTCGCGCGACGCGTTCTCATAGCCGTCGGTGATGATGGTGACGGCCACGGCGCTGTCACGCCCCTCGATGGCCTGATGGATGCGCGTGATGGTCTCGCCGACGGCATCGTAGAGCGGTGTCATGCAGCAGGGGCGGTAGTCACGGTCGGTCAAGTCCTTGACTTCGGAGATGGGCACCTGGTCGTAGATGAGCTTGCGCTCGCAACCGCAGAAGGCCACAAGGGTCACATAGTTCTCCTGATTGGGGTCTTTGAGCTGCTGGCTGCGTATGCTGGCTAGGGTCTCATTGACACCACTCACTGCCTGACGAGCGATTGAACTCATCGAACCGCTCTTGTCCAGAATCATCACATTGTAAATCTTAGTCTTCATCGTTGTTTGTATTTTTGGGGTTGATAACTGTGAATTATTGTCACGGTGCCGCTGCTGCGCCACAACCGCCAGCCGCCATCCGATTGACGATGCAAAGTTACTACCTCTTGAAAACACACTCGAGATTCTGCAACCTTGCAGTTTTTATTTGCCGGCAGCCGAATCAACAATTCATTGACACTAAGCGATTTGTTCAGATAACAACCCTAACTATAATTGGCGGCAAGGCACACAATGATATGCCTTGCCGCCAATTTCATATAGCGCTTTCCCAAGCCTGTCGCGTCAGGTCAGCGGCCTTGCTGGCCGCCCTGCTGGCCACCACCGCCGGCACTGCTGCCACCCACCACATCGTTGTTGTCGATGGTGGCATTGGTCTTCTTGACCTGCGTGCGCAGCGAACCGAAGCGGTAACTGACAGAGATACTGAACGAACGCGACTTGTAACTCTGACTTGCAAAACCCGTGTAGTCGCCTTGCGTGAAGTCGTTGCGCCACGTGCTGTATCGGCCCGAGAACGGGCGCTGTGCGTTGAGCCTGACTGTCAACCGGTCTTCCTTGAGGAACGAGCGCTGCAGCCCGAAACCATAGAACCATGAGGTAGTTCCCTTGCTGTACAGGCCATCGCCGCCTCCGGTCCACTCGCCCACGTTGGCCGTGAGACGCAACTTCCACGGCAACTTCTGTGTCAACTGGGTGTAGAAGAACGAGTCCCAATATTTGTTGGTCAGGTTGAGGTCACTGCTGCGCAGGTGGTTATACCCGACATTGCCGTTGAACATCAGACTGGTGCCGTCCAGCACCTGCCATTGCACATAGCCATTGAGGTTAAAGTTGCGGCTGCTGAGTGTGTTGGCATAGGTGGTGTGGTCGATACCGTCGACTCGCGACTGCACCTGGGTGATGCCGTTGTTGCTGAACGAGCAGCCCGGCACGATGTTAAACGTCACCTTGGGACTGATGAACATATAGGTCAGGCTCAGCGAGTAGTTGCGGGCGCTATTCAGGTGCGAGTTACCATAGGTCATGGTGGTGGGAGTCTCGATGACGGCCGGATTCAGGTAGTTGATGCCCGGTCGCGAGATGCGTGTGGCAAAGGCCAGCTTGAGGCTCTGCATCATCGTGATCTGATAGTTGATGCTGGCACTGGGCACCCAGTCGCTGAGGTCGGTGTGGAAGTTTTTCTCCTTTCCGTCGGGATACTTGCCGCTGAGGTGGCTCCACTCATAGCGCAGTCCGGCACGCGCACTCCACTTGCCCTTGCGATAGGTGTAACTGGCGTAGGCCGAACCGACCTGTGTCAAGTGGTCAAACAGGGTGACAATCGGGTCAATGCCCTCGCTGTCGTAGGCAAAACGGTTGTTACTGTTGTTGGAGCGGTAGATATACTTCAATCCCGTCTCGAAGGTATTGTATTTGGCAAAGGGGCGCGTCCAGTCGAGTTGCAGGGTGTGCTCCCAGAATTTCTCCTTGCCGTGGTTGTAGGTGCCGGGGTAGTCCACCGGCATGTCAACCTTGTCGAGATAGACGGTCTCGCTGGCCGAGCGATTGCGAGAGGTCGAGAGCATGTAGCTCAACGTGAGTGCTTCACCCTTGGTGTGCGTCTTATGCTCATAGTCAAAGCGGCCATTGAAGTTGTAGTAACTGTTAAGCGGCATGTGGCTATGCTCGGTGTAGCTGTACATTGGGCTGCCGGCCACATCGGTGGCGCGCCACCACTGGTCGCTGTCGCCGGTGTAGTTGTAATAGTAGCCACCAAACGACAGGGTAAGCAGGTTGAGCGAGTCGGCCTCGAAGCTCGACTCGATGTTGCCATAGTGCACATTGACACGCGACTCACTCTCGCTGTTCATCGCCAACTGATGCCCGTCCAGATAGTTCTGCTCACGCTTGCCATAACTCTTGTTGCCATGACGGTTGCGGTGATGCATGCCATAGTTGACACTGGTTACCCAACGCCCCACTTGAGTGGTGACGTAGGCATTGGCATTGGGCGACCCTGTCTCGTCGATGCCTGCCCCGATGGTGCCCGTGACACCCTTGACGGCGGTGTTGTCGTTGAGCACAATGTTGAGGATGGCTCCCACGCCCTCGGCATCATATTTGGCACCCGGCTCGGTGATTACCTCGATGCGCTTGATCATGCTGGCCGGGATAGCCTTGAGCACCTCCTTGGGGTTACTGGATATGCTGGGGTCGGGGTGGCCGTTCTTGTAAATCCTGAAATTAGTGGCCCCCTTGACGCGGATGTTATCCTCGGCATCGACAGTGACCAGAGGCACCTTGCGCAACATCTCGAGCACAGTGCTGGTCTTGGAGTCGGCATCGCCCTGCACGTCGTAGGCCAACCGGTCAATCTCGGCCTTGACCAGCGGGCGGATGGCTTTGACCTCGACTTCGCTCAGGTGCTTGAACGTGGTGTCGTTGAGTATCGAGTCAAGCTCGGCCTCGGTGAGGCCACCCACGTCCTGGCTGTGACCGGCCAGAGCAGCAAACAGACAGACTGCGAGCAACAAAATCTTTCTCATAGCGTTTTGAGTTATTTTTGTTCGTTTTGATATATAGACGCACCGACCCACCCAAATGTTTCACTAAAGTGTGTTAAGAAACACAAAAAAGATGCCACATGGGCTGGAATGCGTACATGCGGCATCAACGAGAGCAAGTTACTATATAGTTCTTTTTCAGACTATGCGCAAGGCACAATCACCAATACATGAATACAGACCACGAAGCCACTGTGCATCGAGCCTGAAACACGCACTGCACAACATGGCACCACCTGTGCCCATGTCGAGTCGCCTTAATAATATAAGGTGCAAAAATAAGTTGTGTGTTCCGGCTCTAATTCCACGAGAGCTCGAAATTATTGCATAACATGGCAGGTCTTCTGACTTGTCCCATCGGTTGGCTGCCTTCCCATGGCACCTGTGCCACAGTGGCTTGTTTTGCCGACCGACCTTTCGCTTGTCGGGGACTCACAGCAGCGGGTTCTGTCCAGGATTCTCACCTGGTTCCCTTTTCAGCCGTGCGGGACGGATGCCCGTCGCGGCCACCACATTACGTTTAAATAATCTTGGCTGCGCCTCAGCATAGCATGAGCGAGCTCAGCTCTGCATTCGGCTTGCACAAGATTTACATAATCTTGGCTGCGCCTCAGCATAGCATGAGCGAGCTCAGCTCTGCATTCGGCTTGCACAAGATTTCAGACCACAAAGATACAACATTATTTCCATTCACAAGCCATCCACCACTATATTTTAACTTTTAAGACAAAAAGAACCATACTCACCGTATTCAGCGATTGCGTCGGAGACGCTAAAATGCTTCGAAGAAGCTATTTGTTCGAAAGACGGCAGGTCGAGTCTCAGGACCAAGCAGCGTGCATCTTCGATGCACTTGCATGGTCTTTCGAACAAAATCGGGTCTTCGACCCGCTCTGCATCTTCGATGTACAGGGGGGTAAGAGGAGATTCTTCTGAATCGCTGAACTACTCACCGCACAAAAGTTAACCAACGTTAATTTTTGAACACTTTACTCATTTTTTCCCACAAAAGCACTCAAATTTACACATATTTTCCGTAATTTTGCACTAAAATATAACCCAACCATTAATAATAGTTCATTTTATCTACTAACATTTAAATTTTTCGACGCTTATGAAAAAATTATTTACTCTTCTTGCTGTAGCTGCCATGGCACTGGGTGCCCATGCACAAAACACCCTCACCGTTTGCGAGGGCCTGTATTACTCGAATGCTTCGCCCATCTGCGGATTGTATGCCGACACCGAGGGCACGATGACCCAGACTATCTATCCGGCAGCCCTGCTCGCCGAGTTGTCGGGCAAGCAAATCACCGACTTGACTTTCTACACCCTGGCCGACTACTACATCTCTCAGGGTGAGGAAAGCACTGATGCCACCGACTACATCAACTTTGAGAACGCAACCCTGCAGCTGTCGCTGCTCGAGGTGGAACAAGAGGGCTTCACGGATGTCGCTGCTGTTGAGGGCGTGACTCCCGTAGCCACCGTCACCCCCACCAAGGGCGACTACATGATGACTTTCAGCCTGGATCAGCCCTTTGTGTACAAGGGTGGCAACCTGCTTGTCGAGGTCAAGGTCATCACGCCCGGAACATGGGGGCAAACCTACTTCTTGGGTGACGGTACCGAGGATTACAATCCTGGATACTATCACATCGATGACCAAGAGGATGTTAATAGCTTCTTCCCCAAGGCCACGTTCGCCTTCGAGGACGTGCTGACGGGCATCACTGACATCAACGAGACTGCTGTGGCCAGTGTGAAGTATGTCAACCTCAATGGCCAGACCAGCGACAAGCCCTTCAAGGGCGTGAACGTCAAGGTCATGACCCGCACCGACGGCACCACCACCTCGACCAAGGTCGTGTTCTAACTCAGAGTTAACAGTTCATAGCTAACAGTTGACCGCCTGGCTCAAAAGCAGCCAGGCGGTCTTGGTTTTGGCGAAAAAGAACCGTCCCCAATCCGCCACTCAGCGCCACTGGGACAGGTCGCACTGACGCTTGAGCGTCAGGGCGGTGGCGGCCGACATGCGAGGAAAGAAGGTGAGGCCTGTGCGCCGCTCGACCTCGGCGATGGTGGTGGCATGGCGCGCCATGCCACCACCACCTGC
This sequence comes from uncultured Bacteroidales bacterium, assembly GCA_902781045.1. GTDB lineage: Bacteria > Bacteroidota > Bacteroidia > Bacteroidales > Muribaculaceae > Sodaliphilus. The sequence goes on along the minus strand of CACZHT010000048.1, from coordinate 20,979 downwards.
CTGATTGTCGTAGACAAAGGCGATGGCACGCTGCTGGCGCGGGGCATAGAGCACCTTGTAGAACGCAGACGGCACAGCGATGTCGCTGTTAGGGCCGATGCGCTGCACACGGCTGCCCATGATGGGGCCGGTATAGACCCAAATCGAGCCGTCGCGCTTGGCCCAGCGATGCACGCTCTCCTCGAGCGACTTCCACGGGCCGTTGTTCAGCTGTTCAATCTGTGGGCACATGTTGGTCATCAGGAAGCACTCGGCCATGGCCTGCCGGTCCCAGCGCATGTCCATGGCCGGAGCCATGTGGCCGCGTGTGTAGCCGCTCTTGCGATAGTCGCCCCAGTCGGGGCTGCCCGCCACATTGGGGTCGCCATAGAACTTGTGGTTGCGGCGCTTCTCGGCACCTGGGGCGTCGGCCATACTCACCATGGTGGAGGTCAGCTCGTAGGCCACACACATGGGGATGCGCAGCGAGCGGTTGAAGTAGACGGTGATGGCCTTGTAGTCGACACGCTGGTTGCCCTGCGGCACGGTGACTGTGAGCAGCGGAGCCTTGGCACCCGATGCCGCTGTGCCCGCGAGCGAAGAGATGAGCGGCACAGTGCCGGATGCGCTGTCCCTGGACTTGCGCTTCTTGCTCTGCCGATGTTTTTTCTTGTCCTTTTTCTTCTTGTTCCCGGCGTGAGTGGAGGCACACCACTCGATGCCCGAATTCAGACCGAAGGCCGTCTCGACTGCAGGCTGCAGACCCAGCAGTGCGATGATGGTGATGATGATGAGTCGTTTCATGTGGATATAGATAATCAATCCCTCAACTGCAAGAATGATGCCAAGCTGCAGCTGCGCTCCAGTCGATCTTCCTGATCATCGGGCAAGGCCCCGAAGAAGTCGATGCCGGTGAGACGCTCGACCGAGTCGACACTGACGGCATATTGACGCAACGGGCCATTGCTGGTGCTATTGGGATAAATAAAGGCGATGGCACGCAGTGGCCGAGCGTGGTGGGCCAATATCACCTTGTAGAACCGCCGCGGCATCGCTACACCACCCCGAGTACGCGGCAAGTCGTGTTCAATGATGGGACCGGCTGCTATGATGAGGGCACTGTCGCGCCGTGCCCACTCACGAGCCTTCTCTTCCAGCCGATTCCACCCACCCTCGTTGAGCGACTTGTCCTGGGGGCAGATATTGGTCATCAGGAATGACTCGCTCATGGCCTGTGCACTCCACTTCATGTCACCGGCAGGGGCCATGTGACCACGGTCCATGCCACATCCGGCATAGTCTTTCGGGTCGGGGCACCCGCTGACCGCAGGGTCATCGGCAAAACCCTTGCCACGCGGCTCGTCGCCCAGCGTCTCGGCAGCGGTGAGCTCATAGATGACACATCGCGGCAACCGGGCCGCCGAGTCGAAGTAGACCGTGAACCCCTTGTAGTCGATTCTCTGGCATGAGTCCAGCACCAATTGCTGCAGGCTGTCGGTCATGGCCGGGCTGCAGGGCTCGCCTGGCGAGCGACCACACTGCCTGAACACCAACCAGCACACCAGCGCCATGGTCAGTGCCCAAAGGATGAGTTGCAATTGCCACTTGTGCCGGGCAAACATGTGATGCCAACTAGCTATTGATCAAGGAGGATGTCCCACACGCGGTTGACGATGGCCATGCGGTCGATGTCATCGCGGGTCGAGAAGAACATGAAGGTGATGTCGCGCTCGGGCACCTTGCCGGCATAGATGGTGAACCCCCCGTTGTCGCCCGTGTGATAGACAATCTTGGGACGGCCGGGTGTCTGCTGAATGAAGAAGCCATAGCCGTAGCCCACGTTGGGCTGATAGCCATAGTTGGCATCGGGCTGCAGCCACACATGTGGCGTGTAGGCCATGGCGCGCGACACTGCGCTCCACACCTTGCCGTCGCGCAGGGCCTGCTCCCAGCGGGCGAAGTCGCGCACCGAGGTGTACAGGCCGCCGTCGGCCTTAGTAGCAAAGAAGGTCTCCTCGCCGTAGTCAAACTCGACATAGCGCCGCTGTGCCTCATCCCAGCGATAGCCGTGGGCACTATTGGGCATCTCACGTCCGTCCTCAAAGTACTGCGTGTGCTTCATACCAGCCTTCTTGAAGATGTGACGGCTCATATAGTCCTCAAAGTCCTCGCCCGAGTAGCGAGGCACAATCTGGTAGGCCAACTGGAAGGTGGGATTCTGATACTTATACTGCGTGCCGGGTGCAAACTCCAGGTCACCCTCGCCGAGCGTGGCCATGAATCCCACCGAAGGGACATCGGTGGCGGTGAGCACAAAGTGGCGGTCGCCGCGTGGACGCGCATCGGGGATGCCCGACGTGTGGCTCAGCAGGTGGTGCAGCGTGATGCGGCGGTAGAAAGGCTGTGTCCACTCGGGGAACATCTGTGCCATAGTTGTCTGCAAACTCAACTTGCCCTGCTCCACCAGCTGCAGCAATGCCACTGCGCTGAACTGCTTGCTCACCGACGCGATGCAGAAGTTGGTGGTCGGTGTCACATCGGCTCCTGTTTCAAGGTCGGCCTTGCCATAGCAGCGTTCAAAGATTGTCTTTCCCCTTTGCTGGATGAGCACGGCCGCTCCGGGCTGACTGGGGTCGGCATAGACCTGCGAGAAAATCGCGTCCACTTGCTGTCCGATTTGATTCATTTCTTTCTTGCTGAGTGCCAATGCGCTGACGGCCATCACTGCCGCCGCCACCAGCATGATGATGCGGTTTGTGTTCATGTCATTCAATTATTGATGCTGTGCAAAATTACAGCTTTGTGCACAACTGGGCAAGTATTTTTTGGCAGAGAGACCAATTTTAGCTAATTTTGCGGCAAAATTCAAGGCAAACACTGACATGACACTGACAAAGACTGATTTTAATTTTCCGGGACAGAAAAGCGTGTACCATGGCAAGGTGCGCGACGTGTATAACATCAACGATGACCTGCTGGTGATGGTCGCCACCGACCGCATCAGCGCATTTGATGTCATCCTGCCCAAGGGCATCCCCGGCAAGGGACAGGTACTCAACCAGATTGCCGCAGGATTCCTGGATGCCACCGCCGACATCGTGCCCAACTGGAAGCTGGCCACACCCGACCCGATGGTGACCGTGGGCAAGCGTTGCGAGGGCTTTGCCGTCGAGATGATCATCCGTGGCTACCTCACAGGCAGTGCATGGCGCGAGTACAAGAACGGCTGCCGCCTGCTGTGCGGTGTGCCACTGCCCGACGGCATGCGCGAGAACGAGCGCTTCCCCGAGCCCATCATCACACCCACCACCAAGGCCGAGCAGGGACATGACGAGAACATCTCGCGCGAGGAAATCATCGCACAGGGCATCGTCAGCGAGCAGGACTATGCCGTCATGGAGCAGTACACACGAGCACTGTTTGCACGAGGCACAGAGATTGCCGCCGGAAAGGGCCTGATTCTGGTCGACACCAAGTATGAGTTTGGCAAGCGTGACGGACAGGTCATCCTCATGGACGAAATCCACACGCCCGACTCAAGCCGATACTTCTATGCCGAGGGTTACGAGGACCGTTTTGCCAAGGGCGAGCCCCAGCGGCAGCTCAGCAAGGAGTTTGTGCGGCAGTGGCTCATCGACCACGACTTCATGGGCAAGCCCGGCCAGCAAGTGCCCGAGATGACCGACGACTACTGCCAGAGCGTGGCTGACCGCTACATCGAGCTGTATGAGGAAATCACAGGCACCCCGTTTGAGCCGGCCACCGACACTGACCTGGCCGCACGCATCGAGCGCAATGTCAACCGGTGGCTCAAAGACAACGCCTAACACTATCGATGGTGCAAGAGGTTGAGCACATCAAGCCCTATCAGCCACAGGGCAGCAAGACCGAGCAGGTGCGCGACATGTTCGACGCGATTGCTCCTGCCTACGACTTCATGAACCGCGCCATGACCCTGGGCATAGACCGATGGTGGCGCCGTGTGGCCGTCAACCGCGTCAAGCGGCATCTGCGCAACGTGGCCACGCCCAGCTTGCTGGACGTGGCCACGGGCACGGGCGACTTTGCGCTGCTGCTGCACGACCGGCTGTCGCCTGTCCACATCACGGGCATTGACTTGAGCCAGGGAATGCTCGACGTGGCCATGCGCAAAGTGACCGACAAGGGACTGGCCGGAGACATCACGTTTGAGCAGGGCGATTGTCTGTCCTTGCCCTATCGTGACGGGCTGTTCGACGCGGTGACTGTGGCTTTCGGGGTGCGCAACTTCGAGCATCTCAACATCGGCTACAGCCAGATGCACCGTGTGCTGCGCACGGGCGGCATGCTGTGCGTGCTGGAGCTGTCCACACCCCAGAACCGGCTCATCCGCTGGTTCTATGACCTCTATACACTGCACATCATCCCATGGATGGGCACACTCAAGAGTGGCGACAAGAGTGCTTACCGCTACCTGCCACAGAGCATCGCCGCTGTGCCACAAGGCCAGGAGATGCTGCAGTTGATGCGACAAGCTGGATTCACCCGCTGCCAGGCCAGAACACTGACCCTGGGCACTTGCACCGTCTACACCGCCATCAAGAGCTGATTGCGACGGGTGCGGAACGCGGTGAACGTGTCGAAGAGGTCGGTCAGGGCTATCACCGCATTCTGCGACTGCAGCTCATAGAGCGAGGCCGAATTGCCGCCCAGACCCGAGTGACCCTGCATGGCTCCGCTGACACCGCTCACCTGCTCGAGCAGGCGCATCTGCAATTCAATCATTTCATACGCCCCGGCATCGCCCGTGTTGGTGACTATCTGCTCGGGCCGCGCGTCACTCTCGCGCGGGTCGTAGGGCAGTAGGCCCCCGGCATTGCTCCACGCGCGGCGCACATCACGCCAGGTGAAGCCATCGGGCAGAGCGGTCTCGGGAAAGAGCAGCACACCCTTGGCACTGGCCTCCATGATGTGGTTGACCATGGTGATGAGCCGGTTGACCTGCTTCTGCTGGTCGATTGCCCCCTCGACAAACGAGTGTACCTCGCCATCGATGAGCGGATAGAACTTGGTGACAAACGGGTGCTGTCCAGGCGACTGCGATGCCTCGCTGTGCAACAGCAGGTCGCCCATGGGCGAGAACCAGCGACAGTGCCAGCGGCACTCCACATCCCAGCGGGTGGCCACATCCGGGTCCTGGCGCATGCGCTTGACCTCACGCGACTGCGACAGCGGCACCACAGTCAGCGACGCCGTCCGGCGGTTGTGGCACACCAGCACCTCGCGGCTCTCGAGCGTCCACACCTCGATGGCACGACAGCGTGCCCCGCCGGCCTGCCAGAAGGCTGTCCCCGACATGGCATCGGCTCCGATGCTCGTCGCCAGCTGCGCTATGCGCTGGCTCACCTGCTCGCTGTAGAGCCGGCGCACCCACTGCGCGCGGCGCCGCGACCCGCCAGCCACACGACGCAGCAACTCGGCCACAGTCAGATCGTGCAGCTGCCCCACCAGCCGACAGTCGCGACCACGCGGGTCCAGCACCGAATCAATAAAGAACTGGTTGACATTGACATTGTCTACCTGCCATTGTGGCTTGCCCAGCACCGTGACCCGCTCGACACGCTGCACTGCGCAGCCCGAAATGAGAAACTCCTCCAGCGCACGGCTGTCCAGCTCGTCGAGTTGCAGACGTTCGACCGTCTGCGACAAGCGCTTGTCGGCAGGAGAGGCGGCATCAATCACTTGCGAGCGATAACGCCCCACCACAGTGCGCACCAGTTGCCGCAGCAAGTTGTTGGTCAGCGGTTGTGTGCCACGGAGCACCATGCGCTGGCCGTCGGTGAGCGTGTCGCCATCGCGGTCAGTAAAGGTGTCGAGCCACTGGTCACCATAGGTGAACCGCTTGTTGCGGGCACGGCTTGCCCGCAGGCTGGCACAGCGCATCCAAGCATGATACGCGTCCAGCAGGACTTTCAGGTTGTTTTCCATCATTAGATTTAATTGATATTTGTTCTTACACTGTCCGAGACTGCGTCTCGCGATAGGCCGACATGCTCTGGGCAGGACGCCATGCTGTGGCCCGGCCTAGCCGACCGTCAGATACTGGCGGCGGTGGCGAGGACCATACGAGATGTGAAGCCACTGATAGCCATGCTCGTTGATGGCTTGATCCACCGGCAGGTCGAGCCGGCGCAGCAGCTGCCACAGCCGGCGGTTGCCGTGGCGCGACCCGGTGGTGATGTCGGCGGCTTCGCCCAGCAGGTGCTGGCTGTGGGGCACGCCACCAACGGCTCGGTTCAGCGCCGGGCTGCGGTAGCCACTGTTCACTGTCAGGGGAGCACCCCAAGCCTCGCGCAAGGGGTCGAGCACCGCATCGACCAGACGGCTCAACGCCGCTATGGCGCTGGCCGGTGGAGTGTTGTCGATGCCCAGCCGCCGGGCGGTTGCCGAGCGGGTGAGTTCAGGAATGGTGAAATACTGCATAGCAACAAAAAAGTTTTTTTGCCGCAAAGCTACTGCCCCAGTCTCACAGCCCGCCACCCCATGCTCCAGTCGCACCATCCGCCAGCCCCCGAAGCCCAAAATGATACAAAACAGAACCGTCCCCGATTGTATCAATGATACAATCGGGGACGGTTCTGTTTTGTATCATTTTCCCGAAACTAGCTCGACTGCTTGCCGGTGAGGATGGTCTTGATGTCGTGCAGCTTGGTCAGTGCCTGCATGGGCGTGAGGTTGTTGATGTCGATGTGCAGAATCTCGTCGCGCACCTGCTCCAGCACGGGGTCGTCGAGCTGGAAGATGCTCAACTGGTAGCCACTGCGGCTGGTGGCCACATCGCCCAGATTGCGGGTGACCTCGCGGTCGGTGTCGCGGTTGGCCTGCTCCAGCTGGCGCAACACCTCGCCGGCACGGTTGACGATGCTGGGAGGCATGCCGGCGAGCTTGGCCACATGGATTCCGAAACTGTGTTCGCTGCCTCCCTTGACCAGCTTGCGCAGGAACACGACCTTGCCCTGCACCTCGCGCACGGTGACGTTGTAGTTGACAATGCGCTTGAACGAGCGCTCCATCTCATTGAGCTCGTGGTAGTGGGTGGCAAACAGCGTCTTGGGCTTAGCCTGGTGCTCATGGATGTGCTCGACGATAGCCCACGCGATGCTGATTCCGTCGTAGGTGCTGGTGCCGCGCCCCAGCTCATCGAACAGCACCAGCGAGCGCTCGCTCAGGTTGTTGAGGATGCTGGCTGCCTCGGTCATCTCGACCATGAACGTGCTCTCGCCCTGCGAGATGTTGTCGCTGGCGCCGACCCGGGTGAACACCTTGTCGACCACGCCGATGCTCGCTCGCTGTGCGGGCACGAAGCATCCCATCTGCGCCATGATGACGATGAGTGCCGTCTGCCGCAGCAGTGCGCTCTTACCGGCCATATTGGGTCCGGTGATGACCATGATTTGCTGCCCGTCGTTGCTCAGTTGCACATCGTTGGGCACATACTGCTCGCCCACGGGCAACTGCTGCTCGATGACCGGGTGACGACCGGCCACAATGTCGATGTCGAGCGAGTCGTCGACCACCGGGCGGTTGTAGTGATTGGCCAGCGAGACACGAGTGAACGAGCACAGGCAGTCGAGCTGGGCGATGATGCCGCAGTCGGTCTGAATGGCCGGAATATAGTCGGCGGCGGTCATCACCAGCTTGTTGAACAAGTCGGCCTCGATGACGAGGATTTTCTCCTCGGCACCGAGAATCTTCTCCTCATATTGCTTGAGCTCCTGTGTGATGTATCGCTCGGCCTGCACCAGTGTCTGCTTGCGCACCCAGTCGCCGGGCACCTTGTCCTTGTGAGTGTTGCGCACCTCAATGTAGTAGCCGAACACATTGTTGTAGCCAATCTTGAGGCTGGGGATGCCTGTGCGCTCGCTCTCGCGCTGCTGCAGTCGCATCAGGTAGTCCTTGCTCGAGTGAGCTATGTCGCGCAGCTCATCGAGCTGGGCATCCACACCACCGCGGATGACATTGCCACGGTTGACTTGTATGGGCGCATCGGGATTGACCTCGTCGGCAATGCGCTGACTCAACACCGGGCAGGGGTTGAGCCGGTCGCCCATGGTGCGCAGCAGCTCGTTGTCGCTGGCCTGGCACAGCTGCTTGATGGGCTCGATGGCCTGCAGAGCACTCTTGAGCTGCACCAGCTCGCGCGGATTGATGCGTCCGGTAGCCACCTTGGAGGTCAGCCGCTCGAGGTCGCCGATGAGCCCCAGCTGCTGCGTGAGCAGCTCTCTACCCTCAATGTCGCGCATGAAGTGCTCGACCACGCCCAGGCGGCGGTCGATGGCCTGGGCATCCTTGAGCGGGAACTGCAACCATCGGTGCATCAGGCGTCCGCCCATGGGCGAGAGCGTCTGGTCGATGACATCGAGCAGGCTCTTGCCCTCGCCACTCATCGAGGCGATGAGCTCGAGGTTGCGCACGGTGAACTTGTCGAGCCTGACATATCGCTCGGCCTCGATGCGCGACAGCGTGGTGATGTGCCCCAGCTGGGTGTGCTGGGTGATGTCGAGGTAGTGGAGGATGGCGCCGGCGGCCACAATGGCACATTCCATCGCGTCGATGCCGAACCCCTTGAGCGATCGGGTCTCAAAGTGCTTGAGCAACCGGTCGCGGGCCGACTCGAAGTTGAACACCCAGTCGTCCATCTCCTGCGTCAGATAGCGCACTGTGGCCGCGTCCTGGAAGTCCTTGCGGTGGGTGCGCTCGATGAGCACCTCCTTGGGCTGGAAGTTGCCCAGCAACTTGTCGACATAGTCGATGGTCCCCTCTGCTGCCATAAACTCACCGGTGCTGATGTCCAGGAATGCCACACCCAGCTTGGCCTTGCCGAAGTGCACCGCGGCCAAGAAGTTGTTCTCCTTGCGGTCGAGGATGTTGCCGCCCAGCACCACACCCGGCGTGACCAGCTCGGTGATGCCGCGTTTGACCAGCTTCTTGGTCAACTTGGGGTCCTCAAGCTGGTCGCAGATGGCCACGCGCTTGCCGGCACGCACGAGCTTGGGCAGGTAGGTGTCCAGGGCATGGTGCGGAAATCCGGCCATCTCGGTGTTGCCACTGGCGCCGTTGCTGCGCCGCGTCAGTGTGATGCCCAGTATCTCGCTGGCCACCACCGCATCCTGCATATAGGTCTCATAGAAGTCGCCGCAGCGGAACAGCAAGATCGCATCGGGATGCTTAGACTTCATCTCGAGAAACTGCCGCATCATCGGCGTTATGGTGTTGTCCTTTGCCATGTGTCAGTTGTGAGTTTGTGAGTGCAAAGATAGTAAAAATCCGGCACATCATTGACAAAAAAAACGAGACGCCCCAGTCGCGGGGCGTCAGTCGGGCGGAGTGACCGAGATTCGAACTCGGGATACGCTTTTGACGTATACACGCTTTCCAGGCGTGCCTCTTCAGCCACTCGAGCATCACTCCATTGTGGCACTGCCAGCAAATCGGCTGCAAAGGTAATACAAAATTAAGAATTATGAGTTAAGAATTGAATTTTTTTTTGTGCCACACGATTTTTAGACAAGGGCCTGCGACAAAATCTTGCCACAGGCCCCTGCATGATGGTCGGGGAAAATCACCGCCCCAACCCTTTAGTCACTGACTTAAATCTTGCCCAACATGATGTTGATCACGGTGTTGACATCACTCACGTCAATCAATCCATCGCCTGTGATGTCGGCATTGCCGGCAAAGTCGGTCATTGCTGCCTTGCCCAGCATGATGTTGATCAACGAATTGACATCGACCACATCAACCACACCGTCGCCTGACACGTCGCCACGGACGGGAGTGACTGTCGATTCCTTCCAGAAGTAGAGGTTGTCGATGTAGAGCACTTCGCTTGCCGTGCCACGGTCAAACTTGAACTGGAAGCTCTGGCCACTGGTGAAGTCCATGTTGGTGAACGCGCTCAACGGCAGGTCGATGCTGTTCCACTGGCGAGGAGTCAGTTCGCCGACCAGTGTAGACTGCTCGGTGGCACCGGTGGTGTTGCGCATGATGGGGGTCACACCCAGGTTCATCGCCTGCATGGGCAGCACATCGACGTGCAGATACTCCATCTGGCTCAGGTCCACATCGGTTCCATACTCAAAGCCCAGGTAGTTGAAGTTGGTGAACACATACATCTGGTCGCCATCGATGGTCTCATTCGACACTTGGGTGGCCTGTTCCCACCAACCAATGATATAGGTTGTGGCGGGCTCGTAGGCATCGCTGTAGATTGACACCACATTGGCTGCGTCGTGGGTGGGCACAGGAGCGGCGGTCAGCTCAAACACATCGCCGATGGTCTGGGCGGTGACGGTCACTGCCTCAGAGCGGTTGTTGAAGGCATCGATGGCCACCACTGAGAAGTCATACTGCGTGCCGCCACTCAGGCCACCAACCACGACAGGAGCCGTCTGCCCGGCCACGCTGGTGCCCAGAGCATACATAGCGCCGTTGATGGCATAGGCCACATAGCGCGACGAGTTGTCGGTGGTGTTGAGATTGAGCGTGACGCTGGTCTCGGTGGCTGCGTCGGCCACTGCCTCGGCACTGGCGATGACGGGAGCCTCGGTGTCGGTCACCTCGCTCACCAGGTTGCCATAGACCGCAAAGTCAAAGATCTTGACGCTCCACTCTGTGGCGGCCTTAGTGCTGAGGAACTTGACATAGCGCACACCTGTGAAGGCACTGCAGTCGAAGTTCTCGGTGTGGTTGTTAATACCCTGGGCACCGCCTGTCATGACCGTCTCGCCGAACACGCCATCCTCGCCGGCAAAGGCCAGGGTGAACGCCTCGGAGCATGCGCCCTCAAAGTGGATGGAGATGTTGGTCAGGTCATAGACACCACGCAGGTCGGCGATGAAGCCCACATCGTAGGTGCGGCTCGCTTCGTCGCCCGCAGTCGTTTTGCCCAGCATGTCCCACACACTGGCATCATTGGCATCAAAGGCTCCCACCTTGCTGTTGTTGGTGGCCAGTCCCAGGTTGTAGATGCGCCACTCCCAGCCGTTGAAGAGGTCAATCTTCTGGCCGCTGATAACCTTGACGGTCACAGCGTTAGACTCGACATCGCCGCTGATGGCCTTAATGGTGGTCTCGCCTGCGGCAGTGGCGGTGAACACATTGTTCTCGACTGTGCCCACGGCGGGATTGCTCAGCTCATAGGTCACGTCACCGACCTCAATGGGCGAGCCCAGCTGGTCGAAGCCGGCCACACTGAGGTTGACCGTCTTGCCCACGGCCACCTGATTGCCGCTGGCGGTGAGCGTCATCGTGGTGAGTTTGGCAGCCTCGGTGAGATTCATGACCTCAAACTCCCAGAAGCTGTAGCCATATTGCGTGCCACGCTCCTTGCCCAAGAACTGCACATAGCGGTAGCTGGCCGTCTGAGCCAGCGACACGGTCTGCACGTATGGGAAGCCACTCAGGGTCTGTCCCTCGACCGAGGCCAGCACCACCCCGTCGGTGACAAAGCCGTCGTCACCCACGGTGTTGCCACCGATGATGTCGAATGTTTTGCCGTAGGCACCCTCCCAGGTGATGACCACGGTGTTGTACTCCACCGGTGTCTCGCCCAGGTCGACTTGCCACATCTGTGGGTCGACACCCTGCGCCGACTCCCAGCGTGTGCCTTTGTTGCCGTCATTGCCGCTTGCTGCGGTGCCTGATGTGGCGACGGTAGGCTGGTTCAGGGCCAGATTGGTCTGGCCGAATGCTGTCATAGCCGCCAGGGCTGCAACAGCAAGCGTAAGAATTTTTTTCATAATCTTCACATTAAATGGTTAAACATATTTTTTGCTCAAACAAAATGTCTCGTCTGTCCCACACGAGCCGAGTGTCCGAAACGACGGCTGAGATTGGTTTTGCAAAATTACTGCTTCGGCCGAATACGCGTACATTATAAAGCTACGACTTAACCACAACTGCCACTACGACAAAAACTCACTTTTTTCTCCACACACTCTTACTATTCTCTGTAAATCAGCGCATTACAAAACACATTCACCACTACAACAGCCTACTACAATCAGTAAGCCGCAACGTGGCGTTTTGAGAGGGGTGTTCGGCGACATGACGGCACAATCGGGAACACTCAATGAGTCGCTTTTTCGACAACAGACTTGCCATTTATTAAAAAAATCGTAACTTTGCAGCCTGTAAAACAATCAATCCAAATAATGAAACATTTCCTGACAATAGCAATGATGGTGCTGCTGGCACTGGGTGCCCGCGCAGTCAATGCCCATCAAGTGACCGAGACTTCGCCCAATGGCAACCTGGTCGTGCGTTGTGAAGTGCGCTACGGCAAGGTTTACTATGATGTGACCTATAAGGGAAAAACGGTGATCAAACCCAGCCTGCTGGGATTCGACCTGGTGGGCAAGCGCACTGGCGAGTTCAACAACTTCGACGAGACTCACGCGGAACCCGAGCCGGTGTCGTTGTGCAGCAATCTTCGAGTGGTCACGACCGAGCATTCGACCCACGACGAGACGTGGCATCCTGTGTGGGGCGAGGAGACGGCCATTCGCAACCACTACAACGAAATGGCGGTGATGCTCGAGCAACTCGAGGGCCGGCAGATGGTGGTGCGGTTCCGCGTCTACGATGACGGTGTGGGCTTTCGCTACGAGTTCCCACGGCAACGGGTACTCAACTACTTTGTCATCGCCGAGGAGCGCACCGAGTTTGCCATGACGGGCGACCACACGGCATGGTGGATAGGTGGCGACTACGACACGCAGGAGTATGAGTACACCCGCTCGCGACTGAGCGAGATTCGCGGTCTGTTCGACAAGGCCATCACGCCCAACTCGTCGCAGACGCAGTTCAGCCGCACAGGTGTGCAGACCTCGCTGCAGCTCAAGACCGACGACGGCATCTACATCAACCTGCACGAGGCCGCACTGGTCGACTATCCGTGCATGAGCCTCAACCTTGACGACAAGCGCATGGTGTTCCAGGCCTGGCTCACACCCGACGCGCAGGGCAACAAGGGCTATATGCAGACTCCGTGCCACACCCCGTGGCGCACCATCATGGTCACCGACGATGCCCGCGACATCCTGGCCTCGCGTCTGATCCTGAACCTCAACGAGCCGTGCAAGATCGAGGACACCTCATGGATTAAGCCCGTCAAGTACATGGGCGTGTGGTGGGAACTGATTTCGGGAGCGCATTCATGGGCCTATACCGACCAGTTGCCCAGCGTCAAACTGGGCGAGACCGACTATCGGAAGGTGAAACCCAGCGGCAAGCATGGCGCCAACAATGCCAATGTGCGCCGCTACATCGACTTTGCCGCCGAGCACGGCTTCGACCAGCTGCTCATCGAGGGTTGGAACGAAGGCTGGGAGGACTGGTTCGGCAACTCAAAGGACTATGTGTTCGACTTCGTGACACCCTATCCCGACTTTGACATCAAGGCGCTCAACGACTATGCTCACAGCAAGGGCATCCGCCTGATGATGCACCACGAGACCTCGTCGAGCGTGCGCAACTATGAGCGACACCTCGAGGCTGCCTATCAACTGATGGAACGCTATGGCTACAACTCGGTCAAGAGCGGCTATGTGGGCGACATCATCCCCCGCGGCGAGTATCACTATGGCCAGTGGATGGTCAACCACTACCTCTACGCCATCCAGAAGGCCGCCGAGCACCACATCATGGTCAACGCCCACGAGGCCGTGCGCCCCACGGGGCTGTGCCGCACTTGGCCCAACCTCATCGGCAACGAGAGTGCCCGGGGCACCGAGTATCAGGCCTTCGGGGGCACACAGCCCGGTCACACCGCCATCTTGCCGTTCACGCGACTGCAGGGAGGGCCCATGGACTACACACCCGGCATCTTTGAGATGAACCTGAGCACCTTCTCGCCCGACAACGACTCTAAGGTCCTGTCGACCATCTGTGGCCAGCTGGCGCTCTATGTCACGCTCTACAGCCCGCTGCAGATGGCTGCCGACCTGCCCGAGAACTACCTCAAGCACATGGATGCCTTCCAGTTTATCAAGGACGTGCCCGTCGAGTGGGAGCGGTCGGTCTATCTCGAGGCCGAGCCGATGGAGTATGTCACCATCGCCCGCAAGGACAAGAACAGCGACAGCTGGTTTGTGGGCAACGTGGCTGGCAAGCAGGACTTCAACTCGGTCATCAAGCTCGACTTCCTGGACAAGGGCCGCAAGTATGAGGCCACCATCTATGCCGATGCCCGCGATGCCAACTACCGCACCAACCCGCAGGCCTACACCATCACCCGCCGCAAGGTCGATGCCAAGACCACGCTGCGGTTGCGCTCGGTGGCCGGCGGCGGCTATGCCATCACTCTCCGCCCCATCCAGTAGACCTCAAACAGCAGAATCGCTGAATGGTTACTGAGTCACCTGAGAATTTTGCACCAAGTTTGACTATCTTTATCGGCCAAAACTATCTGCAACCAACATGAAGAAACTCATAGTCACAACAATCATGGCCATTGCGCTGATGGCCGGAGCTCAGGATGTCACCACGTTTGTCGAACGCCAACTGGCAGCCTATCCCAAGGCACGACTGCTCGACATCTACAAGTCGTGCTTCCAGGACTGCATGGGAGCCGAACACCTGGTGGCCGACCGAGCCAGTGCCAAGGCCTATCTGGAGCAGGAACTGACAACAGCCGCCAGCGACCCGCAGTTGCCATGGTACTACGAACCTTGTGGACTCCGGGGGCGGCATGTGCGTGTCAACCTGCGTGCCGTGACCGATGGACTGATCACATCCGACCTGCTGCTCGACGCTTTTGTGCGCAGTGCCAATGCTGCGCAAAGACCCACTGTCGAACAGTGGGCGACACTGTGGCACCAGACGCTTGACACCATCGAGCGGATGCCGCGACACCTGCCGCACATCGGGCGCGACAGGCAGTTCATCGACAGTGTGCTGGCTGCCGGACAATATGCCATCAGCCACTCACGCGACTACCGCGACGCTTACTGTCCGCACTATCGCATCGTGGAGCGAGACATCTTTGAGCGAGAGCTCAAGCCCTGGCTTGAGGTGCCTCACAAGCTATTGACACAACAACACCAGCAAAGCATGCAACAGAACATAAGCGAGGTGCAGGAGTACCTCAAGGAGTGTGGCGTGTTCTACATCGCCACCAACGACGGGGAGCAGCCACGTGTGCGCCCCTTCGGCGTGTCTGAGATTATCAATGGCAGGCTCTATATCATGACCGGCAAAGTCAAGGATGTGTTCCGCCAGATGAACCGCAACGGCAAATTTGAGAGTTGCGCCCTGAAACCGTCGGGCAGCGAGTGGCTTCGCCTGAGCGGCACGCTAGTCAACGACGAAGACCTGTCGGTCAAGCAAGTGTTTCTGGAGCGCAACCCCAGCCTCAAACGGATGTACAGCCCCGATGACGGCAACATGGCGGTGCTCTATATCACCGATGCTACGGCCCGATTCTGCTCGTTTGCCGCCCCCGAACGCACAGTCACATTCTAGTCGGTTGCCCAACCGGCACAACAAAAGCCGAGCCCATGTCATGGTGAGCTCGGCTTGATTAGTAGCGTGCCAGGGCTTATCGTGCCATTTGATAGATGGCACGCATGTCGGCGGCATCAAGCACCTCCATGGCACCAATCTTGAGCTTGCCGCCACGCGAGCACTTGTCGACCAGCGTGTCAATCTCCGCATCGGTGATTTCGCGGCCCAGCAACTCATGGATGTTGGTGGGCATGCCTATCTGGCGGTAGAACGACTCGATGGCGCGGATGCCCCGCTCGGCGGTCTCGTCGGGATGGGCAAAGTCATTGGCCACGCCCATGACATTGACCGCAAACTGCACAAAGCGGCTCAGGTGGCGGTCCATGACATAGCGTGCCCACGAGGGCCACAGCGCGGCCAACCCGGCACCATGGGTCACACCGAACAGCGCGCTCAGCTCGTGCTCGAGCTTGTGGGTGGCAAAGTCCTTCTCGGTGCCGCACTCGGTCAGGTCGTTGTGAGCCAGCGAGCTGGCCCACATGATCTGGGCACGGTGGCGATAGTCCTCGGGATGCTCCAGCACCACCAGAGCCGCATCGCGCACGGTGCGCAACAGTGCCTCGCTGAGGGCATCGGTCAGGGTCATGTCCTCATACTTCGAGAAGTAGCGCTCCATGGTGTGCATCATGATGTCGGTGGCTCCTGCCGCCGTCTGATAGGGAGGCAGGGTGTAGGTGCGCTCGGGGTTCATCACGGCAAAGCGGCAGCGGCACAGGTCGCTGTTGACCCCACGCTTGAGCAGCCCCTCGTCGCGTGTGATGACGCAGCTCGACGACATCTCTGACCCGGCGGCCGGGATGGTGAGCACCACGCCGATGGGCAGACATGCCGCTGGCACGCCCTTGCCATCCCAGAAGTCCCACACGTCGCCAGCATAGGGCACACCGTAGCCGATGGCCTTGGACGAGTCAATCACACTGCCGCCACCCACGGCCAGGATGAAGTCGACCTGCTCGCGGCGGCACAACTCGATGCCCTCGCGCACCTTGCTCAGCAACGGGTTGGGCACAACACCGCCCAGCTCGCACCAGGCGATGCCCGCCTGCTCAAGCTGGTGGCGCACCACATCGAGCAGGCCCGACCGCTCGGCCGACCCGCCACCATAGTGCAGCAGCACGCGCTTGCCGCCATTGTCCTTCACCAGCTGGCCAATCTTGCCCTCGGCCTCGCGCCCGAACACCACACGTGTGGGCGTATAGAAATTGAAATCTTTAATCATGAGTTGGGTTGAAAATAAAGTGTTATTGTTGAGACATTAGCAGAAACATAAACTCTAGTCAAACCAGCGGTTGCGCCACACCACCCATCGCATGGCTCACCGCTCGACGATATGCTTGAAGTCGCTCCACTGAGGGGCGGCCTTGTATTGCGAGGCCGTGCCGGTGGGGACATAGAGCGTGCAGGCCGACTTGTCAATCTCGTCGAACACATCCTCGCCCATCTTGACCTGGCTCACATCCCGGATGTTGCTGGTGAGGGAGGTCACCGCGTCCAGTCCCTTGAATGCCCAAGTGTCGATGAGTGTAACGGCACTGCCGATGGTGAGGCACTTGATGTGGTCGTCGTGCAGGAAGGCACCGTAGCTGATTGTCGTCACCGAATTGGGGATGGTGACGGTCTCGAGGCTGTCGCAGCCCACAAAGGCGTAGCTTCCGATGGTTCTCACTGATTCGGGCAGACTGAGTGCCCGGATGTTCCGGCAGTAGTAGTAGGCACGGTAACCGATAGTGGTCACCGATGCGGGCAGGTCGGCACGGGTCAACCCGGAGCAACCGGCAAATGCCTCAGGCCCAATGGCGGTCACCGTCGATGGCACTGTGCTGGCATCACACCCCACAATCAGCGTGTTGCTGGCTGTCTCGATGATGGCGTTGCAGCCGTCACGCGAGTCATAGGTCTTATTGGCCTTGTCGACGGTGAGTTTGCCGAGCGCTTGGCAGTTGTTGAACGCTCCGTCGCCCACTTTATCGACCGACGCGGGGATGGTTACGTCGGTCAGACTAGCACACTCGTTGAACGCTTTGTCGCCAATTTCCTTGAGCGAAGATGGCAGATTGATGGCCCTCAGTTGCGAGCAGATGCTGAATGCTGCATCGCCAATGGTCTTGACCGACTTACCCAGCTTCACCTCTTGCAACCACCGGCAAGCACCGAATGCCGCCTGGCCGATGTCGGTGACCGAGTTGGGAATGGCAATCGACTTGAGTGAGCAGCTGTTGAAGGCATGTGAGCCGATGCGTTTCACCTTGCCGGGAATGACAAACTCTTGCAAGCCACTCTCGGCGAACATACGGTCGCTGATCTCGGTCAAGTTATCCGGCAGGATGACCGACCTGAGGCTATAGCACTGGCCAAAGGCCGACTCACCGATGGTCTGAACCGATGACGGCACAACGACCGAGACGAGTTGTGGGTTGCAGTTGAACGTATAGGCGTCTATGGCGCTGACTGTGTAGGTCTTGCCCCCGTGTTTGATGCTCGAGGGGATGACGATATTGCCGACATAGCCCCTGGCTGTGGGGGCCGGCGCATCCAGGGCTGGCAAGATGATGGTCTCGTAGGTGAGTGTGACGGTTTTCCCGTCAGGGTTCAGGTTGAAGAACAAGCCACCCACCTGGATGTCGTAGGCACGGGCCTGCCGCGGCAGTGCGACGACAAGCATGGCCAGCATGAGCAGTATACAGTGTTTCATAACGGTTGAGTTGTTTTAAGTGATTAGTATTGTGAACGATTGCCTGGCAAGAGCACCCGCCATGGCGCAAAGTTACAAATAAAATGCGCAAGTTGAACGAAAAAACGTAAAAAGTTTCATCACATTTCTAATTTGGGCCTCACAGGGTCGGTCAGGCGAGTGATGTGGTCATATTCCACGGCCACGACGCCCGCGACCTGACCGAAGTGCCGCATCGTCTCTTCAAGCGTTTTATTATTGGGCTTTTTCAGAGCCATGCCATTGATGAAGTGATAATCATAAACCACCTCACACCCATAGTCTTTGATGGCTTGCAGCAGTGGCTGCTTGCCCACCTCGGCGTCATACATGACCAGAAAGACCGATTGACTGTGTTCGTCATCCTGCTCATGCGGCATTGGGCCGACAGGCAGGGCGGCTTGCCGAGTGCGGCATGAGGGCAACACGGCCAGAACCAGGCAGAGCAGGGCCGAGAGCTTAATAATGGCTGTTCTCATCGTGTTGGGCATGAGCGTTGAGCACCGTGATGACCTCGGCCCAGTCATTGTCGGGGTCAAAGCCAAACTTGTCGTCGATGCCAACGTTGAAGTAGAGTTTGTCGTCGAAGCACGACAGGGCTGTGTTGCCAACCTCGGGGTTGTGGTTGGCATACTCGAAGTGAATGCCGTCGTGCTCAAATCGGTCAAGATATCGCGTCAGCTTGTCGAGGTCGCACGCGCTCCACCATTGGCATCACCCAATTGGCTCATTTCGACTTATCTGGTACTAACCTTCGGTGAACTGCTTCTCTCACCCATGGGATTGTCGTTTGTCACCAAGGTGGCACCTCCCAAACTCAAAGGTCTGATGATGGGTGGTTGGTTTGCCGCAACCGCACTGGGCAACTTCCTGGTGCAGGTGGGTGGTCACCTGTGGGGTGACTTGCCATTGTGGCAAGTGTGGGCAGTCTTCGTAGTCCTGTGCCTACTCTCTGCCGCCATCATGATGGCCATGATGCGCCGCCTCGAGAAGGTGTGTTAATCAGTTATCGGTTATCAGTTGTCGGTTATCGGTTTTCAGTTTTCAGCGACAACCGACTACTGACTACTGATAACCGACAACCTTCTAACTACCGAACTACTAGAAAAACAGCAGGCACTGCCATTCGGGTGGCAGTGCCTGTTGCATTGAGTCTCATTGCGACTGGTTACTTGACAGCCTTTGTGACACTTGTGGTGCCATCGGTGTAGGTGCGCACAACGATGTTCATACCATCGAAGGGCTTTTCGCTCTGCTGGCCAGCAATGTTATAGTAACGAATTGCAGACACAGTCTTGCCCGTTGCGATTGCATCAACGGCACTCTGTCCCTTGATGTTGTACCATCCAATCTCGCTAACATGCCCCATGCCCTGGGCACGTGCCGATGCAGTGTCGGCATTGCCATAGTAGATGCTTTGCACACCGATGCGGTTGAAGTCGGCACACTCTGGCATGTTCAGGTAGACGAAGGTGCCACCAGGATAGATGTCATAACCCACGGTCATGCCGAAAGGAATCTCGACCATGGGCTCGGTCAGTGATGAGTAATAATCGGGGGTGAACTCAACCTCGGCAATCTCGCCCTGAATGTCGCTGTAGAACTTGTAGTAGAGCAGACTGGTGTTCATCATGTGACCGTCGGTGTCAACTACAGGTATCTGGCACTGCATACTTGCCATCGCGCCGTAGTCGTTGTAGGACAACACACTGGGCGTGGACGGAGTGCCGCCATACTCAATGTACTTCTGCCACTCCATGTCGGCATAGATGGCGTTGTAGATGAGTGCGTAGCGCTTGGAGTTGTCGACAAAGAGGTCACTGGTTGTGAATGTCTGGCTCTCGGCATCGTAGGTCATGACCACATCCTTGATGGTGAATGCATAGGTGTCCACGTCCATGCTCACGCCGGTGAAGTAGTGGTCAGTCTCAATGATGCTACCCCACAGATCCTGAACTTTGGTGCCAAAGAATTGGCCGTTGGCAAAGGTCACTTGATTGCCCTGAAGTGTTCCCTTGATCCAAGCCTCGGGCAGGTCGTTGCACAACCCCTGTGCATACACATCGCTGCCGTCGAAGCCCACTTGGATAAACTTGTTGTAGGGCGTGTAGTCGGGATAACCCTCCCAGTCGAAGGCCAGGGATTGGGCTGTGAACAGATAGGTTTCGGTCTCGAGGCCAACGGGCGGGGTGACTACCACGGGGAAGTTGGGCTCGCCAGCGCTGATGACATTCTCATCCTCGAAGGACAGGAAGTAGCGTATCTGGTCGCAATTGGCACTCAAGTAGTAGGCATTGACAAAGGTGTAACTGTCGCTCTCAGCATCGTAGGTCAGATGGACGTCTCCAGCGGTACTGCTGCCATGGTTGCCCACCAGATAGAGGGGCATACCATTGGCTGTGCCCAGATATTGGCCACCAGGGATGGTCACCTCATTGCCATCAATCGTGCCGTGCACCCAAGCATCGGGCAGGATCTCATCATCGGTGCCAGCATTGCCACAAGCGATGCCACGGAAGTAGACGTCGTTGCCCAACTTGTAGACACCAGCCATGGTGTTGAGTGTAGTGCGTGACTCGTTAGAGTACTTGCCCCAGTAGTGATAGTCATCGCTGCTGGCTGGCGGCGTGACTGCATCGTTGGGCTCGTAGGTGAGCGTGGTGTTAAACTCGCCACAGCCCGACCATGAGTCGTCATCGTCCCACACAAAACCCAAGAGGTGGTTGGCATCGGTACCGTTGAGT
>CACZHT010000047.1 GCA_902781045.1 uncultured Bacteroidales bacterium | reverse complement strand
CAAAATCTGAAACAAAATCGCACACTGGCTGAAACAAATAACAAGCAGAATATCATGTTACTGCCACTGTGAGATTTTGAATAAGATTTTGTTAGATTTGCTGCGCTTCGCTTGCCCTTCGGGCTCCCATTCGGTCGCGAGCACTTCGTGGTTCCGCCCGCAGGGCGCCCCATCTGCCCACCTTGAGCCGCTCAACAATTTTTGCAATTTTGTGCAATTTTTTTCTGCTGTATCATACCACCCCCAACCCCTCCTATCTTAGGAGGGGAGCTAATTCACCTTTTGCGCAACAGGGGGTCAGACCCTCTGTTGCCAGTTCTGGCACAGAAGGGTCAGACCCCTTGTCCCACCGTTCATCTGAACGGAAACCGGGGAGGCAAAATCGAAGCAGTTGGTTGTAACTGGGTGCCATCATCTTTGCGGCCTTGTCATTGCATTGAATTGCATAGATTGTTGAGAGGCAAGGACAAGCAGGGCTGATATTGCACATAATTGCATGAATTGTTGAGAGGATTGCCCCTGCCACCTTGGACCGCTCAACAATTGGTGCAATTGGGTGCAATTCTTTTCTGCGGCCTTATCATTGCATTGCATTGCATAGATTGTTGAGAGGCAAGGACAAGCAGGGCTGATATTGCATTGAATTGCATAGATTGTTGAGAGGATTGCCCCTGCCACCTTGAGCCGCTCAACAATTTGTGCAATTTAGTGCAATTTTCAGCTCCCCTCCCCTTTCGCAAAGGGGAGGGGCTGGGGGTGGGGTTTGGAGGCAATGCACAATGGCAACTGGAGGCAATTACTGCCTCGCTGGTTCTTAGGCCGCTCAACAATTGGTACAATTTAGTGCAATTACTGCCTCGCTGGTTTTAAGCCGCTCAACAATTGGTGCAATCTTTCTGGTGCGTCATACCACCCCCAACCCCTCCTAATCTTAGGAGGGGAGCTAATACACTTTTGCGCGACAGGGGGTCTGACCCTCTGTTGCCAGTTCTGGCACAGGAGGGTCAGACCCCTTGTCCCACCGTTCATCTGAACGGACACCGGGCGGCGGCGACGGTGAAATGAAACACACGAAGTTCAAAATCTGAAACAAAATCGCACACTGGCTGAAACAAATAACAAGCAGAATATCATGTTACTGCCACTGTGAGATTTTGAATAAGATTTTGTTAGATTTCCGCCCGCAGGGCGCCCCATCTGCCCACCTTGAGCCGCTCAACAATTGGTGCAATTTAGTGCAATCTTTCTGGTGCATCATACTACCCCCAACCCCTCCTAATCTTAGGAGGGGAGTTAATACACCTTTTGCGCGACAGGGGGTCAGACCCTCTGTTGCCAGTTCTGGCACAGAAGGGTCAGACCCCTTGTCCCACCGTTTATCTGAACGAACACCGGGGGGAGACTAAATCGAAGAAGTTGGCTGCAATCGGGTGCAAAAAAATCGTCCGTTCCCAGGAGGGAACGGACGATTTTGGTAGTGCAGAAACTAGGATCACTTGATGGTCATGCCCTGGATGGCCTCGGTGATGTTGGCGATGATGGCCTCCTTGGCCTTGTCGGAATCCATCTTGTGTGCACCGTTGTAGGCCCGCACGGTGATGGTCTTGTTGTCGCCATGAGCTGTGGCAGCATCAATCTGCTGCTCGCCGTCCTTCTCACTGAAGTAGAGCGTGAAGGTCTTGTCGCCCAGCGTTACATCGTCGAGCTTGGTGGCACCTTTCTTCTCGCACTTCTGCTTGAACTCGTCCAGACTGTCATAGCCGGTGTTGAACGCCACCGTAGTGAACGGCTCACCCGACTTGCTGATGTTGCACGAGTTGTTGACCATGCGACTGCCAGCCTTCCATCCGTCGGCGATGTTCAGGTGATAGGCGGGGCAGTCAAGTTCCTTGAGGTCCTTGATGGGGATCTCGGCCTGGACAGCCGCGCTGTCCTGGGTCTCGGTGGTCTGCTCGGTTGCGGTCGAGTCAGTCCCGTCGTTGTTGTTCTCGCTGTTGCCTGTGCATGCCGTGAAGGCAAATGCGGCCATCGCTGCTACGGCGATGCCAAAGAGAGTTTTCTTCATTGTTTTGATTGTTATTAGTAAAATGGCTATTTTACTTTCTTGAGCACCTTCTTGTCGATGGAGACCGGGTAGCGCTTCTTGAGCTGGTCGACCCAGCGCTTCTCGAGCACGTCCTGATAGTCGCTGGTGACCTGCCCGCGCACGTCGGCCAGTTCCTGTGGCTGATTGATGAGGCCTCCGCTGAGCACCATGGCGCAGGGATACTTGCCGTCGGGCACCGGGCCGTTGAAGAAGAGGTGGTCGACCGACTTGTTCTCGCCGCGGGCCATGAGCATGCGCTCCATCTTGATGTTGCCGGCATACTTCTGGTGCAGTGCTGTGGTGACCGAGTCGATGGGCAGACCCGCCATGGCGGCGATGTCGGCCTTAGCGGCCTGGAGTGTGCTGTCGTTGACGGCGTTGAGGATGATGCCCTTGAATCGCGGAGCGTCCCAGGTGTACTTGCCGCGGTTGGCCTCAAAGTAGTTGGTCAGGCCCAAGGTGTCCTTGCCGGCGGCCTCCCAGACACGGCGGTTGCTGATCTCGAACAGCAGCATGCCGTCGCGGTACTCGTTGAGCAGGTTGGCAAACTCGGGCGTGTCGTTGATGATGTTGTCGGCATAGTAGTCCATGACCTCGGCCTGGCTCCTGGGCTCGATGAACGACTCGATATAGCCCACAGCTGCCTCCTTGGCGAGCTTGGCCTTGCGGTTGATGGACGGGAGCAGCGTCGACAGGGGCACAGTCTTCTGGGCAAAGGTGAAGAGTGGCTCCTTGCTGCCAGCGATGTAGTTGGCAACAAATGCCGAGTCATACTGTCCGTGGCGCTCCAGTGCCTCGGTGAGGTACTTGTGCAGGTTGGGGTTCACCTTGTAGTTATATTGCTGCTTGAGCTGGTTGATGCGGGCGATGCGCGGTGCATCCTTGCGCTTGTCGGTGCTGATGCGCTGCTCGATGCTCTTGCGCGAGTCCTCGAGGCTGGGTGTGCCGCGCGTCTCGAGCTTCTTGATGATGTGGTAGCCATAGTTGGTCTCGAATGGCTCGCTCATCTGTCCCACCTCCAGCTCGAAGGCGACCTTGTCGAACTGCGGCACCATGCGTCCGTGTCCGAACCACGGCAGCTCGCCGCCTTTCTTGGCCGATCCAGGGTCTTCCGACTCCTTCTGAGCCAGCTCGCTGAAGTCGGCTCCGGCCTTCAGCAGGGCATAGACCGAGTCAATCTTGTGCTTGGTGGCCATCCGCATCGTGTCGGTGAGCACGCGCACACGCGGGAAGAGCTTGAGGATGTGCTGGCAACGCACCTCGCCCTCGTCGGGGCGCACGGCATTGACGCGAATCATGTGGATGCCATAGTCGGTGCGGAACGGCTTGCTCACCTGGCCGACAGGGGTCTCATAGACCACCTTCTCGAAGTCGTAGGGGAACGTGCCGGCGGTGATGAAGCCATAGTGTCCCTTGTTGTTCTTCACCGAGGGGTCGATGCTGTATTTCTGTGCCACGACCTCCCAGTCCTCGCCATTGAGGATGCACTGGCGCAGGCTGTCGACAAGCTGCATGTGCTTGAACGTCTCACCCGGGTCGCGTCCCAAGCTGTACATGAAGTGGTCGATGTCGACGTTGGTGAGCTTGTGGCTGTAGGCCTCTCTGACTTGCTGCTCGCGCACTGTGGTGTCCTCCAGGAAGGGCTTGAAGATGTCGGCCTTGTAGCCCTGGAACTCGCGCTTGAACGATGACAATGTGTCAATGCCAGCTGCCTCGGCATCGGCAACTTTGAGCTTGTAGGTGACAAAACGGTCGACATACTGTTCGAGCGACTCCTTCTCCAGTTGCTGCTGGCTGTTCTTGTGATAGAGATACTCAAACTCCGAGAGTTTGATGTCCTTGCCATTAATCTTCATCAGCACCGGGTCTTTGGCCGCAGTGGCAAGCAATGCCGACCCCAGGAGCAATGAAGCGATTAATACTTTGTGTTTCATTTCGTTTTGCTATTATTTCATTTGGTTGTTGTCACATTATTTAGTTATAACGCAACAAGGTGAAATAAATTGTATGCAGTGGAGATTTATATTATTGAACTTTCGTAAGTAGTTAAGAAGCATCTTTTCAGCGATTGCGCAATTGCGCGTTTCCCCTCCCCTTTCGCAATGAAGTGAGGCTGCCAGACAGTCATTGTGCTTTTGCTTTGTGCATTGTGCTTTGTGCTTTGCATCCAAACCCCACCCCCAACCCCTCCCCTTTGAGAAAGGGGAGGGGAGGCTCGCTGGAACCAATCGTTGACTAGACGCGTTAAGGAGTAAAGGAATCTATTCACCGATTCAGAAAAATCTCCTCTTACCCCCCCTGTGCATCGAAGATGCTGAGCGGGTCGAAGACCCGATTTTGTTCGAAGCATTTTTGCGTCTCCGTCGCAATCGGTGAACAGTTAAGTAGATGAGTCAAAGTGAGTTAAGACGCTACCTGATTAGCGAGCAGCGGGCAAAGAACAGCGAACAGCGTTTGCTGCTCGCTGTTCGCTGTTCGCTGTTTGCTTTAATTGCCGCGGCTGTAATTGGGAGCCTCGCTGGTGATGGTCACATCGTGCGGGTGGCTCTCGGCCACGCCGGCCCCTGTGATGCGCACAAACTGGGCATGGTGCAGGTCCTGAATGGTGGGTGCGCCACAATAACCCATGCCGGCTCGCAGTCCGCCTAGCATCTGATAGATGACCTCATAGAGGCTGCCCTTGTAGGGCACACGCGCCGCGATGCCCTCGGGTACGAGCTTCTTGGCATCGGTGACATTGTTCTGGAAGTAGCGGTCCTTGGACCCCTTCTCCATAGCTTCGAGCGAGCCCATGCCGCGATAAGCCTTGAACTTGCGCCCATTGAAGATGATGGTGTCGCCGGGCGACTCCTCAACACCGGCAAACATGCCGCCGAGCATCACCGAATAGGCCCCGGCAGCCAGAGCCTTGACGATGTCGCCCGAGTAGCGAATGCCACCGTCGGCAATCAGCGGCACATCAGTGCCTTGCAGTGCCTTGGCCACGTCATAGACCGCCGAGAGCTGTGGCACTCCGATGCCGGCGATGATGCGTGTTGTGCAGATTGACCCCGGGCCAATGCCCACCTTGACGGCGTCGGCTCCGTTGTCCACCAGATAGCGTGCCGCCTCGCCCGTGGCGATGTTGCCCACCACGACATCAATCTGCGGGAACGACTTCTTGACCTGCTGCAGCACGCCGACCACGCCCTTGCTGTGGCCATGGGCTGTGTCGATGACGATGGCGTCGACCCCGGCGGCCACCAGTGCCTCGGCCCGCTGCAAGCTGTCGGCGGTGACACCGATACCTGCGGCCACGCGGAGCCGTCCCAGTGCATCCTTGCACGCATTGGGCTTGTCCTTGGCCTTGGTGATGTCCTTGTAGGTGACCAGCCCGATGAGCTTGCCGTCACGGTCAACGACAGGGAGTTTCTCAATCTTGTAGGTCTGCAGAATCTTGGCCGCCTCCTCGAGGTTGGTCGACTGCGATGTGGTGACCAGGTGCTCGCTGGTCATCACGTCGTCAATCTTGCGGTTGAGGTCCGACTCAAATCGCAAGTCGCGGTTGGTGACGATGCCCACCAGGCGGCGGTTGTCATCGACCACAGGGATACCTCCGATGTGATACTCTCGCATGAGGTTGAGCGCGTCGATCACCTTTGAGCCTCGCTTGATGCTGACCGGGTCATAGATCATGCCGTTCTCGGCACGCTTGACGGCGTGCACCTGCCGCGCCTGCTCGTCAATCGACATGTTCTTGTGAATGACGCCAATGCCTCCCTCGCGCGCGATGGCGATGGCCAGACGCGCCTCGGTGACCGTGTCCATAGCCGCCGAAATCAGCGGCACATTGAGAGTGATGTTACGGGAGAACTTGGTGGTTAACAACACGTCCTTGGGCAGGACCTCGGAATACCCGGGGATGAGCAACACGTCATCGAACGTGATTCCATCCATCTTAACGCGATCTGCAATAAATGACATAAATTCTGACTTAAAATCGGTTTGAAATTTATTGCATGCAAAATTAGGCATTTTCGCCCGACTGACCAAAAAAATCTTTGAAAAAGTTTGGCCGTCGTTGATTTTTCGGCAGTCTGTCCAACTGATAGAAACAACTCGGTGTCCCTGGCCTAGGCCGGGGGCACCGAGTTGCGTGCACACGTCGACTAGTCGCGAGGTCAGTTGCCCATGTCGCTCAGGAACTGGATGCGCACCAGGCGTATCTCCTCCTCGGTGTAGTCATCCTCGCCCAGCTCGTCAATGGCCCTCTGCAGGTCGTCGCTCTCGCTCTCGCGGAAGTAGTTGTAGATGTCATCGTGTATGTCCTGGTCCATGACCGCGTCGACATAATAGCCAATGTTGATCTTGTAGCCACTGTAGACGATGGCCTCCAGCTCGTCGAGCAACTCGTCCATGTCCATGCCCTTGTCTTTGGCCAGCTCGTCCAGTCCGATCTTGCGGTCGGTGCCTGTGATGAGATAGATCTTGACATTGCTCTTGCTGGCCACAGCCCTCATGCGGAAGTCTTCGGGTCGTTCAATCTCATTCTCCTCGACATGTCGCTTGATGAGTTCAACGAACTGCAAGCCATAGCGTTTGGCCTTGCCCTCGCCCACCCCGGGAATGAGCTTCAGCTCGTCGAGCGTGATGGGATAGGTCGTGGCCATGGCCTCGAGCGAGGGATCCTGGAAGATGACGTAGGGGGGCAACTTCTTCTGCTGCGCAATCTCTTTGCGCAAGTCCTTGAGCATGCTGAACAGTGCCGGGTCGAGCACCGCCGACGATCCGCTGTGTTCCTCGCCGTCGTTGTCGCCGAACTGCTTGTCCTCGACCACCAAGAACGGTTCGGGGTGCTCGAGGAATCTCTTGCCCTTGTCAGTGGCCTTGAGCACGCCGTAGTTCTCGATGTCCTTGCGGATGTATCCCGCGAGCACGCCTTGTCGCACGACCGACGTGAGGAAGTCGGAGTCGCGCTCATCGGCCGTGCCGAAGATTTCAAGCTCGTCGTGCTTGTAGCTCTTGACCTCATTGGTGGCATTGCCGCCGATGACATCGACGATATACTCGGTCTTGAAGCGCTCCTTGAGTGCAATGATAGCCTCGATGGCCGCACACAGCTCATCGCTGGCCTCGACACGCTTGCGGGGATGGATGCAGTTGTCGCAGTTGCCGCAGTTGTCCTCATCATAGGGCTCGCCGAAGTAGTGCAGCAGCGTCTTGCGCCGACACACCGATGACTCGGCATAGTAGGCCGTCTCGTTGAGCAGTTGCTTGCCAATCTCCTGTTCGGCAATGGGCTTGCCCTGCATGAACTTCTCGAGCTTCTGCAGGTCTTTCTTGGCATAGAACGTGATGCACTTGCCCTCGCCTCCGTCGCGTCCAGCGCGTCCTGTCTCCTGATAATATCCCTCCAGGCTCTTGGGGATGTCATAGTGGATGACAAATCTCACGTCCGGCTTGTCGATGCCCATGCCGAACGCGATGGTCGCGACAATGACGTCGACCTCCTCGAGCAGGAACTTGTCCTGATTCTCGCTGCGTGTGGCACTGTCCATGCCGGCATGGTAGGCCAGTGCCTTGATGCCATTGACCCTGAGCAGCTCAGCCAGGTCTTCGACCCGCTTGCGGCTCAGGCAGTAGATGATACCCGACTTGCCCTCGTTGGCCTTGATAAACTTGATGATGTCCTTGTCGATGTCCTTGGTCTTTGGGCGCACCTCATAGTAGAGGTTTGGTCGGTTGAACGATGACTTGAACACCTTTGCGTCGGTCATTCCCAGGTTCTTCTGGATGTCGTGCTGCACCTTGGGCGTGGCAGTGGCCGTCAGCGCGATGATGGGTCGGCTGCCGATGGCGTTGATGATGGGCCGAATGCGACGATATTCCGGTCGGAAGTCATGCCCCCACTCCGAGATGCAATGTGCCTCATCGACGGCATAGAACGAAATCTTGACCGACTTGAGGAAATCGACATTCTCATCCTTGGTGAGCGACTCGGGAGCGACATAGAGCAGCCGCGTCTTGCCGCTGGTCACATCTTCACGCACTTGCTCAATCTGCTGTTTGTTGAGCGACGAGTTGAGGAAGTGGGCTATGCCGTCATCTTCGCTGTAATGCCGCATGGCATCGACCTGATTCTTCATCAGTGCGATGAGCGGAGAGATCACGATAGCCGTGCCCTCCATCATGATGGCGGGCAACTGGTAGCATAACGACTTGCCACCCCCGGTGGGCATGAGCACAAACGTGTCGCGCTCTTGCAGCAGATTCTGGATGATGGCCTCCTGGTCGCCCTTGAATTTGTCGAATCCGAAATACGATTTCAGTTCATCGATGAGCCTTCTTTTGTCAGTCATTTTCTGTGGCTTTAAGGTTAATGTATCACTGAGCGCGTGCCAGCATGTCAAAGTTAGATTTGCCCAGCTGCTGCTCGGCGTAGTCGCGTGTGAGCCTGAACTGCTTGTCTCCGCTGGCCGGGACGCTGTACATCACGTCGATCATGATGGTCTCGAAGATTGATCGCAGCCCTCGTGCCCCCAGCTTGAACTCGATGCTCTTGTCGACGACAAAGTCCAGCACATCGTCATCGATGACCAGCTCGACGCCATCCATCTCGAGCAGCTTGTGATACTGCTTGACGATAGCGTTCTTTGGCTCGGTGAGAATGCGCCGCAATGCCTCGCGGTCAAGCGGCTCAAGGTTGGTGAGTATGGGCAGTCGCCCGATGATTTCGGGTATGAGTCCGTAGCTGCGCAAGTCTTGTGGAGCGACAAAGTGCAGCAACTTCTCGCGGTCGAGACGCGAGATGTGGTTTCCCGCGCCATAGCCCACGACATGGGTGTTGAGTCGTTGCGCAATCTTTCGCTCAATTCCCTCAAACGCTCCGCCGCAGATGAACAGGATGTTCTTGGTGTCGACGGCAATCATCTTCTGCTCGGGATGCTTGCGTCCGCCCTGTGGCGGGACATTGACCACCGAGCCTTCGAGCAACTTGAGCAGTCCCTGTTGCACACCCTCGCCGCTGACGTCTCGTGTGATGGAAGGGTTGTCACCCTTTCGGGCAATCTTGTCAATCTCGTCAATGAAGACGATGCCTCGCTGAGCCTCCTCGACGTTGTAGTCGCATGCCGCGAGCAGCCTGGTGAGCAGGCTCTCGATGTCCTCGCCCACATACCCAGCCTCGGTGAGCACCGTGGCGTCGACGATGGCAAAGGGCACTTTGAGCATCTTGGCAATGGTCTTGGCCAGCAAAGTCTTGCCCGTGCCTGTGGGCCCGACGATGATGATGTTAGACTTCTCGATGTCGACACCATCGTCTTGTGAGTGCTGTGCCAGTCGCTTGTAGTGGTTGTAGACCGCCACGGCGAGGTATCGCTTGGCAGTGTCCTGACCGATGACATACTGGTCGAGGAACTCCTTGATTTCGTTGGGTTTGGGCAGTGTAGCCATGTCGATATCCTCGACCGTGGCCTTGCTGATATTGCGCAGATATTCTTTAGCAACCTCATCGGCCCGCTCGGCACACTCGTTGCAGATGCACCCTTCCATGCCCGGCATGAGCAGCTGCACCTCAGTCTCGTCGCGTCCGCAGAAGCTGCAATGCATACCCGTGTTTCTCTTTTTAGCCATCTTGTGTTTGTCGGTCAGTCAGATTATTTGCTGCGGACAAGCACCTTGTCAATCATGCCATAGTCCAGAGCCTCTTGCGAGGTCATCCAGTAGTCACGGTCGCTGTCGGCGTAAACCTTGTCGTAGGGCTGTCCGCTGTGTTCGCTGATGATGTTGTATAACTCCTGCTTGAGTTTAATAATCTCGCGCGAGGTGATCTCGATGTCGCTGGCTTGTCCCTGAATGCCACCCATGGGCTGGTGAATCATCACCCGTGAGTGCTTGAGGGCATAGCGTTTGTCCTTCTGTCCGGCAACGAGCAGAACGGCGGCCATCGAAGCGGCCATGCCCGTGCAGATGGTCGACACATCGCTCTGGACAAACTGCATGGTGTCGTAGATGCCCAGTCCGGCATAAACCGATCCGCCGGGCGAGTTGATATACAGTGAGATTTCCTTACCCGGGTCGGCCGAGTCAAGATAGAGCAGCTGTGCCTGAATGACATTGGCGGTATAGTCGTCGACTTGCGTGCCCAGGAAGATGATGCGATCCATCATCAGTCGCGAGAACACGTCCATCTGCGTGACATTGAGTTGGCGTTCCTCCATGATGGTGGGTGAGATGTAACTGCTTGTGACGGCATTGCTGTATTGGTCCAGGGCAAGGCCATTCATGCCCATGTGATGGACAGCGAAATTGCGAAAATCGTTTTGCATTATGGAATAATTAATAATGGTTCGTGAAAATCATTTTTACAAAGTTACTGCTTTTTTTGTATGCGGACAAATATTTCACTTTTTTTTCGAAAAAAAAGTGGGTCGAGCACTTGGCACGACCCACTTGCATTTTATTTCTTGTCTGATGACAGATGCGTCATTTCGCCTCAAAGAGCTTGTTGAACTCGTCGATGCTCACATTCTTCTCGTCGAGTGTGACGGCCTGCTTGAGCGATGCGAAGAACTTGTCATCAAATGCTCTGCTACTGATCTCGCTGTGATAGCGCTCGTCGTCCATGAGCTTCTGCGCATAGTTGTCGACCACATCATCGGGCAGGTTGGTCATGCCATACTGTGCGAACTGCTGTGCGGCCATCAAGCGCGCCAGACGGCGGCGGTCACTGTCATCGACAGTGATGTCGAGCGATGCCGCAGCACGGTCCTTGATGATCTGCCACTGCAGGTGAGCCTTGGCGGCAGGATACTCCTCCTCGACTTTCTCTGGGGTGTTCTTCTCGTCGCGGGTCTGCAAGAAGCGTTTGAGGAACTCGTCGGGCATGGGCATGTCACCGACCTTGTCGCGCAGCACTCGCTCGGCGTCGATAGTGAAGCGGTAGTTGCTGTCGGCCACCAGTTCGTGAGCGATGACCTCGCGGAGCTTGGTCATGTACTCCTCTTCGGTCTTAGCCTCGTCCTTGCCCAGGACATTGTCAAAGAACTCCTGGTCCATGTCGGCGGGTTGATTGACCATCACCTCAGTGACATTCATCTTGAAGTCGCTGGTAACCTCGGCGGCATTCTCCTTGTCGATGTTGAGCATCGATGCCATCTCAGCAGCATTGCCGTCACAAGCTGTGTGAGGATTGAAGACAACATCCTGTCCCACCTTGACCCCGACAAACTTCTGCTGCTGTTCCTCGTTCTGGAGATGTTGCGGCATGATGATAGTGCGCTCGGCCTTGATGCCGTCGGCCTTTTCCTGACCGTTGTCATCCAGCTCGACGAGCGAGCCGCGCAGCATCGAGTCGATGGCAGCCTCTTCGCCCGGCACCTGTTTGCCGAAGCGCTTGCGGTAGCCCTCATTCTGCTTCTGCACCATGTCGTCGGTTACGGCAATATTATAATAAGGTACAGTGATATTCTTGTCGATGGTAAGTTCAAACTCAGGTGCCATGCCCAAGTTGAACTTGAACTCAAACTCCTTATCGGTGTCGAGGTTGACCTGTGTGTCGTCGGTGGGCATCGGCTCGCCCAGGATGGCAATCTTGTTGTTGACGATATAGTCGCTGACGGCACGGTTGAGCATGCGGTCGATGACCTGGACCTTGACCTGCGGTCCATAGAACTTCTGCAACAGTGCGGCAGGCACGTGTCCGGGTCTGAAGCCCTTCAGGGGACGTGTCTGTCCCAGGCGGTTCAGTTCTTTTTTGACTTCTGCCTTGTAGTCATCTTCGACAAACGCTACGGTCAGCAAACCGTTCACTTGGTCGGTTTTCTCAAAGTTTACGTTCATTGGGGTTACGAAATCTATATTTAATTAATGTTGCTTTTTCAAAATCAAGGTGCAAAATTACATCATCTTCTCTGCTCACCCAAATTTAAGGCGCTTTTTTTTGTTACCTTAACTTTTCGTACATGGAGTGGTAACTCTCGCGATTCAGAAGAATCTCCTCTTACCCCCCTGTGCATCGAAGATGCAGAGCGGGTCGAAGACCCGATTTTGTTCGAAAGACCATGCAAGTGCATCGTAGATGCACGCAGCTTGGTCCTGAGACTCAACCTGCCAAGTGCCTCGCAGAGGAACTGTGGACCAAGCGGCGAGGACCTCCGGCCCTCTTGCATGGTCTTTCGAACAAATAGCTTCTTCGAAGCATTTTAGCGTCTCCGACGCAATCGCTGAACAAATACCATGGAGTGTATCTCTTCAGCGATTGTGCGTCTCCCCTACCCTTTCCCCAAGGCGAGGTGAGGCTCGCTGGAACCTTTGGGGAACTAGCCTCAGCCTCGGCAACCAGCTGGTAATCAAGGCAGAATTATTGCCGAGCAGTTGCGACGAGCTGCATCTGGTCAGTCGGCGGCATGATCGTCAGGCTGAACTTGGGGTTTGTGGTTATTGGCTGGCTTGCGGCATGCGGCAAATTTGCCTTCGCCATGCAGGATTCGCTTGTCTCGCACCAGTTCGGACAGTGCGATGGACACCTGCTCACGAAACATCGACACACACTTCTTGATGCCAAACAGAGTCACAATCATGGCGGGCATTTCATCATCGCTGATGGTCTGGTGCTGTTTAAGCTGTGTGATGATTGCATTTTTGATTTCGATGAGCGGTATGTCATTCCATTCGCGACCATTCTTAATGCGGTATCCGCCGTAGGTCAACCTGCGGTTGGCATTGTCCCAATAGAAGGGAACAGCCTCGGTCGATGAAGGGTCGGGAGTCGCCGTCTGCTTGAGCAGCCATGTCATGTAGCGTGTGACGCGTTCGCTGATGCTCCGCACTCCCCAGATGCGGCACATGCGCTTGCATGCATAGTGGAATGTGATGGGCTGCTCGCTCTGCAGAATTTGCCGCATTTGCGCCATTGTCTTGGTGGGTCGTGTGGTCATGATGGGCACCCCACCCTTGGCCTCGACGGGAATGTCAGCCTCACTATAGGGTTCCTCGCCAAATTTAATTTTGGCATCATTCGGTCTTGGTTCCGGTTTCTTGAGTTCAGTTTTTTTGGCAGCCTTGGGCGCCGGTTTGGGCGCTGGCACTCTTGTGGGTATGGGTATGATTATGGGCTCAGGTTCTAGGTCTGGTTCCGGGTCTGAATCAGGTCTTAGCACCAGTTTTGGCACAGGTTCAGGCACTGGTTTGAAGACAGGCACCTTCCTCATCGCGGGCTTGCTGGTTTTGGCGACAGGTTGCCGCTGGTTTGCCTCCTTGATTTGCGACAAGGCATCCAGCACCTGCTGCACCACGCGGTCTCGGTTGTAAAACCAGTCGACCATCCAGACGCGCAGGATGTTCCATCCCAGCATCGACAGCACGTTGGGTTGGCACACCTCACGGTCGCGCACCGTCTTGGTGTCGCTGTAGCCCTTGCCGTCGCACAGCACACCCAACATATACCTATCCGGGTCAGTAGTGTCGACCACGGCAAGGTCAATCTTGAACTTCGAGCGCCCAATAGCAGTGGCCACCTGATAGCCCTTGCTCTGCAAGATTTGAGCCAGCTGGCGTGCCATAATATTGACAGTTGCTGTCGGCACATTGGTCTGATAACTGATGCGCCCGTCACGGGCAAACTCCAGGAACATCTTCAATCCCTGCACACCCAGCGACTTCGACCGGTTGAGGTCAATCTGCTCGGGCATCAGCGTTGAGAAAACCATCATCTCATATCGTGCGCGCGAGACGGCCACATTGAGACGCCGCTCTCCGCCAGAGTTGTTGAGCGGTCCGAAGTTCATCGACACCTTGCCGTGGACATCCGGCCCATATCCGATAGAGAAGAGAATCACGTCACGCTCATCGCCCTGCACATTTTCCAGGTTCTTGATGAATATGGGTTCTTCGCACTGTGTGGCCAGCTGCTCCAGTTCGGGTCGCAAAGCAAGTGCATCCATGAGCATGTCATCAATCAGATTCTGCTGCGAGATGCTGAAGGCAACAATGCCCAGGCTCAGCTTCTGCAGCTGCTTGTCACGCAGGCGGCGCAACACCTCGCTGACGATAGCTTGCGCCTCGGCTTTGTTGCTGCGCGAGCGTCCGTAGTCATAAGTTCCCTGCACAGGCACAAATTTAACCTTTGTGTCGCGGTCGTCGACACTGGGGAAAGTGATGAGCCGCCCATCGTAGTACTGTGAGTTGCTGAACGCAATCAGGCTCTCATGTCGGCTGCGGTAGTGCCAGCGCAGGTGCTTGTTGGGAAAGTCGAGCGCAATGGTGTCGTCCAGCACACTGTCGAGGTCATCGAACGCCTCCTCCGACTCGTCCACCTGGTTGGTGTTAAAGAAGTTGGTGGGAGGCATCTGCTTGGGGTCGCCCACCACGATAAGCGCCTTGCCACGCGCGATAGCTCCGATTGCCTCGCTAGTAGGCATCTGCGAAGCCTCGTCGAAGATGACAATGTCAAACGGTCGCTGGCTTAATGACAGGTATTGAGCCACCGAGATGGGACTCATGAGCATGCAGGGCGTCAGATAGTGCAACAGGCCTCCCAGCTGGTCCATGATGTTGCGCACACTCTGTGCCCTGCCCCTGTTGGCGATGACGCGGCGCAGGTAGGTCAGCTGCGTAGAGAGCTCTGGAGAGAGGTAGTTCTTCCGCAGATTTCGTGTAAGTCGGTTGAAAAGTTCGACCTTGGTCAGCTCCTGGAACTTATGGTCAAGCTTGCGGAACTTGGCAATGACATCCTCGAAGAGCAGCCCCGAGAATGTGGAGAGCATCTGGTCAGTGCCCAGTGTATAGGTAGCCATGGCATGGTATACGCCCTTTTTCCAGGCCTCGGCCACTTGCTTGACCGGCTCGCCTTGCTCGATGCGCTCGACCACCTGCGGCAGATGCTTCTGCAGCAGCTCCTGTCGCCGGTCAGTCCAGACCTTCCATTCTCGCCCCATTGCCTCGATATGTTTGCTGACACGCTCAACCCACTGCTCAAAGTAGTCGCTATCAGAGTCATCCAATGTGCAAATAGCCTCAATCTCAGTCTTCTTGCTTTGCATGCTCTCGCAGTCGTTGACCACTTGTGTCCAGAGGGTGGCATTCTTGCCGAAGAGATAGGGGTCGGCCTGTGCCACGGCTTTCAGCCGTTCGACAATGAGATTGTACCGCTCGACGGCAATGTTGTTCCGTAACTCGGTGAGCAAGCTGGTCACTCGTTCCAGCTCTTGCTCCAGCTGCTGCCAGTCGGTCTGGTCCTTGTCAAGCACTTGCGCAAACGCCGCATTGACTTCGTTCTGCCAGGCTTGGTCGCACACAGCATCGGCCATCTGAAACGCCTCCAGCGCCTCCAGCGACTGCGCGGTGCCTGACTGCTTCCCATTCATGTACGGCTTCAGCTGCTTGGTCAGCTTGCGTCTGGCCATGAATCTGGGCAAGAGCCAACTCTCACCTGCCTCGCGCCATTGCAAGAGCAATTGGCTGGCATCGAGAGCATAGGCCGATGGATGGAAAATGCTGTCGACCACCAGCTTGTTCTGTCTCCTAGTGTTGCCTTGCGACAGTCGGGCACGCAGCTGTTGCATGTCTGACTGGAGATAGCTGTCAACCATCATGGGAGTGATGCGATTGATACCGGCCAATCCCCTGCACAGAAGGGCAAGTGTCCGATAGTCAGAGAGCCGGGTACCCAAGTTCACTCCTATCAACTCGTCGATGTGCATGGTGTGGCGGCGCATCATGGCCAATTGCCGGTTCAGTTGCACAAATTTAGTGGCGATGTCGGGCAGTTGTTCGGCCGAGAGCTCATTGAACACCAGCCCATGCAGCGGATGATCCTCAGGCTTTCCTGTCAACTTGACCACCGGCTCAAGCGACAGGATTAGTTCCTCGCCACGGGTGATTTCATCTGTCGTGAGTTGCCCGTCACCTGCGTTCTCTTGAATCTCGTCATACTCGATGTCCAGGTATCGAGTGATGCACTCATAAAGCGAGATGCCACTAGGTCGCGGCGAGTGCATGGCCAGGACATAGTGCGACAATGTTTCACGCTCCTGCGACAACCTGAGGGATGTGGGCTGATATTCGCGCGATTCGCTCCGTTCAGTGACATTCAGTGCCTTTTCCAGCTGATCCAGCACATGTCGCTTGGTGGTCTTGTTGCTGTGCAGCTCCAGGCAGAACGGGTCGATGCCAATGGCCTTGAGCCGCTTCTGCACCACTTCGAGTGCAGCCATCTTCTCGGCCACGAACAGTACACTTTTGCCCTGGAACAAGGCGTTAGCAATAATGTTGGTGATGGTCTGTGACTTGCCGGTGCCCGGAGGGCCATGAAGCACAAAACTCTTGCCCCGCCCCGAGTCGACAATAGCCTCGAACTGCGACGAGTCGACATCGACAGGCATGGCAAACTCCTCGGGCAAGGCCGTTTGGTCCAGCTCGCGCGCATCGGCCGGTGGCAGACCGGCGTCAGCCATGTGCACCATTTTGTTGCCCGCCAAAGCCTGGATGACCGGATGCTGTGCCAACTGGTAGGCATTGTTGTGGATGTCGTTCCACATGACGAACTTGCTGAATGAGAACAGTCCCAGCATGGCTTCGTCAAGGACATCCCAACGCGGGCGTTCCATGATGCACGAGCGCATGATGGCCAGCACTTGCCGCACGTCCACCCCATTGTCATTGGTGGGCAGTGGTGTGAGACCGTCCATGGGCAGCTGGAATTGTTGCTTGATCATCTCGATGAGCGTGACATTGATGATAGTCTCCTCGTCACGCGACCTGATGACATATCGATTGCCGGCATGCCGCACCAGGTCGACAGGAATCATCAGTATGGGGGCAAATCGCGGCTTGGTGCTACGGTCGGTCTCATACCACTTGAGCATGCCCAGTGTCAGGAAGAGCGAGTTGGCTCCATTCTCCTCCAGTGCCGTTCGTGAGGCGCGATGGATGTGCTTGAGCACATTAATCATCTCATTCTCGTTCAGATAGCTGCGCAGACGCCTGCTCCCCATCTCACTGATGACAAGCCTGCGCCAACTGTCTTGCAAGATGGCCGAGTCAAACATTCCGTTCTCATCGGGCTGAATCTGGATGGGTACAGGCGCGGGATAGATGCCAAATTCCAGTCCCTTGCAGATGCGGTTTTCGAGCTTGTCGATGGCAAATGAGATAAAGGGCAGCACACGCCTGCCGATGCGCATGTTCAGCAGGTTGTTGCGCATCGAGAAGTCAAGCAGCTTGCGTTCCCAAATCTGCTGCTTGGTGATTTGAGCGGGGGCAGTGACGTTATTGCCGATGGCTGCATCCATGCTGTGTGCCGGGGCGAGTACGAGTTCTTGCACCAAGGCGGCATCGGTGGGTTCAGCGGTGGTCAGCACCCTTGAGGGCATGATGTTCTGCAATCGGCACGACTTGATGTCGATAAAGCAGTTGAACGCCTGGTGTGTGTCGCGCAACAAGACCACGGTGCGGCGGCAAGCCTGGTCGAACGACACCTGTTCTGTTTCTGTACACGCCGTTACGTCGATCAGAGCCATCTCTGACAAGTCCTCGTTCGATGCCTTGTTCAACAATGCGCTATCGTCGCTCACCGGATTGATGTGATAGGAGTCGACGAGCCACATGCCCACCATCACATGTGACCGCATGAACACCAGCAGCGGGTTGAGGTGGCACGCCTCGAGGCACGATGCCATGAACAAAGACAACTCCAAGCAGTTGCTCATGCGCTCTTGCAGCACCTCGTGTGGTGTGCGCACGCGGTCACGGACGTTCATGAAGTCGCGAGTCATGGGCATGACAGTGAGTTCAAGCTGCTGCATAGCGCAATAGATGGCCTGCATCTGCGCCTTTGCTCGATTGGGGTCGAGCGTCTGATAGTTGTCAAAGATGTGGTCACCCGTGAGCTGTTCCAGTATGGGCGAGGCCATCTGCAAAACTGTGGCCACTGCCGACGATGTGGGTATTACCAGAGTCGCCAAAGTCGATGGCATCGACTGCAGCCCGCCCCAGAAATTGTCGGGCAACAGTGTGACGGTGCACACTGAGCGGGCTATCTCCTGGTCGCCGCTTTGTGCCACAATGTTGACAACCGTGTCGACAGGCTGCTTGATGCCGACAAAGGCTGATTGTCTGAACTTGACATCCAGCCCTCCCAATTGCACCGTCCAAAATGGTGGCAGCTGTGCCACCGTTACAGTGCATGTCTCGACATGTTCGCCGGTGACAGAGACGCTGACATCCTGAAGCTGGCTGTCGGTATCGTTGACAATGTCGCGACGATTGCACAACACAACACGATTGTCAACCATGGCCTGATTGACGCACGGCAGCAACTCGATTTGCAGCATGACACGTTGTGGTGTCGGCGAAGAATTCAGCTCACTCATAGACACTCAAAAATTACAATTTGCAAATATACGATTAAATCCTTATAAAATCAAATTCTCAGGACAAAAAAACTATTTTTGCACGAAAAAAGGTATTTTTCTTGTTCAGACCGCTGTTTTTTTGTACTTTTGCGGTTCAAAAAGTGATTTTTTTGTTTTGGCAACACTCATCTCACTATTGATCGGGTGCATATCGATAGGTATAATTCTGTCGGCTCCGATGGGTCCAATAGGCATCCTGACTGTCCAGCGCACGCTCAACAAGGGCCGCGTGTCGGGATGGTTCACCGGGCTAGGGGCAGCTGCGAGCGACTTGTTCTACTGCCTCCTGACCGGATTGGGAATCAGTTTCGTGACCGACTATATCGAGGACAATGTGACGATGCTCCAGATTCTGGGCAGTGTCATTCTCATTGTCTACGCTGCATACATGATATTGCACAACCCTGAGGGCGACCGTGTGCGTGACACCAACGACAAGGATGACAACACGCGCGACGCCATCACGGGATTCTTCTTCACCTTGTCCAATCCACTAATTCTGTTCTTGGTCATCCCCTTGTTCGCCCGTTTCGGTTTTCCCAACCCCGAGGAGCACAAGTGGTATCACATCATTCTGGGCTACCTGTTTATCGCAGGCGGGGCACTATTGTGGTGGACAGTAATCACCTATGCCGTCGACAAAGTACGTTCACAGTTCACCAAGGGCAGCATGTGGACCATCAACCGCATCATGGGCGGCTTGTTGCTCATCATTTCGCTTTATGGCCTGGGAACGGGACTGGCACAGTACGTCTCGACCCAGGGAATCCTCTAGTCCTCACCAGCCATGAACCGCCTGACCTGCTGCCTGCTTGCCATGTTTGCCAGTGTGGGGCTCGTCTCGGCGCGTTCGCACTATGCCACAGCGTACAATCAGTTCAGATCGCTCACTGCCGTCCTCAGCTCGCAGCCTAAAGCTCATGTGTCCTGTGCCCTGGATGGCAATTGCCTCGACTTGCGCAATGCCAGTGCCATCCCACTGGTGGCTACCGACACGACCCTGACAGCCAACACGGGTTACAGCTATCTTGTGCGTGCCTCATCGCACAGCAGCCAGGCAGGCCGCAGCTACACTGTCATTGATGCAGACGGGAACAAGACGCGTGTCGAGGGCACGTCGTGGGGCATTGTGTTTGACTATACTGACTCGGCTCACTATCACCGCGCCGAGGTCAGTTGCAGCAACAGCAACCTCTATGACGACCTGACCGACCAGCGCACAATGCATGTGTCAATCTATCGGCACGACGGCAGCGGCGAGACACTGCTGTCGCGGCGCACACTGAGCGACGGTGTGGACATGGAGGACGGACTGAACACGCTCATGGTCAGTGTCGCTAATGGGCAAGCCGACATCTCGGTGGGCAAAAAACGGCTGCAGCCCGTGGCCACAGTGGCACTCGATGATGTCGACTCAAAAACGGTCAAGACGGGTCTGTACTTGAGCCCAGGCGCGCACATCGCCATCGAGCGCACCGTGTTGACCACTGAAAGCAACCCACCACGCCGCATGGCCACCTGCTGGACCCGCGAGGCCCTTGATCAGCATCTGGCCATGAGCAGCGACCCCATCGAGGGCTACTGGCAATATCAAGACCGTGACATGGAAGACCAGTGGCTGCGACTGGGAGGGCGCTACACAGTTGCCGTGGTGGCGGCCAATGACGGATATGACATCATCTATCTCTCTGGCGCTCAAGTCAATGCAACGCAGTGGCAAGCCGGGCTGCTCAAGGGGCACATCACCAAGACCATTTTCGATGGGAACTACGGCCTGGAATGGATTGACGCCACTTTCCAGCCCATCATGCAAGATGCCTACGCGACATTTGAGAATGGTGTGCTGATGACCCTCGATTTTCCGGTCTATAAGAGCCAAGTCAGGCTGTCCAAGGTGTTACAGCCCTAGGTGGTGTGCTGACCTTGATGGCACAATAAAAGCTCGATTCGCCACAAACCCGCATCAGGTTTGTGGCGAATCGAGCTTCTATTGTGCCATTGACATCACCAGATGGCGACGCGGTCGGCCGGATCGCGCCACATCTTGTCTCCAGGCTTGATGTCGAACGCCTTGAAGAAAGGCTCAAGGTTGCGAATGGCCACATTCACACGGTTGACACCCAGCGAGTGCGGGTCAACCTTGGTGCGGCGCAGAATCTCCTCCTTGGTGATGTTGGCTGCCCAGACATTGGCATAGCTCAAGAAGAAGCGCTGGTCGGGTGTGAATCCGTCCATCGGCTTGCCCGCCTTGCCCTGGTCGGTGCTCTTGAAGGCACTGTAGGACACACGCAGGCCGCCATGGTCGGCGATGTTCTCGCCCATGGTGAAGACACCGTTGGCATGCACATCGTCGGCCACAATCTCGGCACTGTACTGGCTACCCAGTTTGTCGGCCAGCTGCTGGAACTTGGCTGCATCGTCGGCCGTCCACCAGTCCACCATGTTGCCTGTGTGGTCGAAATTGCGTCCCTGATCGTCAAAGCCGTGTGTCATCTCGTGGCCGATAACCACTCCGATGGCGCCATAGTTGCTGGCATCATCGGCAGTCGGGTCAAAGTAAGGGGGTTGCAGAATGGCGGCCGGGAAGCAAATCTCGTTGCTCGACGGCTCATAGTAGGCATTAACTGTCT
Organism: uncultured Bacteroidales bacterium; assembly: GCA_902781045.1. Lineage (GTDB taxonomy): Bacteria > Bacteroidota > Bacteroidia > Bacteroidales > Muribaculaceae > Sodaliphilus. Next base: position 13,837 of record CACZHT010000047.1, on the reverse strand, counting down.
GCGGAGTCATCCACCAGCGGTCTTTGTCGACAGGCTTGTCGAGCTGGCTGTACTCATAGTCAGCCTCGTGGATGCGCGCCTGCAGCACGTTCTGCCAGTAGCTCTGGGTCGGGTCGATGGTGATGCCGCTGTAGTCGCGCCACTTGTCGGGATAACCAATCTTGACAGTGAACGAGTTGAGCTTGACCAGCGCATTGACCTTGGTCTTGGGGCTCATCCATGTCAGCGAGGCGATGTGCTCGCCCAGCGCCACCTTGAGGTTATCGACAAGCTTCTGCATCTTCTTCTTGCTATCGGCAGGAAAATACTTGGCGACATATAGCTGTCCCACAGCCTCGCCCAGCAGCGTGTTGGGTACGTTCAGGGCACGCTTCCAGCGGGGCTGGTTGACCTGTTTGCCACTCATTGCTCGACTGAACATGTCGAAGTTGGCCTGCTCGAAATCATCGCTGAGGTAGTTGCTGGCCGCGTTGACATACTTGTAGGTGAGATAATCCTTGATTTCCTGGTCGTTGAGCGACTTCATCATGTCGTTGACCAGCGCGATGCTCTTGGGCTGAAACACACACAGTTTATCAAACTTGGGTACTCCCAGTGCGCTGAAGAAGCTATCCCAGTCGATGTTACGGTAGTCGGCCTTGAGCTGGTCGAGCGTGGTGATGTTGTAGAGCTTGCTGTAGTCGCGTGTCTCCTCGCGTGTCATGGCCACCTGGGCCAGGGCATTCTCAATCTTCATGACATTCTTTGCGGCCTTCTTGGCTGCACCCTTCTTGTAACCGATGAGGGTGAACAGGCGCTCAATGTAGCTGACGTAAGCCTCGCGCACCTTGGTGGTATTGGCATCTTTCTCCAGATAGTAGTCACGGTCACCCATGCCGATGCCGCCCTGTGCCAGATACAGCAGATTGTCGTTGCTACTCTTCATGTCGGCCATAACCTGTGAGTTGAAGAACGGGTCGGCGATGCCCCGGTGCATCCACGCAATGAGCGAGATGAACTCGGTGCGCTTTGCGTTCTTGATACGCGCCAGGTCGGCCTCTAGCGGAGACTTGCCCTCACGGTTGAGGCGTACACTGTCCATGCCCAGGGCATAGAGGTCGCCCACCTGTTGCTTGATAGAGCCGCGAGGATTGTTGGTGCCCAGGTGAGTGACGATGTCTTTCACCTGCTCACGGCTGTTCTCGCCCAGCTGGTCGAAAGTGCCGAATCGCGCATATTGCGGATCCAGCGGATGTGCCTGCTGCCATCCGCCACAGGCATACTTGTAGAAATTCTCACCCGGCTTGACCGATGTGTCGAGGTTGGCACGGTCAACGCCCTTGAGGTCGCCTGCTGCCATGCCCATCGACATGAGAGCGGCAATCGTCAGAAAAAACATTTTTTTCATTGTATGGTTTTTAAGTTTTATGGTTTCGACAGATATTGATTGAGTTGTTGCAGCACTTCGCTTGCAAACTTGGCGTCGGCTCCGACCGGAATGTGGACGGTGGGCTGTTCGGCCATGGTGGTGGTGAGCACAATCTGGTATCGGTTGTCAACATAGGGTACAGCACCATTATTAAATGTTGCGTTGGTCACTTGGTCACGATCAATTGGCGTGCCATTGACCACCAGTGTGTGGTCATACACCAGAATCACAGCACTCAGCTCGTTGCATCGCGTGGCATCAAGCACCACCATGTCGACAGGCTCACCGTTGGTAGCAACATAGTCATCGACAGTCATCGGTTGCTTGTCATTATCTTTGTCTCTATGCTTGGTCTGATACAAGTAAAAGCCATACAAGACAATGACAATCAGGACACCAGCGACAATTACTGCAATTGGATTATAGATGAAATTGGTCATAATTAGAACATTTAATATTGAAGTTACAAAGGTAATCAATGTTTTGGAATTATTGTAATTTTTCGGACTTTTTTGGCAAGAAGAGCCTATGTCAACTCCTGTTCAAGCGTCATTGAAGCATTCTCCCAGTCGGTGAGGGTTTGCTCCAAGTCGCTCTGCAAAGCGGCATGCCGGTCATAGATTGAGGGGTCATCGGTCTGTCCTTCAGACAACTGCTGCTCGATGGCTGCAATGTCCTGCTCAAGCTGCTGGATGCGCTCCTCCAGTTGTTTGACACGCTTCTGTGCTTGCTTGTGCTTGCGCTCACGCTCTTTCTGCTCCTCGTAGCTCAGCCGTCCGGCAGACGGCATGTTCTCGGCTTTTGGCTCATGGCTCTTGTCACTAGCCTCAATTTGCTGCAGCGAGTCGAGTTGCTTTTTCTCAAGGAACTCCCAGATGCCGCACAAATGTTCGCGCACGCGATGGTCGCCAAACTCATAGACCTTTTGCACCATGCCGTCGAGGAAGTCGCGGTCGTGGCTCACGACGATAACCGTGCCGTCAAAGTCGGTGATGGCCTGCTTGAGGATGTCCTTGGTGCGCATGTCCAGGTGGTTGGTAGGCTCATCGAGGATGAGCAGGTTGACCGGCTCAAGCAGCAACTTGATCATGGCCAGGCGGCTCTTCTCGCCACCCGACAGCACCTTGACCTTCTTCTCGCTGGCCTTGCCGCCAAACATGAAAGCCCCCAGCAGGTCGTTGATGCGGGTGCGGATGTCGCCCACGGCCACACGGTCGATGGTGTCGAACACGGTGATCGACTCATCGAGCAACTGTGCCTGATTCTGCGCAAAGTACCCGATTTTGACATTGTGCCCGATTTTCAGCTCGCCCTCAAATGGAATCTCACCCATGATGCACTTGACCAGGGTCGACTTGCCGGCACCGTTCTTGCCCACAAATGCCACTTTCTCGCCACGCTTGATGGTGAACGTCACACCACTGAACACATTGAGCGCGCCATAGTCCTTGCGTACATCCTCGGCGATGACAGGATAGTCACCCGAGCGTGGCGCAGGTGGGAACTTGAGGCGCAGCCGCGACGTGTCGACCTCATCAACCTCGATGCGCTCAATCTTCTCGAGCTGCTTGATGCGGCTCTGCACTTGCACGGCCTTGGTGGGCTTGTAGCGGAACTTCTCGATAAAATCCTCAGTGTCGTGAATCATCTTCTGCTGGTTCTCGTAGGCCCGTCGCTGTTGCTCCAAGCGTTCTTTTCGCAGCTCGACAAAGTGCGAATAGTTGACCTGATAGTCATATATTCTGCCCAGCGAGATTTCGATGGTTCGGTTGGTGACACGGTCAATGAAAGCCCTGTCGTGACTGACGAGCACCAGTGCCCCGTTTCGGTTTTTGAGAAAATTCTCCAGCCACTGGATTGAGTCAATGTCCAGGTGGTTGGTAGGCTCGTCGAGCAGCAGCACGTCGGGCTTCTGCAACAGCAGTTTGGCAATCTCGACGCGCATGCGCCATCCCCCGCTGAACTCGCCTGTAGGCCGGTCGAAGTCACTTCGCTCAAATCCCAGTCCCAGCAGCGTCTTCTCGATCTCGGCATCCATGTTCTCACTTTGCATCATGGTGCGTACCTCGGTCTTCAGCGTGAGTCGGTCAATCAGGTCCTGATATGCCTCCGACTCATAGTCGGTGCGCATGGCCAACTCGGCATTGAGCGCATCGATGGTCGCGTCTAACTCATGGACATGAGCAAAAGCTTTGCCCACCTCATCGCGCACGGTGAGCGTGTCGGTTAGAAGCATCTGCTGTGGCAGGTAGCCTATGGTAGTGTCTGTCGGGCGAGCTACCGTCCCACTGGTGGGATTCTGCAGCCCGGCAATGATCTTGAGCATTGTCGACTTGCCAGCTCCGTTTTTTCCGACTAGAGCGATGCGGTCACGTTTGTTGATGACATAGTTGATGTCATCAAGCAGCACCGTACTGCCAAATTCGACATGAAGGTTTTGTATCGAAATCACAAGTTTGCTAAATTCTTATTTGTTCATTATTTCCTACGTTCGACCAGTCGCACTCCACGCAGGTTCTGCAGCTTCTGGATTAGTTCATCGAGCAGTGCCGTACTACTGATGCCGATGACCAAGAAGCCCTCGAAGGTCGCACCGTTGCTCTGGATGGAAATGCTGCGCAGCTGCGTGTCGCCCAACTTGTTGATCACCGACGTGATGTTTGAAACAATGCCGATGTCATCCTTGCCCACCACGCGCAGTGTTGCAGCAAACTGTGCCCCAATCTTGCCCGACCATGCCGTGCGGATGATGCGGTAGGGGTAGCGAGAGCGCAGGTGCCGCAAGTTGCGGCAGTCAGCCCGGTGAACCTTGATGGCTCCGTCGCTGGCCACAAAGCCCACAATCTTGTCGCCATAAATGGGATTGCAGCAGCGCGACAACCGGTAGTTGATGCCCTTGACGTTGTCGCCGATGACCAGGATGTCGTCGGGATTGTCGCTGGTTTCGGCACGCTGATGCAGCACAAAGTTCTGAGCCGCTCCCTGCGGTGCTGCCCCACCCTCTTCTTGCCGTTGCAGCTGCGCCTCATAGTGCCCGATGACATCATTGATGTCAATCTGCTCGTCGTGCAGTGCCACATAGAAGTCGGTCAGCGTCTTGAATCCCATGCGCTTGAGCATACGCGAAATGGTAGCCTCATCAAGATCAATTTTGCGGTTTTTGAAACGCCGTTGCAGCAGTTCCTTGCCCATCTCGGCGCGATGCTGTCGTGCCTCGTTGACTGCCTGCCTGATTTTGTTGCGGGCCTTGCTGGTCACCACATAATTCAGCCAGTCCTGCTTGGGTGTCTGCGTCGATGCGGTGAGCACCTCGACCGTGTCGCCGTTGCGCAGCTTGTAGTTCAAGCGCTGGTTCTTTCCATCGATGCGAGCACCCACACAGTGCCGTCCCACGTTGGTGTGGACGGCATAGGCAAAGTCTAGCACACTGGCTCCCAGCGGCAGCTGAATCAGGTCGCCGCGGGGCGTGAAGACAAACACCTCTGTGTCATAGAGGTTGGTGTGCATGTTGCGTATCATCTCCATCTGTCCGTCGCTGCCAGCCTCCAGCACCTCTCGCACACTGTTCATCCACACATCCAGCCCGGCCTCACTCTTGATACCTTTGTACTTCCAGTGGGCAGCCAGTCCGCGCTCGGCCACCTCGTCCATGCGGCGGGTGCGTATCTGCACCTCTACCCACTTGTCTTCCTTGCCCTGCACAGTGATGTGCAGCGACTCATAGCCGTTGCTCTTGGGCATGGTGATCCAGTCGCGCAGTCGCGCGATGTTGGCCTTATAGATGTCGGTCACTATCGAGTAGGCCACCCAGCAGTCCTTTTTCTCCTGGTCTGGCTCACTGTCCAGGATGATGCGGATGGCAAACAGGTCGTAGATGCCATTCAAGTCCACACCTTGCTTCTTCATCTTGTTCCAGATGCTGTTGATGCTCTTGGTGCGGCCCTTCATCTCGTAGCGGAGTCCGGCCTGGTCCAGTGCGTCGCGTATGGGCTTGACAAAGTCGGCCACATAGGCCTCGCGCTGCTGTTTGGTCTCTTTGAGCTTGTCGGCAATCTGGGTATAGACGCGACGATTGAGATACTTGAGCGAGAGGTCTTCAAGTTCGGTCTTGAGCTGGTACAGCCCCAGGCGGTGAGCCAGCGGCGCATAGAGGTAGCGCGACTCAAGCGAGATGTCGTGCACCATCTGCTCGTCGGGGTGGTGATTGATGTTGCGCATCATCACCAGGCGGTCGGCAATCATGATAATGATCACGCGTATGTCGTGGGCAAAACTCAACAGCAGCTTCTGGAAGTTCTGGTCGACCACAGCGGCTTGGCGCCCATAGAGGCGCGACACCTCCATCAGCCCATGCACCAGCTGGGTCACATCATCGCCCCACTGTTCATTGACCTGCTTCATCGTCATGAACCTGGTGTGGCACACAGGGTAAATCATTGTGGCAATGGTGAGGTTGCGGTCGGCCACCACATTCTGGCACAGCAGTAATGCTGTGCTTGCCTGGCGCACTATCGGGTTGAAGCCACCCATGTCACGGTCCAGGTGTCCACCAGCAGCAGCAACGCTGAGCGTGTCCCACACACGCCGCATGTCATCATGCGTCATCACATGCCTCAAGCGACCGATCAACTCGCGTGTCAGGCGCAACATCAGCCGCCGTTCGTCGGCAGTGAAATAGGTCATTTCCATCGTCGATTATCTAAAAAATGCAAAACAAGCGGCAAAATTAAAATTTTTTGGGCTAAAGACCAAACCCATGTCCGATAAAAGTTGTAATTTTGAAAAATTTTTAAAAAAAGGAGGATAAGCAATGTGGAACGAACACGACTTGAAGCAGATGGAGTCCAAGGGTATCACCACTGCACAGATTGACAAGCAGCTCGAGCGTTTTGACCAGGGTTTCGCCTGGCTACGCCTCGAGGGTGTGGCAACAGTTGACAATGGCATTGTGCGCTTGTCACCCAAGCAGGAGAACAGTTGCATCCAGTCATGGAGACAGTTTGACGGCAGCATCGAGAAGTTTGTCCCGGCATCTGGAGCGGCCAGCCGCATGTTCAAGGACTTGTATGCGTTTGTCAACTCGGGCCGCACTGCACCGGCTACCGACTTTGAACGCACATTTTTCGACCACATCCAGCATTTTGCGTTCTATTCAGCCCTGAACAAGGCTTGTCTGCGTCTGCATGAACAGACAGTACCCAAGCTCATTGAAGCCGGGCGGCATGTCGATGTGGTGCGTGTCTTGCTCGACAGCGAGGGCATGAACTATGGCGGCCTGCCCAAGGGACTGTTGCTGTTTCACAAGGCAGCCGGGGGGAGTGTCCACACCCCGGTAGAGGAGCACCTCGAAGAAGGTGCACAATATGCCGCCGACCACCAGCGACATGTCAACCTTCACTTCACCGTATCGCCTGAGCATCGCAGTCACTTTGAAGGTCTGCTCGCTCAGCGCGTGCCGCTGATGGAAAAAGTGTGGGGCGTGACCTACCATGTGACCATGAGTGAGCAGAAACCGTCGACCGACACCATCGCTGTCCTGGCCGACAACACGCCCTATCGCGGCAAAGACGGTTCGCTGCTGTTCCGCCCAGCTGGCCATGGCGCACTCATCGAGAACTTGAATGACCGTGAAGCCGATGTGATTTTTGTCAAGAACATCGACAATGTGGTCCCGTCGGCCTTGCGCCACGCTACCACTAGATATAAAAAGGTGATTGCCGGCTACCTGGTGCAGATTCAGGCGCATGTGGCTCACTTCCTGCAGCAGCTCGAGGGCGAGTGTTCGCACGAGCAACTGCTGAAGATTCTGGAGTTTGTCGAGAAGTATCTGTTCACAACCTGTGACAAGACTGGACAGATGGATGACACGCGACTGGCCGACTACTTGCGCGGCAAGCTCAACCGACCCATCCGCGTGTGTGGCATGGTGAAGAATGAGGGTGAACCTGGCGGTGGTCCCTACCTGGCATTCAATGCCGACGGCAGCTGTTCGCCGCAAATCTTGGAGGCGGCTCAAATCAACCCCGATGACCCCGCGGCGGTGGCACTGATGCGCAGCGGAACACATTTCAACCCCGTTGACCTTGTGTGCTACATCAAGGACTACAAAGGACAGAAGTTTGATTTGCGTCAGTTTGTCGACCCCGACACCGGGCTCATCAGCGAGAAGTCAAAAGATGGCGTGGCCATCAAGGCACTGGAGCTTCCTGGCCTCTGGAATGGCTCGATGAGCGACTGGATTACCATCTTTGTCGAGGTGCCCATCGAGACCTTCAACCCGGTCAAGACGGTCAATGACCTGCTGCGCCCACAGCACCAGTAGTCGAATGCTCGCCTTGATTTGAATTAATAATGCTCCAATAATCGGACAATTGATAATCCTAAACTCGTTAGAATATGAAAAATAAAGTACTGACCCTGTTGCTGACGGTATTGCTGGCATTGCCCTGCCTTGCCAACGGAACGGTTAAAGAAATCAATCAGAACCAGTTCAAGCAACTGGTGGGCATCATCGATGGCGACAGCTGGACGCAGACTGCCAAGCGCCCCTGTGTCGTGGACTTCAACGCCGACTGGTGCGGTCCCTGCCGCCGCCTCGCTCCCATCCTCAAGGAGGTGGCCGCTATGTATCCCGACATCGACTTCTACAGCGTCAATGTCGACAACAACCCCGAACTGTCAAAACAACTGGGCATCGATGGCATCCCGATGTTGCTGATCTTGCCCGCCCCAGGCAAGGGTGACCCAGGTAACATTGATGGCTTTGTTCCCAAGGAGGAGTTAATTCGCGCCATTGAGCAAACTGTCTACGGGAAATGAAGCGTATATTTCCTATCCTGCTCACAGCTTTTGCACTGCCGCTGCTGGTCGCCGCTCAAGACTTCACAAATGCCGACACCCTTCGCTTTGTCGACGCGATGAAGTTCAGGATGATCAACTATGCCTTTGAGAAGACTCTGGACACTCGCATTCCCCGTTGGCTTGAAGACAGTGTACGCCCCGAGCTGCGCGATCGTGCCCGGAACACGGCGGGCAAGGCTTTCCGCTTCCGCACCGACTCGCGTGCTGTGGCCGTGCGCTACCAGCTGCTCTACAATGCCCACATGATGCACATGGCAGACACCGGCATCAAAGGCACCTGTCTCTATATCTGGGACGAGGACACGCGCTCGTGGCAGTTTGTCAATTGTAACCGCCCCAGTTCCAATAACGAGAACGTCATCCAACGCAAAGTGTTGGTCGACCGCCTGGATGGAAAAATGCATGAGTATATGCTCTACCTGCCACTCTATGACGGAGTGCAGTGGTGTGAGATAGGTGTCGACAGTACCGCTACACTCGCTCAGCCCGCGCTCAACAGCCCGCGCCAAGGCAAGAAGCTGGTGTTCTATGGCACGAGCATCCTGCATGGCGGTTGTGCCTCACATCCGGGCATGGTGGCAACCAACATCATCCAGCGCGACCTGGACATCGAGTGCGTCAACATCGGCATCAGTGGCGAGGGCAAGATGGACTACTGCATGGCGCGGGCCATGGCCACCATCCCCGATGTGGCTGCCTACATCCTTGACCCCATCCCCAACTGCACCAAGGACATGTGCGACACGCTCACCTATGAGTTTGTCAACATCCTGCGCCGCGCACGTCCCGACGTGCCCATCATCATGGTCGAGGGGCAGATGTACAGCTATGCCAAGTACAGCGGCTTCTACAGCAAGTACCTGCCGCAGAAAAACTATGAGTTCCACAAGAACTACCTGCGGTTGCGAGCCGAGAACCCCAAGAATCTCTATTATGTCGATTGCAAAGGACTCTATGGACCCAACAATGACGGGACTGTAGACGGCATCCACCTGACTGACTTGGGCTTCTGGTATTACGCCCAGAAGCTAGAACCCTACCTCAAGGCCGTGCTGAAAGGTAAAAAGGTGCCTCACCAAAAAGAAGTGAACAAACCCTACAAACCCATAGAGGATCCTGTGAACTATTGATTTATTGTGAGCGACAAGCAGTACATACAATCACTCATCGCCCAGGGCGAGCACGAGCATCAGGACTTCAAGTATCAGATCAGCGATGCCCGCAAGATTGCTCGCAGCATCTCGGCATTTGCCAACCACGGTGGTGGGCACCTGCTCATCGGCGTTAAGGACAATGGCGCCATAGCCGGTGTGAGCAGCGATGAGGAGATGTACATGATCGACCAAGCGGCTCAGATGTACTGTCAGCCGCCACAACCCGTCCAATTCACACTCTATCGCGTCGAGGGAAAGAGTGTGCTCAAGGTTGACATAGCCGAAACCGACGCTAAACCTGTCAAGGCTCCAGACGAGCACGGGCATTGGAAGGCCTACTATCGCGTGGCCGACGAGAATGTTCTTGCCAGTGCCACTCACGTCCGCCTGATGGCACTGGACTGTCAGGACGACGCACCGGCAGTCATCAGTTTCAGCCAGCGAGAGCAGTTGCTACTCGACTATCTGGAGTCGCACGGAGGAATCACCTTGAATGGTTTTTCCCGTATGGCACATTGCTCACGGTCAAGTGCCGAGCAAACTGTCATCAATCTGTGCCAGATGGGGGTGATTGCTCTTGAGTATCACGACGGACATTGCTTGATTACAACAAACCATACAAACAAATAACTAAAAAAACTTAAAACCAAATGAAACATCTGTTGATTGCAACATTGGCAATGGGCCTCGCGGCTGGTGCCATGGCCGACGACAAAGTCGTCATCCCCGACAGCACGGGATTCAAGTTCACCGACACTAAGATTGTCAAGACCACCCCGGTCAAGGATCAGAACAAGTCGGGCACGTGCTGGTGCTACTCGACCAACACCTTCTTTGAGAGCGAAATCCTGCGTAAGACCGGCAAGGAGATTCACTTGAGCGAGGGCTTTGTGGTCTATCACTGCTACCTGGACAAGGCCATCAAGTACATCCGTATGGACGGTACTATCAACTTTGCCGAAGGTGGCGCAGCCGATGATGTGAACTACGTTTGGGAGCGCTACGGCATGGTGCCCAACGAAGTGTACACCGGCATGACTTATGGTGACAAGAAGTTCAACACTGCCGAGCTCACTGCAACCCTGAGCGGATATGCCAGCGTCATCAACCAGCGTAAGCTCAAGAAACTGACTCCCGCCTGGATCGACGGCTTCAAGGGTGTGCTCGATGCCTACATGGGCAAACTGCCTGAGACCTTCACCTGGGAGGGCAAAACTTATACTCCTCAGAGCTATGCCGCCTCACTGCCCATCAAGATGGACGACTACATCGGCATCGCGTCGTTCACCCACCATCCGTTCTACAAACCGTTTGTGCTGGAGGTGGCCGATAACTGGCTGTGGTACAACTACCAGAACGTACCCATGGAGGAGCTGCTCGAGATTGTGAACTATGCCATCGACCACGGCTACACCGTCGCTTGGGGTGCTGACGTGAGCGAGAAGGGCTTCAAGTGGCGCAAGGGCTATGCTATCCTGCCCGACATCGGCGACACGCCCGACCTCAAGGGCAGTGACATGGACCGCTGGACACAACTCAGCGACCAGGATCGCGAGACCGAGAAATGGGACATCAAGGGCCCGGTCAAGGAAATCAAGGTGACCCAAGAGTTGCGTCAGGAGTGGTTTGACACCAAGGAGACCACCGACGACCACGGCATGGTCATCATGGGCAAGGCCGTCGACCAGGAGGGCAACCGCTACTTCAAGGTGCAGAACAGCTGGGACACCAATCAGCTGTACCACGGCTTCTTCTATGTGAGCGAGGCATTCTTCCTGGGCAAGACCCTTGACATCATGGTCAACAAGGAGGCCATACCCGCCAAGATTGCCAAGAAGATGGGGCTCTGATTGAGTTTCAGAGTTAAAATTTAAGGGTTAAGGTTGCTGGCAACTGCCAGAACTTTAGCCCTTGATTTTTACCCTTTTTCGTGTTTGTCCAGTCTGTCCAGTCTGTCCAGTCTTGTCCACTTTGTCCAGTCTGTCCAGTTTGTACACTTTGTCCAGTCTGTACACTTTGTCCAGTCATTGGATTGGTGGACAGACTGAATCTATGTAACCATCCCAAATAAGACGTATTTTGCCGTTGCCAGTTCATGACTACCTTTGCAGCGACAAAATACGTCTTACTATGTTTAGTCTTAATGAAACAAATCATTTCATGGTCTACAGTGACTCTGTAGATTTGCGCAAAGGGGTTGAGCCTCTTTGCGGCATAGCCCGTTTTTGCGGCCAGAAGCCCACTGACGGGTCGGTCTATGTGTTCTTCAACCGCAGCCGTACACTGATGAAGCTGCTGCACTGGGAACGGGGCGGCTACGTGATCTACTACAAGCGCATGGAGGTCGGGCGGATCAGCCGCAGGGTTTTTCGAGGGCTGGAGCATCCCGGTTTCTATCGCTTGCGTTGGGATGAGCTGGTGTTGTTGCTCGAGGGTGTCTATCCCTCTGCGTCTCGCCGCAAACGCTTTAACATTCGATAGGTTAGAATCACTTTTGTTGTGTTGTGCGTGTCAGGAAAAGGTGTTACCTTTGCAAGTGTATAAAGGTAACGGCGCAATGACCAAAAAGCAGTACATATCGCAGCTGACACAGGCCGGACAGGGCATGAGCGGCAAGGATGTCCTTGTCGGTGACCGCGCCGTCGTGATAGACGGTCTGTGTGATGTCATCGCCGAGAAGGACACGGTGATCGCCGCCAAGGATGCCGACATCGCCAAACTGAGCCAGACGATAAAGCAGCTCCAGCGGCAGATATACGGCCGGCGCAGTGAGAGGCTCCACCCCGATGACCCCAACCGGCTGACTCTGGACTTCGGCGAGGAGCAGGTGCTGCCTGTGAGCGACGAGGAGTTGAAGAATGCCGAGCGGCAGGTGTCCGACGCCGTGGACGGCGTGCGCAAGGACGCCGAGGCTCGCCGCCGCGCCAGGAGGGAGCGCAGTGCCGGTAGGCGCAAGGGCATGGTCTACCGCATCCCCACCGACATCCTCCGCAAAGACCCCATCAAGCACTACCCCGAGGGCTACAGCCCCGAGACGATGGTCGTCATCGGCTGGAACAAGCACGAGACCCTCGAGATAGAGAAGCCGCGCGTGTATGTGCGCCAGGAGTGGGACGCCATCTGCAAGCCCGTCGAGGCGAAGCCCACCGACACCCACACGGAGATTGTTGAGTCCCGCGCCAGCCAGAACTGCCTGCCCGGCTGCATCGCGGGCAACTCGCTGATGGCCGAGATAGTGACCGACAAGTGGTGCAACCACATACCCGAGTACCGGCAGGTGAAGCGTTTCGCCGCCATGGGTGTCCACCTCTCCACCACGAGCGTCAACCGCTGGCAGCACGCCCTGGCCAACCGCCTCTTCGGCCTCTACGAGCTGCAGATGGAGCTGGTGCTCTCGTCCAGATACCAGCACATCGACGAGAGCACGATACCGATAAACGACCAGAAGCGCAAAACGCGCAAAGGATACATCTGGAGCGCCGTGGACGGCATGCTCCGCCATGGGCTTGTGTTCTTCTACGACAAGGGCAGCAGGGGCGGCAAAGTGCTCCGGCCCAAGCTGCTCAAACGCGAGACAGCCATACAGTCCGACGGCTACATCGTGTACCAGCGCATAGAGCGGGACGAGCTGCCCAATGTCGTGACCCTGTACTGCATGGCCCATGCCCGCCGCAAGTTCGAGGCCATCAAGGACAGCTCGCCCGAGGCGCGCAAGGTGCTCGAATACATCGCCGTGCTCTACATGCTCGAGGCCAACCTCAAGGACAAGAACGCCACCCATGACGAGATACGCCAGGAGCGGCAGCAGAAGGCCGTTCCCATACTCGGTGTGCTCAGGAAGCTGCTGGAGAGATACAAGACCGTGGACACGCCGCACAGCGCCCTGACCCAGGCCTGCAGCTATGCGCTCGAACGCTGGGACGGACTTACCCGCTACTGCCAGCAGGGATATTACGACATAGACAACAACGTGGTCGAACGCAGCATCCGTCCGCTCACGCTCGGACGCAAGAACTGGCTCTTCGTCGACAGCGACGACTCTGCGTGCGACACAGCCATATATCTCACCCTGATAGGGTCATGCAACATGTTAGGAATAGAGCCATACAAGTACTTTATGGAAATACTGCCCAGACTGCGTGACAACATGACCAAAGAACAGCTCACCGCCATGCTCCCGTACAAAGTGGCCGAGCAGATGAAGTGCCAATAGTGGACACAGCAACACCAAGCATTGCGGCACCGTCTTACCCAGACGGTGCCGCAATGCTTGGTACTGGTACGTCGAAAATGGGATGCTTACGAATCTATTCAGCGATTCAGAAGAATCTCCTCTTACCCCCTGTGCATCGAAGATGCAGAGCGGGTCGAAGACCCGATTTTGTTCGAAAGACCATGCAAGTGCATCGAAGAT
>CACZHT010000046.1 GCA_902781045.1 uncultured Bacteroidales bacterium | reverse complement strand
GGCTTCTCAAAAGTGCGGGCAATCTTCATGGCCAGCACTGCCGAGGGCACATACTTGCACGACTCGATGGCGTTGATGGTCTGGCGGCTAACGCCCACGGCCTCGGCCAGCTGCTGCTGTGTCATGCGCACGATGGCTCGCTCTACTCTGATGTTATTCTTCATCGCTCTGGTGTCTGAAACGGTACAACTCAATCTCGAACTTAATGGCGAATAGCAGAGGCACGCCGAACAAATAAGTCCAGGTGAAGGCCAAGAAATTGCTGTCATAGAGGAATAATGTGGCTATCAAGATGAGCACCATATTGACCTTGAGCGACCACACCAGTGATTTGGCGCGCAGATGCTCGACAAACTCATCCTCATCTTTCTCGCGCGAGAAGGCGATTAGACCCAGAGCAATGACCAGACCAATGATAATTACCTCTTCAATCATGTTGTCGGTGATGATCTGCACCACAGGCGACGGACCGACTGCCTTTTCGGTGACCCACTCGGGGCCGTTGAATAGGGCAATGACCTTGCAAGGCAAAGCGGGGAGCCAATCTTCGTAGCCGAAGATCAGAACCAGACCCATGATAGCAAACGGCACAAAGAGCACCCAGCCCACCCGTTTGCACACTGTCGGAAATAGATAATTGCTGTTCATAATTTGATGCTTTTTAAATGTGATGTAAAGTTTAGCGCAACAAAGGTAAAGCAAACTTTACATTCTGACAAATATATAAGACTAAATTTGCTTTATTTTAACATTCTTTAATTTTTGAAGAGGCAAGCCAAACAGTCGGTGATTGTGGTTTGGTCGTGTCTCTCCTGTCGCACGGGTAGGGGAAGGAGTTGCGCATCTTTCACCAGTTATAAAAAGACGCTTGTAGAAAAGCCTCAGGCGACCTGTACGGGTCGCCTGATGTGTGATGGTTGTTTGGCGGCAGTGGCTGTGCCGCTATTGCCCCAGCAAGAAGAGCAACGGCTGCTCGAGTCGCTTGGCCCAGAAAATCTCACTGTGCTCGTGGCCATCAAACACACGACTCACATAGTGGTCGCCATCCCAGCCCTGAGCGGCGAACACACTGTCAACCCGCTGTTGGTGGGGGGCATAGCTGGCATCAATGTCCTCGGTGCCGCGATCCATATACACCCGATTGCTGCCGGCATCAGGCAGGTGGGTTGCCAAATATTGGCAGAAAGCTTCGGCCCATAGCGTGCCGTCGACCCCGTGCCCCAGATGCTTGAATGACAAGTGTGTCGACAAGCAGGCCACGCCACCGAACACCTGTGGATATTCGCAAAGGGCATAGAGCGAGATGAGACCGCCCATGCTCGAGCCCATCATGAACGTGTGCTCGCGCGATGTGAGCGGGCGATAACGGGTGTCGATAAAGGGTTTGACCTCATCGACTACAAACTGTAGGTAGTCGTCGCCCAGCAGCTCATCGACAACCGCATTGTCGCGAATGCCGGCCGGCAAGTGCTGCCAGACCTTGGTGGGGAAGTACTCTTGCAATCGCCGGTCGGTGTTGTCAATGCCCACCACGATGCAGCGGCGCATGAGTGAGTCGCCAATGAGTTGACCAACAATCTCGTCGACCTGCCATTCCTGCCCGTTCCAAGTGGTTGTGGCGTCGAACAGATTCTGGCCATCGTGCATATACAGCACGTCGCATGGGTCACCCACACGGTAGTCGGTCGGCAGCCATACTGAAACAGTGCGCGGCTCGACGTATTGTGACTCAAAGTGGGTGAACCGTTCCAGCCCGCCCTTGCTCACCACAGGAGTCTTGTCGCTGCGACTCATCAGCCACCACATGGTGGCTCCGCCTGCCAGCAAGATTGCGGCGGCAATCCATAGCCATTTGCTTCTGTTTTGTGCCATCGTTCAAGAGTGATTGTTTACAGCCCGCAAAGGTAAGCATTTTTTTCTAGATGTTTGGTTTTAGACTTTAGTTTTTAGTTTTTTAGTTGTTGGTTGCTGCTGCGCCTGAAAACTATCAACTAAAAGCCAACAACAGGGTGATATGACTTGGTTTTAACAATTCTAACTTAATATTTGTTTATTTAACGTGCTTTTCCTTGGTTGTTTCGAGTCGAATGTGATACCTTTGCAACAAGTTTTCGCGAATGGTTCGCGAGGACAACAATATGACAATAACAGAACATGAGCGAAACAGTAAATATCCGTGAGTTGAACGACCTGATTGCCAGTCGCAGTAACTTTGTCAACATGATTAAGCAAGGCATGGACACCACCATTGTGGGACAGAAGCATCTGGTTGACTCGCTGCTAATTGCGTTGCTGGCCAATGGACATGTGCTGCTCGAGGGTGTGCCTGGATTGGCCAAGACTTTGGCCATCAAGACGCTGGCCGGATTGATTGATGCGCGTTTCAGCCGCATACAGTTCACGCCCGACCTGTTGCCTGCCGACGTGGTGGGTACCATGGTCTACAGCATTCAGAAGGAGCGCTTCGAGGTAAAGAAGGGACCCGTGTTTGCCAATTTTGTCCTTGCCGACGAGATCAACCGTGCCCCGGCCAAGGTGCAGAGTGCGTTGCTCGAGGCCATGCAGGAGCGGCAGGTGACCATCGGCGAACAGACATTCGCCCTCGACGACCCGTTCCTGGTGCTGGCCACACAGAACCCCATTGAACAAGAGGGAACTTATCCGCTGCCCGAGGCCCAGGTCGACCGCTTCTTGATGAAGGTGGTCATCGGCTATCCCACCAAGGCTGAAGAAGCACAAATCATCAAGATGAACATTGCCCCCGAGTCGCGCCAGGTCAACGCACTGGTCACTCCAGCCGATATCGTGGACACGCGCCGTGTGGTGCAGAAGATTTATATCGACGAGAAGATTGAGCGTTACATTGTCGACATCGTGTTTGCTACGCGATTCCCGGCCGACTTTGGACTCAAGGATTTGCAGAGCATGATTGCGTTCGGCTCGTCGCCTCGTGCCAGCATAAGCATGGCACTGGCCGCCAGGGCTTACGCATTCCTCAAGGGGCGCGGATATGTCATCCCTGAGGACGTGCGTGCGGTGTGCCACGATGTGATGCGTCACCGTCTGGGGCTGAGCTATGAGGCCGAGGCCAACAATATCAACGCCGACGAGATTATCAGTAACATCCTCGACAAGATTGCCGTGCCCTAACAGTTAATAGTCAATCGAGGGGCGTCGTCTTAACTCCTCTCAAAAACTTATTAACTCCTTAACTTCTTAACTTCTTTAACTACTTGATTGTTTTATGGAGCAGAACGAACTGCTGAAGAAGGTACGGAAAATCGAAATCAAGGCCAAGGGACTGTCGCAGAACATCTTTGCCGGCGAGTATCACTCGGCCTTCAAGGGGCGGGGCATGACGTTCAGCGAGGTGCGCGAGTATCAGTATGGTGATGACGTGC
Source organism: uncultured Bacteroidales bacterium (assembly GCA_902781045.1). Taxonomy (GTDB): domain Bacteria; phylum Bacteroidota; class Bacteroidia; order Bacteroidales; family Muribaculaceae; genus Sodaliphilus. Next base: position 24,246 of record CACZHT010000046.1, on the reverse strand, counting down.
GTGACATCGACTGGAATGTCACAGCCCGTTACAACAAACCCTACGTCAAGGTCTACGAGGAGGAGCGAGAACTCACTGTGATGCTGCTGGTCGACGTGAGCGGCAGCCGCAACTTCGGAGCCGTGGGCGAGGTCAAACGTGAGGTCATGGCCGAGGTGGCAGCCACACTGGCGTTCTCGGCCATTCAGAATAATGACAAGGTCGGGGTCATTTTCTTCACCGACCGCATCGAGAAGTTCATACCTCCAAAGAAAGGGCGCAAACACATACTGCTGGTCATACGCGAGCTGCTCAATTTCACACCGCAGAGCAGTGGCACCGACATCAACCGGGCGCTGGAGTACATGACCAGTGCGCTCAAGAAGCGCAGTACAGCTTTCTTGGTGAGCGACTTCATCGACCCTCACGACTACTACAAGGCTATGTCTATCGCCAATCACAAGCACGACCTCATCGCCATACAGGTCTACGACAAGCGAGAGGCGCAGATGCCCAATGTGGGGCTGATGCGCGTGCTCGATGCCGAGCGGGGCACCATACGATGGGTCGACACCAGCAGCCAGCGCGTGCGCCAGGCCTACAGCCGGTGGTGGTATGACCGCCAGCAAGCGCTCAACGACACGGTGCAGCGTTGCAAGGTCGACCTGGCCACTGTGGCTACCGACGAGGATTATGTGCGCTCGCTCATGGCGCTGTTCAAGCAGCGAGGATAACTTTCAATTCACAATGCATAATTCACAATGCATAATGAGAATGAAGAGAAACATTTTGCTATGGGTTGCGGCCATGATGTGTCTGAGCATCACTGCCGGCAATGTGACTGTCAAGGCTAAACTCGACTCGACCCAGTTGGTCATGGGCCGTGTCACTGCCTTGCACCTTGAAATCGTACAGGACCAAGGCACACGTGGTTTCTTGGCATTGGAAAAGAGTGACACACTCACATCGATGGTCGAGATTGCCGACAAGCCCAAGGCCGATACTACAGCGCTGGGCAACAATCGGGAACAAATCAACCGTGACCTCATTTTGCAGGCATTCGATTCGGGGCTATATGTGTTGCCGCCTGTGGCATATATAGTGGGACGTGACACATTTGAGAGCAACCCGCTGAGCCTCAAAGTGCTACCAGTGCCAGTCGATACCACGAAGGATATCATTGGCATCAAGCCGGTCGAACCGGTGCCATTCAAACTCTTTGACTGGGTGCCAGACTGGATGGCCGACTACTGGTGGGCATGGCTGCTGGCACTGTTGCTGGTGGCTGGAGCACTCTACTACTATTTCAAGTGGTATCGCCATGGACGCAACCCGTTGCGGCCTGAGAAGAAGCGGCTGCCTCCCTACGACGAGGCCATGATCAACCTCGAGGCCCTCAAGAAGCGACAACTGTGGCAGAATGGGCAAGAAAAGGAATATTTCACAGGACTGACCGACATCTTGCGTGTTTACATCGACCGCCGTTTTGGCATCAACGCCGTCGAGATGACCAGTACAGAGATTGTCCATACACTCAAGCAACGCAATGAGACACGCGCCGTCAATGAGCAGTTGAGCATGATTCTCGAGATGGCCGACATTGTCAAGTTTGCCGCCGTACGGCCATTGGCCGACGACAACGAGATGGCCTATCAACGAGCAGTCAACTTTGTCGAGCAGACCAAGCCGGTGGTTGAGAATCCTGAAGAAAAGGAGGTGAAACCATGACACAGATGTTGCATCCACAATGGCTCTGGCTCTTTTTGCTCTACTTGCCGCTCGTGGCATGGTATGTCTATAGTCACCGCACGGCTAGGCCCACCATGCGCATGAGCACCACTCAGGCATTTGACAGTGTGTCCACCACTTGGCGTGCATGGCTCACTCATCTGCCCTTTGTCCTGCGCATGGCGGCACTGGGCTGCCTCATCATCATCCTGTGCCGGCCGCAGACACGCGACTCGTGGTCGACTAGCGATGTTGAGGGCACTGACATCATCGTGGCCATGGACGTGTCAACCTCGATGCTGGCCAAGGACTTCAGCCCCAACCGCATGGAGTCGGCCAAGAAAGTGGCAACGCAGTTTGTCACGGGCAGGGAGCATGACAACATCGGGCTGGTGCTGTTTGCCGGAGAGAGTTTCACACAGGTGCCCATGACGATGGACAATGCCACACTGGTCAATGCCATCGGGCAAATCAAGATGGGACTGCTTGAGGACGGCACTGCCATCGGCGACGGCATTGCCACCAGCATCAACCGCATCAAGGATGGCAAGGCCAAGAGCAAGAGCATCATCCTGCTCACCGATGGGTCGAACAACACCGGGGTCGTTGCGCCGCTCACTGCTGCGCAAATTGCCCGCCAGTATGGCATCAAGATTTACACCATCGGGGTGGGCAGCAACGGCAATGCTCCTTATCCGGTGGCCATCGACTATGCCGGCAACATCCAGTATCAGACCATGCCGGTGGTTATCGACGAGGCCACATTGCGCAAGATTGCAACCACTACGGGGGGCAAATATTTCCGGGCCACCAGCGGTAGTGTGCTCACACAAGTGTTCAAGGAGATTGACGCACTCGAGAAGACCCACATGGACGTACAGCGGTTCACACACACCGACGACCACTACCTGCCCTGGGCCATCGCACTGCTGCTACTGCTGCTGCTGGCCACTGTGCTCGACTACACCGTGCTGCGACACATCCCCTGATGCAATGCACATTGCATAATGCTCAATTCTAAATTGTAAAAAAGAATGTTCAGCTTTGCTAATCCACAATACCTCTATCTGTTGGCTCTCCTGCCTGTCGTGGCTGCACTCTTCTGGTGGGCAAGGGCAAAACGCAGAAAACAATTGAACGCCTTCGGGCGGCAGGGCGTGGTGCAAGAACTCATGCCCGACGTGTCGGCCATCAAGCCCTGGGTCAAGCTCACACTTGAGCTGCTCTTGTTGGCTGTGGTTGTCATCATTCTGGCCAGGCCACGCGCCGGAGCCAGCAAGACCACCGACAAGGTGCATGGCATCGAGGTCATGGTGGCCATGGATATCTCCAACTCGATGAATGCAAGCAGCACTGACAACCCACAGGACATCAGCAGGCTGCAACGAGCCAAACTGCTGGTGCAGAAGATGATGGACAATTTTGATAATGACAAGGTGGGACTCATCGTCTTTGCAGGCAATGCCTACATGCAGATGCCCATGACTAGCGACGTGAGCTCGGCCAAGCTGTTCTTGAGCAACATCAGTACCAATCTGGCACCCACACAGGGCACGGCCATTGGGGCGGCTATCACGTTGGCGGCGCAGTCGTTCTCGCCCAGCAAGAAAGCACAGAAGACCATTGTGGTTATCACCGATGGAGAGAATTTCGAGGACGATGCGGTCAGTGCGGCACATCAGGCCAACAAACAGGGCATTCAGGTCAACGTCATCGGCGTGGGCAGTGCCCACGGTGCTCCCATACCCATGCCCGAAGGGGGATTTCTTACCGATGATGCGGGACAGACGGTCACCACATTCCTCAACGAGGAGATGGCACAGAGCATCGCCAAGTCGGGCAAGGGAGTCTATATCAATGGTGGTGCCAACGATGCCGTCGAGACCCTGCACGAGACACTCGACAAGCTGGCACGCACCGACTTGGAGTCAATCACCTACACTAAGCACGATGAACAGTTCCCCGTCTTTGCAGGACTGGCAATTGTGTTGCTCCTGGGCTTGCTCCTCTACACAGAGCGACAGAGTCCGTGGCTGCAGAAGTACAATTTTTTCACACGCAAACAGGTGCAATCATGATCAAACGAATTCTCATTATTGTCTTGTTGACACTGACCGTTAACACCACGATGTGGGCCGATGACACACAGCCCACTACGGTCAAGAAAGAGCGCAATCACATCAGGGCGGGCAACAACCTCTTCCACAACAAACGCTATGCCGAGGCCGAGGTCGAGTACCGCAAGGCTCTGCAAGTGGCTCCGCAGTCGGCGGTGGCACAGTTTAACCTGGCCACAGCTCTGCTCATGCAGGGTGGGGGAGCGGCTGGGCAGGACGACAAGAATAACCCCGTCAAGCAGGCTGCCGACATGCTCACTGATCTGGCCAAGCATGCTCCAACCAAGTCGCTACGCTCAAAGGCCAATTACGACCTGGGCAATCTGGCCTATGGCAGTCAGCAATATGACCAAGCTGTGCAGCTCTACAAGCAGGCACTGCGCGAAGACCCTGCCGATGACCAGGCACGCTACAACTTGCGTATGGCTCAGCTCAAGCTCAAGCAGCAACAGCAGAACAAAAACCAGAATCAGAATCAAGACAAGAAAGACAAAGACAAGAAAGATCAAGACAAGAAGGACCAAGACAAGAAGGACCAAGACAAGAAAGATCAAGATAAGAAAGATCAAGACAAGAAGAATCAAGACCAAAATAATCAGGATAAAAAAGATCAGGACAAGCAACAGCAACAGGGAGGCATGAGCCAGCAGAATGCCGAGCAAGTGCTCAAGACCATGCAGAACCAGGAGAATGCCACACAGCAGCGCATCAATGCGGCACGAGCTCAGCAAGAACGCCGCGAACGCGCAAGAACTAACCGCAAATGGTAATGATCATGCTAAGAATCAGAAGTATAGCTCTTTTTGCCGTGATCACCGCAGTGCTGGCCGCGAGGGCTGCGGTGTCGTTCACCGTCCAGGCACCTCGTCAGGTCAACGAGGGCAGTAAGTTCAATATCACCTTTGTACTCAAGAATGCCGAGGGAAGCGGATTTGTCGCGCCTGATATACCCGGTGCTACCAAAATCTATGGACCGGCACTGTCCACCAGCTACAGCCAGTCGTGGGTCAACGGCAAGTCGAGCAGCTCATCGTCGCAGGAGTACACCATGATTTATAAGGCCACCCGTCAGGGAAGGCTCAACGTGGGGGCTGCATCGGTTGATGTGGCAGGTCGGCGCATGACTACCAAGCCTTTTACCATAGATGTCCTGCCGCCTGACCGAGCGGCTGCCAGTCAGCCGCGATCGCTGCAAGAAGACCAGCGACAACATGAGCGGAGAGGGGTACAGTATGACGACCCCATCACGCAGAGTGCCGACAAGGCTGTGACAGGTAACGACATCTTTGTGCGCATCGAGATGTCCAAGCCGCGCGTCTACGAGCAGCAAGCTGTGGTATGTACCATCAAGCTATACACCAAGTATCAGGTGTCGCAGTTCATTCCCACCCTGCAGCCGTCGTTCGATGGTTTTCTCATCGAGGACATCCCCATGCAGCCCAGCCTGAACAACGTTGAGACACACAATGGGCAGCAATACATGGTTGCGGTGCTCAAGAAGTGCATCCTCTATCCACAGCAGTCGGGCAAGCTCACCATCACCTCGGGCAACTATGATGTCAACGTGGTGCAATATGAAAACTACCGCACTATTTTCGGAACACTATCACAGCCTGTCGAGAAGAAACTCGTGGTCAAGTCCAACACCGCAACGGTCAACATCTTGCCGTTGCCCGAACCTAAGCCAGCAGACTTCAACGGGGCCGTGGGGCGCTTCACTGTGGCCACAAGCATCCACCCCACGCCGCTCAAGACCTATCAGGCGGCGACCTACAGCTATGTCATCACCGGAACCGGCAACCTCAAGTATATCAAGGCACCCGACATCGCTTTCCCCAAACAGATGGATGTCTATGACCCCAAGACCAATCTAAAAGTTAATCCGGGTGGGGGCGACATGAGCGGTTCGGTGCAAATCGACTATCCCTTCATCCCGCAGTTTGCCGGTGAATTCACCATTCCGGCCAGTCAGTTCACGTTCTTCAACCCCGAGACCGAGAAATATGAGTCTGTACCCATACCCGAGCAGCCCCTGCAAGTGGCCAAGGGCGAAGGGGCACCCAGCAACCACTATCGTCTGCAGAATATGGATATCCGTCATCTGCGCCAGGGCGATTTGGGGCTGAGTCGCACGCGCACGTTCCTGCTCGACCAGTGGGGCTACTGGATGGGATTCATTGTTCCAGCGCTGCTCATGGCGGTGTTGCTCATCTACTATCGGAAGCAGCTGCGTGAGCGAGCCGACGTCAGGCTCATGCGCACCAAGCGTGCCAGCAAGGTGGCACAGCGTCGCCTCAAGCAGGCTCGCGCATCGATGGGACGGGGCGACCGCACCGCATTTTATGCCGACCTGCTCAGTGCCATGTGGGGGTATCTGAGCGACAAGCTCTCGATCCCGGTCTCGGAGCTGGACAAAGAGAATATCCAGGCCGAGTTGGCAAAATATGGTGTAGATGACCAGTTGCAGCAAGCCACACTGGCACTGCTCGACAAGTGTGAGTTTGCGCAGTATGCGCCTGAACTGGCCGGCTCAGACATGGCTCCTGTCCTCGACGAGGCTGCTACGCTCATCGACCGCTTGGAGAATGTGAAACGCACTAAAACGCAACCAGCATGAAACGAATCACAATCACTGCAATAACCATGTTATTCATGGGGGTGATGGCGCTCATGGCGGCATCGCCTATGGATCAGGCTGCCCAGGACTATAACCAGGAGCTATACAACAAGGCCTTGAATGCCTATCTGCAGCAGGCTCGCACTGGTGAAGTCTCGGCAGACCTGTATTATAATATAGGTAACACCTACTACCGCCTCAAGGACAATGCGCATGCCATTCTCTACTATGAGCGTGCGCTCGTGCTCGACCCGGCTCACAGCGACGCACGTTATAACGTCGACTTTGTGCGCACACGCGCCGGAATCGATGAGGACCAGGGTGCCAACATCTTCGGCATCTGGATTGATGCCGCAGTCGGTCGTCTGTCGAGCAACGCATGGGCAATCATCGCACTGGTGGCATTCCTGCTGATGCTGGCTGCTGTGGCTGCCTATATTTTTCTCGATGCCATCGCCTGGCGCAAGGTGGGATTCTTCGGGGCCATCATTGCACTGGTCATCACCATCGGGGCAATGGTATGTGCCGTGCAGATGCGCGACCGAGCGAGCTCTCATCGGCAAGCCATTGTCATGGCTCAGCCCGCAACACTGAGCACATCGCCACGCACACCCAAAGACAAGAGCGAGGTGGCCTTTGAGCTGGCAGCGGGATTCAAGGTGACGATCATCGACAAGGTGACCACTGCCGGCACTGTGTGGTATCACATTGAGACTGCCAGCCGTCGGCAGGCATGGATTAACGCCCAAAATGTAGAACTGATATGATTGAATATCTGGACACTATTGACCAACAGGCACTCATTGCCATCAACGGTTGGCATGCGCCTTACTTCGACCAACTGATGTGGCTCATCACGAGCAAACTCTCATGGGCACTCATCTTGGTGGCTGTGCTCGTGGCCCTGCGTCACGACCGCAAGCAGGCACTCATGGTCATCGCCACCATTGTGCTCACGATACTCATCTCTGACCAGATTTCATCGGGGCTCATCAAGCACACCGTCGAGCGGCTCAGGCCCTCGCACAATCCCGACATTGCCTCGGCATTGCATCTGGTCAATGGCTACAAGGGAGGAAAGTTTGGCTTCACATCGAGCCATGCGGCCAACTCGTTCAGCGTGGCCATGGTGGTGAGCCTGATGTTTCGATACCGCAGGGTCATGGTGGCCCTGATGTTGTGGGCTGTGCTGCAATGCTACAGCCGCATGTATCTGGGTGTGCACTATCCGGGCGACATCGTGGGCGGAACTGTAGTAGGGTTGCTTGTAGGTTGGGCTATCTATCGTCTGTGGCTTTGGGCCGAGCATCGATGGATGCACAACTATTCCCCCGTCTTTAACCGCCAGGATGCCTCACTGGTCGCATCGAGCGTTTATGTCACCATCGCCTTTCTTGCCATCCTGTCCATCTTCATTTGTTAAAAAATCGCACGAGGATTTATTAGTTTTAAATCATTAATATTAATTGTTTAATGCGAATCATTACCTTTAACGAACTGCGAAAAATTAAGAATCTTCTGCCCGAGGGTTCAACTCACCAGATTGCCGACAAGTTGAACCTCGACGTGCAGACTGTGCGCAACTACTTCGGTGGGTCTGACTATGACCAAGGGCTTACCATGGGCATCCACATTGAGCCCGGACCCGATGGCGGCTATGTCACTCTCGAAGACTCCAAGATCCTGGATATGGCCATCCAGATTCTTCAAGATGCCGGGCTGCGCTAACCCCTCTTTCAATGTATAATGCACAATCCTCTCTACACACTACCAGTGCAACGGTGTGCCATAGCACAGCGCGTTCTGATTTAACAGTATGGCTCACAATGGCGATATTTGCCATTGTGACATTGCTGCTTGTTTCGACCGACTCGTGGACACACAACCTCTGGGATCACCACGACAGTGCCACATTCTTTGCTAGCGGCAAGGCATGGATGAGCGGCATGGTACCTTATGTCGATTTCAGCGACAGCAAGGGGCCGTTGCTCTGGCTCATCTATGGTGTGGGTTATCTGCTCTCGCCGCGCACGGTGCATGGTGTGTTCTGGATTACCTGTCTCAACTATGTTTTTGTCTTTTGGTGGCTGTTCAAGACTGCACGCATCTATCTGGCAGACAATTATCTGGCAGTATTTGCGTCGATGCTCACATCGCTAGCCATCTTCTATCCCTGGGTGCGCTACGAGACACGGGCCGAGGATTTTACGCTCTTTTTCTTGGTGTGGGGTCTCTATCATGTGTGTCGCCTGTTGCACGACGACAGGATCGACGAGCGTCGCCAGACACTCCGTGCATCGGTTGTCTTGGGCGTGGGCATGGCGGCGACATTGCTCATCAAGTACAACGCGTCGGCCATATTGGGTGTGATGGCGCTGTATGTGCTGCACTTTGCGTGGAGGCAAGGCACGGGCTTGTGGCATGCGCTGGGCGCGATGGCATGTTCCTCGGCTGTATTTCTCCTGCCATTTGTCATCTATATGCTCTCGGTTGGGTGTCTCGACAATTTCATCTACGAGTATTTTGTGGTAAACATTGATGTGGTCGCGCGACAGCATGCCCTCATGCGGCATCCCATCTACTTGCTGTGGGGACACCGCTACACCCTGGGCATCTATCTGCTGGCCTGCGGCCTCTCGGCACTGGCGGCAGCATGGCTGGCGTTGCGCTATCGAGGCTTTGTGTTCGTGGCGTTCTTGGCAACCATCCTGCTCACGGTCAGCAATGCCTTCTGGCTCTACTATTATGCCATCTGTGCGCCCTTTGTGCTGTTCGGCGTGGTGGCAGTGTTGTGTCACCTCGATGCGAGCCGCGTGCGCAGCATTTCGGGTTGTGTGGTGTATGGCGCACTGTGCATCGCGCTTGTCTTTGCCACGCACAGTGCCCACGGTGCCGCTTGGTCGTGGAGCGACACGCCCGAGCAACGTGCCTTTGACCGTTATGCCACGCTCATGGCTCAGATCCAGCGGCCGCGCGTCATCTACTACGGCATGCATGGCATGGCGCTGGGCATCGCGGCTCATAGCCTGCCCGGGTGCCGATACTGGGTGTCGCAAAGTGGCGCAACCCCCGACATGGATGCTGACCAGCGACGTGCCATCGAGGCTCGTCAGGCCGATTTTGTCGTTGTCCTCAGCGACTATGACCCGGCGGCATGGCTCGCCTCGCTGGGCTATCACCGCCACCTCGGCGACCCGTCACTGCCTGTGGTGCTCTACAACCTGCGGTGATTCAAATCGTTCAGACATATTAAGAACGCCAGTCGCAGTGAGCGGCTGGCGTTCTTTCATGTTATGGCTGGCGGTGATTACTTCACAATCACCTTCTTGCCCTGGTGGATGTACAGGCCCTGAGTGGGCTGGCTCACGCGCTGGCCCATGATGGTGTACCAGGCATTGTCGCCAGTCACGTTCTCGGCCTTGACATCGCTGATGGCGGTCTGCTGCTCGGGCATCTCCTTGACATAGACCACCGAGTTGCAGTCAGCGGGCATCTCCTCTGTCCACTCCTCAGTCAGCTCGGCATCCATGTAGTAGCTGTAGGTGTAGCCCGGCAGACGGTACTGCTCCTTGAGCTCGGGCATCATCGTGGTGCCTTGGGGCTTGGTCTCGACGATGTCGTCGCCGCGCTGCTCATAGTTCTGGTAGGGCATGATGATCTTGTAGGTCACGTGCCAGATGTCGACCGAGGTGTTGCCGTCGCTCACAGGAGTGGCGATGAAGGCCGACCAGAACAGGTCGCTGGCATAGTAGCTGTTGTCGGCCACCACGCGGTTGTGGGCGTCAAACAGCAGGTTGTCGTCCGAGGCCTGGCGGGTGAACGCCTCCGAACCAACGTCCTCAATGGTGAGCAGGTGCTTGTTGTCGGGGCGCACAAACGAGGCGAAGCCCGAACCCAATACACGTCCCGAGGCGGTGTTGTAGTGCACCTGCCAGCCCAGGGCCTGCTTGGCACCCAGCTTGACCACGCTGCCGCTGCGTGTGTTGCCCGGAATCAGGTAGTCGTTGGCAGTCAGGTTGTTCACATCGTTGTAGCGGATGCTCATGCTGTAGGCATCGCCCTCAAATGCCCACTGGGCATCAGTCTTGGCCTTGAGTGTCATCGAGCCGGTGCTCAGGTTTTCCTGATTGTAGATGCTCTGGTGATACTGGCTGTAGTAGACATAGCGGTCGTCGCTGGGACGAGTAGCAGATGACGTGAAGCCCTTGAAGTAGTTCCACACCACGTTGTCGTCGGTTGACACCTGGAAGGGAGGATCGAACGTGTAGTCAACATATACCGTGGTGTCTTCCTCGGGGGCGGTGGTGATCTCTTGAGTCAGCTCGGCGTCGGCATAGAACTTGTAGTCGCAGAAACCGCGTCACAATGCCTGAGGCATCTGGCCAATCAGTTCGCTGCCGGCGGGTGCGCTGGCTTCGGCGGTGAGTGTACGGCCATCCACATGAGTGGTCAGACTGTAGGTCACTGTGGCTTGAGCGCTGGCGGCAATGCCGCAGGCTGCCATAATTAGTAATACTTTCTTCATTTTGAGTAATAGAAATAGATTAATAATGTGATTAATTCCATTGAACCGCAAAGATAAACAAAAAATATGACAAAACGGCGATATTTAGCCTTAAAGATGTTAAAAAATCCCATAGAGGCCAATTTTCTATTGTTTTCGGCACAAAAATGATGAAATTCGGTGGTGAAAACAAGTGCCGAGCCGTTGAGGTGTTGGCATCAATGCATTGCGCCTTCTGTTGACGTGTCATGGAATGCTCATAGCGCCCGGCGACGATGGTGAAGCACATCAGAGCCGTGTCCTTGGGCTGGCCGGGGCGCATGTCTTTCTGGCCCATTGCGGCCAGCTCAGTGCTTGACAGTCGCAGCCACCGCTCATGCTGCCGCGGCTGCCCCATGGCCATGAGCCACACTATCAGTAGCGTCACAGCCAGCAACCATCTGTTTAATTCACCATTCATAATTCTCATAACCTGCAACTCAAGAACTATTAACTTTAAACTAAATGCGTCTGTCCGGGCGACAGGTGGACACACTGGCCGTGGGCGGGGTTCTGGTAGAGCGAAAATTGCGAGGCCTCGCGGTCGCGGCCCCACATGTGCATGGGGATGAAGGTATCCACCATGATGGCACGCAAGAACTCACGTGCCCCATAGGCCCAGTCGCCGCCGATGTTTGGCACCACGGGCATCATCGCCAGGTCAATCTGCGGTGAGTAGGCCACAATCTTGTCAAGAATCACATGGAAATCGCCTTTGGCCTTGCGCACAACAGCCGCATCCTGCTCCTCGCTGAAGTGCCAGCAGGTATAGTCGCCCGCATGGAAAATACGCTGCCCGTCCACATCCACCAAGAAACTCACACCCACATCGGTCGAGTCAAACGTGTGCACGGTCACCCTGCCGTCGCCCCAGTCCTCGTCGTGGTGCAGGAAAGTGACGGGCAGTGCTGCTAGGTCAATACTCCGTTTCAGTTTGCGGCGGCACTCATTGGCAATGACATATTGCGCAACCCCATAGCGTGACTGCCACTCAAAAATCTCAGGGTTCAGGTGGTCGCGATGGCTGTGCGACACCAGCACATAGAGCCTCTTTGCACGGCTCAAGATACCGTCCAGCACCCCCGCTGGATCAATATAATAGTCAAAGACGAGCGTTATATCGCCCATCTCCACAGCCATTCCGCTATGTCCAATACATGTGACTGTCAAGTGGTGAATAGGCTACGTTAGGGTTGATAAGTGAAAGTGGCCTTGGGCAAGAAAGAAGTGTAACTTCCACTCTGCCCGTTAGTATAATTCCTGCTGCAAGACGTCGAAACTCGGTCGCCCTTAAAGAATGCTAAGTATGGCTCACCGGTCTTGGTCAAAAGGACCTCGACTAATAGGTTTTTCTCGTGATACTCGAACGGTGTGTTAAAGATGAAGTCCAAATACTTGCTATTGCCAACATTGGTCAGAGTGGCTACAACGGTGCCGCCTTCTGCCCAAGAATCATCGGTACTGCCCATAAAAGTATCTTGGTCAACCTCTTTCAAACTCACTTGGAGGTCGCAGCCCCATTGAGGCAAGGTCGCATTTGGATAGAACATCAAACGAATCAGGCTCTTTCCTTTTAATTCCGTCAGCATCGACTTAGGGTAAATCATACGGGTCATGATCATTCTGTCAACACGCTCTCCACTGATAGGATATAGGTTGTTGTCAGAATTGCCTTGACCAATGGTGACCTCGGTGCCAAGGGATATCTCTTTGCCAAGCATCAGGTTAATCAATGCATTGACATCGGCAATGTCTACTTTGCCATCGTTTATGAGGTCGGCTGAGTCTGTCTTGGGCAGTTTGCCCAACATGATGCTAATCACTGCGTTGACATCGGCAATGTCTACATTGCCGTCGCCGGTAACATCGCCAGGAACGATAACAATGGGACTGATATATTCCTCAACTCTGTAACTGTTCCACTTTGCCTGTTGGCTCGAAAAACCCTCATCATCATAATAATTCAAATAGAACTTCGTATTCGAGTCGATGTAGTAGATGTAGAAATTTTCACCGTTACCCTCCTCAATGTAGTTTGTGTCATCGCTAGTAGTGGCGCTAAAGAACATTCCCATGCGCAAATAACCATATTCCTTGTTGTATAAAGCAATGCGATTTGAGGTCACGGTAACAAAGCACCAAAGATAATCGTTTGATGTGCCTGCATTGGTAGTCACATCAATGTCAATAAAGGGGGTTGGATGTGCATAGACGTATTTGTTACCTGTCTTCAACTGATACCATTTGGTTGTTGATGCAGATGGGTCGGTCGTGGGCACAAATGGCAACGCGTGACTAGTCAGCGACAGTAGTGACAAGAGTAGCACTACCAAAATTTTTGGGGGGCTAAACTTTTTCATAAGCGTAAAGTTATCGGGTTAGATTTTTTTTGCGGAACATAGATATATAATCCGCGACAAAGATAACGATTTTTATTGATAATTGCAATAAGTTGTCAAAAAATGTTCTTATTTTAGACCAAAATTCAATATCGAAGGTGGCCATCTAATGGCCGTGTAGGGACGGCACCCCTGTGCCGTCCGCAGCAGCTGAGGGTAATTTTCTCACCCCCCCATGAGGTGGACGGCATGGGGGGGTGATGTCCCAACACGCATGCATGGAAAGCATGGAAAACGTGGAAAACTGGACGGGACACTCAGCATGCAGGATATCTTGGTTCGTTTCCATTACTTTTTTATTTAATATTACTCTTGGGTTGTGTCAGTGACACAAATGCTTCCTCCTCATTGGTGATAAGAAATAGGGACAACTATAAAAATAGCTGTCCCTATTGTGCATTGTGCATTAAATCAACCTTTTCCCCAGCATCAGGTTGATGACCGTATTGGCATCGGCCACGTCGACCACACCGTCGCCGGTCACGTCGGCCGATGGTGTCTTGTCGAGCTTGCCCAGCATTATGTTGATGATGGAGTTGACATCAGCCACGTCGACCACGCCGTCGCCGGTCACGTCGCCCTTGACCCCGCCCAGGGGCGATACAGTGAGTTCGCAGTCGAAGTAGGCGCCGCCCCAGTTCTGTTGGACGTAGACAGCCAAGATGTTTTCGCCTGCCTTGAAGTATGAGGCAGGGATCTTAAACACCTCACGAGCATCCAGCCATGTGCAGCCGTCGGGAGCCTCGGTCCAGCCCTGAGCATTGATGACCTCGCTGCCGTTGACATAGACCACCATGTTGTCGTCGTGCACACAGCGGAAGGTGAAGGTTTCGTTGGGACGCACCTCGGGAAGCGAGAACACGCGGCGGAAGAAGTAGCTGTTGTATTCGCCATACCAATAACTGTTGTAACGCAACGAGGTTAATGCGCCGCCAGAATGCCCGGGGCTGGCGATGGGCATGGGCAGATCAATCCATTGGCTGTCGTCAAAGTTGGCCGACTGGTTCCAGCCGAGTGGGGGTTGTGACCAGTAGGTCACACCGGCCGAGTCGGCACGTGTGCCTCGGTAGGCTTTTATGAAATAGGGCGCCCACTGCCCGTTGTGCAGCAGCACCATCTCTCCCTCATCGATGCCGCAAACGGTGCAGACACCTTCACTAAAACTATGGGTACCGTGAGCAGGGATATCTGTCCACTTGCGGACGTGGCAGTCCTGGCATTCGTGGACCAGCAGTCCCGGCATGCCGCACGACGGTTCGGTAATCACAGTGTATTCGTTGGGCCACGTGTGGTTTTGCTCATTGATCCACACCTCGCTCAGCTGCACTTCGGAGCCATCGGTCGCCATGAACTTGAAGAACCGGAACTTGCGGGTGTCATTGACCTGGAAGACCACTTCTTTCTGGTCGGCAAAGGGAAAGGGGTAGTCGGTCTTCACATCGATGTCAACCCAGGTGTAATAGTCGTTCGAGCCTTGCAACTTCCAACTGCGCAACGTGCGCTGGAATTGCCCCCACGAGTCGTTGGCGGTGACAATCGTGTATTGCTTGACGGCCACACTGGTCGATGACTTCATCGTGAACCAGCAATTCTGGACGCGCCCGTAAAACTTGCTCCATGCATTGTGGTCACACAGGTTGTTGGACGATTCGCTGGCGTTGAACCCCCCGCCGCCATCAAGGTAGCCATAGCCCACACCATCGGCATCGTAACGCGTCCACTGCGGGTCGGCGGGCAGGGGCACACCTTCCTTGGCCAACTCAACGCTGAACACGCCCTTGGTCTGAGTGCTGTATTCCATATAGTTATATGAACCATACTGATCGCCGTAGGTTCTCTGATACAAGTAGTTATCGGTGTTCGTATAACTGTCATAGAAGTGCAGGTAGAAGTTGTCGCCATCCTTGTCTTGATAGTAGGTGTAGTCGTAGACGTCTTGATCATACAGACCCTCGGCACGCATATATTTGCCTAAGCCTTTGTTATATACCCTGTAACCACTGTTCTCATCGCCCACAAAGCACCACAGATGATTGTCGTTGCTGGAACTGACCGAGTAGACAAACTGGATATCATAACTGTAGGACGACGCTACGCAGTAGTAGCCATTGGTCTTCAAGTAATACCAGTAGTTGTTGGGTGAGGTGGGGTCTAGCGTGGGCACAAACGGCAACGCCAGTGCCGCAAGTGGCAGCAGGGTCGTTACCACTGCAGCCAGCAGTTTGAGTTTGTCAAAGTGTTTCATATCGCTTGATTTGTTTTGATAATGATGTGCAATGCTTATAGTTACTGCAAAGTTACTGTTTTTGCTGGCTATTCACCAAACTAAGTAGTGTGGACTTTTGCGTCAGAGCGCAAAAGTCCACACATCGTGCACGATAGTCCACACTCCCTGCACAAAAGTCCACACTGCTGACTCACTCCACCACCTGCCACGAGGCGATGTTGCGCACCGCGTCGTCGAGGGCAACGGCCACCTTGATCACACGGCGCGGGTCGTTGAGGTAGCGGTCGGCATAGTGGCGATCCTCGATTTGCCTGACGGCGGCATGCAGGCCGGTGCGCTTGAACTCAAAGATGTAGACATACTCGTCGGCCTCGAGCGCGACGTCGATGCGACCCCCACTGGTAGGCACCTCGATGTGCGACACCAGGCCGCTTATGCGGAAACAGATGGCGATGAGGTTGCGGTAGTTCAGCTCAATCACGCGCTCGTCGCTGCTCTCGACAGGAGCCTCGGCAAGGATACCCTTGACGGTGGTGAGCAACGCGTCGACATCGCCCGCCTGCGCAACATCGTTGATGACCGATGCCAAAGTGGGTACTCTGTCTTGGGGTATGCCAGTGTAGCCAGGCAGCAACTGACGGCTGAACGCGCGTTCCACCTCCATGTTGGGGAATCCTAGCATATAGGTGCCTTGCCGCAAGTTGAACGACTTGATGGTCAGGTAGCCACCCTGATACAATGGAGCGATGATATTTGTTGTAGCATCCTCGTAGCTCATCATTGTTTCCTCATCGGCCAGTTGTTGACCATTTAACTGGGTAAGGTCAAGTTGGCGGTCACGGATGAGCTTAATCAAGAACGATGGTGTACCGCTGCCATACCAGTAATAGCCGAACATTCTCTGGTCTAGTGTCTTTATCACACTCCAGGGATTGTACATGTCCTTGCCGCAACCACTGAACCGGAAGCCGTCATAGCGCTTTTTCATCTCGCCATATGCCTCGTCGGTTGTCAGTCCATATTTCTGGGCCAGGGCAGCAATGCCCTCATCAAAATAATGATGTAACTCTTCGTCAGTGATGCCACACATCTGGCTGTAGCGGTCATCCAGGCTGATGTCGTTAAGGTTATTCAGGTCGCTGAAGATGCTCAGGTGCGAGAAGCGGCTCACACCGGTGAACATGGCAAACCGGATGCAGGCATCCATGGTCTTGACGTTGCCGTAGAAGGCCTTGAGCATGTTGCGTAGCTGCTCCTGTAATGCCATTTTCCCTCGCTCGACATTGGCAATCAGGGGCTTGTCGTACTCGTCGACAAGGATGACGACCTGCTTGCCCGTCTTGCGGTAAATCTGCTCGATAACCGTGCCAAACCACACACCCAGCGCGCTGTCCGACGGCTCAAGCTCATATTCCCGTTCCCAGTTGCGCAAGTACCTGGTGAGTGTGTCGGTAAGCGAACTTACGTCCTGTGTGTAGTCGCCTGTGTTCAGGTCCAGACGCAACACGGGGTAGGTCTCCCACTCGGTCTCGAGCTGCTCCATGGCCAGCCCCTGGAACAGGTCTTTGCGGCCACTGAAGTAGGCTTCCAGCGTCGACAACAGCAACGACTTGCCGAACCGCCGCGGGCGGCTCAGAAAAACGTATTTATTGTTGTCCACCAGTTGGTGAACCAGTGCGGTCTTGTCAACATAGATATATCCGCCCTTGATGATTACCTCAAATGTCTGGATGCCCAGGGGTAGTTTCTGTGCCATAATTGCGCTTGTTTAGCTTCCAAAATGCAAAGGTACAAAAAATAAGCGAAATGACAAATACTGGCACGATGATTCTAAACAAAACGAGTGCGCAGGGACAAAACAATGGGTCTGATTGTGAATAATCAGAATCTATTCACCGATTGTGCGTTTCCCCTCCCCTTTCACAAAAGGCCGCTGAAAAAGTAATAAACCGCGAATTACGCGAATAAAACGCGAACCTTCAGCTCGCAACCGAACGAGCGCAATTTTTCTTGAATATAATTTGAAATGTCACGAAATTTGCAGATAATTTATTCAAATTTAGGTTTGAATATAACCATCGTGAAGCAAATCAATTATTTGCCTGTACTTTTTCAGCGGCCTCCCCAAAGGGGAGGGGAGGCTCGCTGTATCCAATCGCTGAATACTAATCAGACCCACTCTCTTAACTTTTAACTATAAACTTTTAACTATAAACTTTTAACTATAAACTCATTCAATTCCTGCCCAACATGATGTTGATGACCGCGTTCACATCGGCGATGTCCACGTTGCCGTCGCCGGTAGCATCACCGGCTGCAGTCTGCGGTTTCTTGCCCAGCATCATGTTGATGATCGCGTTGACGTCGGCGATGTCCACATTGCCGTCGCCAGTCACATCGCCAGCGACACCGCCTGACTTCACCCTGAGGTCGCAGTCAAAGTAGGCCCCGCCCCAGTTCTGTTGCATGTAGATGGCCAGCACATTCTCGCCAGCGACAAAGGCTGAGGCGGGGATGTTGAACGTCTCGTAGCAGTTCTTCCACACGCAGTTGTCGGCATTGGGTGTCCAACCCTGGGCATCAATCACCTGCTGGCCGTTGACATACACCACCATATTGTCGTCGTGCACGCAATGGAGAGTGAATATGTCGTCGGGATGCACTCTCACAAGGTTGAAAGTGCGGCGTATCCAGTAGCAGTTATACTGGCCATACCAGTTGGAGTTGTACTGCAGATTAAGGAGGGGGCCTCCCGAGTGGCCCGGGCTTGCTGTGGGCAATGCCAAGTCAATCCAGTCACTGTCGTCGTAGGCCACTGTGCTCCAGTCATCGGGAAGCGACGGCCAGTTGTCATTGTTGCGCACACCATGCAGCGCTTTCACATAATACGGGAAATGCTCTTGGCCATTGTATAGCAGCATCGTCTCGCCCACAGCGAGACCACACTCGGTGCAGATGCCGTCAACATAGTTGTGAGCAGTGGCAGGGGGGAGCAAATACTTTCCTTTCACTTTGCAGTCATTACATTGCCAATGCCGGGTAATGGGATGACCGCACCCGTGAGGCTCATCGTACGAGACGGCGATATCGTTGTGCGCCTGCTCGTTGATCCACACCTCACTGATTTGAGTGTTCGCGCCAATTGAATTGGTGGCCATGAACATGAAGTAACGGAACTCGCGAGTGTCACGAACCTTGATAATCACCTCTTTTTGGTCGTCAAACGGCATCGGGTAATCTGTTTGTTCATCAATGAGATACCAGTTGGTTTCGTCATCTGAGCCTAACAACTGCCAGCTGCGCAGCGTGCGATCGAAGTAATTCCTTGAATCGCCAGCCGTGACCAACGAATATTGCTCAACAGTCACTGGTTCGCTGGCCTCAATCCAGAGCCAGCAATTTTCAAGCGTGCCGTAGAACTTAGTCGAGGCATCGTTGTCGCAGAGCTTGTCGGTTGATTCGTCTGGGGTCGCTCCGTCGCCACCTCCGATGAAGTTATACCCCACACCATCTTTGTCGAAGCGTGTATATGCTTTATGTGCTATAGCAAGAACAGCATGGAATGGTGCCATGGGCCATGGAGAAATGTCAAAATAACGCATTGTGCCATATTGGTCCACATAGGCACGCATGATCAGATAGTAAGTCGACAGGTAATCATATCGCAAATGGAAATCAGTCTCATTTTCAATTTCGACATGAATGTATTCTTCCTCATTGATGTTGGCATCGGCTGAATGAAAAGTGCCAAGCCCCAGATATTTCCCGAGTCCTTTGTTGTAAACACGGTAGCCACTTGCTTCATCACCCACAAAACACCACAGGTGATAGTCGTTTGAAGCGTCTGGCGATTCAATAAAGTCGGTTTCAGAATATTCGGGTAAAGCAATCACAGAAAAACCATCGGTCTCGAGAAAATACCAGTTGTTGGTTGACAAAGTGGGGTCGGTCGTGGGCACAAACGGCAACGCCAGTGCCGCAAGTGGCAGCAGGGTCGTTACCACTGCAGCCAGCAGTTTGAGTTTGTCAAAGTGTATCATATCGCTTGATTTGTTTTGATAATGATGTGCAATGCTTAAAGTTACCGCAAAGTTACTGTTTTTGCTGGCTATTCACCAAACTAAGTAGTGTGGACTTTTGCGTCAGAGCGCAAAAGTCCATACATCGTGCACGAAAGTCCACACTCCCTGCACAAAAGTCCACACTGTTACACTAACTGATGAGTGGCCTGAACAGGTCTTCCAGGACGACTTGCGCCGACACTATGCCCGAGTGGATGTTCCGTTTCACGCCGTATGTGGTGATGAAGGTGATGGACAGTGGTTTTTAAATCGAATATGCAAAGATTCGTAACAGCGACTTGGGAGCATTTTAACGAGAGCTGGCGGAAAAATGAGTGTGAGTGTTACATGGTAGCGATTGCGTCGCAGAGAGGCCACATTTTGTGATTTTTGACACACCCTCAGGGGGGAAAGAGGAATCGGTGAAGAGTTACAAGTCGGGGCATTAAACCTAATTTGGGCAAATGATAGCTCCCGCCCAGGCGGTAATGAAACCGCCGGGCGGGAGACATTTTTTAGAGGCTCACGCGTCATTCAGCCGGAGGTCACTGGGCAGCGACACCCAGCAGCGTCAGCTCGGCCAGCTGGAAGGTGTAGTTGTTGGAGTCCCATCTGTCCTTGCCACCAATCTCGATGACCTCAAACCGGTAGTACTGATAGGCCTTGGTGACGCCGTTGAACTGGAACGTGTAGTCGGTGGTGTCAGCGTCGCCCAATCCGGCGCCGTCGGTCACATGGGTCAGTTCGGTCCACGACTCGCTCTCGCTGTTGCGGCCATAGATTTTCCAGTTCTTCGGGTTGCGGGTATAGAACGCGTGCGTGTCATTACCCGTGGTCAGGATGTAACTGGTAGGCTTGAAGGGGACGCTGCTCTTGAGGTCGATGTAAATGGGCTGCCAACTGCCCGACATGACCACGACCCACTTGGTGTTCTTGTTCCCATCGACGAGTTTTGTATATGCCTCATCGGTGTTGTTGTGGATATTGCCGGGGGTGTTGTAGCCCGTGGCCGTGAGTGACTGCACGGTGGGCTCGGCAGCGGCCCGCGACATGGCCAGGCGCAGCCCCGTCCCATTAAATACATACTCTGCATCATAAATATTCTTTTCAAACCGTTGGGAAACCTCGCAAAAGTAATCGTCCCAGCCAAAGTCACCACCTCGCACGATACGGTAGTTTGTATTGCTGGCAGTCTCGGCAGTGGGTCCCGTGGGGTCGGTTTGCGGCTCGCTGCTGTAGTTGCCATAATAGTCTTGGCACCACTCCATCACGTTTCCGCTCATGTCGTAAATGCCAAGTTCGTTGGGCGCTTTGGTGGCCACAGGATGGAGCACACCGGAGGCAGTCCCTTGGTACCATGCCACATCGTTCACATTGTTGCTGCCGGAATACTTGTATCCTTTGCTTTTCTTGCCGCCACGTGCCGCATACTCCCACTGGGCCTCGGTGGGCATACTGAAGGTCTTGCCGGTGAGTTCGTTGAGCCTGGTGATGAAATCCTGGCATTCATACCAACGAATAAAGTCAATCGGCAGTAGCGGATTGTCTTCTTTAATACGACTGGGTTTGCTGCCCATCACGGCCTGCCACAACTCCTGCGTGACCTCGGTCTCGCCGATGCTGTAGTCGCTCAATGTTACCTGATGTACAGGACCGTTGCCGTTATCAGAGTCATCGCCCATCATGAAGGTGCCGCCATCAACATCAATCATCTTGAACTTCACGCCATTGACGGTATATTCGGTGAACTTTGGCGCATTCTTGCCCAGCATGATGTTGATCACCTCGTTGACATCGGCGATGTCCACCGCGCCATCGTTGGTCACATCGCCGGCGGCGTTCTGCGCTGCTTTGCCCAGCATGATGTTGATGATTGCGTTCACATCGCTGATGTCAACCTGACCATCGTTGGTCACATCGCCGGGCAGATGGACACCCTCCAGTCGCGGGATGGTGAATGTCTTGGTGACTGTGGTCGGCAGTCGGGCGGGCTGTTGCAGGGTGGCCGTGACGGTCACCTGCTGGTCAACATCGGTGCGCATGATGGTGCAGGGGTTCTCCACCTCATTGCCGTTGACAGTGAGAGTGACGATGCCCCAGCCCGTTGCTTTGATGACACATCGGTCACTGGCGGTGGTCATGGTCAACGCGGGCTCGGCGCTGTTCATCGGCTGGAGCGTGCCGATGTTCACCTCAGTGACAGTATAGGTGTTGAGTTTGGTGTCGTAGCCATAGAATCCATTATTGTCACTGTCGTAGGTGAGATACATCGTTTGTGACCGATACTTATAGGCGATGTAGAAGTTGTTGCCGCTGCCCAGTTCCACATAGTCCAAAGTGCTCTCTGTGCCAATGCCGTTCACATTGATTTCTGTCAAATAGTAGCGATTTGACCGGCTGAGAATCTTATAGCCGGTCGACTCGTCGCCCACAAAGCACCACAGGTAGGGCTCGGCAGTGCTGGCTGTGGGCGTAGCCCATAGATCACCAAAATCAGCATAGAGATACACATTTTCGGTCTTGATATGATACCAGTGGGTCGACGACGACAAGGGGTCGGTCGTGGGCACAAACGGCAACGCACGGCTAGTCAGCGATAGCAGTGACAATAGTGCCACTACCAGAATTTTTTTGGGGGGGCTGAATCTTTTCATAAGCGCTAGAATTTGTTGGATTGAATAATTTTGAGACTTAGAAACCTTTTCGTTACTGCAAAATTACCGCTCCGGCGGCTATCTACCAAACAAAGTAGTGTGGACTTTTGCGCATCGACGCAAAAGTCCACACATCGTGCACGAAAAACCACACTTCCTGCACAAAAGTCCACACTGTTACACTAACTGATGAGTGGCCTGAACAGGTCTTCCAGGACGACTTGCGCCGACACTATGCCCGAGTGGATGTTCCGTCTCACGCCGTATGTGGTGATGAAGGTGATGGACAGCGGTTTTGTTGTTTTCGTCTCTTCGCGGAAGATGCTCATTTTGTTGCGCAGTTTCTGCTCATATTCACGGCTGATGACATATTCTTCTTGCGAAAATTTCATTTCGCAAAGATGAATCTGGCGGTCAGCACGATCAATTACTAAGTCTATTTGAGCTTTTGTTCGCCCATCACGGTCAATGCCTTGTTTGCTGCGCCAGGCACTCTCGCGCGTGAGCATTCCGGTGATGCCCAATCGCTGTTTCACATGCTGGATATGCATCAGGGCGACTAGCTCAAAGGTCAATCCTTGCCACACGACCACGTCGGTCGATGTCACGCGCTGCGACCAATAATGACCGGAATGTTTCTGTCTCTCGTTCTCGACAAATTTCAGGTAGAACAATGTAAAGAAGTCGGTCAACCGATAAATGGTGCCTTTCTTTTTGTTGCCGAATGCCACAAATCCTTTGACAAAGTCACAACGCTCCAAATTGGTGAGGATTTTTGTTATCCACCCACCACTGCGCGCCGACAGTTTTTTGAGTATCTCCTCACGAGTCAACCCCTCACGGTGGCTGGCCAGAAGGCGTACTGTCTCGATATAATTGTCTGAGTCGCGAAACAAGACATTGTATAAGTCGTTGAACTCGCGTTCCAACTTGGCACTGGAATGAAAGAAAAACTCGTCAATGTTTTGTTCTACTGTTTTTGAGTAGTCTAAAAGGCTGAGATAGAATGGAACGCCACCCATGTACATATAATATTGTGTGATGGCATAGTGGTCCCAAAGGCATTGATGCTCGCGTAGGTATAGCTCACACTCGTCCAGACTGAACGGCCGCAGGTGGATACGCGAAGTGATGCGGTTGTACAAGCCTCCCTGGTTGCCAAGCAAGTTGTCGACCATCCATGATGTGGCCGACCCTGTGGCAATCAGCAGGATGTCGTCGCGCAAGGCTGCCCAAGCATTCCAGAAGTCCTCAAGTGCCGCTACAAATTGCGAATGCTCCTCTGAGGTGGTGTTATCTATCCAGGGCATTTCGTCAATGAATATCACTTTCTTGCCAGCGATTTCGGTGGACTCTAGAATCGTCTGCAAAGCATCGAATGCATGATACCAGCTATCAACAGACGGAAGCAGCGGCATCTTTCCATATTTCTGGATGGCTTGAGCAAAACGTTCAAGCTGGCGCGCATTGTCGGCCTGATGTGAACCCGTAAAGTAAAATGCAAATTTCCCCTCGAACATAGAGTTCACAAGAAATGTCTTGCCGATGCGACGGCGGCCATAAAGTATGATGAACTCAGAACGAGAAGAGTTGTAGCATCTAGTTAGTTCATGTATTTCATTTGCGCGACCAATTAATTTCTCCATTTTTTTTCGATTAAGACACCGCAAAGTTAGTGGTTATAAATCGAATATGCAAGGATTTTTGCTTGATTTTCCGCCAAATCTCGTTAAAAAGTGGAGATTTGGCGGAAAAATGAGTGATGTTTCGCGCCAAATCTCGATTTAAAGGCAAGATTTGGCGCAAAAGCATCGTAACAGCAACTTGGGAGCATTCCTGTTTTGATGTACATTTTAACGAGAGCTGGCGGAAAAATGAGTGTGAGTGTTACAT
Organism: uncultured Bacteroidales bacterium; assembly: GCA_902781045.1. Classification (GTDB taxonomy): domain Bacteria; phylum Bacteroidota; class Bacteroidia; order Bacteroidales; family Muribaculaceae; genus Sodaliphilus. Next base: position 28 of record CACZHT010000046.1, on the reverse strand, counting down.
GGTAGCGATTGCGTCGCAGAGAGGCCAC
>CACZHT010000045.1 GCA_902781045.1 uncultured Bacteroidales bacterium | reverse complement strand
GTCGCCGTAGCCGTCACCCAGGTGCTCGCTGTTGAGGTACTCCAGGTCAATCACCTCGCGGCTCTCACCCAGCAGCGCGTTGATGAAGCTGATGAGCAAGTCCTTGTTCATCTCGGTGCCGAAGAGCTTCTTGAACCCGAAGTCGGTGTAGGGGTTGATGTAGCGCTCGCGGTCTTGCATCATGTCGTCATAGATTATGTCGTCTGCCATAGTTGGTCGGTTTTTTTGATTTCACTGGGCAAAGGTAAACAAAATTTTTTAAACAATCAAGAATCTTTTAGTTGATAATGGTCGGTTCTTTGTTTTTAGTTGCTGGTTGTGGCTGATACTCGTAACTCTTAACACGATGCTTGAAGCAAGAGCGTCCGAGTTGTTTCTTCTTTCTTTCCTCATCTGAAAAGTAAAATCTAACAACTAAAAACTATTTTCTCGGAGAAATGTTGGTGCTGTGCGAAAATATAACTACTTTTGCATCGACTTTTTAACCTCTAAACCTATTAGTATGCCCAACACAAAGAAGAAATTTGATGCGAATGAACTGAGATATCTGCGTCTGCTGGCCCGCAACTTCCCCAACGTGGCCACTGCCAGTACCGAGATTATCAACCTTGAAGCGATCCTCAACCTGCCCAAGGGCACAGAGCACTTCCTGGCCGACCTGCATGGCGAGTACGATGCTTTCCAGCATGTGCTGCGCAACGCGTCGGGCACGGTCAAGCGCAAGGTGAGCGAGATTTTCAACGAGACGTTGGGTCTGAAGGAGCAGAAGGAACTGTGTACCCTCATCTACTATCCCGAGCAGAAGCTCGAACTGGTCAAGAGCGGCTTTGATGATGAGGAGGAGCTCGACAACTGGTATTTCATCACCATCAACCGTCTGGTCAAGGTGTGTCGCAACATCTCGTCCAAGTACACCCGCTCAAAGGTCACAAAAGCCTTGCCCGGCGACTTCTCCTACATCATTCAGGAGCTGCTGCACGAGAGCACCAGCGACCCCAACAAGCAGGGCTATGTCGACGTGATTGTGCGCACCATCATCAGCACAGGCCGTGCCGACAACTTCATCATCGCCATGTGCAACCTCATCCACCAGCTCACCATCGACCGTCTGCACATTCTGGGCGACGTGTTCGACCGTGGCGAGAGCCCCGACAAAATCATGGACATCCTGTGCACCTATCACAACCTGGACATCCAGTGGGGCAACCACGACATTCTGTGGATTGGAGCCGCAGCCGGCAACGACTGCTGCATCTGCAACGTCATCCGCAACTCGCTGCGATATAACAACCAGAATGTCATTGAGGATGCTTATGGCATCAACCTGCTGCCACTGGCCACATTTGCCCTTGATGTCTATGGTGACGATGAGTGCAAATGCTTCTTCCCCAAAGAGGGGTTCGGCGACGGCAATGGCGCCACATCGAGTCTGGCACGTCTCACGGCACAGATGCACAAGGCCATCAGCATCATCCAGTTCAAACTCGAGGGCCAGGCCATCAAACGCCGTCCCGACTTCAAGATGGAGCATCGGCTGCTCTATGACCACATCGACTATGAGCGCGGCGTGATCACGCTGGATGACGGCAAGGAGTATGAACTGCTCGACAAGAACTTCCCCACTATCTTGCCCAGTGCTCCCTACGAGTTGTCGCAGGACGAGGAGGAACTGGTGCGCAAGTTGCACAAGTCGTTTGTCGAGAGCGAGAAGTTGCACCGCCACATGCGTTGCCTGTTCAGCAAGGGCGGCATGTATAACGTGGTCAACGGCAACCTGCTCTACCATGCCTCCATCCCCCTCAATGCCGACGGCACGCTCAAGGATGTGCTCATTGAGGGCAAGAAATACAAGGGGCGCGCGCTGCTCGACCGCGCCGAGGAGCTGATTCGTGACGCTTACTTCAAGGAGGGCGATGCCGAGCACCTGGCCTTTGCTGTCGATTATCTGTGGTACCTGTGGTGCGGCCCCGACTCACCGGCGTTCGACAAGAACAAGATGACCACTCTTGAACGATACCTCATCGCCGACAAGTCGACCTACAAGGAGACAAAAGGACACTACTATGAGCTGCGCGACAACGAGCAGGTGATGGACATGATCCTGGATGAGTTTGATGTCAAGGGCTCGCACCGCCACATCATCAACGGCCACGTGCCCGTCAAGCTCATCAAGGGCGAGAGTCCCATCAAGGCCAATGGCAAGATGATGGTGATTGACGGCGGGTTCAGCAAGGCCTACCAGCCCGAGACGGGCATCGCAGGCTATACGCTGGTCTATCACTCGCGCGGTTTCCAGCTGGTGCAGCATGAGCCGTTCACCAGCATCGAGACCGCCGTCAAGGAGGGACGCGACATCATCTCGACCATCCAGCTCATCGAGATGACCGACCACCGCATGCTGGTCAAGGACACCGATATGGGAGCCGAGTTGCAGTCGCAGATTGACGACCTGAAGGAGCTGCTCGTGGCATACCGCGAGGGGCTGATCAAAGAACGCTCGTGGCGCCCTATCACCAACAAGGTCTAACCTGGCGATGCCCCTAACAAAACACTACAGCCACCTCGTTCAGTCGGGGTGGCTGTAATTGCACGAGAGCGCAGGTGATTGTCAACCGCAGCGCGAGGTGCCGCAGTTGGTGCAGATGAGGCATCCCTCCTGATAGACGAGGGTCTCCTGGCCGCAGTTGGGGCAGGTCTGTCCGTTGGCCGCGGTGCCGTTGGGCAGATACTTCTTGAGTGCTCGCTCGACACCCATCTTCCAAGTGTTGATTGACTTGTTGTCCAGTTCTAGGCTGGCGACGAGTTTGAGCACCTGCTCAATGGGCATGCCGTAGCGCAACACGCCCGAAATGAGCTTGGCGTAGTTCCAGAACTCGGGGTTGAACTTCTCGCTCAGTCCCTCAATGGTAGTCTTGAAGCCGCGCTTGTTGATGAACTGGAAGTCATAGCGCTTGACACCGTTCTCGTCGGTGGCCTTGATGATCTTGCCCTTGCTCACCGACTTGGGACAGAAGATGCCCTCATCGTCATCGGCGATGCCGGTGAATATCTCGTAGGGGCGGCCATCAATCAATCCGATGAAGGCAATCCACTTCTCCTTGTTGTTCTGGAACCGCACGACATCGGCCTCCAGCTCCTTGGGTCGCTTGAGGATGTGCTCCTCTTCGGCCATGTAGTGTGCCTGCTTGGCTTTCTCCTTCTTCTTGTCGCTGTCGCTGAGCGAGACCAGCACGCCGGTGCGCGAGCCGTCGCGATAGACGGTACAGCCCTTGCAACCGCTGCGCCAAGCCTCGACATAGAGCTTGCCCACCATCTCCTCGCTGATGTCGTTGGGCAGGTTGATGGTGACGCTGATTGAGTGGTCGACCCACTTCTGCACGTCGCCCTGCATCTTGACTTTGGCCACCCAGTCGACATCGTTGCTCGTTGCTTTATAATAAGGTGAGCGTGCCACAATGTCATTAAGTTGCTCCTGGGTGTAGTCTCGGCGCACCTCTATGCCCTCGGTGTTCATCCAAGTGATGAACTTGGGGTGATAGACAATGAACTCCTCGAACGAGTCTCCGTTCTCGTCGATGAGGTCGACATGGACATCCTTGTCACTGGGATTGACCTTGCGGCGGCGCTTGTAGACGGGCAGGAACACCGGCTCGATGCCGCTGGTGGTCTGGGTGAGGATGCTGGTGGTGCCTGTGGGGGCTATGGTCAGGCAGGCGATGTTGCGGCGGCCATATTTCACCATCATGTCATAAAGCTCAGGGTCGGCCTCACGGATGCGGGCGATGTAGGGGTTGTTCTCTTCACGCTTGGCGTCATAAATCTCAAACGCGCCACGCTCTTGGGCCATGACGACCGACGAACGATAGGCAGCCAGGGCCAGGGCCTTGTGGACGCTCACCGAGAACTCAGTTGCCTCGGGGGTGCCGTAGCGCAGCCCCATGGCGGCGATCATGTCGCCCTCGGCGGTGGTGCCCACACCGGTGCGGCGACCCTTGAGGGTCTTGCTGCGGATTTTCTTCCACAGGTTCAACTCGGTCTGTTTGACCTCGTCGGTCTCGGGGTCGGTGGCAATCTTGGCGATAATGGTCTCAATCTTCTCCATTTCCAGGTCGATGATGTCGTCCATCATGCGCTGCGCCACGGCAATGTGCTCGCGGAAAAGGTCGAAATCGAAGCTGGCATCCTTGGTGAATGGGTTGCGGACGTAGCTGTAGAGGTTGACGGCGATGAGGCGGCAGCTGTCATAGGGGCAGAGCGGTATCTCGCCGCAGGGGTTGGTCGAGATGGTGCGGAAGCCCAGGTCGGCATAGCAGTCGGGCACGGCCTCGCGGGTGATGGTGTCCCAGAAGAGCACGCCGGGTTCGGCGCTCTTCCAGGCGTTGTGCACGATTTTGTTCCAGAGCTTGCGAGCGTCAATCTTCTTCTCGTAGAGGGGCTCGTCGCTGTCGATGGGATATTTCTGGGTATACTCTGTGCCATCAACTGCCGCCTGCATGAATTCGTCATCGATGCGCACACTGACGTTGGCACCGGTCACTTTGCCCTCAGTGAGCTTGGCATCGATGAACGACTCGCTGTCGGGGTGCTTGATGCTGACAGTGAGCATCAGTGCGCCGCGACGGCCATCCTGGGCCACCTCGCGGGTCGAGTTGCTGTAGCGCTCCATGAAGGGAACCAGTCCGGTGGAGGTCAGTGCCGAGTTCTTGACCGGCGAGCCCTTGGGACGGATGTGCGACAGGTCATGCCCCACCCCACCGCGACGCTTCATGAGCTGCACCTGCTCCTCGTCAATCTTGATGATGCCGCCATAAGAGTCAGGCTCACCATCAAGGCCGATGACAAAGCAGTTGCTGAGCGAGCCCACCTGAAAGTTGTTGCCGATGCCGGCCATGGGGCTGCCCTGTGGCACAATGTAACGGAAATGGCGCATGAGCTCGAAAATTCTGTCCTCGCTCATGGGGTTGGGATACTTCTGCTCGATGCGAGCAATCTCGCTGGCGATGCGGTGGTGCATGTCGTCGGGAGTGAGCTCGTAGATGTTGCCATACGAGTCTTTCAGCGCATACTTGCTGGCCCAGACACGAGCTGCCAGCTCGTCGCCCTCAAAGTACTTGAGTGTAGCGTCATACACCTCTTGATAAGTGTAAGTAGTCTTGTTGTCCACTTTTATGATTGATTGTATGTTATGGTTGTACTAAACTAGCGATTTTGCGAAATCGGTTGCAAATTTAGATATAAAAGTTTAGACAACAAAATAATTTCAACAAAAAACCTAAGTTTTCCGCAATATTTTGCAAATGGTTGATTTTCAATGTTTTAAACAATTTGATGACGCAGAATATTTTCCAAAACGCAAAACATGTTGCGTGTTATCGTTTGATAAACAATGCCGTCATGGGCTCACCGTAGTTTAAACTAAGTCTAAATTACATTGCATAAATTCAGCATTTGATGAAACAGAAAATCACCGGTTTGTTTCGCTGTTATAAATAAAAATAGTAACTTTGCATGCCGATTAACTAAGAGATATGATTGACGTTAGATTCAGTGACGAGATAGTGCGACATTGCCCTGACCTGCAGGTGGGGGTGGTGGCTGCTCAGGTGACCAACAGTGACACTAGCGATGAGCTATGGGCCGAGATTGAGGCCGAAGCGACTCGCATCGGCCAGACCTACGAGCTGCTGGCCGTGAACAAGCGTCCTGCCATCGCCGCAACACGGCGACTGTATAAGGCACTGGGCAAAGACCCTGGCCGCTACCGTGTGGCCAGCGAGCAGTTGTGCCGCCGCATCATCCGTGGCTTGGGGCTCTACCGCCTGACCACACTCATCGACGCAGTCAACCTGGTGTCAATAGCCAGTGGCTATCCCATCAGCGGCTTGGATGCTGACCGCATCGCCGGGCCTGTGATGGAGATGGGCGTGGGACGTCACGGTGAGGAATATCACGGCATAGGGCGTGGCCTGCTCAACATTGAGGGCATGCCCGTCTACCGCGATGCTATGGGTGGCATCGCCACACCCACGAGCGACGAGGAGCGCACCAAGTTCACCCCCGACACGAGGCATGTGCAGATTTGCATCAATGGCTTCGGCGAGGAGATGCCCATGCCCCAAGCGGTTGACCTGATGTCGAGGTTGCTGATACGCTATGCTGCAGCGACCGAAGTTGAGACCAAGATAATCAAGAAATAATATATGGCAAGAATACTAGAAATGATGGAGGCGAATATCAACGAGCGGCACATAGCCGAAGTCGTTGATTGCCTGACAGACGGAGGCATTATCGTCTACCCCACCGACACGGTCTATGCGCTGGGCTGTGACGCGATGAACAACCAGGCCATTGAGCGCATCTGCACGCTGAAAGAGATGAAATCGGTTAAGACCAATCTGTCTATCATCTGTGCGGACATCTCTGAGGTGTCGCAGTATGCCAAGTTTGACAACGCCCAGTTCCGCCTGATGAAGTCAAATCTGCCCGGACCGTTCACGTTTATCTTCCCGGCCATGAGCAAGTTGCCCAAGGCATTCAAGGGCCGCCGCACAGTGGGCATCCGCATTCCAGATCATGAGATAGCTCTTAGCATAGTGCGTGCGCTGGGGCGCCCAATCTTGACAACATCTGTTCCAGGAGATGACGAGGACTATCGTTGCGAGCCGGGACTGATAGCCGAGGCGTTTGACAACTCGGTAGACATTGTGATTGATGCCGGCCGCGGGGCGATGATTCCGTCGACCGTAGTCGACTGCACCGGCAGTGAGCCGGAGGTCACACGTCAGGGTAAAGGGGAACTGAGATGAATAACAACCAACTGTTGATGATAATGAAGAAAATATTACTACTGGTCGCACTGTCGGCGGTTGTTCTGGCCGGGTGCAACAAGAAGCCCGATCGCACGGCAGCTAAGGATGCAACCGCCAGTGAACAAACAGTGGCGGCCAATCGTGACGCCGATGCAACAGAGACTCCGATTCCGCAAGACCTGATTCCGGTGACCGGCCCCACAGTGGTCGATTTCTATGCCACCTGGTGCGGCCCGTGCAAGGAATTGGCTCCAAGGCTCGAGATACTTGAGAAGAAATATCACGGCCAAGTCAATTTTATTCGCATCGACGTGGATGAGCAACCCGAATTGGCTCAAGCTTTCCAGGTCGAATCAATCCCGATGCTCTTCTACATCACTCCGGCAGGTGTTGTGGACGCCAGCCTGGGCTTGGTTCCCGAAGCCGAGATTGAGGAGAAAATCGCCTCGATGCTGGGCAAAAATCGCTAGTTCTGGCATTCAATCAGACAAAAAACGACTTTTTTGACAAAAAAAGTCGTTTTTTATTTGTCGGTTCAGAAAAAAGCAGTACCTTTGCACTCGCAATTCGGAAACATAAGCGAATTTGCGACATGGAGCGGCGGGATAGCTCAGATGGTTAGAGCGTCGGATTCATAACCCGGAGGTCCTGAGTTCAATTCTCAGTCCCGCTACCAAAAAGAAGGACATCATGCGATGTCCTTCTTTTTTATGTCCTTTGCCGTCAATCAATCACCCGTCCGGCACACTGATAGTGGGTGGTATAGTATCGCTCGGTGAGGTGACTGACAATGACGCCACGAGATGATGAGGCGTGCACAAAGTAACCGTCCTTGAGATATATGCCCACATGGGTGATGCGGGCGCTCTTACCATTGTTGAAGAAGACGAGGTCGGCCTCACGAAGTTTGTCCTTGCTGACTTTGCGACAGTTGCGCTCGAAGATTCGGGCCGAGTTGCGCTCAAGCTTGATGTCGAACACAGCCTTATAAACCATCATGACCATGCCCGAACAGTCGGTGCCGCGCCCCTTGTCGCTGGCTGCATATTTGTAGGGAGTGCCCAGCCATTGTTTTAGTTCGGCGTAGAGCCGCTTGTTGTCGTGTCGCGTGAGAGGGATGTCGAGGCGTTTCCACTGTTCATTCAGGCTGTCTTTGGACTTGTTGTCGCCCGTGGTAGCATGGCTGGTGCTCGGTTTGGGCGCAACCTCTTTCTTGGTGCGGCACGAAGAAACGGCCAGTGTCAGCACTAGCAGATAGATGAAAATATGTCTAGTCTTGACACTGGCCATGGTTGTTGTTGAATGTAAATATATCAGGAATTGCTGTCCTCAGTTTCCTCTGATTTCTGCTCGTTGCTATCCTTGATGCTGAAGTCGGTGATTCCGGCTCCGATGAGCAAGTTGTACCATGCAATCATCTTCTTGATGTCACTCTTGTAGACGCGTTCCTCGTCAAAGTTTGGAAGGATGTCCTTGAAGAAAGCGTCCAGGTCGTCGTCGGTCTTGTATTTAGAGGCATCGATGGCTTTTGCCTCGTTCTTACTGCAGATGGTCTCGAAGACCTTGGCCAGCGGCACTTCTTCGTTGGTGGTGTAGATGGCGATGTCGCCCAGCGAGACGATGCGGTCGCGAGAATAGGCGGGCATGCGTTTTTTGGTTTCAAGGTTCTCGACGACAATCATGCTCTTGCCGTAGGATACCATCTTGTAGAGTCCAGGTTTCCCTGCGATTGAAAGAATTTCTTTAAGCATTTCACTATAGATTTTTAGTATTAAAGTTATTCAGCGTTGCTAGTGCCTCGAGCACTTGTGTCAGCAGCGTTCGGCTATTGTCGTTGACAAGTACTGTCTCGCCATCGAAGGGTGCTTCCTTGCTGCGCTGCGCCTCGATGCGCTGTGCCACTTGACTTGCGGTTAATCCGCTGCGGCGCACGACACGGAGTATGCGCACATCATCGGGTGCGGTGACACGCCAGATGGCATCGGCCATCAGATTGAGTCCACTCTGACGCATGAGTGCCGTCTCGACAAAGCACATTGAGCAGTCCAGCCCCTGTGTCCATCGGTTGATGTCGCGGATGACTGCCGGATGCACCAGGGCATTGATTTGCTCCAGCATCGTGCGATTGCCGAAGACGCGAGTCGCCACCCAGTGTCTGTCGTAGTGGCCTTGGGCATCGTATGCCTCGCTGCCCAGCAGAGCCACCATGTCGGCCCTGAGTTGAAGGTCGTGGTCAATGAGGGTGATGGCTTGCGAGTCGCAATCATAGACCGGGTAGCCCATGACAGTGAGCATGCGCGAGACCACACTCTTGCCGCTGCCTATGCCTCCTGTGATAATGACATGTGTCATGGCTTGTGCTTCTGAATGATGTACTCGACACTATCGACCGAGAGTTTGAAATCCTGGTAGCTTGCAGGAGCTTCGCCCACAGTGACTGCCACTTTGCCGTTTGACCCTGCAACGATAGCATTGTAGTCGACCACTGCGGTGACCTCCTCCTTGCGCTTGAGCGAACTCATAGGCGCACGGAACGAGACGTCTGTCGACGACGGGAAAACAATGACCTTGACCCCTGCCGGGACATTGCGAACACCGATTTGCACCTTCTGCCGGTGTACTACCATCTTCTCGACCGGTACCATCACGTCGATGGAACGTGGCTCAACCACCGCCCCACGCAGTGGCGCGATTGACACCTTGCGCCGAAACGTGTCGGTCAATTCATGAGCCTTGATGTGGTAGGTATAGACCTCGGTGATGGCTGCCAAGGTCTTCGTGTCACCATAGACCAGCACGGTGTCGACACTCTTGGCGACCGGCCCATTCTGCATGTACAGCAGTTGCGGCTTGGCATCAATATCAACCACAACGGGAACCTTCTTTCCAGGCCCGTCGGTATACTTGATTGTGATATTCTCGGGCAGGATGGTCGATATTGCCGAGTTGCGCCCCAGCTGCCGCAGGACCAGCTTTTTGAGCTGTGCTCCATCAACCTTGAAAATGCCTTCGCCGTCGGCATAGTCGGTGAATTTAAGTTCAATGGTGGGGGTCGACTTAAAGAGGTACTTGACAAAAGACGACCCACGGTCGGCGACAGTCACCGTGATGGTGTCGGGCACATTAGTGAGCAGCCTCACATTGGCTGGCTTGCCGATGACACGCACCGGAAAGGGCATATCAATGGTGATGAGGTTGTTGAACGTAAGGAAACACCACAACACAGCCGAGATAAGCACAAAGGCCAAGTAGAGCATAATCGTTCTCGACTTGCTCGACTTGATGTCGGCGGCTTGCATTCGCTCCAGACACCGTGCGAACCATTGTTTGACTTTCTCAGGCACCTTCGGGCTGTAAGCTTACTGCTTCTGTGCAGGTGTAGCACCGGTCTCGGCCACGTCCTGCGCCGACTGGTAGATTGAGTTGATGTCGATGGTGATGTCGACACCTTTGGTGATCTCAAGGACAACGACCTTTTCTTTGACCTCACGGATGCGTCCGTAGATGCCACCTGCGGTCATGACTTTGTCGCCCTTTTGCAGCCCTTGACGGAATTGGTTGATTTTTTTCTGTTTTTGTGACTGTGGGCGAATCATGAAGAAGTAGAAGATAACGATGAGCAGCACAATCATGATCAGACTGGTCATGCCACTGCCATCGCCTGCTGCGGCTTGCAAGAGGATGAAATTGTTTAGCATACTTATCTTTAGTTTTTAGTTGTTAGTTGTCTGTGGTTGTGCGACAGTCATTTGCTGATACGCCCACGTGCACGCAGCTCATCGGCCACGGCATTGAGCACGCCGTTGACAAACTGTCCGCTTTGGGGCGTACTGAAGACTTTGGCCAGCTCGATATACTCGTTGAGTGTGACTGACACAGGAATCTTGTCGAAGCACTTGAACTCGGTGATAGCCGTGCACATGATGATGCGGTCCATGAGCGCGACACGGCTGCGGTCCCATCGTTCAGAACGTATGCAGCTGTCTATAAGCACGTTATTGTCGTCCATGTCGCGCACAGTCTTGCTGAAGAGTTCCTGGCCAAAGACGCTGTCCTCCTGATCTTTGAACATGGGCTTGATGGGCTGTCGGTCGCCATCGGCAATCCTGGTGAGCGACTTGATGGCAAACTGCCCCATGACATCCATGTCTTCGCTGCTGATATAGAGCGAACGGTTCTGCAACTGTTCCTCGACATCTTCGTCCTCGAGGATAACCTTGCGCAGCAGCTGCCGCCACACCTCGGTGTCACTCATGAGGTCGGTGTGCGGCAGAGCCATGTATTCCTTGTATGGCTCGCTGTCATGCACTTTGTCGAGCAACAGCCTCATGAAGATGGGGTCGTCGTTCCATGTGATCATGCGGTCGCGGAACAGTTTGTCAATGTCATGGTTGTCATTGATGGCTTGTGCCAGCTGGTTGTCAACAAAACGCATGTCAGGGTTCAGATCCTGTGCAGTGGGCTGGAACTTGTGCTTGGCATCGTCCAGCCGCCGATCCTCGAGGTAGGTCAGTTCGGGAATCAACTTGATCAGATAGAGGTATAAGTCGTAAGACTTCTCGAAGCTGGCCTGCAAGTCTTGCAGTGCCTGCTCAAATGTGCGGTCGGGCCGCGTGAGCTGGTAACTGTAGAGCATCTGCACGACTTTGACCCTGATGAGTACTCGATTAATCATATTGAAAAAGATTGAGAGTGCAAAATTAGTGAAAATCGCCGATATGGGCAAATTCAGTCGACAATTTGGTTGTCATCTAGCCGCTGACGCACCACTTCATAGAGGATGATGCCCCCTGCCACCGAGACATTGAGCGAGTTGATGTGACCAAACTCGGGTATGGCCACCCGGTTGTCGCACAGACGCATCACCTCGGGCGAGATGCCTCGGTCCTCGGCACCGAGTACCACTGCAACCGGCACGGTGTAGTCGACCCGGGTGTAGTTCACGGCATTCTTGTCGCTGGTGCCCACGATGACAAATCCCGAGTTTTTGAGATAACGGATAGCGTCGACCAGGTTGCGCTCGCGGCACACAGGCACATAGTTGAGTGCTCCGGCCGAGGTCTTGATGGCATCGGCGTTCACTGTGGCACTGCCATGCTCGGGTATGACGATGGCATTGACCCCAGCACAGTCGCAGGTCCGTGCTATGGCTCCAAAATTGCGCATGTCGGTCACCCCATCGAGAACAACCAGGAATGGATTGTCGCCACTCTCGAACAGCATGGGAACAATCTGTTCCACCTTATAGTATGATACTGTTGCCAGGATGGCCAGTGCTCCCTGGTGGTTCTTGCGCGTGATGCGGTTGATGCGCTCAATGGGCACGCGTTGCACGGGCACACCATGAGTGCGTGCCACATCGAGTAGTTCACGGGACAGGTCGCTGCCCATGTCCTTTTTCACATAGAGTCGGTCTATCTCCTTGCCGGCCTGAATGGCTTCGATGATGGCACGGATGCCGAAGATGTATTGTTCCTTATGACGGTCGTTCATGATGGTTTGTTCTGCTGGATGAGTGTACGGGCATTGTCGATGGCCGCCTGATTGATGTCCTTGCCACTGAGCATGCGGGCAATCTCCATGACGTGCTGCTCGTGGTCGAGCATGGCGACATGGGTGTGCGTGCTCTCGTCTTCGTCGCTCTTGTAGACCTTGAGATGGTTGTCGCCGTGCGATGCCACTTGGGGCAGGTGGGTGATGGCAATGACCTGTATGTTGCGAGCGATGTCACCCATCATCTCGCCCATGCGACTGGCCGTGTCGCCACTGACACCTGTGTCCACCTCGTCAAAGATGATGGTGGGCAGGCTGACGCGCTGCGCAACGATGGCCTTGACACACAGCATCACGCGCGAGATTTCGCCGCCCGAGGCGGTGTCCTTGACGGGCATGAGCGGCTGACTCTTGTTGAACGCCATGCGAAACTCAATTGCATCGACTCCTGTCGGCGTCAGGCCGTCGGTGGGAGTGAATGCAATGTCAAATTGCAGGTTGCCCAGCGCCAACAGACGCGCCCGCTCGACTAGCTGCTGTGCAAAAGACTGGGCAGCTTTGCGCCGTTTGTCTGTCAGCTGGTGTGCCAACAGGGTCGCCTGGGCATGGATCGTTTCGAGTTGGTGTTTAAGTTGCTCTATCTGCTCGTCACCAGTGTCGAGATCGTGCAGGCGTGCCTCATAGCCTGTTTGCAGGGCAATGAGTTCGTCCACCGTCTGAACATTATGCTTTCGCTCAAGGGTGAAGATGTCATTCAGACGATTCTCGACAATCAGCAGCTGCTCGGGGTCGAGCTGCAATGTTTCCTGCACATTGGCAACAGTCGATGCTATGTCTTTAAGCTCGATCAGTGCCGTGTCGACACGCTCTGCAAAGCCCTCAACGTCGGGCAACATTGACTCAATGGCCTGAAGCCGCGAGACGGCAGTCTTGAGGTGGTCGATGACGGCGACATCTTCTCCCGAGAGCAGATGTTCAACCTCCCACAATGCCTGCTTGATTTCGGTGACATTGCTCAGTTTTGCTTGTTCGGCCTCAAGTTTGGCATCTTCGCCGGGCTTGAGGTTCATGTCCTGGAGCTGCTTGAGCTGGAACCGCAAGTAGTCCTCTTCTCCCCTAGCCTGATGGCATCGCTCAGTGAGCTGCTTCAGTTTCTGTTCAATGTCACGATACTGTCGGTATTGTAGCTGATACTCGTCACGCAATGGCTGGTTGCCTGCAAGTGAGTCGATGATGTCGAGTTGAAACTGCGGCTTGGCCAGAAGCATATTGCTGTGCTGCGAGTGGATGTCAACAAGTCGCGTGGCGACCTCACGCAGCAGTGTCAAGGGCACAGGTGTATCGTTAATAAAGGCACGGGTGCGACCACTGGGAGCAATCTCGCGGCGCAAGATACACTCCTGTTCGTCGTAGTCAACATCGGCTTCGGCAAAAAGTCGATCAAGGTGATAACCAGTGATGTTAAAAGTGGCTTCGACAATGGTTTTGGAGCCACTGTCGCGCATGGCCTTGATGTCGGCACGCTCACCCATGATGAGTGACAGCGCCCCCAACAGAATGGACTTGCCGGCACCAGTCTCACCGGTGATGATGGTTAGACCCTCTTTGAAGTCTATTTCAAGCCGGTCAATGAGCGCGTAATTTGAAATATATAATCTTGAAAGCATTGATAGAACGGGTGTGTCCTCGCTTTATGAGCCTCATCGCTCGGGCTCGGCTTTGATCTTGTTGAGGCGCTCTTGCTCGGCGGGATAGATGCCGTTGAGAATCTCATAGACCTCGTCTTTCTCGGTCTGGTTGGCCTTACTGTAGATGTTGACCAACTCGTCCATCTTGGCATCCTTGAACATCGACAGGCACACGCTCATGGGTTGCGCGTCATAGACTTTCTTGAGCAGCTCGAACTGCTCGGTAACGGTTTTTCTCCCTTTGTCAACACTGACCACCATCTGGTCTAAGCCCTGGCGATGGTAGTTGTAGGTGATCTCCCGTATAGGACTGGTCGCCTTGTCGGTATAGGCCGACAGAACGGCACTGCGGTTCTTGGTGTCCTCGAACGCTTTCCACCCGCTCTCGCCCGAACTTTGAGCCATGCGCACGATGTTGGCGGCCTTCTCAAAGTAAGGATCGCCTCCGTTGGGAGCAAATGAGTCAAAGTCCATGGCCAGAATAAAATAGGCATAAAAGTTGAGTATAGCCGTTAGGTTGTTCTCCATCTCTTGTTCGTTGAACACAAGCTGGTCACCCTCCTGATAGTTAAATGCCACCTTGGTGTCCTTGAAATTGATGAGTGTGGTCAGGTAGCTGCTATTGTAGACCGGCCGCTGCGACTGCACAGTCAGCTCGCTCTCCATTTTGCCTGTTGCCTGGTCATACTTGTTGACCACTAGCAGGAGCTTGCACACAATCTTCTCGTTGACGGCAAACTGAGCATCAGTCCATTTCGTATCGTTGATATACTCAGTGATGGCCTGTTGCAGGGTGTTGAATACTTCCTTGTTGACATTCTGGATCTTGCTTCCGTTGACCTCGACGGTGCAGTTGAGTTCAGTGCCCTCCTCGTCGGCTCGGGCCGCAAGCAAGACCATAGTCATCAGACATAGTGTGAAGATGCGTTTGAATCTCATGATTGCGTGTGTGATTAGTTGAACTTGTTGCGCAGACGCTCAAGCTGGTCGGCTGTGGGTGGTTGCTGGTCGCGTTGGCGTTTAGCCTCGGCTTCGTGCTCGCGGACACGCTGTTGCACGCGTGCAAAAACACGCTTTGTACTAGCCGGGAAGTCGCTTCGGCGCACCCAGTTGGCATACCCGTGGTCGGACAGGAGAACCTCTTCGAGCACCTTGCCCTTGTGCTTGCCAAAGTTGACAACCTCCTGGTTCTTCTCGTTGTAGATGATAAATCCCTTGAGGTCGGCAAACTTGCTGTGAGAAGAATATTCGCTGAGTTGAGCCACATCTTTCTGCCCGAGATCATCATAACGCTCGAGTTGGGCACACAGGACATCATAGGTCGTCTGCGTGTCGGCCATCGACGAGTGATGGTTCTCCATCTCATGTCCACAGTAGAACATACAGGCTGCAGCCAAGTCGCGCTTTTCCTTCTTGTGGAAGATGGTCTGAGCATCAATAAAGTGGCACTTGCTCCAGTCAAAGTCAATGCCCACGCGATTGAACTCCTCGTCCAGCACCGGAATGTCGAACATGTTGCTGTTGAACCCGGCTATGTCGCATCCATTGAAGACTTGAAATAATTGTTGCGCCAGTTGCTCGAACGATGGGCAATCACGCACATCATCGTCAGTGATGTGGTGAATCTTGGTTGACTCCTTGGGAATGGGCATGCCCGGATTGACACGCAGACACTCCTTTTCCTGTCGGTGGTCAGGGTAAACCTTGATGTAGGAAATCTCGATGATGCGGTCTTGGGTGATATTGAGCCCCGTTGTCTCAATGTCAAAGATGACAACGGGCCGTTCCAGCTTCAGTTTCAGTTCCATGCAGCGAGACTTTTTTCAGATCATCATGGGCATCTGCAGAATGAGCAGGTCCTCGCCCTCCTCTTGCTGGCTGGGCAGAAAGATGCCTGCGCGTGCAGGGTCGCTGAGTTTGATGTTAACCGTCTCGGTGTCAAGGTTGTTGAGCACCTCGATGATGTCAACATTCTTGAATCCCATGACCATGGGTTCGTTGCCGTCATACTCGCATTGTACAGTCTCCTCGGCACTGGTGGCATGATCCAGGTCCTGCGAGGTGAGCACAATGTGGTCGGGATGCATGTCCAGCTTGATGAGTCCGCCCACAGCGGCAAAGACACTGACACGACGCAGTGCGGTGAGCAGGGTCAGGCGGTCAATGCTGATGGTGTATGGGTTGTTCTCGGGGATGACCGCATTATATTTCGGGTAACGTCCGTTGATGAATCGGCAAGTGAGCGTGTAGTCGTCCGTAACGAACATCGCGCTGGTGTCATCGACTGTGATTGAGACCTCTTTCTTTCCGTTCTTGTCGATGATGCCGCACAGGATGGAGGCTGGCTTGGCCGGCAAGATGAATCCGCGCTCGGTGTTGGGCTGAACCTGCGTTTTGCGATAGCGCACCAGCTTGTGAGAGTCGCTGGCCACAAAGGTGATGCCATCGGGCACAATGTCCCAGTAGATGCCCATGAATTGTGGGTGCATCTCATCGACGCCAACGGCGAAGATGGTCTGCTGGATGCCGTCATATATGTCCTTTTCTGTCAGGGTGAACGTGAATGCGTCCTCGCTGGCCTGGGCCTTGAGGGGATACTCGTTGCCGTCAAATGCCATTGAGTTGAACTTACCGTTGAGGTAGGTGATGTTGACCTCCATCGTCTCTTCGTTCACGTCAAATGTCATGGCTGTGTCGGGCAGCTCCTTGAGCAGGTTGAGCATGCGCTTGACATCAATCGCGAACTTGGCGTTCCCCTCAGCACCGGGCACGTCAATGGTGGTTGTCATGCGTGTCTCCATGTCGCTACCGGTGATGACCAGTCGCTCGCCCTCGAGCTCAAAGAGAAAGTTGTCGAGGATGGCATAAGCGTTCTTATTGCTGATGACTTTGCTCACCGCATTGAGACGCGTAAGCAGCTGTTTACTAGGAATATTAAATTTCATATCGATATGTTGTTATTGTTTTATTCTAATTTGAACCTACAAATTTACTATATTTTTTTGAGATAAACGCAAAAAACGAGCTGGAATTTCTCGCATGATGTTAAAAACACTTATTTTTAGTTCCGAGTAGCGGCTTATCTCACGCAAATCAAGCTCGTTGCATTGTAAAAGCACCTCAAACAAGATAATCGTGGCAAATGCCAGTAGTAAATCATGCCATGACTGTCAGTCTTTATTTGATGTGGAAAATGCCGCTGATGATGAACATGAGGAGACAAACTGTGGCAATTAAGCGTGGTGGACAGGAAATGGATGATGCCTGTCTTTGTCCTCTTCATGGCGGGTGGCATCGGCCGATTAAGGTTCTCGTCGATGGAGTGGAGTTTTTTGTTTTTTTGTGCATGATTGTTGCTAATTGAAATAATAGTATTACCTTTGCGGAGAGGATTCCGTAGCTAATGACTCCCGATTCCTCGCTTGCGGGAGCTGGCAGATTGGTCAGCTGTCCGTTTTTATAGAATTAGGTCGTGGTGGCAACTGTGTACTATCAACTTTAAACTTTAAATTCTACACTGAAAAGTTTTGGCACAGTTGTTGCTTTTCATTGATTTAAATGGCTCTGGTCAGTTTGATGCCAGGTGCCCGTGACAACATTAGACAACAATCAAGACACAAACTGTTGAATGAAAAGAGACTATAATGAAATAGACGGTCTGAAGCGTCATCATGAGGCTCCCCATACCCCCATGGCAGGGGCAGACTTTGCCGAGGATGATGAGGACGAGGATCTGCCCGGCGACAATCATCCGGGAGAGTCGCGCCACAGCAGCGAGAAAAGCACACAGCGACGAAATGTCAGTAAAGGTGACAATAATGACACCCCACTGCTTGACAAATTTGGCAAGGACATCACTCGCGATGCCGCCGAGGGCAAGCTGGATCCGGTTGTTGGCCGAGAGCGCGAGATTGAGCGCTTGGCCCAAATCCTGAGCCGACGCAAGAAGAACAATCCTGTGCTAATCGGTGAGCCCGGCGTGGGCAAAACCGCCATCATCGAGGGGCTGGCCAAACGCATCGTCGAGCGCAAAGTGGCTCGGGTGCTGCTTGACAAGCGCATCATTTCGCTCGACATGGCAGGTATGGTGGCAGGCACCAAATACCGCGGTCAGTTTGAGGAACGTGTCAAGACGCTCATCGACGAGGTGGTCAAGCACCCTAACATTATCATTTTCATCGATGAAATCCACAATTTGGTGGGTGCCGGCAATGCCAGCGGATCGATGGATGCAGCCAACCTGTTGAAGCCTTCGTTGGCGCGGGGTGAGTTTCAGTGCATTGGTGCCACGACACTCGATGAGTATCGCAAAAGCATTGAGAAAGACGGCGCACTGGAACGCCGTTTCCAAAAGGTGATTGTACCGCAGACTTCGCTCGAAGAGACCCTGGAGATTCTGCACAACATAAAAGATGTGTACGAACGTCATCATGGCGTGAGCTATACCGAAGCCGCCCTTGAGGCTTGTGTACGGTTGACCGACCGCTATGTGAGCGACCGCTTCTTTCCCGACAAGGCTATCGACGCCATGGACGAGGCTGGTTCGCGGGTGCACATCAGCAAAGTGGAGGTGCCGAAAGAGATTGAGCAGCTTGAGGCTCGCATTGCCGAGGCTCAGCAGAACAAGGTCAAGGCCGTCCAAGCCCAGAACTTTGAGGGTGCGGCCAACTACCGTGACCTCCAGGAGCGCCTCAAGCTCGAACTGGAGTATGCCAAGGAACAGTGGGAGAAAGACCTGGACACTCGCCGCGAGACGGTCGACGAGCAGGACGTGGCCGAGGTGGTGGCAATGATCACGGGTGTGCCCACCCAGCGCATCGCGCAGAGCGAGGGCATCCGCTTGTTGGGCATGACCGACGAGCTGAAGAAGCAAGTCGTCGGCCAGGACGAGGCCATTGATACCATTGCCCGTGCCATCCGCCGCAATCGCGTGGGCCTGCGCGACCCCAACCGCCCCATTGGTTCATTTATGTTCTTGGGACCAACGGGTGTAGGCAAGACGCTGCTGGCCAAGCGACTGGCCGAGTTTCTGTTCAACTCGCCCGATGCCTTGATTCGCATCGACATGAGCGAATATATGGAGAAGTTCAATGTGTCGCGCCTGGTGGGTGCCCCTCCGGGCTATGTGGGCTATGAAGAAGGCGGTCAGCTGACCGAGAAGGTGCGACGCCGCCCCTACTCTGTCGTGCTGCTCGACGAGATTGAGAAGGCGCACCCCGATGTGTTCAACATGCTGCTGCAGGTGCTGGACGAGGGCCAGTTGACCGACAGCCTGGGACGCAAGGTGGACTTTAAGAACACTATTGTCATTATGACTTCGAACATCGGCACGCGCGAACTCAAAGACTTTGGAGCCGGTGTCGGTTTCCACACCGGCGAGATGACCAAGGAACGTAGCGACTCGGTCATCCGCAAAGCCTTGAACCGCAAGTTCTCGCCCGAGTTCCTCAATCGTGTCGATGACATTGTCACCTTCGGTTCACTCGACATGGACGCCATCCGGCAGATTGTCGACATCGAGTTGCAGGCGTTCTATGAGCGCGTCGAGGCCGCCGGGCTGAAGCTGGTCATCACCGATGCCGCCAAGCAGTATGTGGCCAACGAGGGCTTTGATGTGCAGTATGGTGCGCGCCCGCTGCGCCGTTCGATTCAAGCCAACATCGAGGACCCGCTGTGCGAGATGCTGCTGCGTGAGGAGGGTACCACCGATGCCACTATCGTGATGGATGCCGAGGGCGACAAGATTGTCACCCGCATCGAGCGAGAGTCGCATGTTGAGGCCGAGAAATAGCCACAATGGCCATCTGAACTGCAAAAATGTCACACCTCGTCGGTGTGGCATTTTTTTTGTTATCAAACTATATGTCTAGAAAAACTAGAGCAAATAGAAAATCTAGAAATAAATTAGAAACAACTAATAAAAGATAACAATATGGCAAAAGGAACAATCGGGGTAACCACAACCAACATCTTCCCCGTCATCAAGAAATTTCTGTACAGCGACCACGAGATTTTCTTGCGCGAGCTCGTTTCGAACGCAGTAGACGCCACCCAGAAGCTCAAGACTCTAGCTTCGGCCGGCGACTTCGATGGCAAGACCGATGACCTCAAGGTCGAGATAAAGCTCGACAAGGAGGCCGGTACGCTCACCGTCACCGACCATGGCATCGGCATGACCGAAGAGGAGATTGACAAGTACATCAACCAGATTGCCTTCTCGGGCGCTGAAGAGTTCTTGTCAAAGTACAAAGATACGGCCAATGTCATTATCGGCCATTTCGGCTTGGGGTTCTACTCAGCATTCATGGTTGCCAAGAAGGTTGAAATTCACACACTCTCCTACCAGGAGGGTGCCAAGGCCGTGTGCTGGAGCTGCGACGGTTCGCCCGAGTTTGAAATGAGCGAGTGCGACAAGGCTGAGCGCGGCACCGACATCATCCTGCACATCGATGAGGATGAGAAGGAATTTCTTGAGCAGTCGCGCATCGATGCGCTGCTGCACAAATACTGCCGTTTCCTGCCCGTACCCGTTGTCTTCGGCAAGGAGCAAGAGTGGAAGGACGGCAAATATGAGGATACCGACAAGGACAAAGTCATCAACGACGTGGAGCCGCTGTGGACCCGCAAACCCACCGACCTCACTGACGATGACTACCTCAAGTTCTACCGCGCCATTCAGCCAGGCCAAGAAGACCCCTTGTTCTGGATTCACCTGAATGTCGACTTCCCCTTCACGCTCACGGGCATCCTCTACTTCCCCAAAATCAAGAACAACCTGGACATCCGCAAGGATCGCATCCAGCTTTACTGCAATCAGGTGTATGTCACCGACAGTGTCGAGGGGGTGGTGCCCGAGTTCCTGATGTTGCTGCAAGGTGTCATCGACTCGCCCGACATCCCGCTGAACGTGTCACGCTCCTACTTGCAAGCCGACCGCAACGTCAAGAAGATTTCGACCTATATCACCAAGAAGGTGGCATCGCGACTCGAGGAGATTGCCAAGAACGACGCACAGGAGTTTGAGCAGAAGTGGAACGACATCAAGATTTTCATCGAGTATGGCATGCTCAGCGATGAGAAGTTCTGCGAGCAGGCCATGAAATTCGCACTACTGGAGAACACCGACGGCAAGTTCTTCAAACTCGATGACTACAAGAAGCTGATTGAGGGCGAGCAGACCGACAAGGACGGCAACCTTATCTACCTCTATGCTACCGACAAGGATGCTCAGTACACCTATATCAAGGCCGCGACCGACAAGGGCTATGACGTGCTGATGATGAACGGCCAGCTGGATGTTCCTTTCCTGGGCATGCTTGAGCAGAAGAACGAGAAATCGCGCTTTGTGCGTGTCGACAGCGATGTGCTCGACCGTCTCATCGTCAAGGAAGACACCAAGCAAGTGGAGTTCACCGAGGCCGAGCGTGAGGTGGCCACTACCCTATTTTCATCGCAGATTCCAACACTCGACAAGGCCCAGTTCATGGTCGACCTGGCCCCGATGGCTGCCACCGACAGTCCGGTGCTCATCACGCAGAGCGAGTATATGCGCCGCATGAAGGAGATGTCGCAGTTCCAGGCCGGCATGAGCTTCTATGGCGAGATGCCCGACTACTACAACCTGACATTGAACGTGTCGCACCCATTGGTCAAGAAACTCATTGACGACGCCGTGGCAGCCACCGAGGTACAGCTGAAGCCGCTGAACGACGACCTCAACGCCACCAACAATGTCATCAAGGCCCTTCGCGATCTGGACAAGGACGGTAAGGGTGTGCCCGACGACAAGAAACAGGATCTCGCCGACAACGAGAAGAAAGCCGGCGAGCTGCGCGAGCAGAAGACTGCCGTCATCAGTGACTATGCAGCCGGACAACAACGCGTCAAGCAACTCATCGACATTGCTCTGCTGGGCAACGGCCTGCTCAAGGGCGAAGCGCTCGACCGCTTCCTCAAGCGTTCGGTCGAACTGCTGTAAACGACACTCGGAGTTCTCTGAAGACTTAGAAAGCTCGGATGGAATACACTGCTTTTCCATCCGAGCTTTAATGTTGTTTAGTCGTGGCGCAACATGGTGGCAACCAGTTCGAGCATCTGGCAGTTGAGTTCGCGGCTGGTGTCCACCACGTCCCAGATGCCGTCCTCGCTCAGCACACCACACTTGAGGTCTTTGGGCAGTCGGCCCGCCTCACTGTCATTGAAGTCTTGTTCCCACTCATCGCTGGCCAGATAGTCATCGATGGCCTCAATCGACTCAACCGCCTCGCTATAGAGGTCCAGTGCATCACTCAGCGCCTTGACGGCCTGTGCAGCTTTGTCCAGGTGCTGCTCCATCAGTTTAATTCGTTCAATTTGCTCCATAATTATTCTCTATTGGTTGCGCAAAGGTACAGAAAATTTGCGCAAACCGAACGCAAATAGCTCGTTTTTTTGCTGAGGCGAAGCCAAATTCATGTAAAAAATCTCAATGCCACACACGCGAATTGATTTTTTAGTTCGAATAGAGAAACGAGAGATGAGATTCTCATGTTCTCCGTTTGTTTTTGAAATCCAGTCAATGAGTCATGTGACATAACTTGGCACCAAGATGCAGAAAATGATACAATTCAGAACCGTCCCCAATTGTATCATGAGGACATCGCCCGCGTCATGGTCTACCGCAAGCGCAACCGCAATTCACTAACCCCTAAACAACAATGACAATGGAACGAGATATCGGAACAAAGACGTTGACCCGCGGCGAGTTTGACGCGCTGGTCGACAAAGTGATCACCCGCCTCGATGCCGAGCTCACGGGCATGGACAAGACCGCCAACCTGTTCAGCTTCGTGCTGATGCCGTTCACCACCGCCATCGGCGCGGCGTTCGACTACAACCGCGACACGCTGCTTGACCACTACCGCCAGTGCCTGCGGGTGTGGCACGACAACCCCAACGTGTCCTACGACCTCTACAAGGTCTGCCAATGGATTGACCGCGAGGAAATCTAGTGCCAGCGAGCGCAGTCATGCTTGCATGAAGAGCGCAGCCTGGATTATACAAATCTGACTGACGCGGGGCTGGCGGCATCGTTGCGGCCAGCCCCGATTTTGCCGATTCAAAATAATTTAGTAACTTCGCTGCCGAAAAGAATAAAAACCGCATAAAGTGATTGCTTATGGATAAGATACCCGAAATAATCAAGATTGAAGCCCAAAAACATGCTTGTAATGATATTCAATACGTTGGTTGTATAGATGGGCGAGAAGTATTTGGTATCGGAGCGATTGACGAAAATGGCAACTCTCTCCCAACTGGACTTCCAAAATGTCTAATTCTTAAAGACTCCTTAGTAGAATACCTACATGGTAACGCGGTGTTTGATTTATATTCCAGACTTTAAGAGCCTACCAGCAAATTTTGGATTCACCAATTTGTCATCAATGCGCAAGACCTCTATATTGTAGTGTCTTGCGTTTTCAATAAAACGCACTATCGGAGCTCCATACTCTCCGCTTTGAGGGTCAAGCCAAACAAGGTTACCATTTTTCTGTCTTTCCACTATGAATACATGCGCCCCTCCTCGTTTCCAATCACAATAGACTTCATACCGACCTTGTGCTTGTGTTGTGCTTTCTATGAATCCCAATTTCCCGTTATACGTATTTTCAATGCCATGGCCAGAACGAGTGTACACAACAGGCGTTCCATCTGGATTTATGAATCGTTGCTTCCAGTTAAGCCCATTTTGGTAGCAAAAGTCGTAGAATTCTCCTACATCGTTTTTCCCCAAATACGGGCTTGGCATTGCTTCCACATTAATCCTCTACGGCGTAGCTCGTAACTCAATGTGCATGTTTGGCAGTTATCGTGATAACCGAGCATATCGCCAAGCGGATGAGCAAAATTTGGATTGTTTCGGTTCTTGTCAGCTTGTTTAAAGTCCATTATTTTCCCCTGTACCACTGGCAGAACTTGCGAAAGTTCTCTATTGTTTGCCTTGATTTCATCACTGAAATTAGCGTGCTTTTTATTGTAGCGCATCGCAGCCTCGTAT